>CAZYKH010000001.1:0-252250 GCA_964648225.1 uncultured Acholeplasma sp.
ACTATGAAGGTAGTCTAACTAGACATTTATAACCTTTTCTATGTGGTACAACGCAACTGTTATTTTATTATAATTGACATCATTTGTCAAGATAAAATGATGGACAAATGCACATTCAAATCAAATATCGTTATTCCGTGGGATTTGACGGTCCATCGAGTGCTTCAACTTTAGGTTGTTTGGATTTAAACATGTTCATAATGGTCTTAGGAAATAAGAATAATCCATCAGCAATTACCAGTGGTAAATGCTTAGCAGCTTCAATTAAAGCACCATAGCGAATCTTTTCTTTTGTAAGATCCGGTGCATCATCAAATAAGTATTTTCTTGTAACAATACCGATTCTTAATGTCAATAATGCATTCGACACACCTTCAATGACACTGGACATAATTGGCTTAATTAACGGTATTTCACCAAGCATCTTCATCGTAGATGTTGGTAAGATATCATTTAGGTTGATATTTTCTAAGCCTTCAGCAACTAGCGCTGTAATAAATACATTGACGACCAGTTTCGCTAAATTTCTATAACTTGGTCTAAATCCACATAAGACAACAATTTCTTTAATCATTTTAATATTTACAACAATGACTGTAATAAAGTCTAAGCGACCATTTTGAGAAATGGCAGTTGAAACCATCACTGTTTTAGCATGTGCTCTAATGGTCTTATTTAATTTTCTTTTTAAGTGTTTATTGTAAACATTATTTAATGCATCCCTTAACTTATAAGGATCATGCATGGATTCATTAATATTGGTACGCATACCTTCTGGTAGATCTTCTTGTTCTAAGATACGTTTGGCAACTCGTTTATAAACTTTGTGCTCTCTTTTAGGATTTTTATCTAAGGTCGTTCCAATTGAAAAAGAAGGTGAAAATAATATGATCAATATCGGTCTAATAATGAGTAGATAAACTAAAATAAATGCGAGTGCATAAAAAACATATGGTGCATATTCATGAACCCCTTTTAAGTGTTCCCCTACTTGCATCACAGAAGCTACAATCATCATTAGTATGAGGAGCAATGCACCAAAACCTACGAAATACCAAAATTTTTTACTTGAGTTTTTTTTCATAAATGTTTAACCTTTTTGATTTATTATATCAAATTTTTATCTTTCTTTGTTGACGAAATGAGTAATATTGATCTTTACCAATAATAATATGATCTATCAACTCAATTGAAAGTATTTTGCCAGCTTCTTTCATCATGTCAGTGAGCTTTTCGTCTGCATGGCTTGGTTTTGCATCACCACTTGGGTGATTATGCACGACAATGATGCCAAAAGCACCAATTCTCACCGCAGATTTATATAAGTCCTTAATGGCAATTTGAACCGAAGATGACGTACCAATATATATGGTTTCATTTTTAATGACTTGTCCTTTAATATCTAAACATAAAACAATTAAATGTTCTTTTGTTAAATAAGACATTTCTTCACTTAACATATAATAAACATCTTCTGATGTGCCAATGATACTTCTTTTAGGTCTGTTTTTATGCTCTAATCTTCTGCCTAATTCAACAGCAGCAATAATGGTGGTCGCTTTAGCAACCTGAATACCATATGTTGTTAATAGATCATCTACAGTAATATTTTTAATATCATCTAATCCATCAATTAAAACCAGTACCTTTTTGGCTAAGCTTAATACATTATCTTTTGTACTACCAGTTCTTAATAAAATCGCAATCAACTCTTCATCTAATAAATTTTTGGCACCAAACTTAATCAGTTTTTCTCTTGGTTTCATATAAAACACCCTTTCTAACCTATAGTAGATAGAAAGGGTGTTTTAGGCTTTTATTAAATTCTAAAGATTTTTATAAGTTCTGTCCAAGTATCTTTTCTAGCAAATGTAAACATTGTTATTAAAAGTAAAATACCTGCAGTTATGATACTTACACTTGTCCAAGTGACACCTTCATGCATAAAGTTAGTCGTCAGTCCAACAATTCCAATTAAAACATCCATGATAATTAAGAAAAATAAACTTCGAACATGTAAGTAATATGTTTTAGGATTACTCGCAACGACAATCGGTAATATGATGGTTGTCATCACAAATAGTGATGGTACAACATATGTTAGACTCCATCCATCATAACTAGTAAGTATATCGGTTAGTATCAATAACATGCTAATAATGATAACTTGTCGATTGACTTTCGTTGGATAATTTTGTTTAGATAAAACAATTTGACCCACTAAAATCCAAGCATAAGCAATGGGACCGATGATAATTAAACTCCAAGCGTTTGGATACTCTTTATAAGTTAAAAAGTTAATGAGTGCTAATATGAGTACAACACTCATTGAAATGATACCAAATATTTTAGAAACAAACTTGGCATGGCTTTTATGTGGTTTCACCGATGGAAAGCCCTGAGTTATGACTTGGCTATTCATTGTTTTTTCTACTAAAGGTCTACCACAAATCGTACATGTACTAGATTCTTTATAGTAATAAGCATGACATTGTTGACAATACTGCATCATGATGCCACCTCCCAATTATTTCCTTCTATTTGGGATTGGATACCTAATGATTTAAGTATTTCAAAAAATTCTATTTCAAAATCTCTTTCAATAATCTTAGATATAAATGAAATCGTTAATGTATTTTCAAATGTAATAAAAGACATTGCTTTTGGTGTATCTTTATTAGGAACGGTCATAAAACTATAATGTGATATATGTTCTGCCATTGATTTCGGCAGTTTAACAATACCTAAATTGGATGTATCAAAAGTATTTAATTTATTACCAATTTTGCCATAAACACTACGCATTGCAACAATCTTAATTGGTAGTGGTGTCATACGTAATAACTTATTTTGTTCATAACGAACATTGGCAATAATGGCATTGACCATATCTTCAACATTAAGTTCTTTTTTCATTTCATTTTTAACAAAATCCAAAACAGTTTTTAAATCCAAGGTTGGATTGTTTAAATCATAGTTAATTCTTAAGTAACTTGCAAAGTTTCTTAATGTAACAGATGGATAGAACTGACGCATATTTACTGGCATAAAAATGCGTGCTAGATGTTTATAGTTTTGATGTTTACCTGACTTTTTTAATGCCAAAATGATCATACCAATAAAAAATTCATTAATAGTAACACCATATGATTTGGCCACTGCTTTAATGTCATCTAATGCTACATACGCATGCATCGCTGCATTATAATTGTCACGGTAAAACGTACCCTTTATACGATGTGCTTTAAATTCTTTAACTTTAGGTATTTTTTTCTTATGATATAGCTTTTGAAAAACATCTTCAACTTCTTGGTAAGTTGCTGCTGCATCCGCGCGAATGACTAGTCCTTCTGGATCAATTGTTTTTCCATCTAACGTTAAATATTCATATGCAAGTGAATTGACAAACTCCAAAGCACCTTTTCCATCTGTAAGTGCATGGAAAAACTCCACACTTAAACGCTCTTTAAAATAAAGCGTTCTAAAAAGAAAATCGTTGTTTTCTCTAAAAATTAAAAACTTATTGATAAACCCGTCTTCTTTTTTAATGAGTGGTGTTTTTAAGTTTTCTTCAAAGTAATACCAAAACAAACCTTTTCTTATTCGAACGTTTAAATGCTTAAAGCGCTTTGTCGTACGATTAAGCGCTTCTTGTAAAATGTCCGTTTTGATTGGTTCTTTAAATATTACTGAGACCCTAAACATGTAACTACGTGATTCGTTTGCGACCACGGGAAATATTTTAGCTGCATTATCAAGGTCATAAAACTTTCTAAGTTTTGCCAAAAGTCATCCCAACTTTCATCATAATTTTTCTAATATTTTTTGTGCTAATGCATAATATAGTTTACCATTCATATCATCTAAACTATATAAAAATGATTCTTTATCCATTGGTTGGTTAATTGGTATTTGAATTAAGAGTTCTGTTTTAAGCATATCTGCGGTCATTTGTCCGCCACCTTCGCCAAATAAATAATCATTTTCTTGGCTTGCTTCATTAAAGTAATAACTCATATTTTCAACAACACCTAATATGTCATGACCAATTTCAATTGCGCCTAAACCAGCCTTTAATGCCACATGACTGGCATTGGGGTGTGGTGTAGTGACTAAAATCATTTTTGCATCTGGAACAAATGTTTGAACATCTAGTTGTATATCACCTGTTCCAGGTGGTAGATCAATTAAAACAATCTTTGTATCATCATCCCATAAAACACTATTAAAAAAGTGGGTAATTAATTTACCAAGCATTGGACCACGCCACATTAATGGTTGATTCACCGGCATAAAAAACTCCGGGCTAATGACTTGTATCTCATCCATATATCTTGCTGGTATTAATTCATCATCTTCGGTTGTATCAAGTGGTTCAATTGGCAATTTAAAAATACTTGGTAGTGATGAACCATAAACGTCGGTGTCAATCACACCAACTTTAATACCTAATCGATGTAATGCAAGTGCTAAGTTTGCTGTAACACTGGATTTACCAACCCCACCTTTACCAGATATAATACCAATGTATTGAACATCTGCTTCGCCTTCTAACTTATAATTCGAATCCGTAAAGGTCATACGTATACCAGGATAGTCAAACTTGATTTTAGCAAGTCTTGCAATTTCAAGTTTGACATTGGTTTCATCTTTTCTTCTATTTTTTAGTTGTATTTCAATATCAATGATTTCTTCTTCATCCACACGAATACTTAATATACTGCCTGCTTCTAAAAATGTTTTATTCAGTGATGGATCTTTTAATTCATTTAATGCTTCAACTAATTTATCTAACTTACTCAATTACTTGTTTCCCTCATATAATTTTTGATTTTCTTTTAGTACTTTAGATGTACGGTATATATTTTTAATACGTTTCATTAAACTAGATTGGTCATAACTTAAAATACTTGCACGATATAGTGGTGTAAATAAGATGAGTAAAACAATTGCGGTTCCAACCATAATTGAAAAGCTCACTACAACTTCCATCCAACCAATTTGACCCGCTGCAAATGCAACCGGTAAAACAAGTGGTGCACTAAATGGGAAATAACTAAAAAACAATAATAGTCCTGAAAGTTGTGAAGCACCTGCCATAATACCACCAACATATGAAAGCATTAATATCATCATCACTGGTGTTTGAATTGCTTGATAATCTTCTTGATTGACAGATAATGATGCAAAGAAACCACCAATAATAGAATATATTAATCCACCTAAAATTGCACATATTAAGACAATAATTAAGGTTGGTAATACCACTGGTCCTAAAACACCTACAATAACACTCCAGCTTTGTCCTGCACCACCTGCTGCAGTTTGTCCGGCTGAAATGAGTTCATTTAAACCAAAGCCAACTAAACCAAAGATAACATAAGTTGTAAGTTGTACAATCATAAAGATCATAATGGATAATATCTTAGCGAAAAAGTGTGTTCTTGGTGGTACAGAGGCAATAATAATTTCAATTGCTTTTGTTGATTTTTCTTCCATAATCTCTGTCCCAATAAATTGCAGTGACATCGTAATTAAAATAAAGATTGGAATAATTACTGCAGTAGACAATGCAGACATAATCGCTTGAAGCTCAGTATCTTCTGCATTTGGGTCTTTAATAAATTCATATTGTGTATCGGCAATCAACTCACCAGGCACTGAATGATCTACTTGATACTTCATACGTTGTAGCTCTGGTAAAAGTTCAGTTAAAAATGATGTGATGATACCATGCATACCACTGTTATAGACTTTTGCCTTCACCAAATCACCTTCTAAGTAAATATAGATGATACCACGATATGTTGGATCTTCCTCGTCATAATAAGATAATCCAGGTACATCGTTTGCATCAGTTGATAAATCTGCTTGAAGTTGATCATCATATAAATTATTAACTATAGCATGTAAACCAGTAGATAGTGCATCATTGAAATTATATCCTGTTGTATCTACAATTAAGATGTGATCATCAACGACTTCACCACCTGGTTCACCTGAAAATGAACCGATAATTGTTGGTAGTAATGTAATACCGATAATAATAACCCCGATAATTGCAGTAGAAATATAAAAGGCTTTTGTAAAGATTCTTTTTTTAAGCCCATATTTAATTAAATACTTAAGCTTCTTCATATTTCTTACCTACCTTTGCAATAAAGATTTCAGATAAACTTGCTTGTTCAACATCGTATTTACGAAGGTTTTTTAAGTCCTTGACGTAATGAAATACACTTGGTGCAATCTCTTCGGATTCTATTTTAATGGTCCATTCTTTAGAATCTTTTGTACAACCAATCACACCAGGAATACTTAAGACTTTGTCTTTATCTAAATCATCTGCAATCACTTTAATGTTATGCTTTTTAAAATCATTTTTAACGTCTTTAATTAAACCAGATATGACACTTTTACCCTTTTCTAAAACAACCAAGCGCTCACAAAAACTTTCTACATGATCAATTTGGTGTGATGAAAAGATAATCGTACAACCCTTTTGTTGGTACTCTCTTATGACATCTACAAATAATTCAATGTTGATAACATCTAACCCACTAAAAGGCTCATCTAGAACCAATAAAGAAGGCTCATTAATAAGCGCTGAAATAAATTGAATCTTTTGTTGATTACCTTTAGATAATTCTTTGATTTTTTTATTTTTATAATCGGTAATATTGAATCGTTCTAACCAATAATCTAGGCGACTTAATATATCATTAACCGGTACATTTTTAAGCTGACCAAAATATAAAATTAAATCTTTAACAGTTAACTTTGTTAATAAGCTACGCTCTTCAATCATATAACCGATTTTATCAACAGTGTCATAGGATACAAACTCACCTTCATAGCGTACATAGCCACTGGATGGATATAATAAACCCATAATCGTCCTAAAGGTGGTTGTTTTACCTGCTCCGTTCGTACCAAGTAAGCCAAATATTTCTCCTTTTTCTACTTCAAAGGATAAATCATCTACTGCTACAAAGTCTCCATATTTTAAAGTGACATTTTTTACTTCTAACATGGTATACTCCTTTATTCATTTTAATAGTAATTTATACTACTCATATCATAACATGATATGAGCATTTTTTCATCAATTTATGAAAAAAGAAAGCATTTAAGCTTTCTTTTACCATTTATACTTTATCTTTGATACGTTCATTTAATAGTTTAATAAATGCATCCACGGTTAAGGTTGTTTGTTCTTTGGAACCATATGGACGATAAGTTAAAGTATTTGTTTCAACTTCTTGATCACCAATAACGAGTTGATATGGTATTTTAAGCGTTTGTGCTTCACGTATTTTATACCCTAATTTTTCATTTCTAAAATCAGACTCTACTCTAAAGCCAAGTTTCTTTAGTTTTTCATGTAAATTCATCACGTAATCTTTATGAATATCTAAATTTACCGGTATAAGTTTTAACTGTACTGGTGCTAACCAAAGTGGGAAGCTGCCCTTATATTCTTCAATCAAATATGCAACAAAACGTTCCATTGTAGAAACAACGCCACGGTGGATAACTACCGGTCTGTGATTATTTTTACCATCTTCGCCAACATAGGTTAAATCAAATCGTTCTGGTAATAAAAAGTCTAATTGGACGGTCGATAATGTTTCTTCCATCCCCATTGCAGTACGTACTTGAATATCTAGTTTTGGACCATAAAATGCTGCTTCACCAATCGCTTCTTTATAAGGAAGACCCATATTATCCATCACATCTTTAATCTCTTTTTCTGCACGTTCCCACATTACATCATCATCAAAGTATTTATCTTTATTATGAGGATCTCTATAACTTAATCTAAAGTTATAATCTGTAATATTAAAGTCTTTATAAACTTCAATAATTAAATGCACTACACGTTTAAATTCTTCTTTAATTTGATCTGGTCTAACAAAGACATGGGCATCATTTAGTGTCATTTCACGTACACGTTGAAGACCACTTAAAGCACCTGATTTTTCATAGCGGTGCATCATCCCTAATTCAGCAATACGAATAGGTAATTCACGGTATGAATGAATATCTTTTTTATAGATCATCATATGGTGTGGACAATTCATTGGACGTAAAACTAACATCTCACCATCACCTAAATCCATCGGTGGGTACATATTTTCATGATAGTGATCCCAATGTCCACTTTGTTTATAAAAGTCAACGTTGGCCATAATTGGAGTATATACATGTAAGTAACCTAATTCGATTTCTTTATCCACGATATATCGCTCAATGATGCGGCGGATGGTTGCACCATTAGGTAACCAGAAAGGCAAACCAGAACCGACTTCTTGGCTTGTCATGAAAATATCTAGCTCTTTACCAATTTTTCTATGGTCTCTTAATTTTCTTTCTTCTAACATCACTAAATGTTTATTTAAATCATCTTTATTAAAAAAGGCTACACCATAAACACGTACTAACTGTTTATTTTTACTATCACCGCGCCAATAAGCACCTGCAATACTTAATAGTTTAAAATGTTTGATATAACTTGTTGAAGGTACATGCCCACCACGACATAAATCTATAAATGCACCTTGTTTATAAACACTTAATTGATCATCTTTATACATCTCAATTAATTCTAATTTGTAAGGATCACCTTTAAAGATTTCACATGCTTCTTCATATGATACCTCTATTCGTTCAATTGGATAGTTTTCTTGACTCAGCTTTTGCATAATCTTTTCTATTTTTGGTAAGTCTGCATCAGTAAATGTATGTTCTTTAAAATCCACATCATAATAAAAGCCTTCTTCAATGGCAGGCCCTACACCAAATTGTGCATCTGGATAAATTGTGCGAATAGCTTGTGCTAACAAGTGCGCAGCTGAGTGATTTAATACTTCAAATGATTTTTCATCATTTGGTAATAGTAGTTCAATTTTGCCATCTTCATTTAATGGGCGTGATAGTTCAATGAGTGCATCATTAAATGATGCAGCAATGACCTTTTTAGCTAAAGATACTGAAATATCTTTGGCAATATCTAAAGCTGTAATTCCTTTTTCATAATCTTTTTTATGACCATCTGGAAATGTAATTTTTATCATGTCTTGCATGCTCCTTTTTAAAAAATAAAGTCCCTACTAAAAAATTAGTAAGGACGAATTAAAATCCGCGGTACCACCTTAATTCATACAATCTTGTATGCTCTTAAAAGTCATCTATTAACGCTAGATTCAACGGGTCCTATTGGTTTAGGCCAGCAAATTAGGTGGTAACTTTCATGATTGTAAGCTTTCACCATTCTTACATCGCTAATGTTTATGATTGTCATGTCCTAATTTATTGCTTTATAGTTATTTTACACTTATATTGTTAAAAATCAATCTATTTTGAACCTTTTTGTGAGTTTAAACACTTTTGTTAAATCATGAATACGTTTCACAATACGCATCGCACGTATTTTATCATAATCCCTATTTAATGTCATACCTTCTGCCATTTCTGCTAAGGATACATTACTTGATACGTGGACCATTAAATTGGCATTTAAACGGTAATGCAAAACAGGTAATAAGATTTCATCTCTAAACCAAGCAGACATATTTTCGCCACCTAAATCATCTAATATTAAAACACTACTGCGCTTTAATATATTCATACGTCGTTCAAGTTGATTGGTTGAAATAGCCCCTTTAAGTGTTCTAATTAAATCTGGCACAAATGCATAGATGACATCAACATTGTGTTTGGTTAACTCATTAGCAAGTCCACTGAGTAAAAAGCTTTTCCCAGTACCATTCGGTCCATATAAATATAGACCTGGCATAAACTTATCTTTATTGTGAAGTGTCTTTCTTGCATAATCTATGGCTTTTTGTTGAAGATCATCGCTGATAATAAAATCATCAAGTGTTGCATCTGCAATATAGATGTCTGATTCAAATGTTTCTAAATTTCTTTTAATCGTGCGGGTTAAGTCTTGTTGTAGTTTTTCTTTTGTTGGTTCATAAACAATTTGCAGGTAAGGCTCAAATTTTAACCTTGGACGATAAGACGTTGATGTATTTGCATCACGCTGCATTAAATATTGATAAACAACCAAGAGGTCTTGGTCGTTTAATTTAAGATCTTTAGTTTCAGGATCATTTTTAATGGCTTCGCGCATAAAATCTAGTTTCATTTGATCATTCCTCAAATTCAGCTTTTAATTCATCTAAATAATCATCAACCCATTTTGGATTTTTAGCTGATGATTTTGATGTTGTTTTACTACCTTGATTACTTTGTGGTATATTTTTTGATTTATCTAATACTTCGTGATAAGCATCTTCTGTGGTGCGTATGCCTTTTTTTAGCCAAGTTTCTAAAACTTTTTCTAAATAAGAAATATGCGGTAGATGTCCTTCTTTAAACTTTAGGATGTGTAATAATAATGCGTTAATGATACCTACTTCAACTTGATTACGCTCAAGTAGTTGCATGACGGTATCCGTATACATTAATTGATAATCATCTTTTGCATATTTTTCAACAATTTGCATCGGTGATACGGTCTTTAAATAATTAATCGATGATTCTTTACCATTTAATACTTTAGTTTCACTCACTACCGGTAATACTTTCTTTTTATTTTGGTAGTAGGTTTGAGCTTTAAAGCTTAAAGCATTTAAATCAATTTGACCACTGGGTGTTGCTGTTTGAATATAAATATCTGCAATCTCATCAATTGAAAATTGATAGACAAAGACTAACTTTTGGATAGTGTCTTTCGTTTGACGTGACATTAAAACTGGCTTTTTGATTCTATCAGGTAGTTTTTCAACAAAAGCTTCATAATTAATTTGGTCTTTAATACGTGCACCCAAATTGCTTTTCTTGCCTAAATAAACATCAGAATCATAAAAGTCACTACCGTCAATAAAGTTAAAGACATCATCAAAGTTTTTAGTCACTTCTTTATGGCCAGTGAGTTCTATTTTTTCAACTTTAAATAAGTTGGTTACTTGATCATATAATTTTTTACCAAGTTCTGTTAATAAAAACTGACCTAAAACCGTATCTTGAATAAAACCACGTGGTGATAACGGTGATTTTAATTGATAAACCGTATGATCACCTGATTCAAATGTATTTAATAAATTTATGGCTTCTAATTTTTCACGTGCTTCTTTTAATGCATCTATTTTTACATTTAATAAATCCATTAAAAATTGATGACTAAACACTTCTGATTGATAATTTTTAGTGTTTAGTAAGTGATAGAAAGTATGATATAAAGAAAACGAAAGCACACCAATTAAGGGCTGATATAACATACCTAATACTTTCCATTCATCACTAGATAGCGATGATTGGCTTATAATATTAAACGTTGTTTTGGCTTTCATATTATACATACCTTTCTAATAATTTATCTATTTTTTCATATAAAGATTCAATTGAGTCATTATTTTCAATAACAACCGTTGCTAATTTTCTTTTTTCTGCCAGTGGCATTTGTGCATCAATGCGCAGACTAGCTTCTTTTTTGGTCAAGCGATTACGATTCATTAAGCGCATTAATTGGTTATCCTTAGTGGCATCAATTAAAACGGATTCATCGTAAGTTGAATAACCCGCTTCAAACAGTAACGGTATATCTAAAAATAGAATATGTTCATTGTAAGTTTCTTTTTTCGCTTGAATTTGTTCAAATACAAGCGGATGTAAAATGCTTTCTAACTTTTTTCTTGCCTCTGGTTGATTAAATATAATGGTTGCAAGTTTTGTTTTATCTAATGGTCGTTTTAAATTAAATGTCTTGCTAATCTTTTCAACGACTGCTTCATCTTCATAAAGTTCACCGACAATCGCATCCGCATCAATAACAACATAACCCTGTTTTTTTAAATATTGGCTCGCAGTTGATTTTCCAGTTGCAATCCCACCAGTGATAGCTATGACATAGGATGGTTGACAACTAGGGCATATATACGTACCGCGCCCCTTTAATTGAAACTTAATAATGGTGTCATGACCATACTGGCATGTTTTACCGGTTTGGCCATGCACATGTAATTCTTGTTGAAACATCCCCTTATGGCCTAATGATTCATAAGTATCAATCGTTGTACCACCCATTTGGATGGCTTTATTTAAAACTTTGATCGAGTTTTGAAGTAACGTATCTGCTTCTTTTCTCGTAATTAAATTACCTTTTTTAGATGGATGAATTTTGGATAAATATAATATTTCATTGGCATAAATATTACCAATACCACCGATAACAGTTTGATCTAATAATATTTCTTTTATCGTAATTCTACGGTGCTTAAATGCATCGTAAAATGTATCTAAATCGATATCGATAGGATCTGGTGCTAAACCTTTTTTATCCTTTAAGTAGGTATCTTTTTCTTTGATGTCAACCAATTCAAAACGACCAAACTTTCTAGTGTCTTCATAACTTAAAGTATGACCACTTTCAAGATTAAATACAACATGAATATGTTTGGATCTTGGGGCATCCATAAAATACTTACCTTCCATACGTAAGTGTGATATGAGCATATAATCATCTAAGATGAACTTTAAGTATTTAGCTTGTCGTTCAACTTGATGAATACGTTGACCCTTTAATTTAGTTTCAAAGTCTAAGTTGTTAGAAACAATCGGTCTGTAATAAACATCTACACTTTCAATGACTTCATTTTGTAAAACTGTGTTTAAATTACGACGTATTGTTTCTACCTCTGGTAATTCAGGCATCTACCTATATTCCCCTTTACTTTAATTCGTACCAATTTTTCCCTACATCACATGATGTTTTTAAGGAAACTCCTAAATCAAATGCTTTTTCCATAATATTTGGTATGACTTGTTTCATTTCTTCTAACTCTTCAGGTACAACTTCAACGATCAATTCGTCATGTACTTGTAAAATAAGTTTAGATTTTTTGTTGTTTTCATTTAAATATTTATATAAATCGACCATTGCAAGCTTAATAATATCTGCTGCAGTACCTTGGATTGGTGCATTCAGACTTGTTCGCTTACCAAATTCACGGACATTATATACTTTAGATTTTAACTCTGGAATATAACGACGGCGGTTTAATAATGTTTCTACATAACCATGCGTTTTAGCAAACTCTACGATATTGGTCATATAATCTTTAATTTCTGGATATACTTTTAAATAACGGTCAATAAATTGTTCAGCTTCTTTGACTGTAACACCAATATCTTCCGATAAACTCCATGGACCAATACCATAGATGATACCGAAGTTAACCGCTTTGGCTCTACGACGCTGTTCACTATCAACTTGATCTACATGAAATACCTTTTGTGCGGTAACTGTGTGAATATCTTCACCCGCTTCAAACGATGCTTTTAAGTTTTTAACATCTGCCATCGCTGCCAGTACACGTAGTTCAATTTGAGAGTAGTCAGCACCAACAAAATAGTGATTTCCATTAGGAATAAATAACTTTCTAATTTGGCGACCTTCTTCGGTACGGATTGGTATATTTTGAAGGTTTGGCTCTAAACTAGATAATCTGCCAGTCAGTGTCAGTGCTTGATTATAAATGGTATGCACTTTTTGATCATCAAATAAAGCATCTTTAATACCGACTAAATAGGTTGAGTATAATTTAGTTAGTTGACGATATTCAATAATTAAATTAATAATTGGATGTTGATCCACCAAATTATTTAATACGTCAATACCGGTTGAATAACCAGTTTTAGTTTTCTTACCGTTTGGTAGTCCTAATGTATCAAATAATACGTCACCTAATTGTTTTGGACTATCTACATTAAAATCTACACCAGCAAGTTCTAATATCTTGTTTCTAAGTTTATCAATACGCTGGCCTAAATCCTTAGTTTGAGTCTCTAATTCTTTTAAATCAACGGTTAAACCATGATACTCCATATCGGCTAATACATCCGATAGTGGCAGTTCAATATCATTTAATAAACTTAATTGATTACGTTCTTTTAATACATCTAAGGTATGAGCCATTAATTTATGAATCGTATATGCCTTTTTAGAAATATGGACCTCATAATCTGATGGTATAAGTGGTAAAGCTTTTTTAGCACCCTTACCATAAACTTCTTCATCATATTGTAAATCTGTGACATTAAATTGTTGAGCAATAAAGGTAAAATCTTGTTTACCAATACTTGACTGAATCAGATATGCTGCTAATAATAAATCATAGGTGACATTATTAAATTCAATACCTAATTTTCTTAAAAAGACTTTAGTGCCTTTATAGTGGAACGTATATTTTTTATATTTAGGATTTTCTAAATAGGCTTTCACAGCATCACTATTTAAAAAGGTTTCACTATCGACAAAATAATTAATTTTTCCATTACTTAAACCAACACCCCAAAGTTCAGCTTTGTGGTAGTTAAAGTCAGAAAACTCAAAATAGATTGCCAGATCTTGATTGAGTAAAGATTTTAGTAAACCTTCATTATCAATGACTTTATATGCAAATTCAGAACTTTCTACTTGAGTAGTAACCGCTTCTGGATTTTTCTTGTTATAAGAAATCACGAGTTGTTTTAATTCTAAGCGTTTGTAAAAGTTAATTAAGCCTTCTTCATCCACTTGGCCAGTGATTGTATCTTCTACATCAAATGGTAGTGGCATATCGGTCATAATTGTAGATAGTTCTTTTGAAAAGATAGCTTGTTCTTTATTGTTACGTATATTCTCACCAAGTTTACCCTTAATGTTATCTGCATTTTCTAAAATATTTTCTAAAGCACCATATTCTGCAATCAACTTTTTAGCAGTGACTTCACCAACCCCTGGAATACCAGGAATGTTGTCTGATTTATCTCCGACTAATGCCTTAAAATCGATAAATAACTCATGAGAAAATCCATAAGTTTCTTTTAAAGTTTCTGGTGTATAAGACTCAACAACACGCATACCTTTTTTAAGCATATGTACTGTAATATTTTCATTCACTAATTGTAGGAGGTCATAATCTGATGAAAAAACATCCACTTGATACCCTTTTTGACTCGCTAAGGTTGCAAGTGTACCAATAATATCATCGGCTTCATAGCCTGCTTGTGAGAAATCTTTAATGCCTAAATATTTAATGAGTTCATGAATTAAAGGTATTTGACTACCTAATTCTTCCGGCATCTCTTTACGACCAGCTTTATAATCTTCATAAGTTTTATGTCGATGCGTTGGCTCTCCGGTATCAAATGCAATGAGCATATGTGAGTTTGAAATTTCAATAATTTTATCGATCATACCACTAAATGCGAATACTGCGTTGGTATAAATACCAGTTGATGTTTGCAGGACACGTGCACCTGGATAAGCTGTTGCATAATATGCTCTAAAAAGTATTGAATTTCCATCCACGAGTGTTAGTTTTTTCATATAATTATCCCTTCATATAATTGTATTTTATCATAGTTGTGTGAAGAAGTTTTCCACAATATTTGTGGGAAACTTCTGCCTATATTTTTAAAGGTAGAATCCTTAAAAGGATACTACCCTTATCATTAAAATCTAAAGCCGCCTTTACCTTTACCCTTGCCCTTTTTCACCTTCCTATTGGTAGGTTGTAGGGCTGTCGGGTTTTTGCTTAAGCGTTCAATTTGTTTTTCATCCATATTGGCCATTTGTTTCATCATTTGTTTTTGTTGTACCAAAGATTCTCTTAGGCGGTTGACATCAGCTACTTCAACACCAGCACCCTTGGCAATTCTTTGACGTCTTTTGGATGATTTATCAATAAGTTCCGGATACTTTCTTTCATCTTCTGTCATACTTTGGATGATGACATTGATTCTATCAAATTGCTTATCATCCACTTGACTTAATGCATCTTTCATTTTACCAAGTCCTGGAATAAATCCTAGTATTTTTGAAATAGAACCCATACGTTTTATCATTTTAAATTGTTTTTGTAGATCCAGATAGTTATAAGAATCACTCATCATTTTTTCCATCATGGATTTGGCTTCATCTTCATCAATGTTAGAAGTAACTTCTTCAATGAGGGTAAGCATATCACCCATACCTAATATACGTGATGCCATACGCTCCGGATGAAACGCTTCTAAACTATCCATTTTTTCACCGCTACTTGCAAACTTAATAGGAATTTGTGAGATTTCTCTAATCGATAGTGCTGCACCACCACGTGTGTCACCATCCATTTTGGTTAAGATAACACCGGTTGCTCCAATTTGATCATGGAACGATTTAGCTACATTGGCAGCTTCTTGTCCCATCATTGCATCAACAGTTAATAAAATTTCGTTTGGTTTTAAGATATCACGAACATCTTTTAACTCTTGCATCATTTCTTCATCAATAGTTAAACGACCTGCCGTATCTATAATAACAACATCATAGTTGTTATCTTTAGCATACTTCATACCATTTTTAACGATACTACGTGCATCTTTTAAGCCTTCTTCATAAACATGAATGCCTAAACCTTTACCAATTGTAACAAGTTGGTCAATGGCTGCAGGACGATAAACGTCTGCTGCAATAAACATGACTTTTTTCTTATCTTTTTTACGAATATGAAGACCTAATTTACCGATAGCTGTTGTTTTACCACTACCTTGTAAACCAATGGTCATAATGGTTGAAATACCAGTGTTTGCATAAACTAAGCCAACAGATTCATCACCCATGACACGCTTTAATTCATCATGTACAATTTTAACAACTTGTTGACCAGGATTGAGACCACTTAATATCTTTTCACCTAATGCTTTTTCTTTAACATTATTCGTAAATTGTTTAACAATCTTAAAATTGACGTCTGCTTCTAATAAAGACAAACGTACTTCACGCATCATTTCTTCAATATCTTTTTCATTTAATTTGCCGCGCCCTGTTGCACGTCGTACAAACATTTGTAGGCGATCAGAGAGTGAATTCGACATTATTCATCCAACTTTCTTAAATCTTTGATGTATTTAAAGTCTTTGGTAGTTTCTAATTTATCAAGTAGTTTGCTACGCTTTTGACCGGTTTGAACAAGTTTTAGTTTTTCTTCAAAATTAAGTAAATGTTTTTCTACATTTTGAAGTTGTTGATGCACTGCATTTCTAGACACATTAAAAAGTTCTGCAATTTCTTGTAGAGATAAATCTAGATGATAATAGTTTGTATAATAAGCTCGCTGTTTATCCGTTAAAAGTGCACCATAATAACTAAATAATTTGTTTAATGTTTCCGTTTTTTCTAAGTTTTCCATTAAAAGAATCCTTTAAATAAGTTATAAATATAGGTTTCAATATCAAATGGTACTAAGTCATCTATTTTTTCACCTAAACCAACATATTTGATTGGTAAATTATAAAGGTGACGAATCGCTAAAACAATACCACCTTTTGCAGTACCATCTAACTTTGTTAAAACAATTCCTGTTAAATCAGTCGCTTCATTAAATACTTTAGCTTGGTTCATACCGTTTTGACCTGTGGTTGCATCAATGACTAATAATGTTTCTGCAGGTTGATCAGGTATGACGCGCTCAATAACGCGTCGCATTTTAGCTAGTTCATTCATGAGATTGACTTTATTTTGTAAACGACCTGCTGTATCAATTAAAACAAGATCACAGGCTTCATCTTTAGCTTTTTCAAGCGCTTCAAAAATAACACTAGATGGGTCAGAACCTGCTTCTTTTTGGTAAAAGTCTACCTTTGCACGCTTACTCCATTCATAAAGCTGTTCAATTGCACCAGCTCTAAAAGTATCTCCTGCAACCATCATGACTTTTTTACCTTCGTCTTTATATTGTTTTGCTAATTTTCCAATAGTCGTTGTTTTACCAACCCCATTGACACCAACAAATAAAAAGACATTGACTTTACCTTCTTCAAACTTAAGGGTTGTATCGACAAACTCATCTTTTAAATAGATTTCAAATAGTTTATCAACAATGGTTTCACTTAAATCACTCGGTGTTTGAAATGTTTTATTTTTGACTTCATTTCTAAGTTCATTTGTAAAATGTAATACAGTATCTACACCAATATCGGCAGATATTAATAAATCTTCAATTGCATCAAATAAATCATCATCAATTTTATCAGATTCATCTAATAAAATTTTTAAATTATCAAAAGAGGCTCTACTCTTATGTAAGCCCATTTGATATTTATCATTTTTTGGTTTCTTTTTAAATAGACGTGAGAAAAAACCCATGTTGGCCACTCCTTTATTTATCTACTGTATTTTATCATATTTTATATGTTTAATAAAGGTGAGTAGACGGATTATGGTATATCTTTTAGTTTATAAATTATTGATTCTAACTTTTAGAGTTTATCTAAAAACTCAAAGAGCTTATCGTAGTTTGGATGTTTGCTCATTTCATCTAAATATTCAACGTAAATGACTTTTCTGTTTTCATCTAAAACGAACACTGCACGCGCAAGTAATCTCAACTCTTCAATTAAGACACCATACTTCATTGCAAAATCTAAATGCTTATGATCACTTAAGGTATGAATATTTAAACCGTTAGCACCACACCATCTTTTTTGAGCAAATGGTAAATCATTCGATATTGTGATAAAGTCTAAGTTTTTATAGTTTGCTAATCTTTCATTAATGGTGCGTGTTTGCATATCACACACTGATGTATCTAAACTCGGCACCACACTAATGAGTGTATGCAGGTTTTTGAAGTTTGAGAAAAAAGATACTTCATTTAAATCATTGTCCACTGCAGTAAAGTCAAGTGCTTTATCACCAACTTTAAGTGGATTACCTAAAACTGTAACTGGGTTACCTTTCATTGTTTTCATAAAAATACCTCCTGTCCTTATAACTCTATTATAAGACAAAAGGTATTATTTTAGGCTCTTTTCGCACGGATCATATCAAATGGTTGTACTTTAAATGGAATATGGACTTGTATGTGTTCGCTTGCACGGAAAGCACGTTCAATGGCTTCGCCTTTTGAATTCATCATGGATGTATTGATAAATGTTTTTGAGCTTTCATTTGGCGTAAATACTTCTAGTTCTTCTAATGTAAAAACATTTTTAGTTTCTACTGTTGCGTAACCAGTTTTTTCATCATAATCAACAATTAAACCGACAAAGTTTTGAATGACGCGTTCACTACGTCTTTCATATAATTGTTGGTCTTTGGTAGGTAACCCATAAAAGAAACCGTGTGATGTCTCTCTGTTTTCTGCATGTTTTAACATATCTTCATACATTGCATAATTTTCTATGCTACCGGTTTGAGTATATTCATCAATGATACGACGATAAGTATTGACTACGGTTGCAATATAGTGTAGTGATTTCATACGTCCTTCTATTTTTAATGAGGCAACCCCTGCAGCTATAAGTCTTGTAATTTCTTTCACTGCACTTAAATCTTTTGACCCCATACTAAAAGGTGTGTCAGTTACTTTTTCACCTTCTTTTTGAAGTTCAAAAAACCAGCGGCAAGTATGTGCACAACCACCACGGTTTGCATCTCTATTGGTTAGGTGATTTGATAACGCACAGCGACCACTAAACCCCGCACACATACCACCATGTATAAATACTTCAATTTCAGCATCCACATTTTTAGTAATATGTTCTATGTCATCTAAATTAATATCTCGGCCTAAAACTACTCTTGTGGCACCCTTTTTATACCAATAATTCACAGTTGGTATATTAATAGCCGATTGTTGTGTGGAGATATATACTTCTAAATTGGTATATTTTAATGCCGTATTAATAATGAGTGGACTTGCAGCTATAATGGCATCGGCTTGAGCTTCTTCTAATGTTTTTAAGTAATCTAATAAGCCTGCTTTATCTTTTTGGTGTGGTATGACATTGGTTGTGACATACACTTTTTTACCACGCTCATGGGCAAATTTAACACCTTCAATTAAGTCTTCTTTTGTAAAGTTGGATGCATTGGCACGTAAACTAAATGATTTACCACCGATAAAAACTGCATCGGCACCATAAATAATCGCTATTTTTAGTTTTTCTAAGTCACCTGCTGGTGCGAGTAATTCAATCATTTTTATCACCTTTTATTATAGATTCATCAAATAAGAAACCATCGTGGAATTCTTGATCATAGATTTCAAGTATTGTTTCATCTAAACTACCATTTTGATACATTGGTATAACCTTTATTGCATAATCATCATCCATAAATAATGTATCCACTACAAAATAATCGACATGGTTTTTAAGTTCAGTTATTGCTTTAAAGCTATTAAATACAGTACCTCGAAACACATGTGTTCCTGCCTCATCTTCTAAGACTGGATATGTTTCATCAACTCTTTTAAACTCTTTTAAAGTGAGGCTTTTGTCTTTATGTAGTGTATTGGGTTTATTTTGGTAATCACTAAATGTTTCAAGCATTTGACGCTTTGAGTAAAACATTGACATATGACCATGACCAAAATAAAACAATTGATATTGTTTTAATTCAGTAATTTCTATAATATCTTCCAATGTAATTTCTTTAGAAACAAAAGCACCCATGATGCCTTCACTTGCTAAATCATTAAAATCCTCATCATTTGTTAGTAGTGTTTCTGGATTATAGACAAACTTCGAAGATAAATTCAATGATTCAAGTATTGAAACTAAACCAATATCTGCACCGATAAAACCAGTGATTTTATCTACTGGTAATCTCATAATATATGCTTTAACTTCAAGTAATTCTTTGTCTGTGTATAATTTATTTAATAATATAAATATTTCTTTTTGTTGTTGGTATGTTTTTTCTATGATATCCAATATCTCTTCTTTAAAATCTTGTGTTAGTGCTTTAGCATAGTTCGCATCACCAATGATGATACCATCTGCAACTTTTAATATATCATCTAATTTTTGGCTATCATGTAGTGTTGTTAATATTTTCATTTTCATCCTCTTTATTCTATATCTTTATTATAATTTTGTTGTATGCCCAATGTCAAAGAAAGTTATAAGTGATAAAAAAATAAAGGTAATAAAAACATATTATTACCTTCATTAAAATAACTTATTTAATTAGATTAAAGTATTTAAACTGATTGTTAACCGTTTTTCAAATTAAGCTTTTTAGTCATGAAGTATCTTGCAATATAGAAGTTTGCAACACCAAGCCCAGCTGAAAATATAAGTTGCAAAATCAAGATTCCTCTTAAAGCGACAAATATTTCTGATTCATCGACTTGAAGTAAATTAGGGTTGATTAAATAGTTGATACCAAAGTTAATAAAGCTGATAAATTGGGTAACTGCATAATATAATATGAAGTAGACAAATACATAAAGCCATTCTTTATGGTTATAGCTAAAACCAAATAATAGTGCTGCATAGATTGTCACTATAAATACATAAAACATAATCACCATCGAAAGTAAACTAATGATGATCATAATAAACATACCTTCATCGACTGTTCTTAGTGCTAAAAACTCTTCGACATTAATGACTTTAATCCATATGAGTAAACCCACAGCAAATAGCAATGAGAAGGTAAATAAAGTAAAACCTGATAAAACTTTTGACAGCAATATTTTACCTTTTGAAATTGGTAGCGTATGGGTAAAATATCCTTCATCTTTTAGTACAGATTGATAAAACCGTTGTAAAACAACAAAGAATCCATACACCAAACTCACAACAATACCAACAATACTTATTAAAAATGCTGTTTGGTAAAAAAATGCCCAGATAAAATTAATATCCATTAATGCTTCAAATATGACAGCTAATATTGTAACAAAAAGCGTGCCTAAAACAATCCATTTAAGTTGATTAAAAAAATGAATGAGATCCCATTTATATAATTTCTTCATCATATTTATAGACCTCCTTAAAGTATTTAGACAGTGTCATATCATACTTTTTAACAAGTGCCTTTGTTGTACCTTGTTCAAATAAATTACCTTGTTTAAGTAATAACACATAACCAAGATATTCTTCAATATCGGTAATTTGATGTGTTGAAATAATGACTGTAGATTGAGGACTAACAAATTTAACAATGAGTTTCATAATTAAATCTCTAGAAGCCGGATCCATACCATCCAGTGGCTCATCTAAGATGTAAAGTGATGCTTTACGCCCCAAAGTTAAAGCCAATTGCACTTTACCACGTTGTCCTTTTGATAGTTGTGAAAGTCTTTTATTAAGTGGTATGTTAAAGACTTTTAAAATACGTAATGTATCGTCTTTAACAAAGTCTTTAAAGAAGTCTTCATACATTTTGATCACACTTTGAACAGTTTGACTCATATTTAGCGCACTACGTTCTGGTAGGTAAGCAATCTTGGCTTTCGCATCTAATGATAATTGCTTACCTAAAAAATGAATTTCACCATGTGATGGTTGAATGAGATCATTAATCAGTTTAATTAAGGTAGTCTTGCCACTACCATTTGGGCCTAATAGACCACATATTAGATTGGATTCCAGTTTAAATGAGACATCATTTAAAACAACCGTACCATTGTAATCTTTTGATAAATTCTTAACTTCAAGCATTCGTTTTCCTCCCCTATTCATCTATTATTTACATTGTATCACAATTATATAAAACACTTGGTTGATGTATATAAAAAAAGCGATCCCCTGACTAAAGGCCAGAGGATCATTAAAGGGGATTTGTGTACTTAGTACACTAATAGGGGATAAGTAGCACCCAATAGTTTGGATGCATTTTCATTATATTATGAATCATTCTATGTGTAAAGTTTAATGCCCAAGTATGTATTAAATTACACAATTTTTACTTAATTTCTTCAATGTGTTTACATTTTGGAAAATTACTACAACCATAAAATTCACCATATTTTGATTTTCTTATGACTAAATTACCACCGCAATTTGGACAGATTTTATCAGTGACAACTGGCTTGATTTTTTCCATTTTTTCATCTGCTTCTTCGAGTAACGGGATAAAACGGTCATAAAAATCTCTTAATAATGCGATGTGATCTACTTTACCATCTGCAATTTGGTCCAGTTCTTTTTCCATATTGGATGTATAGTTGGTATCCATAATTCTAGAAAAGTATTGATTGAGTGTGTCTACAGTTAATTTTCCTTGATCGGTTGGTTTAAATCTTCTGTTTTCAACTGTCACATAATCTCTTGAACGAATTGTCTTAATAATTGTTGAATAAGTAGATGGACGTCCAATACCATTGGATTCTAATGTTTTGATAAGCGATGCTTCATTAAATCTTGCTGGTGGTTGGGTTTGTTTTTCAATCTTTTCTACTTGATCACTTTCAAGTTCTTGACCGACTTGATAAACCGGAATCGTTTTATCTTTGTTTTGTTCGCCAGTAACTTTTAAATGACCATCAAAGACTAAAATACTACCATCCATTGTATAGATATTATCATTGCTGTTTAGTGTGACTTTGGTACTCTTAAAGACTGCTGGTGCCATAAGGGATCCAACTGCACGTTCATAAATACGTTTATATACTTTATATTGGTCTTTTGTTAAAAATCTTTCCATCTTTTCTGGAGTATTTCTAACATCGGTCGGGCGAATTGCCTCGTGCGCATCCTGACTAGAGTCTTTTTTACTTGTTCTATAATACCCAACGTAGTTTTTACCGTAGTTTTCTTCAATAAATCTCTTTGCCGGATCGACAAACTCTTTAGATAATCTATTAGAGTCGGTTCTCATATAAGTAATTAAACCAATAATTTGACCAGCGATTTCAATCCCTTGATATAGCTCAGATGCAACAGCCATAACACGTGATGAACTCATATATAAACTATTGACACCATCTTGAAGTAAGGTGGATGTCATATATGGTGGTTTGGCTTGACGGTTGACTTCTCTTTCTTGAATATCTTCAACAATAAATGGATTTTTAGAAGTTTCAACAATTTTATTCGCTGTTTCTAAATCAATTCTTGTATCTTTAGGTATGACATAATCTGCGACATGTTCACCAAAGTGTGCATGAATGGTATAGTATGTTTCTGGTACAAACTTTTCAATTTCACGTTCTAAATCAACTATAAGTTTTAAGGCAACACTTTGAACACGTCCTGCAGAACGTGATTTAATTTTTTTTCTTAATAAGCTAGATAATTTAAAACCGATAATACGGTCTAAAATTCTTCTACTTTCTTGTGAGTTCACTAAGCCTAAATCAATTTTTCTTTTTTGATCAATGGCTGCCATGACAGCAGGTTTTGTAATTTCTTTAAAAACAATACGATTATTTTCGTTTAAGTCGAGTCCTAATTCATCGGCAATATGCCATGCAATAGCTTCCCCTTCACGGTCCGGATCGGTTGCGATTAAGACTTCTTTACCTTTTGTTTTCTTCTTAAGTTCAGTAACTAATTTATTTTTACCTTTAATTATTTTATATGTAGGTTCGAAATTATTATCCACATCAACACCTAACCCACCTTTACCAGAGGTTGCTAAATCTCTAATGTGTCCCACACTCGACAAAACAGTTACTTCATTATTAAAGTAACTTGCGATGGTTTTAGATTTTGCTGGGGATTCTACAATAATAACTTTGTCTGACATAGATAGCCTCGTTTCTTTGCTTTTATACTTTATCAATTATATATGTAATATTTGACTTGTCAAGTTATAAGAACGCTTATTTTTTGTTCTATATAAATATATTATATAGAAGAAATTGTTGTTAAAAATACGCATCTTTATAAAAAGAAAACCATGATTTCACATGATTATTTCTTTAAAACTGCTAAAACTGGTTTGAATGTTTTTCGATGAATTGGGCTTGCACCGTATTGACGAAGTGCTTCTAAATGTTTTTTTGTACCATAACCTTTATGGTCTTTAAATCCATAGTTTGGATACTGTTTATCGTATGCAAGCATCATGCGGTCTCTTGTTACTTTTGCAACTATACTTGCTGCTGCAATAGATAATGATAGCCTGTCACCATGTTTGATAGCTAAATATGGTTGATATTTAATATCCATATAATCAGTGAGTATATAATCAGGACTCACCTTTAACTTTGATACTGCATCTTCCATGGCATAACGTGCTGCCTCTAAAATATTCATATCATCAATCATCTGATGATCTACTATACTAATTGATACAGCAAGTGCATCTTGTTGAATTTGTTCAAAGAGTTGTTTTCTTTTTTTAGCGGATAATGTTTTAGAGTCATTAATCTCTATATTGTTAAACCCTTTTTTAAATATCACCGCTGCAGCAACCACCGGACCAGCTAGTGGTCCTCTACCAGCTTCATCAACACCACATATCAATTGATAACCTTGTTCATATAAGCTTTGTTCATATTTAAGATTGTTTGTGGTCAAAACTTAGCGCTCCTAACTGTTTATTTCTAATATCGGTTAAGACGATCGTATAAACACGGTCATAATCAATGAAGCCACCTTTTTCAAGAGCACCACGAACTTCACCAATACGATCTAATATCTCAACTTCATTTAATTCGTTTGCGTTGTCAATATTATATCTTTCTTTTAATCTATTAGGATAATAAGTCTTTAAATAATTAATCGCATATACTACGACTTGATTCATAGGTAAAGTATCATCTTTGATTGCACCAGTAATCGCTAAAGCATAACCGACATTTTCATCTTCAAATTTCGGCCATAATACACCTGGTGTATCCAGTAGCTCAAAACTTGGATTAATTTTAATCCATTGTTGAGCTTTGGTCACACCCGGTCTATTACCAACATTTGTTGCTTTTTTATTCACCAATTTATTAATTAGGGTGGACTTACCAACATTGGGTATACCTAAAATCATACTACGTACACGATCAAAGCGCATACCTTTATCTTTAGATCTTTGAATCTTGGTTGATAAAATCTCTTTACTTCGACTATATATTTTATTGACATTAAATCCTGTTTGACTATTAATTAATAAGGTATGATAGCCTTCTTTTTCATAATGGTGGACCCATAAATCAACTTGTCTTCTATCGGCTAAGTCTATTTTATTAAACAATAAAAGTGTTGGTTTATCACCAACAATTTTAAGGACTTCGGGGTTCATACTACTGTAAGGCACCCTAGCGTCAATTAGGATATAGACAATATCCATTAATTTTATTTTTTCTCTAATTTCCCTTAAGGACTTAAACATATGTCCGGGAAACCATTGAACTTGTTTCATTGTAATCCCAACTTTTCTAATATGTCGTTTAACTCACTCATTGTAACTAACACTTCACGTGCTTTAGTCGCTTGTTGCGTAGATACAATGCCGTATTGTTCTAAAAATATAGTGAGTTTTTGTGCACGGTTAAAACCAATACTAAACTCTTTTTGAATACTATTGATGGAACAACTATTTTCACTCACTACATAGGCAGCAACACTTGCAAATAATTCATCATCAATCGTATCTTTAACTTGCGTAATATGATTTAAATCTTCGTGCTTTAAAATATATTGTGGCCTTGATTGATTTCTAATAAAATCGATCACACCATCAATTTCTGCATTTGAAATAAATGCTCCTTGTAAACGTACTGGACGTTCTGTTTCCTTTAATAACATATCCCCACGACCAAGTAATTGCTCAGCACCTGCACCATCTAAAATTGTAGTGGAGTCTGTAAAGCTAGATACTCTAAAGGCAATTCTTGTAGGAATATTTGATTTAATCGTTCCACGAATAACATCTACCGTTGGTCTTTGTGTTGCAACCAGTAAGTGAATACCGGCAGCACGTGCTTTTTGGGTAATACGTTGAATCGCATTTTCAACATCATGTGCTGCTGCCATCATAAGGTCGGCTAACTCATCAATTACGATTAATATTAAAGGCATTTTTTCTTCATCGATAAAGCCTTTTTTAATATTTTCATTATAACTATTGATGTCACGTGAACGCGTGCCAGCAAACTTTTTATAGCGTTCTTCCATTTCGTCAACAACCCAATTAAGGGCAGTTGCAGCCATTTTAGGGTCCGTTATAACTGGTGTAATTAAATGTGGTAGATCATTATACGGTGTTAATTCTACCATTTTAGGGTCAATTAAAATTAGTTTTAAATCTTCAGGTTTATTTTTAAGTAACAGTGATATTAATATGGAGTTGACACATACTGATTTACCCGATCCTGTACCACCGGCAATAAGACCGTGTGGCATTTTAGCAATATCTACATATATATTGGTACCATCAATATCTTCACCTAAGGCGACCTTTAAAGGATGTTTATGGTCTTCTAAAAACTCGTCTGTATCGACGACATTACCAAAAGATACAATATCTGCTATTTTATTTGGTACTTCTATCCCAACAAATGGTTTACCTGGAATTGGTGCTTCAATACGTAATGTTTTTGCTGCTAAGTTCATCATTAAGTTATCTTGTAAACCAGTAATACGTTTAACTGGTACACCAGGTTCTAAAGATATTTCATGACGCGTAACGGTTGGACCTTTTTTAGAATGAGCCACTTCACCTTCAACCGCATGGTCTGAAAGGGTTCTATTAATGATTTCAACTTGATCTAATAACCACTCTGGTTTTTCATCGCGATCTCTTTCAACTTTCTTTAATAACGTTAGCGGTGGTAATTGATAATCATCGAATGCATGATAGCTTGCATGTACTTTAGGTTCAACTTTAGGCTTTTCTTCAACATATCTTGGTGGTTTTTGATATTGAACATCTTCACTGACTTCTTCACCAAAATTTGCTTTAATTTTAACTTCTTTTTGCGGGCGCTCATAAGTATCCATATTCAAACTCGCCTCTTCTGGTGAGAGTTCAACATGTTTTTTACCACGCATCCAAGGTGGTAAAGCATTTTCTTTTTCTTCGACTTGATTCATATTAACCGGTTCAATAACGGTCTCTTTTTCTAGTACTGGTTCTTGATCTACAGATACTTTTTCTCCAGAAGGTTGTTGATCTTTATAAGAGGCAACGCCAAAAATTCTTTTTCTAGTTTCTTTAGAAATAATACCATCTTTAAATTCATAGTATTTACTACCTGATATTTTTTTAGCTTCTTCATCTGTCATTTTGGGTACTGTTCTAAAGGCATCATATTTTTTAACCTTGTCACCAATGACACGTACAACAAACGGTACATGTATTTCATCTTTAACATCCGCGCCAAAAAGAGGAGAAATAAATTTTTCCTTAACATATTTATGTTGTTTACGAATACCATCTATTTTAGGTATTTGTGGTATTGTAAACGATTCTTTATATGTGGATTGTTTTTGTTTAGATTTACGTTTCAATATCATCGTCCCCCTTTATGTCAGCTTCTATATCTTCATATATTTTATCGATGCCAGAATCAAGCGCATCTTCTTTTTCAAATACTTTCTTAGAGTATATTTTATAAGTTTCTTCACCAGTTAATGAAATAATGACTAACCCTAATTTTACCATAACTGCCCCGGTAACATTATTTAAGACCAGTCGCTTAAACCAATAATATGGATTGACAACATTTAAAGTCATCATCGTATTTTTTACAACTTCATTGATTTTTAATTTATTGGATGTTTTTACAATTAAGTTTTGATCAATTTTTTCTTTAGTCTCATTTAAAGTAAATAATCTTCTTAATGTTAGCCCTTTAAACATTTTTAAAACGGGTTTTTCTAATAATTCATTAAATCGGAGAGATACATAGTTTAATAAAACAAGTGACTCATCTAAAGATAGTTCTAAATACGGATATTTGCTTTTAGGGTAAAATTTAGTTGCGATATCATTACTTAACTCTAAAGCAACGTTTAACAAATGCGTGCCATAACCCACTTCATTTCTTAACTTTTTATTTTTAAAAGTTTGATGCGCATCTTCAATTAACCATTCAATTTCTTTTTTATCGATATCTTCTTCTTGTACTTTAGTTCTTCTTAAACCTTTATTCAAAGATGCAATGACGGCGACTAAATACCATAAAGAAAGTAAAACAAGACCGAAAAAGAATCCGGTTAAAAAGGTAATGAGCCATCCTAAATTAATTTCGATAAAGCCTAAGTCCCAAATCATATGTTATAAATACCACCTTTACATAAATTATACTATATAAATACGATAATTGCGCGCATAAACTTGTTTGAGCTCAAGCTTTATGCGATAATAGAATAAGTGACTGAAAGGAATGATGATATGGAAAAACATTTAATTGCACTTGATTTAGACGGCACACTTTTAGATGATAACTCTAAAATACCTCAAAAAAATAAAGAAGTTATAAAAAAATTAGTGGATCAAGGGCATATGGTTGTTTTAGCTACTGGTCGTCCGTTTCATGCAACCATTGATATTTATAATGAACTGAATTTAACGACGCCTGTTATTACTGATAATGGTGGTAATATTAGAGAACCTAAAAATCCTAAGTTTCAAATTGTATCCGATGGTATAGGCGTTAAAATTGCACATGATTTATTTCATTATGCAAAACCTCATTTAGAATCCGCCTTTTATTCATTTGGTGATCATGTTTATGCATATAAGTATTTAGATCGTCTACACAATATTTTTATGGGTAGCCAAAATGCTAAAATCATACATGCTTCATTTGATGAACTACAACATACACCTACCGGTATGATCTATTTAGTTAAAACATCATTTATGAAGGATTTTGAAAACTATATTCAAACCAAAAATCCTAAAGATGTCGGTTTTAGATTATGGGGTAGCGATTCTAAACATGCGATTTATGAACTGTATAAATTTGGTTCATCAAAGCTTTCTGCAATCTTTTGGGTCGCAGAACATTTCGGTATTGATAAATCCCGCATTATCGCATTTGGTGACGGTTTAAACGACATTGAAATGATTTCTGGGGTAGCGTTAGGGATTGCCATGCCAAATGGTGAAAAAGCGCTTAAAGATGTCGCAGATTTAGTTTTAGATACAACGAATCATGATGCTGGTGTGGGCTTGTTTTTAGAAAAATATTTTAACTTGAAGTAATTTAAATTATATAAATTAAAACTACATTGAAAAAAGCAAATACGTTTAGGTATTTGCTTTTTCATTTTAAATTGTTATTATCTAGCTAACCAGCCACCGTCAACAGCTAATGTATAACCATTGACATATGATCCGGCTTCACTTGCTAAGAATACCGCTGGGCCAGCCACATCTTCTGGCGTACCCCAACGACCTGCAGGAATTCTTTCTAAGATTTGACCTGCACGTGTTTCATCTTCACGTAATGCTTGTGTATTATTGGTTGCCATATAGCCTGGTGCAATCGCATTAACATTAATGTTGTGTTTTGCTAACTCATTAGCAAATGCCATTGTAATGCCTTTTACAGCTGATTTTGAAGCTGTGTATGATGGTACTCTAATACCACCTTGGAATGATAACATACTTGCGATATTAATGATTTTACCACCATCACCTTGCTTCACATATTGTTTTGCAGCTGCTTGTGATAAGTAAAATACTGTATCTAAGTTAATTGCCATAACTCTTTCCCAATATTCTTGTGGGAAATCTAATAAGTCTTCTCGTAAAATAATACCTGCATTGTTTACTAAGATATCGATTTTACCGTATGTATCAACGACTTGTTGAACTAAGTTTGCTAGATCTTCTGGTGTTGATTTGATTAAATCTTTTTGAACTGGCATAAACTCACCACCCAAAGCTTTAACTTTTGCAACTGTATCATCTTGTGTTGCCATATAGTCTACACCGACTACTTTTGCACCAGCTTGGACGTATGCTAATGTAATGCCTTGTCCTAAACCCGTAGATGTACCTGTAACTAATGCTACTTTACCTTTTAATGAAAATTTATCTAAATATGCCATTTACAAAATCTCCTTTTTTTTATTTTAAATCAATTGATTTAACAAAATCCATATCATCGTATGTTTGGTTTTCACCAGTCATACCCCAAATAAATGTATAGTTTGATGTTGCAAAACCAGCATGAATACTCCATGATGGAGAAATTACTGCTTGTTCATTTTTCATCACGATATGTCTAGTTTCTTGAGGTTCGCCCATTAAGTGGAATACAATATCGTCCTCTGATAAATTGAAGTAGAAATATACTTCCATTCTACGATCATGCGTGTGTGCTGGCATTGTGTTCCATGCATTTCCTGGTTCTAGTTCAGTTAATCCCATCTGTAGTGCACATGTTTCTAAAACTGCCGGATTTAAATATTGATAAATTGTGCGTTTATTTAAGTTTTTACTGTCGCCAATCTTTCTAGGATTTGCGTTTTTAAATGGAATATGTACCAGTGGTAATTCTTTATGCGCAGGCGCTGAATTAATATAAAACTTAGCTGGTTTAGATTTGTCATTTGAACCAAAGACAACTTCTTTTGTTCCTTTTGGAATGTAAAGTCCGTCTTTATGAACCATTGCAATCTTTTTTCCATCCACTTGAATATAGCCATCGCCACCGACATTAATAATACCCATTTCACGACGTTCTAAGAAGTATTCGGTACCTAATTCTTTAGTTAATCCTAAAGAAACTTCTTTATCAACTGGAAAAGCACCCCCAGCAATAATACGGTCATGATGAGAATACGTTAGTGACAACTCATCTTTAACAAATACACGCTCGATTAAGTATCTTTTTCTTAACATTTCCGTGTCATATGATTTGGAATCTTCTGGATGATTGTTATATCTTACATCTAATTTCATATTAATTATCTCCTTTGTGTTTAATTAATTTTTTTATAAATTCCATACTTGAAGGCATATCTTCTTTTTTCACACCTTCAAATATGAGATCTACGTCCATTTGATATTGTTTTAATAAACCAATAATCTCTTGATAACTCATCATACCTTGGCCAAGACCAACTTGTTTTAATTTATTATCTTCAACAACAAAGTCTTTTAAATGTATGATTTTAATTTTATTCTTTAATAAATCGAGTGCTTCTTTAAATATATCCACATGCATTGTATAGTTATCCATATTTAAGAAATTATATGGATCTATAATGACATAAAGATTTGGATGATCAAGTACGTCAACTAATTGTTTTAAGCGTTTAGGACTATAAATCGTATGATTCCAAGCACCTTCAATTAATACATTAACGCCTTGATTGGTTGCCTCATCTAAAAGCGTTCTTGTGACTTCAACTACTTTATCAAATGATGCATCACTATGGTTTTCTTTAACATAGCCCCAGGGGCTACCCATAAGTGATCCTGTTTCTGTTGCTACATATGAAACACCAAGTAATTTTGCAGCCTTTAAGTTCTTATGAAAATTATGAATACCTTTGATAACCTCACTATGATCCGGATGAATCATATTAAAGTATGCGCCTAACAACATAATGTTATCTTTAAAAGCTAATTTGACATCTTGTAGATTGACTTCATCTACAGTTTGTCCAAAAGCTTTGGGGAATACAAGTTGCACACCATCAAACCCTAAAGATTGCACTGCAACCGATAATTCATTCTGTCTAAGTTTTCCAACATCATGAGCGCGTACACCAATTTTAAACATCGCCACCTAAGTATCCTAATCGTTTGGAAATTGCTCTACCAATGAATAATAGGGTTTGAATAACTTCTGGTTTTTCAGGTGTATCTTTCCATAAGTCAGAAACACTAATCATACCAACAATTCTATTTTCAAAGTTTTTGACCGGCACACATATTTGTGAAACATGACCCTGTTGTTTATTACTTAGAACATATTTTTGATCATATTCAACCTTTTCTTCTTCATTCAGTTCTGAACGTTTAGAATTAAATATTCTAAAGGCACGTCCAATTGGTGATATTTCATAATCATCGGATGTGAATCCAATTTCTTCATTAATGAAGATGAGTGAATTTTGTGGTTGATACTTATAAATATGGACATAATGATCATTGGTTTCTTTAGTAATAAATACAGTTTTACCATGTTCATTAGCAAAGTTTTTTAAATCGTGAACAGACGCTTCAATTAAACTAGAGTTTTTCGTATAAACAGAGCCAATTGCAAACATTTTAGAACCAATAACATAGTTTTTTAATCTTGGATCTTTATAGTAGACAGCATCTGCTTTATATAATGTTTGTAAGAAGTCATAAGCAGTTGCCTTTGGCATATCTAGTTCTCTATAAATTTGGCCTAGTGTTAATCCTTCTGGATGAGCGGCAATGAGCTCTAAAATAGCTAAAATTCTTTTTACGCTCCTATTTTCTTTCATCGTTGCACACGACCTGATGCGTCCCCTTTTAATAAAGTGTTGACTTCTTGTTCGGACACTTGATTAAAGTCGCCAGGGATTGTATGTTTTAAAGCACTTGCTGCCGCTGCAAATTCAACTGCTTCTTGATTACTTCTAGTTAATAATCCGTGAATAAGTCCCGCCGAGAATGAATCACCGCCACCTACACGGTCAATAATTGGATTGATGTCATAACGTTTAGATTCAAAGAACTCTTTACCATCGTATAATAAGATTCTCCATCCATTATGGTTAGCAGAAAACGATTCTCTTAAGGATGTTGCAATCATCTTAAAGTTAAATGCTTCTTTCATTTCTTTAAAGATTGTATGATAGCCTTCAATATTGATCTTACCTGAACTTACATCTACACCTTTAGGTTTAAAGCCTAATACTAAATCAGCATCTTCTTCGTTACCAATACATACATCGACATATTGCATTAAAGGTCTCATAATGCTTTGAGCTTTTTGAGGTGTCCATAATTTTTTACGATAGTTTAAATCTACAGATGTTGTAACATTGTATTTTTTAGCTTGTTGTAATGCAACTTTAGTTAATTCAGCTGCAGAATCTGAAAGCGCTGGGGTAATGCCTGAAAAATGGAACCATTTAGCATCTTTAAAAATGCCCTCCCAATCAAACTCATCATACTTAGCAGTTGCTATACTTGAGTCTGCTCTGTCATAAATGACTTTGGATGGTCGCATGGAAGCACCTGTTTCTAAATAATAAATACCAACTCTTTCACCACCGCGAACAATAAAGGATGTGTCAACACCAAATCTTCTTAAAGCATTGACTGCACTTTGTCCTATTTCATGTTCTGGTAATTTAGTTACAAAGTAAGCATCATGTCCATAGTTTGCAACAGATACAGCAACGTTTGCCTCACCACCGCCATAGACTACATCAAAGCTTTCTGCTTGAACGAAACGTGATACACCCGGTGTTGAAAGTCTTAACATAATTTCGCCAAGTGTTACTATTTTTGCCATAATATCTAACTCCTTTTACATTTAATCTTTTGTCGTTTACCTTACGACTTCTTTATTTTGGTTTTTAATAAAATTTAATACATCTAATTCGTTTAATTTAAATGAATCGCCCCAAAGCGTATGTTTTAATACCGATGTTGCAAGTCCAAATGTTAGTGTCTTATTTAAATCATTGTGATTAGTTTTTATAAGACTGTGAATAATACCAGCAGCAAATGCATCACCACCACCAATCCGATCATAAATTTGAAATCTTATCGGTTTGGTTTCAATAAACTGTTCTTTTTTTACAACATAAGCTTTTAATGCATTCTCATTAGCTTGATACACTGATCTTTGATATCCAAAAACGTAAGTAGCTTGTGTTTTTTCTAATAAAGATTTGAGTGCATCTACACCTTGAAGTTTTTCATCCACATCAAAGAAATTGTGTGCATCAAAAGGTGTTGCAAAAAATAAATCAATATATTGTGCGATCTCGCTATATGCTTTTTTTGCCGCATCAATTGTCCATAATGTTTTTCGATAGTTACAATCAAAAGAGATAAATACACCTTTTGATTTCGCTTTATCCAACAACTTTTTCAATGTTTGTCTAACATCGTTAGATAAAGATAATGTAATACCACTAAAATGAAACCAGGTTGCATTTTCAAATATTTCATCCAGTTTAAGTTCATCTGCATGAAGTGTTGTCATAGAAGAAAATTTACGGTTATATAAAACTTTCGATGGTCTAATACCAAATCCAGTTTCTAAAAAGTAAATACCTATATTATCACCTTGCATAACAACTGATGATGTATCAACTTTTTGAGCATTTAAAAACTTAACTGCTGCTTCACCCAGTTGGTTATCTGGTAACTTAGATACAAAACTTGTATGGTGACCAAATTGTGCTAATGAAATTGCAACATTCGCCTCAGTACCACCGTAAGTTGCCATAAAATCATGTGCATCTTCAATAATGCCATAATTTGGCGGTGTTAACCTGAGCATGATTTCACCAAAAGTAACTATCTTATGTTTCATTTTACTTTCTAGCTTCTTTAACAGCTTCTACAAATGCAACTGCATTTTTAGTGACACCTTCATAATCGCCTGTTTTAGCTGGTGCAGTAAGTTCTCCACCAACACCAACAGCAACCACACCATTTTTAATCCATTCTTTAACATTTGCTAAAGATACACCACCTGTAGGCATAATTTGAATGTCTGGTAATGGTCCGCGTACAGCTTTGACATAGGATGGACCAAATGCAGAACCTGGGAATAACTTAACAATTTGAGCGCCTGCTTTTTGAGCATTTAACATTTCAGTAATTGTTAAACAACCAGGCATATATGGTACGCCATATAAATTACATATCTCTGCTGTTTCTTGATCAAAACCCGGTGATACAATATAGGTTGCACCTGCAAGTATTGCTAGTCTTGCAGTTACAGCATCAAGTACTGTGCCAGCACCCAAAATAAGTTCTTCTGGTTTAAAGGTTTTGTTCAACGCTTCTAAAACTCTTAATGCGCCTGGCACTGTAAATGTTAGTTCGATTGCAGGGATACCACCAGCCAAGACAGCTTTAGAAATTTTTTCAGCTTCGTCTGCTGTGTTTGCACGAATGACCGCAACAACACCTACATCTTTAATTCTTTGTAATACATCTTTTTTATTCATAGACAGATATCTCCTTTAATATACACCGTTTATTATATGGTGTTTTTTTTAGATGACATTTTATACAAACAATGTCATCTATATATTAATTACTTTACTATTTTATCGACGCCTTCAAACAAATAAGGTTCACCAATTTGTCCTTCAATTCGAACATTATTTAAATATACAGCTTCGACATTTCTAAATTGAAAGCCTTGTTTGACCTGTGGTTCTAAAAAACTCATCATCGCTGGTGCAAACGGCTCAGGATTTTCAGTAAAAGTTACATCGACATTTTCGATTGTAATTGATTTAATCGGCATTTCTTTTAATCCATAAAAGAATCCAGCTGCAGCATGTGTATTTTTAGCTACAATATTTTTAAAAGTAAATGATCCTAAAAATGGTGTTCTTTCATCCACTTTTAATGCCTCTTTACTCCAAACATATTCGGTCTTGCCATCATCATCACAAAAATAATACATACTCATAACAAGTGGTGTTCTAACATGATCCATGAGTATGTTGTTAAATGTGACACCATCAATGACCATAGATTCACCGCGTCCACGTCTGGTTTTAATACGTAACCCACGGTCTGTATCATAAAAGTAACATTGTTCAACAACTAAATTACGAATACCACCAGAACACTCACTACCTAAGACAACTGCGCCATGTCCTTTATTCATGAAGCAGTTTCTTACAACCATGTTTTCAGTAGGTCTCCGATATTTCATACCCATTTCAAATTTTCCAGATTTAATAGCGATACAATCATCACCTACTGAGAATCGAATCCCTATTAAATTCACATCACTACAACTTTCAGGATTACATCCATCTGTGTTTGGTGAATCTGCAGGTGATTCTAATTGAATATCAATAAAGTCTAAATGATTACTAAAATAAGGATGAATATTCCAAGATGGCGTATTTTTAACGGTAATACCTTGTAAACCAATATGTTGACAATGGGTTAAGAATACACCTTTTGGTCGCCATGCACCACGCATGACTTTGTGGTTTACCCACCAGTCAGAGTTTTGAGCGTTTTCATCAATGACGCCTTCACCAATAATCTTAACATGTTCTACTTCAATGCCTGTAATAATTGATGCATAGGTATCTGCTGGGGTTCCTTCCCAACTAGATTGTTCGAAAATCGAACCATCTTCCCTCATGATTTGAGCTTTTAATATCGGATATTTACTACGATCGGTTTCACCTAAGATGGTCGCACCCTTAGCTAACTCAATTGTTAAATGACTTCTTAAAAAGATTGGTCCTGTAAAAAATGTACCTGGGCCAATATAAATATAACTATTTTTAGGTGCATCATCCAATATTTTTTGAAATCTTTTTGTGTTATCAAAAGTGCCATCACCAATCATACCGTGTTCTAATACATCGATGTATGCACTATATGTATCGGTCATAAATTCAATAAGTTTATCACCAACTTGAACTCGATAAGCTCTTCCTGGTTTTAAACCGTAAAGTGAAAAGACATTTGTTTTAACGTCTTGTAAAACACGCTTTTCATTTAAGAACACATCAAACGGTTCTTTGGCATAATAAATATCTTTATTTTGTAATTCAATCGAAACTGATGTTGCCGACTTAAATATAATTTGCATACATATTACTCCTTCTTTATTATTTTTTTGCCTTTATACCAAATCATATCTAGTAAAAGCACGTATAATCCAAATGTAATTGGATCCATACCACCTTCTACACCCAATAGTAATTCTGCTAATACAGGTAGGCCTAAAAATTGGAAAATTTCAACAACAATAACATGTAAAATTAATGCTTCACCAATCATAATTGCCACATAAAGCAATGTTAATAATAATGATATAACCTTGTTTCTATCTTTGTTTGCTTTAAATGGTAAATAATGCAATGTATCATCATCTGGTCTATTCATATAGTAAATAATTTTATTTGTCACATACTCCGTTAATAGACCCATCACTAAAAACATGATGAATAATTGGTCTAAAATATCTGATCTTAAAGCAGACTCCGTTGTCATAAATGCTAGAAAATAACTAACACCTGCCACCCAAAACTTTAAAAATCCGATTTTTGTACTTGATTTAATTGTGCTGAACTTATCGATAAAATATGGTTTACCGACACGGTTTTCTTTATTATTCTTCAATTTTGACATATTTCCAATCTATATAAATCCATTTAAATACTGTTGATGCAACTGTAAAGATTACACCTAGACCTAATACAGTAAGTGATATAAACACAGAGCCTGTATATTTATAGTTCGTTGATACACTTGGTTCAATAATAAATATATACATATATATTGCATAAGCTGCAACCATAAGTGTTGTTAATCCTGTCGATAAAAACACATTGATTGGTGCCTTTGTTTTACCAAAGCTAACTGAGTTAAAAATTTGGATGATTGATAATAAGTTTAATACAAAGACAAGGAATGTTGCTAAAGATTTATAGGTATTTGAATATAAATTATTAATTGCATGGAAATGTGATTGTAATTCAAATTTAATTTCACTTACTCTAAAGTCTACTAAGCCAACAATAAGTAATACCGCAACAATACTTAATATTAATGGAATACGTTGTCTATTAAATTTATACCAACGTTTCCATGTGAATGGTTTTTTAAAACTTAACACATCATCTGGCATCTTTCTTGCATCTCTTATTAATAAAATACCGGTAATAATAAAGCCAAACATTAAGTAAAAGATACCCCAATTTTTTAATACGTTCTTCTTATAGCCATGTTTATGCTCTGATAATAATTCAATCACACCCATACCAGAGGCAATGGTTAAGATTGCACCAAATAGACCAACAAATGTCCCTACTGCTTTAATATTTGGTGAGAGGATCGTAATAACACTCCATAAAATAGTTGTTCCAATTGCAAAATATGTACTTAATGGAAGCTTTTTATTGGTTGTTGGATTCATTTTGAGCGCCTCCTAAATGATTTAATGGATAAATTCTATTTTCAGTTTCTTTATCAAAAAAGTATGTATGTTCTAAACTGAAGTTAAATACTATTTTATCACCTTTATTAAAGATGAGTCGTTCATCAACTTTAGCAATAACAGTTTGTTCATTGACTTTAAAATGCACTAATGCAGATGCACCCAATAATTCATAGTTTGTAACCACAGACGGTATACCTTGATGTTCACCATTATCAGCTTCAATTAAAACGTGTTCTGGTCGAATACCAGTGACAATATCTCGATTTACAAAAGCCTTTAACGCTTCTGATATCTCAAGACCTGATACATCTATTTTTTCAGATTCAATATTAAATGATAAATCTTCATTAAGCTTTGTTGAGAAAATGTTCATTGGTGGTGTACCAATGAAGTTTGCTACAAATAAATTGACTGGGTCAGTATAAATTTCAGTCGGTGTTCCTATTTGTTGGACATAACCTTTATTCATAACTACAATGCGATCAGCAAGTGTTAATGCCTCAATTTGATCATGTGTTACATAAATCATCGTAGATTGTAGTCTTGAGTGTAATAATTTTAATTCTTTACGCATAATACCACGTAGCTTTGCATCTAAGTTTGAAAGTGGTTCATCAAATAAAAACACTTTAGGGTTTCTTACAATAGAGCGCCCTACCGCTACTCTTTGACGTTGTCCACCAGAAAGATGTGCTGGTTTACGGTTTAAATACGGTGTCAAGCCTAAAATATCTGCTGCCCACATGACACGTTCATGAATCACATCTGATTTTTCTCTTCTTAATACCAGTGAAAAAGCCATATTATGATAGACCGTCATATGCGCATATAATGCATAGTTTTGAAACACCATTGATATATCACGATCTTTTGGTGCTAAATTATTAATTTTTTTATCATCTAATAATAAATTTCCTGATGTAATTTCTTCTAATCCTGCAATCATTCTTAAGGTGGTTGATTTACCACAACCAGAAGGTCCCACTAAGACAATAAATTCACCGTCTTTTATATCTATGTTAAAATCAAAGACTGCTTGAACACCGGAAGGATAAATTTTATTAATATTTTCCAATTTCATCGTTGCCATATTATTTACCTCTCTGTTTTAAATATACTTCAAGCTTCTTAGATTTATTTAACGATACCCCTGCTGCAACAAATCCCAAGAGTGCTGCAATAGCATGTGCTAAAAAGATTTGTAGGAAGATATCTTGTGGTATTTGACCCTTATTTAAGGACAACAGCGGTACATAAAATATTCTAGCGATATGAATCAATGAGATAACAATAAGACCATAAGACCATTTGGTTGAATATGTTTTTACCTTTTCTGCTGCTAAAAACATCACTAAGATTAAAACAATGGATATCGTAATATCTAAGCCCACATTAAAGTCAGGTTTTACACGTACTTCATCTGCTAATCCAGTAAATAATGAATAGTTAATCGATGTAAATAGACTCCAAATAAAGAAGAACATCGATGCAAATACTAACCCATAACCAGTGGAGTTGTTTTGATATCGCAAACGATCAACTTCAACACTAGATTTTGGCACCTTTAATGCAATCGGTAGTAACAATAACCCACCAAAGATCGTTGTTGCAGTCAAGTAAATTGAATGCCCAATTAAAGTATCTCTAACAACTAATTCTGACTTGATACCACGAATGGCTTTAAGCGAACCTAAGTTAAATAAACCAACCAGTAAAAAGATAATCGTTAAGAAACCAATCAAACTACCATGTAGACCGGTGATGCTTTCAGTATTAAAATCAATTAAATCATTAAAACTCATAAAATCTATAACAGTAGAAAACACTGGTAGACCAATAAATAAAATAGTTACCATGAGTGTCCAAATATAAGCTATTGAAATCATCAACTTATGATCATGATAGAACTTACCAACTTCAACGTGCTTATACTCTAACATTTCTTTTTCTCTGAAATCAATAATTTGTTCATCGACTGAAGGAATTTGGTTCACCACTTTATCTTCTACCTTAATTTCACCTGCTTCAATTTTTGCAAGCGTATCAATGACAAGTTGTTCGCGTTCTAAATAACTTTGATGTTTTAATCGTTCATCAATATATAACCATAATGATAATCCTGCTGTAATGGTTCCAACTAACATAAACGGTAAGACACCATCTAATGATGCAATGATGTTTGATCGAATATCTTTACTTTGGAAAGCCAGTGTAATTAAGTATTCCCACTCTGCTTCAAATTCTGCAAAGGAACTGATAAATTCTGCCTTAAGCGCTTGAGATCCAAAGAATATATAAAGACCTGTCGCAAGTGAAAAGATAACAATAATCCATAAAAATGCATAATTTGTCCAATAATATTTTTTTCTAGTGTGCGTACCAACCATTAAACTTAGTACGGACGCAAGTAGCCCAATAACTGATAATAATGCAATCGCGTCATTGGTTTGTTTTGCTAAATCAAAAAGTGGCTGAGTACTCTTATAGGTTTTTCCTAAAACCTCAGTACGTGCCCAAGCTGTTGAATACCCTAATGCGTATATAAATAACACAATAGAAAACAATATAATTAAATAATGTATATATTTTTTCCAATTATTCAGTAGATTATCTACTAACTTATCTTTAAAAGTTACCTTTGCTGTCATAATTTACTTCCTATACTAAACTTTTTTTAGTGGTGCTGGTGGGAGAATAATCTCCCACCGTCACCATTTTTGTTAATCTCCTAAGGAGCGTTTATATGCTGCTCTAACTGCTGCTAGGTATGAAGTATTATAGTTTTCAGATTCTAATAATGCTTTATACGCTGATGCAGAAATTGTATCTTGAGTTCCAGAGAATCCATTATTCATTAATGCTAGTAACACACCATCTGCTGTATGGTTTCTAAATGTTGTATTTTCACGTGCTGAGATTTCGATTTCGTTATATGGTAAGAATGTTGGAACAAGTTTACCAAAGTTACCTAAATCTGCTGCATTTTCGTGACCTGCAATCTTTAAGACACCAGCTTGTACTGCTGTATTAATTCTTTCAATCCCCTTAATACCATCCGCACTTAATGTTTGATATTCTAAACCTAAGGAACGAACGTGACCAATTGGCATTGTAGCACCTACATACCAACGTAGGTAGTTAATATGGTTACCGTTTGCTTTAGTTTTGATTTCACCATTGTCGCCTAAGACTTGTGTCTTATGTAATTCATAAACTTTTTCACCATTGTAATCTAGGATTGTACCACTTCTCCACTCAACTGGACCATAAAGGTGAATATTACCTAATGATTCAGCTTCAGAGTAATCATACATACCATCAACAATCGCTAATGCTCTATCCAATACCGAACGATCTTTTTCTAAGATTGAAGCAGGAATACCCCAAGCTTCGTTTTTAACAGAACGGTTAGATTCAGAGAAATGAATATATTTGCCATCGCCTCTCCAGTCAACAACTGGTGGTAAGATTGCTTGGAATTCCATGTCTGGGTCTAATTTTTTACCGCCGTTTTCAATTAAACCTGTTGTTGTAGAAGATGCGTTATAATCAAATGTTAAGAATCCGAAGCGACCAGTTGGGTTTGGATTCTCTTCACTTGGTGCAGGTGCAGCTCCACTTAATAATTCTTGACGTAAGTTCGTTGTAGCAAAACCTGATACGTTTGGAATTAAACCGTCTTTAACTAGGTTGGATAATTGGTTGACTGAACTAATGAATTTATCAACTTGTTGGCCAGCTCTTGCTTCATGAAGTTCACCGTCTTCACCAATGTATAACCATTCGTTTCTAGATGATGCACCACGTACACCAAACATTTCTAAACCTCTAAACATTTGTCTTACACGGTTTCCACCTTTTTCACGTGGGAAGTACATTTCAATAGAACCGATTGTACCAGTAGGTACTTGACGTAAAATGTAGTTTGGATTTGCATCAATAACATACATTAATGCCACTAATTCATCGACATCATAAGATGCATCTGTACCAGCAAAGATATCTGATAATTTTGCATAACCATGGTTATTACCATATGTTGATTTAATATAACCTATGAATGCGTCTGCTAAATTCTTACCAGTTTTGACTTCTACTGCACGTAATACATCAATAACGTTTTGAGTTCTTGATTTCGTTACTTTACGTGTTGTACCATTGCTATTTGCAACAGTCACTTCATAATTTGCAGTATTTGGAGTTTCTTTAACATAGTTTGTACCTAACGCATATTCTGCTGTATCAAATCCATCAGTGCTTGGTGCATCTAAAATATCTTTGATCCAGTCAATACGTGCTAAGAACATATGTTCTAACTCGTTAATACCATCAAAGTATGGTGTAAAGTAAATACTACCATCGTGTGATGTTATCGATTGCTTCACAGATGGGTTTGCTTCAAAGAATGCAGAAATGTTAGGCATTTGATCTAAGTATTGACTTAAGTCAACAAATGAACCTTGAACACCCGCATCACCAATTAAAGCACCCGTACCATTTACTAGGTCGATATCTTTAAATCCTGTCCCCAATAATCTAGTAAACTGCTCATTTGTACTTTTATCTGATGCAACTGCCTTATCATGGAATCTTGTATTGGTGAGTTCACCAATTCTTTCCCATGCTGGTAATAAGTCACCTTGTACATATGTCTTACCTGGTTTCATAACCGGTGAGTAAGAACCTTCTCTCTGGTAACTAATACTATATAACTGTCCAGAAGTTGTATAGTTAATTGCAACGTTTAAGTCAACTCGTTGGCTAAAGTCTGGCTTGTAGTCTTCTGTTGTTGGATCACAAGCAACTAAAGCAACTGCTGCTAACATAAACGCTAATAATGAAAATATTTTTTTCATTACAAATCTCCTTTTTTTTATTTTTTTATTTATTCTTTGACTCCACCAACATTAACACCTTTTGCAAAATATTTTTGCAAGTAAGGATAAATAATGATGATTGGAATAACAGACAATACAATAGCTGCATAAGCAAGCGATCTTAATGAGTATGGATAGTCAAATCCTGTTTCCGAATCCCCTGATTCAGCAACAATAGATCTTAAGATAACTTGTAATGGATGTTCGTTGGCATTTGCAACCAATATACGGTTCCAGAAATATCCATTCCAACGCGATAGGGCGTAAAATAATGTGACTGTTGCTATCGCGGACTTACTCATTGGTATGTAAATAGATGTTAAGAGTTGTAACTCATTGGCACCATCTACAACCGCTGCTTCTTCAATTTCCTGTGAAATACCTTGGAAATAGTTTCTTAATAATATAATATTGAAAGCTTGAACCCCAAACCCATAAATAATTCCCCAACGGTTTGAGACAAGTAATGCTTGATAGTTATAGTATGTTGGCATTAAACCTGCACTAAACCACATGGTAAAGATAATGAAGAATGCGATTTGGCGTTTAAATAACAACTTACTTTTAGATAAAGCATAACCTGCAAATATCGATACACCCATTGAAAATAATGTTCCAAAGAATGTATAGAATAACGTGTTAGTATAACTTCTCCATAAACGAACACCTTGTTCTGGTTCTTGGAAGAATGCTTTAATCGCTAAAAAGTCTGGTTCTACTGGCCAAAATACAACCGCTCCGGCATCCATCGCATTTTTAGATGAAATCGATGCGGATATTGTATAAATAAACGGGTAAAGTGTAGCTAAAGCAAACAGTGTCACTAACACATAAGCTAATATTTTAAATATAATCTCACTGGTATCTAATCTTTTCATGTTGTACTCCTAGAATAATGATGTATCTGATACACGGCGTGAAATGAAGTTTGCGCCAAGTACTAGAAACATTGCGATAAACGAGTTAAATAGGTCTGCAGATGTTGAAAATGCTCGAACTAAATCCGGTGGCAAGGATAAACCGGCACTTGATCCATAAACATTTCCTAACCTTAAGATGAAGGTTGATAGAACATCGGCTGTATCTAATACCCAATGCACTTCGTTTTCCGTCATTAAAATAATCTTTTCATAACCGACTGATAAAATACCACCAATTCTTAAGATCAACATAATCGTTAGTGTTGGTGCCATGCCTGGTAATGTCACATAGCGAATTTGATCTAACTTATTCGCACCATCAATTTTAGCCGCTTCATACGATGTGGGCGAAATAGCCATGATGGCGGCAAAATATACAATAGAGCCGTAGCCAGCACCCTCCCATATATCCGATAATATAAAGATCGATCTGAAGTATGCCGGATTACCAAGTAAATTCGTTTCATTTGGTACGGCGCCTAACCAAACTAGAAAACCATTAATTACACCTGGTTGAATATTTACATCTGCTTGTCCTGGTCTTAACATTAAAAACAGTAACGATGTAATAACAACAGTACTAATAAACTTAGGTAAATAAGTTAGCACTTGTGTAATAGAACGGAATCCATCGCTTTTAATCTCACTAAATAACAGCGCTAATATAATTGGTATTGGGAACCCAAATAATAGACCATACATTGAAATCGTAAATGTATTTCTAAATGCTCTCCAAAATAACACTGTATATTCTTTGGTTCCAAACATTAATTCTTGTAACGCATGAAAACCAATCCATGGAGATGCAAACGTATTACTGGTAATGTTGGCATCAAATGATTTAAATCCAATAACCAACTCTAATATTGGTCGATATCTAAACAGTAAGAAGAATACAATTACTGGAATTAACATCACAAAAATCGGCCACTGGCTTTTTAATGTTAACCAATAACGTTGAACTTTTGATTTTTCCATTTCATTAAATATAGCTTCTTCTCTTAATGCTTCTAATTCTTTATAAGAAATGATATTGCGCTCTTTTTCTAAATTCATAATGCTTCCTCTTTTTTACTTTGAATTAAATGTGATTTCATATCCACAATCAAGTTACTTTGAATAGACATAATAATGATAATGATTGAACATATCACCATATTGACGATATGTCTTGAAACAACTCCAAATAATGTAATGTTTACACCTAAGATGCTACCTACAATATACTCTGCTAAAATCATGATGATATATATACTATTAAAAACTATAAAGTGATATATAAACCGGCTCATCTTTATTTTATTGGTAAACCTAATAGTAATCATTGTTAATAAAAATGCACTATAAGATATGATAATCATTAAGACAAACTCATAACCTTTAAATATTTGAACCCGATAAAGTATGAGATGGACTAACAACAACAATCCATTAACAACCATCCCTTTATCTTTCCACCGATGATAAATTAAATATATGATGGTAAACCCAGGTGCAATAAATACAGATTCAGTTATTGGTAAATTCATGGATGAACTTGCTATCCAACTGGTTATGAAATATGCAATGACATCCATTAAGATGGCCCAAATACCTAATACGATAATATCCATCCACATAAATTTTTTAATTGTCAATTTTACGAACTCCATCTATAATGAATATATATATTACTTTTAAGGAGCACACAGATGTTAGTACATTTTGTTACCCCAGAAACAAATCTTCAATCATTTTTAGACCAACTAGATCCTACCAAACATCATACAATCCATTTATCTAAAGGTGTGTATCGTCAGAAACTAAAACTTACCTTATCTAACATAACCTTTTTAGGTAGTTCTATGGAAGATACAACCATTGTTTATAATGATTATAGTTATAAGCTGCATGAAGACGGCTTGCTTTATAACACATTTAGAACTTCTACATTGACCATTACAGGTTCCAATAATACCTTTAAAAATTTAACGATTCAAAATGATGCTGGTTATGGTCCTTTAATTGGTCAGGCTATAGCATTAGCTATATATGGCAACAACAATAAGTTTTCTTACTGTCAATTAATAGGGAACCAAGATACATTATTTATCGGACCATTACCAGTGGATCTAACAAAACGTTATGCCCACATACTGCCACTAGATGAACGCCATACAACCCCTACCTTATCCATATTTAATGATTGTCGTATTTCCGGAAATATAGATTTTATTTTCGGTAGTGGTGATGCAGTATTTAAATCTTGTGAGCTCATTTTTAACGAAAGTGGATATCTTGCAGCCCCTTCAACCTTAATAGATGGTGTCGGCTTAGTCTTTTACAATTGTAAGGTAACTTCCCTTCATCCAAACTATCAAATTGTTCTTGCAAGACCATGGCGTGAATATGGTAAGACCACTTTTATAGATACTCAATTTGTAAATCTAAATATTGTCAATCGTTATGATGCGTGGGATAAAACTCATTTTGAATTTAGAGAACACCCCTATATTTTTCACCCTTTAAATCAACAGATTGATCGTGAATTTAAATCTAAAATCAACAAAATTATATCCACCTAAAAACTACTTTTTATCGCAATTGTCCGTCATTATAGACGGCGTTTATAAATACAAGTTAATTCTATCATACAAAAAAACAAATGTCAACGCTTTCATTAAAGTTAATTGACATTTTTTTTATTTCTTAAAATTATTCAGTTTGATACGTTAAATCTTGATAGCCGAACGTCTTTAATGTATAGATAAACCGTATTACAATTATCCCTGATATGATGGTTGTAAGGCTATTTGAGAAAAACATAACAAACCCCACATCGGTAAATGTTCGATCCGGTAAAAAGTTAAACATGAACCATAATACTGGTAATCTTAATACAATAACCCGAATAATATTGATCCAAAAAACTATTTTTGTTTTTCTAAATCCGATAAAGAATCCTGACATCGCTGATATGAGCGCACTAAAAACTAATGAAAATTGTTCATAATTATAAATTTCTAAAATAACATGGGTTTGTTCTGCATCAAAGTCACCTAAAAATTGTAGCATCGGCACTCTTATAAACCAACTAATAATTAAACCAACAACCGAAACAATTGCTGCATAACTAATCGTTACATAAAATGTTTTTATTGCTCTATTTAGTCGTTTTTTACCTATATTTTGGGCAACAACTGACATCTCAGTTTCATGAAATACGTTGGCAATAGCTGCAAATAAACCAAACATTTTACCACTAATACCTAAAGCAGCCACCACATAATAGTGATACATTAAAGCTATACCGTTAATTAAGACTTTACCCATATTAAATAAAAACTTACCTAAAAAGACTGGAATAGCTAATAAAAATACCTCTTTCATAAAACTAGTTTCTATTTTAAAACTAGATAATCCTAGTTTTAACGAGTTGTTTTTATGAATAACTAGGATGTAAAACCCAATGAAAGTAAGCCCTAATTGAGCAAACATGCTTGATAATGCCAACTCTAATAAGCCACCATTAAATTGTTTTACCCATATAATGGATAAAATGAGTTTTAACATCATGACTGCAATATTGGCATATAAAATGATTTTAGTATTGCCTTTAGCCTTTTCAATACCAATAAAGACTGCATTAAAAGCTACTAAACCAGTTGTAATCATTTGTACATTAAAGTAACTTAATCCGGAATCTATAATTTGTTGTGTTGCTCCAAAAAAGTGTAGTATTGAAGCACCAAACGTTACCATCACAAATATAATTGCAAAAGAAACCATGACTGCTAAAACTAAAGCTTGTGCAGCCGAGCGTTTTGCTAAGTCAATGTCATCAGAACCAAAATGTCTTGCAACAATAACAGAGCCTGCAGCTGCAATTGAACCACCAAAAGCTGTGACTGCTAGTCTAAGTTCATCAATAAAAATAACTGAGGTGACAAAGTTAGTGTCAATACCTGAAATTAACCATAGATCAATAAATGCATATAGGTAATTAAAAACTTCATAAATTGCTAGTGGAACGGATAAAACAATCATTGTTTTCCATAGGTTGCCACTGGTAATTTGTTGTCTTCTTTTTTCATCTTGTATATTAATTAATCGCATATTTTTCCTTTTAATTGCGTTATAAAAGTTGTGGTAAATTACCACAATTTTTATCATTTAACGCTTCTATTTAAGTACGAGCATATTATCTTCTAAGATCCATAATTCATTATCTATGAAATCACTTAGATTTACTTCAAACCATGCACTATCTAATAATGCAAGTTCTACAAAGCCAGTTTGACTATTTAATCCTTTAGATGATGTAAAGTTTGGTGCTTCTACAACAAAGTAGTTAGAAACTTCTACCTTGCCTGCATCTGAATTACCAACTACATAACCATAGTAATCAGAATATACACCACTTACATCCGTTTGGAATTCAAATGAAACATCTGCTAATACATTGTCTGCTCTAACTGCCGAGGTTGTATTATCTTCTTTACCAATTAAAATACCTAAGTTATGGCGTCCTACAATATGAACATTGAGTAACACCATACGGTCAAACTCTGCATAAGAGCGTACACGTCCTACGACTGCACCAATCATATCTGATTGTGCATGGCTTATGTTTAGGCCATCGACATAGACATCGCTCATATAAAGTTTCGTATTTGGTTCAATACCCCCAATAAGTCCACCTGTATATTTGGCTGCTGTAACGGTTGCTTGAATATCAACATTCATCACGCGAATATTATGATACGTTGCCTCCCCACTACGCACGCGACCTAATAGTGTACCAGCATAGTTTTTAACGGTTTTAATACTTGAATTTTTAATTGTAATATTTTCAAACTTAGCACTTTCATAAACATAGGTTGCTAAAATACCTGCATCATCATTAGGTTTTGTTTCTACCATCACATTTGGATCTTCTGATGATGGTTGCCACAAGGAATCAATATCAAAGTGAATATTATCTAAAGTTAAGTTTTTAATCATACCACCATTGATGGTCATAAATAAACCACCACGTAAAGTTTTAGTTGAAAAGTTCTTTAATGTATAACCATTACCATCAAAGACACCACCAAAGACATTGGCTGTTGACAATTGATCAAGTCGTCCTGTAGATATATCAATATCATTCATAAGTACATAATATTTACCAATTGAATCAAAGGCTGTAATCATCGCGTTTAACTGATTGACTGTATAAATTTCTACAATTACTTCATTGACTAATTCAATTTTAACTAATTCAGATACTAAATCTTCACGTTCAGTAAATAAATATACATATTTTAAGCGATTAGTTGGTAGATTTTTAAGTGTTTCATGAACACTGGTTATTTCATGTGTATTGAGTGCTGGGTTGTTCTTTATATCATTAATTGTTAAATTTGCATCATCACTAAACAGATAATAAAGTGTTCCTGAATTTTTATATACACTTAAGGAAATATCTACTTGCCTATCAAATTCTCTAGTTGCTTCATAACGATATATTTCATTGGCTTTATCGGCATCATAAACTAATACGCTTTGTTCAACCGTGTAGACATCCCAATCGTTATGTAAGTTTTTAAATGTATATGTAACAATATATTCGCCTTCAACTAGAGCATTTAAGTTGGATGTATCAATTTCTAATGTATAGTCTTTATCTAAGATATATTGTGATCCACCCTTATAGAAGTTAGATACTCTTGGGTTTTGCTCAACATATGAACCGTTTAACTCAAGTAAAGCATCCTCTATTTCAATAGATGCCGGATCAATTTTATGACCCCTTATTGCAACCGGTGATATTGGATTTGAAAGTACGCGTCTTATTTCTAACCAGTCTAATCCTGGAATTGTTCCAGGACCAACGTAGTTATCATTTAATACGCGACCAACAGAGTCTGGTGCTACAAAGTAATTAAAGTCTGGATTGTCTTTATATTGATAAGGTATATCTTGATAGTTTCTAAAGAAAAATGGTATACGTGGCATGTTGGTATTTGATTGTTTCCACGGTGTGAATGGATCATCGCCTTCTGCTTCATAAGAACCACCTAAGTAATAGTCAATACCTGAAATCATAATCGAGTTATCAACTTTATAACGACCTGTATATCTTGGATCACGATTACTGTCTTGATGGGTTTTAATTGGTTCTGCCACATTAATCAGTTTATTGTTTTCGTAGTAGATTGCACCTTCTTCGGTTGGCACCATACCTTGGTTAGGTAAGGTCATACCTGTACCATTAATCAGTGCTCGAACACTTTCTAGTGTTGTGTTATCTTGTAAGACATTATATACATGCACATCACCTTGACGAAGTCTAGGTAATCTATCAGCAAGGTTAATGAAACGTGAATGATGGAAAGTTGCAGTAATTGTATCAAAACCCATCCCCATTGTTGTATTACCAAAGTTAAAGCCTTTTTTCTGCATAGATGTATATTCTAAAATATCTTCAAAACTTAAAAACTCACGAAGTTTTACATATCTTGAAGTCGCTGCTGATATGTTTGGATTGTTCATGTAGTTTTCTTCTAAATGTTCCATTTGAGCGCGTATAAAATCATTGACTTGGAAATCTAAATCTAAGTAAGATAATGTAAAGTTTGAAGTGCCACCTTTAACATCGACTAGACCATCATAAGATTGATCAAACTTTAAGTGATCTAACCATACACCATTGGTTGTTTCAATCGTAAAATAGTCCCAGTCTTGGTCATCATAATTGGCAGCCATATCATCATCCCACTCCCAAATACCTGTAAGATATAAGTTTCTTATGACAACATCTTTTGAGTTTTTAATGATGGTTGTCATATGAGAAATCTTAGCGCCATATTCTGAATACAACATAAAACCATCGTTTCTGTCTTGAATGATTAGCTGGCCAACACCTTCTTCAATTAAAATAGGATGTAGTTGCGGCACATTGGCATTCATACGGTAAAATGAACCATTTGTATAAATAGAATTGATTTCTTCATCCGTTTTACCGGCAGCTTTCAATTCACGAACAACATGTTCATAACCCATATTTAAATCTTTAGTTATTTTTATAATTTTATTGTTTTTATTAGACATCGCATCTAAAAACTCTAAAGGTGTTGAAACTTCAACAACTTGGTCTTTCATGCTTGCTCGATTACTAATCACTAATGAAGCAAATCCATAATCAGAGCGATATGCATTTAAATCAAAAATGACACTATCCACTGGCAATACATCCACTGGAAAACGTCTCGTTTTAAATTCACCATCAATCGTTACAGTAGCAATCATCTCAACAGTTGTACGCTCATCTGGTCGTCTAACTTCTCCTCTATTCGTGATGATACTTAATGAGCTACTTCTCCATGAAATAGATGCCTTCGGATGTTTTGTTGAACTATAGCGTAATTCAAGATCACGGTCAGTTTCTGCAACTGGTGTAATTTCTAAAAATACCTCTTCAAATACATCCTCTGTGATGCCGGGTGTTTGTGTGCCGTTACAGGCAATTAATACACCGAGTAGACAAATCATTGTCAAAAATGCAATTGATTTTTTTAACATTAAAAAACCCTCCTGTTTACTTAGGTGGTTTCATTTTATATGAGCCACCTTGTAATGTAAATGTTAATATTGCACATATATTTATGTGATGTGTTTAATTTGCATATATATTTAAATGAATATTTCTTATATAATAGTTTCATGAGGTGAGTCGTTTATGTATAAAAAAATTGAAACATATATTAAAGATTTAGTTAAAAATTCAACACCCGATCAACCGGCATGGAACATCGAGGTTCAAAGACACGGTAAACCGAACCGCTGGAATTACATTGATGGTTGTTTTACATCGTCATTATTAAGTTTATATGAAGTCACTAAAAATAAAACTTACTTAGATTTTGTGGAAAATTTCGCGGATTACTATGTTTTTGAAGATGGTTTAATTCGTGGTTATGACCCAACGCATTATTCTACCGATGATGTGAGTCAGTCAAGAATTCTATTTGATTTATTTAATCTGACGGGTAAAGAAAAGTATTTAAAAGCTATTTATCATAGTTATAGTCAAATACTTAATCATCCACGTACAAAATCAGGTAACTTTTGGCATAAACAAATCTATCATGACCAAGTATGGTTAGATGGACTTTATATGATGCAGGTCTTTTATACACGTTTTGAAACCAACTTTAATTTTAAAAAGAATTATGATGATATTATGAACCAATTTAGAATGGTTCGAAAAATTATGTTTAATGAAAAGGATAAGTTATATTATCATTGTTATGATGAATCTAAATCATTATTTTGGGCAAACAAAGAAACAGGTTTATCAAGCCATTATTGGTTACGTGCTATCGGTTGGTTAGTCGCTGCCTTTGCTGATGTTGCAAGTTATATGGATGATATAGATAATAAGAACGAACTTGCTGGATTGTTAAAAGAATGTGTTGACGGGTTACTTGAGTATCAAGATAAAGATTCAAAGATGTTTTATAACATCGTTGATAGAAAAGACCACCCAGATAATTATTTAGAAACTTCCGGTAGTTTACTCATTAGCTATGGTATCCTAAAAGGTGTCAATGAAGGTTTATTAGATAAACGTTATTATAAGATAGGTAAAGAAATTTTTGATGAAACTATCAAAAATAGATTGGTGATCAAAGATGGTAAAACAGTTTTAACCGGTATTGTTTTAGTTTCTGGTTTAGGCCCTGAAGATAATCCGAGGCGAGATGGAACATTAAAATATTATTTCTCAGAACCAGTCGTTGAAAATGATGCCAAGGGTGTGGGGCCAATGATTATGGCCTATACTGAACTTGCTAAATATATGAATCAATAAGTTAACAATAAAAAGGAATCTATTGCTAGGCAATGAGATTCCTTTATTTTTAGGTATTTAAATATTTTTATTCAAGGACTTCTAAATAATATATGACTAGTTCCCGGTTATCACGCTTGATCGTATATGTTTTAGCTGCTTCTAATGTGATTTCAATATATGCAAGACCATCTGCTTCATACAATGGATCTAAATCATATAGGATACCATCAATATCTAGGCGTCCACCACTTTGATCAGACCTTGTTCTTACAACAACAATAAGGGTTGCATTTTCAGTTGTTGTTGTAAAGCTAAAGTAGGCACTTGAATTGAGTTTGGAAGCATATTGAATATCATAACCATAAACAGGTGTTGTTGTCCCCATATTGACAGGGTTATCACCTACATAATTAAAGTAGTTATCTGTGTTAATATCTTGGTCAATGATATATAAATAGCTGTTTGCTTGAATATTTTGAGCAATATCATATGCGGTAATTAATTTGTTTGTGATTGTATCACTTATAAGTGCTTTTGATGTATCATCCAGTGTTAAATAACTTTGGTAATGATTGATAATGGTCATACTTTGTGTTCTATTAATCTCTTCTAAATCAAGAACTTCAATATAGGACATAATGTCATAAGGTATACGCATCTTATAAAGCGTAGTTAAGCCATTTATTAATTTACTTGAATTGATGATTAGTTCTTTTTCTTCCTCTAATAAATTATCAAACAATGCTTTTGATGCTTCATAGGTTAGAATATGTTCTTCAATCATCTCTAGATTATCAATCGGTATTATTGATACATCTGTGAGTGTATCAATTTGATTGATAATTGCATCCATTTTAAAACCTTCAAAGGTTGTTTCAGCTACGACTAAGACTTCGTAGTTTTCAACAAGATCCTTAATGTCTTCTAATGCAAGATCATATGCATTTCTAGCAAGTAATATAGTATCTAATGAATCTGGTGATACTACACCAATATTTGTAATAAGATCTTCAATATAGCTTTTACCATTTTTAAAAAATGCTTCGACTCTTGTTTCTAACAATAAGTCATCAACAAGTAATTTTTCATCTGCTAATAATGCATTGTATGCATCGAGTGCTAAAGATACTTTATTTTGGTTCAATATATTATAAGGCATATTATCTTCTAGATTTGAAATATATTCATTTACTAAATCAATACGTGCTTGTTTTTGGGCCTCAGAATCTAAGGTAATGATGTAACCTGCGCTTGATTCTTTAGCTTGTGATGTACCTTTAGAAGCACCATGAGCTTGGGCAGATTCAATTAAATAAATGCCTGGTTCTATTTGAATTGTGCCACTACCAGTTAATAGCGTTTGGCCATAAATGGTTACTAATACTGGTGGTATCGATGCACTACCTGTAATTAATTGAACTTCTGCCATTGTTAAAACTTCAAAGACTAAAAGTGGTGTACTTTTTTGTATTTTAGTAACATCTAAACTGACACTTTCAGTCAGTGTAGTTGGTTCTATTTGTGTTACTTTTTCTAGTTTCGGTGTTTCATATTTTCGGTAATGTCCAGCATAAGCTAAAACTTCACTACGTGCAGTCATTGCATCTGTTATATGTTCAACATCTGATTTTTGGTTAACTGCATCATAATAAAATATTGCTGGATTCGTATCAAAGTTTTCAAATTTATTGCCAGATACAACTTGTTGTGTTCTACTTTCAGCTTTGATAGCATCATCTTGTCCATAGGTAGAATACTTAATGTCTTGCCACGACTTGATGGCACCGCCATCAACTCTCGATGGGTTTTTAGTACCGATAAAGTAGTTAGCTTCACTAAATATATAGGCATTGGCTCTTGTATTTTGAGCATAACTTGCTTCATTTACGTTATCATCGGTTGTTTCAAAGACATTATTATACATATGAATATTTGCTTGACGTGCTAGTGGTATTCTTGATGCATTGTTTTGCCAATGATTATGGTGATAAGTAATATGATATTGTAGCGATGAATTACTTGAACCAACTAAGTTTGTTTTATGTGCTCCTAAAAATTGATTATAGGCAACTGTAAAATACTGGCCGCGTTTAATATCTAGTGAACCATCACCGTTTGCTTTATCACTTTCTGCTGGATTTGGATGATATCCTTCATAAAAGGTCACATGATGAATCCAGCCACGTTGCACAGGAATTGTTAATACATTATTGCTTTGAACACCTTCTAGACCTAATGCATCTTCTGGATAATGCCTAAAGGTTAAGTTTTTAACTTCAAAGCCAATCCCACGACCTTCACTCATCGCCATAAAGTGTATACCCCAACCATATATTTCGGCATCTTCTCCGATACCTTCAATGGTCATGTGGTTCGCATTTCTAATGCGCGCCATTTGTCCATTATCACCAACTGAGCCACCTTGGTTTGTTGAGTTATAAACAGTTAATCCTTCCGGTGCAGTCACTTTACCAATAATTCTAAAGACAATTGGTTGATTAAAAAATGCTAAGGATGATAATTGGTTTGCGGTACTGTGTGTATTCGATTGACTACTAAAATATTGATTATTATTTAATATCCAACCTAACCCTTTTTGTCCAATACCGGGAATTTCAATATCATTTTTATTTGTTTCTGTAACATAAACAACTATAGCATTTTCCTTCAAAGTACCATCATCGTTATATCCACCAATGCCTTCATTGTAATTAAAGTGTGCATAACCAGAACGATCATTTTTTGCGGTATAAAGTTGTTGGACTATGAACGTTTGTTGTTTTGAAGTATCAATTTTAATATCATAATATCCAGCTTGAATACCCACAACATCTACTCGTGCATTTGATTCTGATATTTGACGAATAAGCGCTTGATCAACACGTAGCCATTCAGTATTTGAACTTGCTTTATAATAAACGTTTGCATTGGATGCATCCGTATCTTGCCAGATTGCATAAATAGCTTCAAAATATGCACCAGATTCCGCTGGTGCCAGTGGAACATCTTCATAAATATATTTAGCATAAATTGTTAAATCCATGGTTGCTGGCATATTAAAATCAAATGGTGTATCAAATGTAGGTTCTAAATACCAACCTTCAAATATATAACCTTCTTTGATTGGATCATCTGGTTTTGTAAAATTTTCATTTTTACGAACAGTCTGACTTTCAATGATTGTTAAGCTATTCGTTTCAAAGCTTAACGTATAATATGCTTCAACTTCATCTTTTAACCACTTAGCAGTTAAGGTCATGTCTTTTGTAACAGGTGTATTAAAATCAAAAGCAAGATCATCTAAAAACCAGCCTAAAAATGTATATCCTGTTTTAACCAGGTCATCCGGTTTGTTTACAAGTGCGCCTTGTTGAATCCTTTGAGATTCAATTACGGTATCACTTTCACTTATAAAAGTTATTGTGTATGTAACTATTTTTTCAACAGTTAGTGCATAAGTTCTTTTTGTTACTAAGTTTTGATATTCAAAAGTAACCTCAATTGTGACATCTTGTGCAATATCTTTTCTATATACTTTTCCATCTTCATCAATAACCAATGGATCAGAGGATGTAAAATTTAAAAACACTGTACCTAAGCCAGCAAAATCCACCGTTTCTGGTATATCAAGTTGATCGTTTTTTAAACTTGTATCAAATGTATATCCATCAGCAAAGTTGTTTAACAAAGTTAATTGTTCATCATTTTTAGGTGCACAGGCAATCATAGTTACCATTGCAAATATTGTTATAAATATCAGTATTATTTTTCTCATCATTTCCCTCTTAATCAATTAGTACCCTTATTGTATATGAATTAAATATAAATATCTATGTGAATAGTGCCTACAATTTTATGTGAAAAAGGTACTTACAATTCAGTAAGTACCTCATTCTTTAGAAAGATGTTAAAGGAGAACACCTTCAATGAAAAAACTTGGAAATTTTACTATATAAATTACTTTATACGGTAAAGAATGATTCAAAAAACTCATTTTCAAAAATTGTTGGTAGCTTTGTTTCAAAGTCACTTACACTAAATGCTGTATCTAACTGATACTCAGCATCTAATTGTTCAGCACCGGATGTTTGAGCATCAATAACTAAAGCGTAAACATCATTGACAACTTGTACAGCTCCAGATGATCCTCTTCTACCAATAAACCCGTGTTGACCATTAGTAGCACCATGTACAAAGGTGACATTTGCATACATATTCTCAATAAGGATTTCAGATGATTTATTGTTATATCCGATTGCAAATCCAGCGCCACGTCCTTCTAGTGTAATATTATCTAATACAATATTATTGGCTTTGAATATAGCATTATCATGATTTAAGTATCCAATCAATCCAGCAACACCTGCATCGGTACCAGTACTATCACTTTTAGCACTCGAATTTGTTACGAATACATTTTCTAATGTTAAGGTTGCATCTAATCGACCACCAATAATTGCCGCATTTTTATTAGAATTTATTGCATGTGAATTATCTATTCTAATATTTGAAATATCCCATACACCACCAGCCATTTGACCAATGATGATACCTGTACCTTCACCTACTGTACCACTTACATTCGAGTTTAATATTGTAATATTATCAATGACAGCACCTTGGCCACCACTATCTGAACCACCAACGATAATACCTGCTCTACCTTCAATACTGATTTGTGCATTTTCAATAACCATATTGATAATAGTTGCACCATTTACACGTTGGAAGATGCCACCACGAACACCACTACCAGTAGTTGTGATTGTAATATTCATTAATTTTTTATGATTACCATCCATCAATCCTGCAAAGTTTGTCCCACTTCCAGATTGAACCCATGGTACGTCAGTAAAGTCTAAATCATTTGCTACATAGAATTTGTTACCCGCATTTACAGATGATACGACATCTATAAAGTCTTCTGCAGTTGTAATTGCAGTATAACCTTCAAACGGATCTTCAACTGCTTCTACCCATTTTGCATAAAGCGTCATGTCTGCTGTAATTGGTAATTGATCATCAAATGCGACTGATTTATCAACATTTGTAAACCAACCTACAAAATCAAATCCTTCTTTGGTTGGAGCCTCTGGTAATGTTAATAATGCACCATCTAATACGGTGATGTTTTCAACCTCACTACCACCATCTACATCAAATTGAACAGTAAACTCTTCAGAGATTACATCAATTTCAAATGTAAATGTATTGTCAGGTGTTGTTGGGTCCATTGATCCAAATGTGTTACCTTCACTATCTTTTGCGACTAAATAGAATGTCACACCATCTGCTGCAAACATTGCAGTGATGGTAGTTCCAAAATCAATTGTCCATGTTGCGGTTTCACTATCATATAGTACTTCTACACCTTGAGCAACAAAGGCATCCATAGCTTCTTGGCTACCATAAGGTCCAAATGGATTTTCAGTAGATGTTGCTTGTGCATATACACTAAACTCTGGTAGTGTACCTTCAAACGAATGATCTACTTCAAGTGCATACGGATTTGCATCATTGATTTTAACAATCAATTTAAATGACTCATCCGTTGCTAATAAGATTGTAGAATCTGTTGGTGAAACTTCAATTGTTGGTGCAATGTCATCAATAAATTTTGCATAGAGTGTTAAATCCGTTGTAATTGGTGTATCAAAATCAAAAGGTATTTCACCGTCTAAATCAATAAACCATCCAACAAATGTATAACCTTCTAATGTAACTGCAAGCGGTTCTTCTGCTAATTCTTCATCTAAGATGAGTTGATTTGCAACATCACCGGCACCATTTGTATCAAAAGATACAACATGGCTTATAGTTGGTGCTACAACTTCACTTGATGATAGTAATTTTAATTCATAGTTGTTACTTGTTTCATTAAATATCCATAAAACAGACTGTGTGATTGGATTTAAGTTTTCAATCCACCAAGCTTGATCTGGTGCGCTTTCTACAAATATACCACCAGCACCACCCGTGCCATGTCCAGTAAAATTAAATTCGTAAGCATTGTTAATGACTGCATTTGAAGCATTGTTACCAGCAATTGCACGAGCTGAGTTAGCACTTGTTGTCATAGTACCTGTAACAAATACATCATTAATTGTTAATGCATTTGCAGCAACATCACCAACAATACCGCCTGCCCATTTATCAGCAGTCAATGAAATATTCATATAAACTCTAGATACTGTTGCACCTTCAGAGCTTCTAGCTCTTGAAATTAAACCACCGACGCGCTCAGTACCATTAATGGTTATGTTTGCCCAAATATCAGAAATTGTAGATCCAGATGATGTACCATCTAAGTCTGCAATTAAACCTGCAGAGTACTTACCAGCAATGGTTACATTATCGAGTACGATATTGTTAATATGTACTTGAGCATCTGCTGATGTTGCACGACCTACAATCGATGCAACATATTCATCACCAGTAATTGTAGAGTTCATGACTTTAATATGTTCAATGTATGTTGCAGATGCACCTTGTACTTGTCCTACAACAAATGCACCACGTTTATTACCGTTTGCGGTATTAAAGTCAAAGTTATCGATTGTAAAGTTATGAACTTTTGCACTATCTAATCTATGGAATAATCCGCCATTAACACCACTTGTTGCTGTAAATGTTAGATTCTTTAATGTTTTACCGTTACCATTTAATTCACCACTAAAGTTTACTGCTTTACCTTCCCAAACAAAACCAGTAAAGTCAATATCCATTGCTAAGTAGTATTGTGCTGATAAATCAAATCCATTCGAACCAGTAGCCATATTATAAAACTCTTCTGCTGTTTGAATTGCGATACCTTCAGGTGTTTGACCACCTTCATCTACTTTCCAATCTGCATATAAAGTCATATCTGCTGTAACTGGAGTGTTTGCTGTAAATAGTACAGTTAAATCTTGATCTGTATACCAGCCATTAAAAATGAAACCATCTTTTATTGGAAGTGGTGGCAATAAGACCAGTGCACCATCTAGTACTTTTTGATCTTCTATTGTTTCATTCGCACCATTTGTTTCAAATGATACTGTAAACTCTTCTAATTGAACTGCTTTCCATTTAGCATATAAAGTGATATTTTCTGTAATTGGTGTATCAAAATCAAATAATGCTGTGAAGTCTTGATCATTATACCAACCTTCAAATTCAAATCCAAATCTTGTTGGGTCTAATGGTTTTTCTGCAGTTAAACCGTCTATAATTTCTTGACTTTCAACTGCACTGCCTTCGTTAGACTCAAAACTTACAACAAATACATCCACAAATTGAGGATATGCATCGGTTGCTTCAGTAATAGCTGTTAGTTCGTTTTCACCTAAACTATCTGATGTCCATTTGACAAACTCACCTGCTGCTTCAGCAAAGTAAATATTAAATAAAGATGCTCCATCTCTTACATATTGTACTTGAGATGTTGTTTCATCTAAATGAATCGTTACTTTGTGTCCAAGTGTGATACTTAAACCATTCGCAAATGATGGTAATTTACCAGCTTCTGTTACCCACAATTCAGAAAAACCTTCAAATGCATCTACTGTTAAATCTTCTACAGAATCAAGTAGGTTTTCAGGTACTACATTAACTGCATTTGCACCTACTTGATTTAAGTTAAATGCGATAGCATAAGCATTTGTTACTGCATCATAACCTAAATCTTTAGCATAAACTAAATGACCATAAGATGCTGCATTGGTATGACTACCATTGTAGTTAGCAATAACGATAACATCTGAAATTGATCCAGGTAATTGTTTTGTGGCTGAACCATGAATTTCTGCATCTAAATTATGTAAGTTATTATCTGCACGACCGATAATACCGCCAAAATAGCGTATACCGGTTAAGTTAACATATACAACTGCATTATCAATAAATACTTCTGGTAACTCTTGTGAGTTTGAATTTCTTCTAGCCTCACCTAAAATACCACCAACACGTTCCCCTGTGGTTTCAACTACAGCGTCAACGATCACATCATTTACTGTCAGTTTAGATGATTCAACATCACCAACAAGTCCACCAATTGCATTACTATTACTTGTTACTTGAACATTAAGTATTGCAACCTGTTCTACTAATACAGTTGATTTTTCATTTTGACCTTGAACATGTCCAATAAGTCCACCAACACCGGTTGATCCACCAACAACTGATGAGTCTTTTACTGTAATGTTTTTAAAGCTAACATTTGCACCATTGACGATACGACCAACTAAAACACCACCTTGCATGTTACCTTTAACGTGGATATTTTCTAGGTTTAAGTCATGTACCGAACCACTTGCCATTCTAGGGATAATACCTGCTTGGTTCGTTGCTTCAAATGAAATATTAGAAATTGTTTTACCATTTCCATTTAAAATAAATGTATGTGGTTCAATAGATGCTTCATTAAACAATGATCCATCCCAATCAAATCCTGTGAAGTCTAAATCATTTCTTAAATAGAATACTGCGTTAGTCTCATAAGCTGCAGTACCATTAACTAAGTTATAAAATTCATCTTGTGTTGTAATTGCAGTACCTTCAGGAATGAGTTCCCATTTCGCATATAGTGTCATATCACTTTCTACAACATCCTCATCAAAATCCCATGCGTTGATGAAGTCTGCTTCTTTATACCAACCTATGAGTTCATGGCCAGGATAATCTGCATTCGGTGCCAAAACTTTTGCACCACTTAATACTTCACGACTCGATGGTAATACATCACCTGCACCTGCATCATAGGTAATCGTAAACTTATGTCCATCCGCAACCCATTTAGCATATAGTGTTACATTGCCTGTAACAACATCTGAAGATTTAACAGCTTCTTTTTTATTAGCATCTAAAAACCAACCTTCAAAAGTGAACCCAGCTTTTTCAGGTTCCGGTAAGTCTCCAAATGTTTGTCCACTATTTCTTGTTTGGTTTGCAATTGGATTACCACCATCGGTATTGAATGTGATGGTATAAGATGTTTGACCATCTTCTCTCCATTTTGCATGAAGTGTCATATCTTTTGTTACCTTATCGGTAGCAAAAGTCCATTTGTTTGTATATGCTGATTCTGTATACCAGCCATCTAAACTGTAACCAGATCTATTGATAGATGGTTCTGTGACAAGTCCATCTACTTCAACTGTTTGACTCGCTACACTTGGTCCCCCATGACTATTAAAGCTTACCGTATAAGTCACCTTATTTGGTGTACAGGCAATCAATAAAAACGTCAACATAAGACCTAATACAAATAAAAATATTCGTTTTTTCGGCACTTTTTTCGTCCCCCTCATTTATTTATTACGCATTTGAAAGCGTTTTAGACAAGTATATTATATAAAAATGCCTATGTTTTAAGTATGTGCAATATAACCATATTTTTATGTAACGACTTTAAGTTAAATAAAAACCCCTAAAGTTAGGGGTCATTTCATACTATTCATAGATTGTGTATTTAATGTAGTGATGATAAGGTGTATTGGCTTTTAAAATTGGTGAGTTAAAATGTGGGTGGTTGATTGCATCTGGTTCAATTTGACATTCAAATGCGACAGCACCGTATAACGGAATATTTTTTCCATCTTTTGTCAGTTGTTCAAACTTCCTATTGACAGTATACATTTGATAGCCTGGATAACTTGTTTCTATTGTTAGTGCTTTGTTTTTATAGAACAATGTTAATGTCTTCGGTAATTGTTTATCAAATAAAAATGCATGATCTATGCCTTTAGTTTGAGTATTAACCATAGGTAATATACCCGCTTTTAATGGTTTTTTATGTACAAAATTAAGTGGGTCATTCGCATTAATTTTGACAAGATTTCCGGTTGGAATGAGCTCATTATCCACTTCCACATAACAATTTGCAGGACTCATGAGTTCATGTTCTAAAATGTCTTGATCACCCAAATTAAAATGTGCATGGTTTGTTATATTGAGTATTGTATCCATATTAGAAAGTGCTTCATAATGTATGGTCATTGAAGGTCCATCTAGCACATAAGTTACATAGACCTCAATATCACCTGGAAAACCAATTTCTAAATGTTTTGTCACATACTTAAGTTTGATTTTATATTCACTGTGTTCAACCACTTCAAAATACTTGGTATTAAAACTAGATGGACCAGAGTGCAATGTATGTTTTCCCATTTGATTTTTAGGTAATTGATAGACTTTTTGGTTCAAAGTAAATTGACCATGACTAATACGATTTGCAACTGGTCCAATCGTTGATCCAAAATAACCCTTTGTTGAGTCTTGATAAGTTTTCATATCGTAATTATTTAATACAATTGAAATTTTATCATTAAAAGAGAGCCACTCATAAATGGTGGCTCCATGGTTTAATATTTTTAACTGATGAAATTCATTTTTTATTTCAAAAACCTTCATCTTGACAACCTTTTAATAAAAATTATTTTAGAAATCTAATTTATGTGGTGCTAGTTTTTCAAAATCAAATTCTACCCCAATACCAATTGTATCTGGTGCAACCGCACGTGCAGTTTCTTTGTTGATCACTAATGGACGTTTAGTATATTGATCAATTGGGAATGAATGCACTTCTAAATAACCCGCATTAGGTAATGCAGCTAATAATGATACGTGAAGTTCTTGCATACCATGACTAGAAACTTTTAAGTCAAGTACTTGAGCAAGGTTAGCAACTTTCATAAAGCCAGTAATACCACCAATATTTGCAGCATCTGGTTGAGGGAAGTCTACTTTACCTTCAGTCATCAGTAAGTAAAACTCTTTAATGTTACGTAAGTTTTCACCTGCCGCAATTGACATACCAGTTCTTTCTGAAATAATACGATGTCCTTCATAATTGTTTGGATCAATCGGCTCTTCTAAAAATAATATATCATATTTTAAGAGTTCACGTGATGCACGAATAGATTCTGCTACTGTCCACCCCATATTCGCATCCACCATAAATTCAACATTTGGTCCCACTAATTCTCTAAGTGCTTTAACACGCGCAATATCTTCCGCCAAAGTCTTTTGACCAAGCTTAATTTTAATTGCTGATAAGCCCATATCTAAATAATTTTTATGGTGACTTAATAGTTTTTCAAGTGGAAATGCTAAGTCGATTGCTCCACCATAAGCTTTAACTTCTTGATTATGACCACCAAGTAATTTCCATAATGGTTCCTGAGCTTTTTTAGCACGTAAGTCCCATAATGCAATATCACATGCTGAAATTGCAAAGGATGCTAAACCACCATGCCCAACATAGTGAACACCAGTTTGCATTTGTTCCCATAAATCTTCGACACACGCAGGGTCTTTGCCTAATAAAACATTTCTTAATTCTACTTGGATGAGCTTAGCAATACTGCGTCCTCCAAAACCACCAGTATAGGTATAACCTACACCCTCTCTACCATCGTCTGTTATAATTTTAACAATTGGTACTTCAAAGTGTGTATGCACACCATGTTTTGCATCACTTACCAGTTCAGGTAATGGAATGCGGTAATATTCTACAATAACGTCTTTAATTTTTGACATGATATTTCTCCTTATTTTTTTATTTTATAGTTAATTCTGTTTCCGGATCGAAAAAGTGACATTGGTTCATATCAAACGCGACAGTCATCGTCTCACCGCGCTCCACTTTTTGAGTAGGGATGCTTGCTACTGCAGTTTGATTATCAAGTGTAAAATATAAATTAGTTTCTGAACCTAATAGTTCTACTAAATCTACTTTAATTTCTAATCTTGAATTCGGATAAGTTTCACAAACGACCGGATCAACATGAATATCTTCTGGTCGTATACCAAAGTATATTGGTTTATCAATATAACCTTTTTGTTTTAATACTTCAATTTTGCCAAGTGGTACTTGTAACTTAGCTGGTCCAAAGCAAAACCAACCTTGATTATCAATCTTACCTTTAATAAAGTTCATTGGCGGTGTACCCATAAATCCTGCAACAAACATATTTACCGGTTCATTATAGATTTCTTTAGGTGAAGCAACTTGTTGTATATAACCATCACGCATAACAACAATTCTATCGCCCATTGTCATCGCCTCAATTTGATCGTGCGTTACATAAATGGTTGATGTGTTAAATGCTTCTGCAATCTTTTCATGAAGCTTAATTAATTCCGTTCGCATTTGAACACGTAGTTTCGCATCTAGGTTAGATAATGGTTCATCTAGTAAAAACACTTTAGCTTCTCGAACAATCGCACGACCTAATGCCACACGTTGTCGTTGCCCACCTGATAATGATTTAGGCTTTCTATATAAATACGGGGTCAGTTCTAATATTTCAGCAACTTCTTTAACCTTTTCTTCAATCTCTTCTGGTTCCATACCACGAAGTTTTAAACCATAACCGATATTTTCATAAACAGTCATATGTGGATATAACGCATAAGATTGAAACACCATCGCTACATCACGTTCTCTTGGTGCTTTATCATTCATGCGTATGCCATCAATATAAAAATCACCTGACGTGATTTCTTCTAATCCTGCCACCATTCTCAGTGTTGTAGATTTACCACATCCCGATGGTCCTACTAATACAATAAATTCTTTATCTTTAATTTCTAAGTTAAAATCAAATACTGCTTGAACACCATTTGGGTATATCTTATTTATTTTATCTAATTTCAATTCTGCCATACGGACAAATCTCCCAACTTCCTACTGACTCAATTATAGGCTTTATTTTTTATATATTGTATATGCAAAATGCACACATTTAATTTTTTATTAACGTATATATAATATAAGCATCAACAAAACTACGACAATCTAATCCAGTGCGTCTATAAAATTTATCTAGACGCTGAATGAGTGTATTTCTATGTAAGTAAAGTATTCTACTGGCTTGTGATGTATTTTGATTTGCTTCTAAATAAGTTTTAATCGTATACAATAGTTCATTATCTTCATAAACAGTTTTTAATACAATCTTTTTAAGTTCATTATTTATTGGATAATCGACTCTTTTTAATAAAATAGATTGATCATCGTAAACAACTGTTTTCGTAAAAGGAATCATTTTCAACCATTTTTCAACAACTTCAACTGAAAAAAGCGGTTCATTGGCACTAATATAAACACGTAAATCGGCATAAAGTTCTGAAGCTAGCCCTAAAAACATGTCTTTATCAATGACATCTGTAGCATCACTTTGAATAATAAACATATTTGTTGTCTCTTCTAAGATGATCATACTAAAAGATTTAGATACAATATCTAAAATTACATTTTTATAAGATTGAATTGGATTTTTCGTCTCTATTATTATAAACACCATACGTATATATAGACTCCTGTAACTCTATTATACTTTATAGATTATTAATTGTCTATGTTTTTTATTATGGCCATATAAAAAACTACCCGAATAACTTAAACTTCGAGTAGTTGTCATTTTTCTTTAATCAATACGCATAACAGACATTACATTTGCTTCAGAAAAGCCTTTAGATATCAAATATCTATAAAGTTTTTGTTGTCTTTTTTTATAGTCTGTTTCTTTTGCATATTTTTTTAAACCCACTTTAAATTCCTTATAAAGTGGTATTTTTTCATTGTAGTTTAACAATGCTTGATCAATATCTTTTTGATCAAATTGATAATATTTTAATCTTTCTTCTAACTTTAAATACGAATAACCTTTATTTTGTAAGTTTCTTATCATACGATAATCATCAATGGCACGAAACTTTCTAAGTTTCATAATTGTATCATATGTATTTTGCATACCTTGTTCATTTAAATATTGAATGACTTGGTTTTCTGATTTTCCATAAGATGCAAATTTTAAAGCTTTTAAAAATAATTTATTTTTTTCAATTGATTTTTCGATATCTTCTAAAGATTCAATTTCAAGACCTGGTCTTAATCTAAACGAAACAAGGGTATCTTCATCAATCGCTAATTTATAACCATTGGTAAAGGTTACTTGATAATTTTTTTTAAGCTTTCTAACTTCTTGAACAATCATGTTAAATCATCCCTATGAAAACCAGCGCCTAATACTTCTTTGGTTGAAATGATGAGAGTAAATGCATTCGGATCAATTTCTGTGATAAATTCTTTTGCAGCATATAGTTGTTGACGATTCATCGTTGTTAACACGATTTCTTTATCACGACCTGAATAACCACCAACCGCACGAATTCTTGTTACACCACGATCTATTTTTTGATAAATTGCTTGTTTAATTTCATCATGTTTACGCGTAATGATGAGCAATGCAAATGCACTACGACCAAATACTGCAGTTTTTTCAAGCATGTATGCAGTAATCAACATCGATAAAATCGCAAACATACCATTTTGAATACTTACATAGGCTCCTACCAAAATAATTAAACCATCTGTGACATAAAGTGCTACAGAAAAAGGTACTTTTAAATATTTATTAATCATTTTTTGGAAAACATCCATACCACCAGTTGTTGCATTATAGCGTAAGACTAATCCAATACCTACACCAATTAATGCACCACCTGCAACACTTGCTACTAGTAATTGATAATGCTGATCAATTTGATTAAGTATTAAAGTATCATGAATACCAAGTAACTCAAATAATGTAACAAATAACGGTGCCAATAGACTCGCAAAAACAGTTTTAATAAAGAAATCTTTTCCAAATAAAACACCACCTAAAATGAGTGCACCTAAATTTAATACTAAATATGTAACACCCGTTGAAAGTGGTATGAAAGGTTCTAATAAGATACTAATACCCATCATTCCACCTGTGACTAAAGCCACAGGCTGTAAGAAAAAATAGAACCCTAAATGTAGTAAAATTACACCTAACGTAATCAGTACGTATGATTTAATTATATCTTTATTCATAAGCTTTACTCTTTAAATACGCGTTAATAAAGCCATCAATTTCACCATCCATGACAGAATCTATATTGCCGACTTCATAGTTGGTGCGATGGTCTTTAACCATCTGATAAGGTTGAAATACATAAGAACGTATTTGACTTCCCCATCCAATATCTGATTTTTCACCTTTAAATGCATCTAGTTTTGCTTGTTTTTCTTCCATTTCTTTTTGAATCAATTTAGATTTTAATATTTGCATTGCAGTTTCTTTATTTTTAATTTGACTACGTTCATTTTGAATACTTACAACAATACCGGTTGGTATATGTGTTAAGCGCACTGCAGAATAGGTCGTGTTAACTGATTGTCCACCAGCACCTGATGATTGGAAGGTATCCATGCGGATATCTTCATCTTTTAAAACAACTTCTGATGTTTCATCAATTTCAGGTGCCACATCACATGAAACAAATGATGTATGGCGGCGCTTATTAGAATCAAAAGGTGAGATGCGCACCAAACGGTGCACACCACGTTCTGATTTTAAATTACCATAAGCATATGGACCTGATATTTTTAGTGTAACAGATTTGACACCTGCTTCTTCACCAGCTAAATAGTTTAGAATTTCTACTTTATAACCTTTTAGACTTGCATAGCGTTCATACATACGCATTAAAATGCCACACCAGTCCATCGATTCTGTCCCACCAGCACCAGGATGTAGTTCTAAAATTGCATTATGGTGATCATATGGGCCATTGAGTAAAACTTCGATTTCAAATTCCGATAACTTCGCACCTAAATCTTTAATCTCTTCTTCTAAAATAACCCAACTTTCAGTACCTTCTGTCGCTTCTTCAAGCCACATAATAAGGTCTTCATATTGGTTTTTTAATGCGGTAATCGTTGTTTTTTTATCAGTTAGTTGATTTAATTCTAAACTAATTTTTTTAGCATTATTGGCATCATTCCAAAAGTTAGGATTGGCCATAATTGGTTCTAATTCTTTAAGTCTAGCATCAATCGCTGGTAGATCCAATGCATTTTCTAAATCTTTAATTTTTGTTTCAAAAGCAGCTAATGTTTTATTAACTTCATACTTTTCCATACATTACCTTCTATTCCACGGTAATTGATTTCTATGGACTCGTTTCGGTCGGTTACGACGTTGTTTGCCAGCATCTTCACCTTGGTTGGTACTGGTATTTTTAACAACTGCTTCACGGCTTACATTTAATTGAATGCGTCCGAGTGCTGCATATCTTGAAATATCTTTAGCAATGTTATAACGCATTTCATCAAACATACGTTTACCTTCTCTTTGGTAAATAATGAGTGGGTTTTGTTGTCCATAAGATTGGAGACGAACACCTTGACGTAGTTCACTCATCGCATCAATATGACGCATCCAATATGTATCAATTACACGTAACATAATAACTTTTAAAAACTCGTTGTATACTTCAATAGGGACATCATCTTTTTTACTGACAAGTAATTTAATTGCTAAATCTTTAATATGTTGAACAATTTCATCTTCATCCATCTTTTGTAACTCTTCTAGTTTAAGCATACCTTTAGGTATCATAAAGCTTTCAAAGTGATGGAGTAATGCTTCATCTTTGATTTCAAATTTATTTCGACCATGCGGAATAATAAACTCATCTGCTTCAGCTTCAACTGTAGATTCAATAAATTTCATTACTTCTTCTTCAACAGAATCTTTGGTTAAAATCAAGGTACGTTCAGCATATATAATTTCTCTTTGTACTCTTAAAACATCGTCATAACGTAAGACGTTTTTCCTAATTTCAGAGTTCACACCTTCACTACGCTTTTGAGCGCCTGTGATCAGTGATGAAATCATACGTGATGTCACTGGTTCGCCAGAATCTTGTGCCTTTTCTAGTGTACCTATAATTGTTCTAAAGCGGTCCCCGCCACGACGCACCATGAGTTCATCTTCTGCTGATAAATAAAATCTTGAAAACCCTGGATCGCCTTGACGTCCTGCACGACCACGCAATTGGTTATCAATACGTCTTGCATCGTGTTTTTCAGAACCTAAAACCGCCAAACCACCTAAATCTACAACACCAGGCCCTAGTTTAATATCGGTACCACGTCCTGCCATATTGGTCGCAATTGTTACAGAACCTTTATGGCCTGCTTTAGCAATAATTTCAGCTTCTCTTTCATGGTTTTTAGCGTTTAACACTTCATGATCAATTCTATTTTTTCTTAACATTAAACTTAAATGTTCAGATGTTTCAACGGCAATCGTACCAATTAATAATGGTTGTCCAAGTTCATGGCGACGTTTAATTTCTTCAATTAAAGCATTAAACTTATCTTCTGCCGTCACAAAAAAGTAATCTTTAGCATCTTCACGAATGACAGGTTTGTTGGTTGGAATTTCAATAACTGACATGTTATAAATATCAATGAATTCTTCTTCTTCAGTTTTAGCAGTACCTGTCATACCAGAAAGTTTTTTATACATTCTAAAGAAGTTTTGGTAAGTAATGGTTGCAACTGTAACTGTTTCTTTTTTAATTTCTACATTTTCTTTAGCTTCTAATGCTTGGTGAAGACCTTCACTAAATTGACGTCCCTTTAAAACACGTCCAGTAAATTGGTCAATAATTAAAACTTCACCTTCAACCACCATATATTCTTTATCTTTAAACATCGTAAAGTTTGCTTTTAAGGCATTGTTAATATGGTGTAGTAATGCAACATGTTTTAAATCATATAAGTTTTCAATACCAAAAACACTTTCTGCTTTAGCAATACCTTCAGGTGTTAACTCGACAGTATTTGCTTCTACATCGAGTTCATATTCATCCTCTGTTAATGATTTTACAAATCGATCTGATTGTTGGTATAAGTTTTGTGTTTGCTTTGCAGGACCTGAAATAATTAATGGTGTTCTTGCCTCATCAATTAAAATTGAGTCGACCTCATCAATAATTGCATACGGGTAACCTCTTTGAGCTACCATATCTTTATGGTATAAAACCATGTGATCCCTTAAATAATCAAACCCTAATTCTGAGTTTGTAGAATACATCACATCACAAGCATAAGCTTCCTTTTTTTGGTCTCTATCTAAATCTCTAATGTTTAACCCAACAGTTAAACCTAAAAATCTAAATAAATCACCAATTTCTCCTTCAACTTCACGTCTCGCAAGATATTCGTTAACAGTAACAATATGCACACCTTCACCATTTAATGCATTTAAATATGCTGGCATAACTGCGGTTAAAGTTTTACCTTCACCGGTTTTCATTTCAGCAATATTACCATCGTGAATCGCCATCCCACCTACAAGTTGCACGAAATAAGGTGTCATTCCGGTGACTCTTGCGGAAGCTTCTCTAACTGTTGCGAAAGCCTCTACTAACAAATCATCTAATGTTTCACCGTTTTTTAAACGTTCTTTAAATAATTTGGTTTGTTTTTTTAGTTCCTCATCACTCATTGCTTTCATAGTTTCTTCTAAAGCGACAATTTTATGGGCAACTTTATTATATTTTTTTAATGCTTTTTTAGATGAATCAAATAATCCAAACATTGCATCACTTCCTTTGCATAATTGTTATGTAATATCTACATTTCTTATAAAATGATTTGGCGCATTCCCCAAATCATTACTTAATTTACTATATTTTAACATCATCTTATAGATGATGACACTAAATGATACCATAAAAGCGCTTAATTCACCAAGTAAAGAAAGATAATTTAACGCTTTCATCATAGATTCAAGCGTTTTTAAGATATTTTTAGACTTATTAGAAAAAAAGACTTTCAAATAGAATTTATAAAAGTCTTTCTTAATTTTATGTTATATGATGTTTGAAATCAATTGTTTCTGGCTCAAAGAACTTAAGCGGTTTAATTTTTTTGAAACTTGCTACAAGACGTGTAGGCAATGTAGCAACCCTATGATTATAAGTTGATACGGTCTCATTATATTTTAAACGAGCAAAAGTTAAACTTTCTTCTGCAACAATCCAAAGTTCTTTTTGTTCATGAATTGACTTTGATGACTTAAGTTTATCGACTCTATTTATTTTTTCAAATAACGTTTCCATACTCGAATTAATTTCATTGGTAATTGTTTGTTTTCTTTCTGTTGTATCTTCTAAACCTACTTGTGGAATTTCTTGCATCTTAGCTATTTCTTTAGCTTCTTCGTGTAAATCTCTTTTTGTCAGTTCAATTGTTTTATGCATAATTTGATATTTTTCCTCGATCAAACTATGTATATCTTGCATAATCGTTTTACTTTGCATATGTATTTTTTTAAAACTGTTTAGTGTCACGATATAACTTATGGCTAGTACTAAAGCAATTATTAGTAATACACCTAACGTTATCCATAACCATAATAGATTTTCCATAATGTGCCACCCTCTCATCTTGATCTGGTTTTTAATACATTTGCATTTTATACTATTTGATTAAAAATATCAATTTTATCCAGTAATTCCCATTTTAATGCACTATCTTGTTTACCAAAATGTCCGTTATGGGTTGTTTGTTTATAGATCGGTTGATCTAAACCTAAATATTCTATAATTGCTTTAGGTCTCAGGTCAAAGTGATTAAGAATTGTTTGTTCTATAAGTTCATCACTGACCTTACCAGTACCAAAAGTATTGACATAAAGGCTGACTGGTTTTGCAACACCGATTGCATAGGCTAATTGTATTTCACATGATTTGGCAATACCACTACCAACAACTTGCTTAGCTAAGTAACGTGCCATATAAGATGCCGATCGGTCAACTTTAGATGCATCTTTACCACTAAATGCACCACCACCATGGCGTGCATAACCACCGTAAGTATCTACGATAATTTTTCGCCCTGTTAAGCCACTATCACCAACTGGTCCACCAATGACGAATCGTCCTGTAGGGTTAATGAAATATTTTGTGTTTTCAGTGATTAAATCATTTGGTATAGCCTCTTGAATGACATGTTTTAAAATATCTTTTTTAACTTTTTCTAAAGTTTTTTCTTCCACATGTTGTGTAGATACAACAATTGCAGTAATTTCAACTGGTTGATTCTCTGTATTATATCTTACAGATACTTGCGATTTACCGTCTGGACCTAGACCTTCTACGATGCCTGCTTCTCTAACATATGCAAGACGCTTTGTTAATTGATGCGCTAAATAAATTGGTAATGGTAAAAGTTCTTTAGTATCATCTTTTGCATACCCAAACATAATACCTTGATCCCCTGCACCTTGGTCTTTACCGTCTTCGTGGTTTACACCCATAGCAATATCAGGACTTTGTTGGTTGATATTGACATGATAGGTTGCAGCATCTGCTTCAAAAATAAACTTTGCATCATTGTACCCACAAAACTTAATCGCTTCTTTGGCAGTTTTAATAATGATTTCTTCTGTTAAATCAAAACGTGTAGAAATCTCACCAAAAATATAAACCGATGTGTTTGCTAGTGCTGTTTCAATCGCGCATCTTGCATTGGGATCTTTACTTAGTACTAAATCTAAAATAGCATCTGATATAAAATCAGCCACTTTGTCTGGGTGTCCTTTAGTAACACTTTCACTTGAAAATATATAACTCATATGTGCCTTCTTTCTATTGTCAATAAAAACACTTCCAACAAGGAAGTGATTGATATTTTCCTTATTGGTGGGCAAAACCCCTGTCAGTTAAGCACCTAATTTAAGTAGGTTGCTGCAGGGTCATCGGACTGATCGCCTCACCTGCTCTGAATAAGTATTTTTATGAAGTTGTATATATGATAACCTTTTATGATAATTTTGTAAATAGCTATCTTTTATTATGTTAATTTATCGGTTATAAATTAAGATACAATTGATCAATTTCTGTATTGTATTTTAAAAATGTTTCTCTTAATGAATAATCAAAATACGGTGTTAATTCTTTTTTAAAAATATTTAAAGTTTGTTGGTGATTATTTGGATGATAATAAGTCGCAAAACTTCTTAACGATACATAACAATCCGCCAACAATATAATTTGATTTGGTATTTCTGGCTGAATACGGTTCATTTGTTCAAAAAATGCTTCATCCACATTACCTTCATAATGCGCACGTATAATATCATTACATTTTTGGGCTAGTTGAATTCGTTTACCAATTTTAGCACCCAAATCTGTTTTTTCCTTCAAGATTTCATAAGTTTGTTCATCATAGTTTTCTGTTTCAATCATTAAATCTTTAATCTCATCAAATCTTAAATGAATGAGTGCATACTTTTCTAACTCGATTTTTTGGGTTTCATCAAGATGATAATAAAGTGCAAGCTTACTTGCTACAGAGGCCACACGATAAGCATGTTCTTTTTCTAGTAATACGTTGGCCGACTGAAAAACAACATTAAATAACGAACGCACAATATGCGTAAAATCCATTTGAACTTCACGACGTTTACTGAGTTCAATTTTACGCTCTTCTTGTATCGATTGTCCAATCAAGACAATAATATAATTAACTAAATAAAACAATATAAAAATAATCGTTCTTAAAACTAAGTCACCCACTTGGATAGATAAAACCGGATCGCTAAAAATTGTCGATAAAAACTCTTGCCATGTCAATCCTAAATTAAAGAAATTATAGGTCACAGCTATATGAATTAAAGTAACAAAACCTAATAAAGAAACAAATGAATTGGCAAGTAGTCTTTTGTCTTGGTAAAGCGATATTTGGACTAATGCATAAAATATTAATACATAGCTTGCTGTTTCAAATGGTGCATTTTGTCCAACCGCATAAACACGGATATAGACCATAACTGCCGATATAAAAATCCAAAAACTTGATACATACATTGCAATTTGTTGTTTGGTTAAATCATTGTGATCTAAGTTAATCAATTTGTTTTGAAGTTTACTTACAGTATATGTAATCGGTAAAGCCGCAATCGCAAAAATCCAATCCGTTGTGGGATTGGCAACACTAAAACCTAGTACGAAAAATACAAGTGAATACAGTAAGTTAGAAATAAATACGATATTTTTAATAACGACATTTCTACGATAAAGCACTGCCACATCATTTGTAATATCAATACCAGTTTCAAAGCCAAAATATTTTGCAAAAAACTTTTTACCCAAGCCTTTTAACTTATGTTTTGGATTTTTAAATCCCATGGATTATTTCTTCCTTTTTTTCAAATCAAATAAACTTATCTTTTTATAATTTGGATTTTCTAATGCAATATCTTCATTCATGACTTGTGCCACACGTGTTGAGGCTGCCGCTGCAATTGCACCAACAATATCATCCATCATCGTATGCACAGTACCATCTTTTTTACCTTCATCATTCAATCTTTTAACAATACCACGTTTATTAACATCGATATCACCAAAGTTGGTTTGACCGATTGCTCCATAGTTTCTAGCAACATCTAAACCCATCGTTTCATCGATGCCAAATAATCCTAAATCATAGTATAAGATATCTTGAATTGGCCCTTTAAAGAGTTTTTCCTCTGTGAGACGATCAACTTCTGCAGAAAACTGAATATGATGAAAAACATCTCTAAATGTCAGTATTTTTTCAACAGATTCTATACACAAATTGATGTCAATGTTTGGATAGTATTTTGATTGCTGTTCTTGAGCGATTTTAGCAATATCCATCACTGTCACATTACATCTTTCTTTTAAGACTTCAATGTTAAGTTTTAACATTTCATCTCGGTTATAGAGTAGTTTTGGTTCACTCATAAACATTTCCCCCGTTTATAAATATGTTTTGTCCATTTAAATAATCTTTAACATGCATTTGATTTTTTCCTGATTGTTGAACCTCAATCAATTCTAATGCATGGTGGCTAGTACCTATAAATAATCGCTTATTTTCTATGTATATTTCACCACTTTGGAGTTCTATTATATCATTAATGCGCGATTCAAACACCTTGATGAGTGTATTTTTAACTCTAAAGTGTCCACCAATGTTCGGACTCAGTCCTCTGATACGATTATGATTCCACGTTGCCGACTTTTTAAAGTCCAATAATTCATCTTCTCTTTTTAAAGTAAATGCAAACGTCACCTTGGCTTCATCTTGAGGTGTTTTATCATAATTATTACTTAAAATATCAGGTAGTCTTCTTTTCAGTAAATCACGACCTAAAAGTGATAGTTTTTCAGATAACGTGCCATAGTTATCGGTAGGTTCTATGTCTAGACTTACCTTTTCAATCATATCACCAGCATCCATTTTATAAACCATTTCCATGAGTGTAATACCCGTTTTATCATCACCATTAAATAAAGCATATTGAATCGGTGCACCACCACGGTATTTTGGTAATAATGATCCGTGAATATTAATTGATTTAACGGCTTCTAAAAGCTCTTTTGGAAGTATTTGTCCATAGCTTGCTGTAATAATTAATTGCGGTTTCAAATCTATAATATATTGATAATTCTTTCTTAGATTTTCTGGTTGAAATACTTCTATTTGATGTGCTAACGCTAACTCTTTAACTGGTGATGGTGTTAATATCTTTTTACGACCAACCGGTCTATCTGGTTGAGTTACGACTAACCCAACAGGATATTTTTCTTCAATTAACATCTTAAGAATTGGTACTGAAAATTGTGGTGTACCCATAAATACTGTCATGTGATTCACTCCTAACTAATACCATGCTATGGTATGGTTCATATATATTTTAATTGCGTCATCTGATTTGAATAAATAACTAAATTTTTCAAATGGTTGTTGGTATTTAACCAACAATAAAACACGGTAAGATGTATCAGATTTTAATAAAACTGATGCTGTTGGTCCTAAAACCGTCATATTTAAACTTTCTAATCGCTGTTTAAGACTGGCAGCATATTGAAAGGTTTTTAAATAGCTTGGTCCTTCAATTCTTAATTGAAGTAGTTTATAAAATGGTGGTAACTTAGAAAGTTTACGGCGTGATAGTTCTTCTTTATAATATAGGTTTGGATCATTTTTTACACTTTCTAAAACAAAGTGATTTGGATCATAGCTTTGTACTATGAGTTCTTTGTGTGTAATATATTTAGCTTGCATGAGAATATCAAATGTCATTTCATAAGCATTAAAAGTTGGTAGTTTTAACCATTGATCAATCATTAAGATACCAACCAAATCTACTTTATTTTCTAAATTAGATTTTAAAGCCATTTGTGTACCCACAATAATGTCTATATCATCTAAATCATGGATCTTTTGATAATAAGCTTTACTAGATATAGTATCAGCATCCACTTTAAGTACTGAACGATTCGGGTATTGTTTTTGAATAAAATGAATGAGCTGATCGATACCGGAACCTACCGCTTTCATGGTTGGTTTACCACATTGTGGACAAACCTTTGAAAAGTTTTCTTCATGTCTGGTTAGATTCGACTTTAATAACCCTTGTTTGGCATCAAATCTCAATGGAATATCAGTATTAGGATCTTTAGGTACATACGAACAAGATCTACACATGACAAATGGTGCGTAACCCTTTTGGTTTAAAATAAGTAAGACTTTTTTATTGTCACTTAAAGTTTTATCAATCCTTTGGTGTAAGTAGCGGCTAACTAATTTTGTATGACCACTTTTAAGTTCTTCTTTCATATCTATAATTTGGATATCTTTGGTTTGTTGTTGGATAAACTCTAATTGTTTATATTGTTTATCTTTCACCTTTTGATAACTATCCAGTGATAAAGCACTTGAAGTTAAATAAAGTGGAATACCTAAAAACTTAGTTCTAACTTTAGCAATTTCTAATGTATCATATAAAATGCCTTCATGTGCCACATAACTTGGATTATTACTATCAAGAGCAACAATTAAACCAAGATCATAAAAATTTGTAAAGACACTTGATCTAGCACCGATGACAATTTTGGCCTCATTGTCTAAGATAGCTGTATGATGCATACGCATTTGTCGATCAGTATGAGAACTTTTCAAATCAATAATTGGAATGGATGGAAATGTTTGTTTTAAAGTATTTTTAATATCGTCCATCATAAAGTTTTCAGGTACCAATACAAGAACTTGTTCGTCCTTTTTGACAACCTCAAAAATAAGGTGCATAAAAAATGAGTTAAGTCTGGCATCATTATATGCACTTACATAGACTTGATTTTTTCCATTGGCAAGTACATCTTCTAAATAAGTTTTATAACTATCTTTTAATTCGGGTAATTTCTTATCTTCTAAATAATGAAGTGGTGTTATTTTTTCTTCTTCATAAAATACTTCAATAACATCTTTTTTGATAAGTGTTTGAACAATCGATGCACTGGATTGTTCTACCAAATCTTTACGAAGCATCGACTCATTTTGTTTTAATATATGAAGTGTATCATTTTGTTTGGTGGTACCGACATAATTAAAATCATGTACACGCACCATCGTTAATAAAAGTTTTTTATCTCTGGATTTCAAAACTGTTTTTAATTCAACAATGCCTTTTTGGACAAGTGTTTGAATACGTGCATAATATACTTGATCTTTTTTTAACAATGTCCACCGGTTACCTTTAAAAAAGTGCTTTAAATCTTTTGGTAACAAATCCGGTTTTAACAAAGTCACTTGTTTTTCATAATGCATCAGTAACTGTTTAGGAATAATTGTTTCAAATGCTTCTGCAATTAACACATTAGGGTTTTGAGTCAGTGTATCCAACAATAAAAATAGTTCTTCGCTAAATACTGGTTCAATATCTAAAACTTCTTCAACATACTTACTTGCAAGATCTGAAGTTTCAACAATATCATAAACGAAGCCCATGCGTAATATGTTATGATCCGTAAAAGGGACTAAAACGCGCACACCTTTTTGAATATATTGTTGGTCTTTTTCATGGATAAGATAATCAAACGTACGATTAATACTTTCATGTTTTATATCCACAATTACACGTGCAATCATTATTTCACCTACCACAAATATTATATCATTTTACGGCTATATTTAACACTTTAACCGCGATTTACAGGATATAACTTATATTCTTTTCTTTCATGATAAAATATAATTGATTTAAGTAGGTTGCATCTTATATCTAAATTTATGCATCTTATTAAAGTTCGCTTGATAGATAGATAATAATTGTTAAACTAAATGCGAAGGGGGAACATATTATGGTTAAGATCATTATAGATAGATCTGATTTAAGTTTAATTAAAGATGATTTAGATAATGATCGTATTCAAACATCAAAGTTAGATGATGGTTCTATCGAGTTGCATGTAGATGATGCATCTTATGAACTTTTAGAATCCATTTTAAAAAAGTTAACCATTGGACGCCAAACCTACGTATTTGAAACGCCTGATGGCTGGATTAAATTATATATAAAGGATATTTTATATATTGAATCCTACGGTACTGAAATCATTATTCACACGCACAGTTTTGGTAAGGTGTTGGTCAAAGAACCACTTTATCAATTAGAAGATGCCCTTAAAGACTATCAGATCATGCGTATTGGTAAATCCTATATGGTTAACTTAAATAAAGTAATCTACATTCGTCCAAAACTTAATGCCAAGCTTGAACTTGAATTAAGTGGTGGCTTTAAAGTTGATGTGAGCCGTAGTTATGTTAAAGCCTTCAAACAAGCCTTAGGTATAGGAGGTTCTATTTTATGAATACATTAGGTATTGTTTTAACAATTGTTGTTGGCATCTTTGTTTCTATCATTATTTTATTATCCCTCTATGAATATATATGGAATAAGCGACTTAAAAAATATCAGGCTCAAAATAATACGGTACGTTTACCAAAAAAGTTTTATCAATTATCGGTTAGAAGATTACTTGTTGGTTTAACTTCTGTTGTCATATTAACAGTATTTATTGCAACCGGTGCTTTTAACTTGCCAGTAGTCTATCAAAATAAAACATTAGTGAATGCTCAAGTTGCTGGTAACGAACATACCCTAAGAAATAAACTGGACCGAGGCAACGGCTTTAGTTGGGATGGTTTTTTTACTGGTGATGCGAAAGCCGATGGATCATTTGATTTAGATGCAACCTCTGGTGAATCAGGTTCAACCCCCGATGTAGTCGGTACCAACATTCAAGTTGAAGGCGTTGATGAAGCAGATATTATTAAAACGGATGGTTATGAACTCTTTTATTCACCAAAATATAATTCGAACCGAATTTATAAATATAGGGTTGAAGCTAATGGTTCATTAACGAAGTTAGATGGTTTAACTTTTGAGGATTTCCTTGTTGAAGAATTTTATTTGACTGATACACTTCTTATTGTTATTGGTAAAACGTATGAAGAACTTTTAAATTATCATAATAGTGCTAATGACACTTTAATCTTACCTGCTTATTACCATTATCGTGTATTTTATAATGCAAACATTCGTATTTATGACAGAGATAGTTTGACATTAAATTATGAATTAAAAACGGAAAGTTATATTCGCACACATCGATTAATTGATGATCACTTATATATTGTTTCAAATAATAATGTGAGTCATGAAGAACTTAGACCAACTTTCATAGAAAACATTGGTGAAAAGCTCAATACGATTCATGTAAACTATGAAAATATTTTAATATTTGATAAGGTACCTGCTTATCAAATACTAACGATAAGTGCTATCAATATTCTTACATATGAAGCGGTTCATGAATCCTATGCAGGTGTTGCAGATATTATTTATATGACCAAAGATGCTATTTATTTAGCTGGTAACTATAGTTATTTTTCACTATTAGAACCAACATTATCCGGTACACATATTGTTAAATTTAATATTGATAGTACACTAGGTACCGTTCAATATGCTGCATCTGTATCATTAAAAGGGTTTGTTTATAATCAGTTTTGGATGGATGATTATGAGGGCCACTTAAGAGTTGTTACAACCTTAAATGGCAATGGGCCAAACAGGTTATACATGCTAAAAGAAAATCCTGAAAATGACAAACTCGACGTTGTAGGTGTCCTTGAAGAAGGTATTGGTAAACCTGGTGAACGTGTGATGTCTGCAAGATTTGATAAACATACTGCTTATGTTGTAACATTTAGACAAACAGATCCACTCTATACTATTGATGTAACAAATCCTAAAAAGATTGAAATTTTAAATGAAATTGAAGAACCAGGTTATAGTGCTTACCTACATGTTTGGGATGAAACCCATCTTGTCGGTATCGGTTATGAATCACCAGTTGTTAAACTATCTGTTTATCAAGCAAACAATAGTACATCACCTTTAGAAACGTATCATCTAGGAAAAGAAATAGAATCAGGCTATACTTGGAGTTATAGTGAGGCATTAAACAATCATAAAGCCATTCTTATTTCACCTGAACATGGTTTTGTTGGATTTGCTGCCAACAAGTCCTATTATGATATGACACTTCAAAGATATATGTATACATCCGTTTATTATATATTCTACTTAGATTTTAATAACGATCCAATCATTGCTGAACCAATTTTAGTTGAACACCAGTCAACAAGTTATTCTAACCAAATTGATGGAGCTGTATTTATCAACAATATCTTTTATACATTCTCATCTGAATCGATTGTCACATTTAACAGTGAGACTAAAACATTCGGTTCAACTTATGTATTAAAAGATGATCAATAATTTTAATATTTATCCCCTATGTATCCACCCCTAAGTATAAGGGCACTTCATAACGAAGTGCCCTTATATTTTATTTATTCGATTTATTAATATCACTTAATAACTTATTGATATGATTACCATAAGCTAATGCTTCATCATATTTAAAGATTAAATCAGGAATTTTACGAATGTCTTTAATTTTAGCTGCTAGTTTCATACGTATTTCTTTTTTACCAGCTTCAAGTAATTGACTTACCTTAGTTTTAGCTTCTTCACTATCATCAATAATTGTATAGTATACATAACAAAAACTTTTATCTTTAGTGACTTTAGTTTCTGTCAGTGTTATATAACCTATTTGAGTGTTTCTTATAACATCATTGACAATATGAACGAGTTCTCTTAATATTCTTGATGCTAATCTATCTGCTTGAATACTCATATTATATAACCTCCACTTCCTTTTCAATCGCTGCTTCGATGACATCGCCTTCTTTTAAGTCGTTGTAGTTTTCAACACTAAATCCAAACTCAAAACCTTGACGAACTTCCTTTACATCATCTTTACCACGTTTTAAACTTGATAGTACGCCATTATAGATAACAACACCTTCACGGATTACGGTCACTTTAGAATCTCTGTAGATAACACCTTGGGTGACATAACTACCTGCAATGGTACCAATTTTAGAGATTTTAAATAATTTACGAACTTCTGCTTGACCAGTAACAACATCTTCATATACAGGTTCTAACATACCTTTGAGTGCTTTTTCAATATCTTCAGTCACACGGTAAACGACATTATACAATCTAATTTCAACGTCCATAGAGTCTGCTAAAGATTTAACGGATGCGATTGGGCGGACATTAAACCCGATAATAATTGCATTGGATGCTGATGCAAGTTGAACGTCTGTTTCAGTAATACCACCCACTGCACTACGTACAATATTGGCATGGAATCCTTCAACATCTATTTTATCTAGCATACCTGTTAAGGCTTCAATACTACCTTGAACATCGGCTTTTAAGACGATATTTAAAACTTTTTCTTCATTATCTTGAGCACCAAACATGGACTCTAATGATGTTACTTTTTGTTGTTTAACTAAATTATCTTTAACTTTAGCAGAGCGTGCTTCAGCTGTTTGTCTAGCAACCTTTTCATCTTTAAAAACCATAAAGATATCTCCTGCCTGTGGTACTTGGTCTAAACCGGTAATTTCAACTGGCTTACCTGGTTCAGCGGCATCATAACGGTTTTTAAGATCGTCATTCATCGTACGAATACGTCCAAACGTATTACCAATGACGATGATATCACCAACACGAAGCGTTCCGTTTTCAACTATAACGGTTGCTACAGGTCCGCGTCCTTTGTCTAAAAATGCTTCAATGACAGTTCCCATCGCATCTCTATTTGGGTTCGCTTTTAAGTCTTCAACCTCAGCTAAGACAACAATAATGTCTAGTAAGTTTTCAATACCCATTTTCTTTAATGCGGATACTTCAACATAAGGTGTTGAGCCACCCCATGCTTCAGGTGTTAAATCATGTGCTGCTAATGCGCTCATAACATTTTCTGGATTCGCATTTGGTTTATCAATTTTGTTGATTGCCACAACAATAGGAACACCTGATGCTTTGGCATGTTGTAGTGCTTCAATTGTTTGAGGTTTAACCCCATCATCTGCTGCTACTACTAAAACAACAATGTCCGTTACTTTAGCACCACGTGCGCGCATTTCTGTAAATGCTGCGTGGCCTGGTGTATCAATAAATGTGATTTTTTCATCACCGTGTTTGACTTGATATGCACCAATATGTTGGGTAATACCACCTGCTTCACCAGGTGCAACCCTTGTTTTTCTAATTGCGTCAAGTAACGTTGTTTTACCATGGTCTACGTGACCCATAATTGTAATAATTGGACTACGTTTCACTAAATCTTTTGGATCATCGATGATTTCCATTTCATCATATCTTGTTAAATCCGTAATAACTTCATCTTTTAATTCGATACCCATATCATCGGTAATTAACTCAACAATGTCACGTTCTAATACTTCATTAACAGAAGTCATCATCCCTAGGCCCATTAATTTTTTAATTAAAACTGCACTAGAAATTTCAAGTTCTGATGCAATATCGGATACCGTCATTTCTGGTCTAAAAATTAATTCAGTTACTTTCTTTTTAGGTGCTTGTTTTGGAGCTACTCCTCTAGATTTGTTGCCAAAATTACTCCTATTTGGTTTTTTCTTATTATTATTGTTTCTTCCTTGTCTTGCCATAATGCATCAACCTTTCTATTTAAACATCATACTAAACCCTTTATCCTTTATTCCTATGACTTTAATATTTTTTTTACCCATCGCGCTTGATATATCTTCGGATGAATATTTATGTATTAACTCAACTTGATAAGTATTTGTTTTATCTTTTATTTTTTTTGTTGTATTTTCACTTGCATCTGTTGCAAGCAACACTAAATATAATTGCTTATTTTGTAGCGCTTTGACAACCTCATCGGTGCCAATCACTACCTTTTTAGCTACATAAGCTAAACCTAATGCGCCTTTGTTCATAGCAAATTCATTAAATCTTCATAAATATTGTCTGGTATGGTCACTTCTAACTTTCTATCAAGTGCTTTGGACTTTTTAGCCAGTTCAATATTTTCTTTGCTTAATTTAATGTAAGCCCCACGTCCGTTAGCTTTACCTTTTGTGTCTACAAAAACTTCGCCTTCTTTATTGGCAACAATGCGTACTAATTCTTTTTTAGGGTGTACAGTTTTAGATACGACACATGTACGCATTGGTATTTTTTTAACTGCTTTCATAAAACCACCTCTTAGTAAATGATACCTTCTTCAGCTGCATTGGATTCTGATTTAATATCAATCGACCAACCACTTGCTTGTACAGCAAGTTTCACGTTTTGACCTAATTTACCAATTGCTAAAGATAGTTGTGCATCCGGTACAATTGCTAATGCACTTTTTTCTTTTGGATTGACTCTTGTAACTGCAACAACTGGTGCTGGCTGTAGTGAGTTACCAATAAGTTCTTGCTCATTGTCACTCCATCTAAATAAATCAATTTTTTCACCTGATAAATATTTAGAAATTTCTTTAATACGTACGCCACCTTCACCAACGGTTGCACCGATGACATCGACGTTTTCATTATTGGATTTTAAACCAACCTTAGAACGATCACCTGGATCACGTGCAATACCTAAAACTTCAATCGTACCATCTTTGATTTCTGGTACATATTCTTCAAGTAAACGTGTTACTAAGGCAACATGCGTACGAGACACATAAATCTTTGGTCCTTTTGTTTTCATTTCAACATCAGTGACATATACCTTCACACGATCACCTACATGAAATTTATCATTTGGTAATGCTTCCTTTTTAGGTAACATGGTAATAACATCTTTATTAATTTCAATACGATAAAAGTCTTTTTCTTCTTCAAGTACTCTTGCTGTCACCATTTCGTATTGTAATTCTTTTAAGACTTTATAAATGTTTTCTTTCTTTGTTTGGTTTAAAACTTCATTAAAACGATTCTTTAAGTCACGGCTTGCGTTATAGTTGAATTCACTTGGCTCAATTTTAACTTCAAGTAATTCGCCTGGTTTAGCCGTTTTTTTCATTTCTTTAGCATCTTCTAATTTTAGGAACGTATATTTTTTATCTAAATCTAAATTCAGGTCACCTTCTGGTAATACAAAATATTGACCATAAATTAAAAGTTCATTTTTTTCTTCTTTAAATTCAACACGACATGTTTGAACACCTAACTGCTTTTTACATGCGGCGATTAAACCTTGTTCAAAAGCATGATAGACTTGTTCTTTTGTCATATCATTATCTTCTGCTACTTCTTCGATATTTTGAAAGAATGCTTTACTGATCATTTTTGTCTCTCCTTTTAAAATTTAACCGCTTGGCGGATAAATCGTGTGTTTTCGTATTTTAATTCTAATTTTTTTGGTCGCCCTTTAATGAAAAAACTAATCATTAAGGTGTCATCAATCACATCATTTAAAGTGGCATTTCCAGTATATGGATCACTTTCAATATAAACATAGCCACCTTTATGTTTGATAACTTCTTCGATGTTTCTTAGTTCTTTTTCAATACCGACAGTTGACATTTGTAAATAATAGTCATCATCTAAATCATCATTGATGGCATCCAGTACTTCCATATGTACCTTTTCTAATGAATCATGTGTTATTTGACTATCAATTAATATCGTTAATATCTTTTGTGTACCAATTTTTTCAGTTAATATATCGTATATTTCTAGTTGCTTTGCATCTAAAATTGTTTTAACTTTTTCTTTTATGAGCCCAATATTCATATTTTTACCTCTTCCAAAAAATAAGTGAGAACCTCAAGCCCCACTCATCTTCTACACAAAATTATAGCATTTATGTTTATAAATAACAAGATAAAAACATAAATGTGTTAAAATAATTATAGATAATAATCTATTTTTTTATATATTGAAATTTAAAATGAAAGGAAATGGTATTTAACTGGCTAGTTACAATGTTAAATATCAATATGAAACACATGAAAAAAGGACTCTATCCAGGTTCATTTGACCCATTGACTTTAGGACACTTAGATGTGATTGAACGTGCATCTGAACTTGTCGATGTATTACACATTGTCATTGCAGATAACCCTGCTAAGAAATTCTCATTTACAGTGGATGAGCGTATGGATATGATTAAGAAATCTACGCAGCACATTCCAAATATTTTAATTAGCTATACTTCTGATCTTGTTGTAAGATATGCACATAAGCATGGTATTAAAATTTTATTTAGAGGTTTAAGAAATATTGCTGATTATGAAAATGAGTATATGTTATACCAATTCAATAGAAATTTAAATCCAGATGTAGAAACTGTTGTATTGTTTCCTACTTCTAGAAATCATTTTGTTTCAAGTTCAAGTATTAAAGAACTTGTATATCATGATGCGGATATCTCATTATATATCCCTGAAGAAATTAGTGATTTTGTTACAAAAAAACTCCGTAAATTACAAAAGTAGACTCTGAAGTCTACTTTTTTTATGTTTGTTCGATGAGTTTAAAAAATGCATCAAATATCATTTTAGAATATGGCAAGTCGTTATCAATTTCCGGATGCCATTGCACTGCAAATATTGGCAATGTTTCATGTATGACCATTTCTACTGTACCATCTTCATGTTTTCCAATCACATCTAAACCAGGAGCAACATCTTTAATCGCTTGATGGTGATAGCTATTGACTTCGATTGTACTTGGAAAGTTAAATAATGGATGTGGTTTTATATACACCATATGTCCAGCAAAGATTTTTTGGTGATTTTCATTTAGTGGTCCTAAATCTTGATATAGACTGCCACCTAAAAATACATTGATTGTTTGAAGCCCTCTACATATACCTAGTAGTGGCTTTTTACTTTTTACGGCATATTTTGTCATTTGTTCGTCTAATCTATCTAAGCGTTTATCAATACCCTTAGATAAACCTTCATTTGTTTCACCAAAATGAACAGGATCTACATCTGTCCCACCAGTAATTAAAAACGCATCACACATATCAAATATGTGTTCTGGATTTGGATTATCTAAGTTAATTTGAATTGTATTATATCCACCATCAGTTAAATGTTTTAAGTATCTTGTATTAATGAATTGTTTTTCGACATTGTTTTCAGTCAGTAATCTTGGTGTGACACAAATAAGTTTTGACATAGTATGCTCCTTATATTATTTTAGGACCTGTTTTAGGACACGGTTAAAGTTTTTATAGGCAATCTTTTCAATTGCATCGTTACTATAACCCATCTTTTGTAGTTCTTTAAGTAAGTTTGGTGTATCTTTTATAGTTTGTAGACCTTCTACATTTGTTTGTGTCCCATCCTTATAAAGGTAATAACAAACATCTAATCCAATCCCAACATGGTCAATACCAATGCTTTTAACTATGTAATCGATATGTTTGGCTAAATATTGAACTGTCTGTTTTGACGGGTCGTCTGATATAAAATTAGCCACCGCACAAACACCAATGACACCATCTTTATCTTTTATCATCTGTAGTTGTTCGTCACTATAATTTCTTTGATGATGGCATAAAGCTTTGGCATTCCCATGCGTAACAACAATCGGTCCTTTAACTATTTCATATACATCTTTAAAGGTTTGTTCATTGGCATGTGATAAATCGATGACCATCCCAAGTTCTTCCATCATTTGAATGACCCTTCTACCTTTATTGGTTAATCCACCTTGTTTGCTCGATAAACCTGTAGCATAATCGTTTACTTCATTCCAAGTTAAAGATGCATGACGAATACCTTGATCATATAAACGCTTTAAATCTGTTTCATCTTTTAAATATTTTAAGCCTTCAACACCTAAAATTACACCAAATTTTTTTGAATGATATGTATCTAAAATATCATCATATTGGTAACAAATTTTGAATATGTCTTCCTTAGTTTTTAGATAGTTAATCGCCACATCAAAACAATGCTCAAAGTCTTTGCTTGTTTTATGATCAGGATCTGTCCAGTTGACAAATATACTATGTGAAATACCACTTTCTTGGTACGCTTTTAAATGCCTTTTTGTAAATGGGTCTTTGATACCCTTATTTAAAGATTCATAGATATCTGTTAATATATCAGCATGTGCATCAAATAACATCATATGTCATACCTTCTTTGTTTAGAATGGTTTTATTATAACATGTTTTATACAATGATAAAGGCCAAATTACCTTTGGCCTTTATGATTATTTTTGTTTAAATTGATACATTATATAATGATCATATACACGATCAGATTTTAAGATATTTAAATCCTTTTGACTCTTTTGACCTTCTAATGCAATACCGGTATAAATTTCACCTGCTCTTGCATTATTTAAATCAGTCTGGGTTGGTTTATTTTGAGTAAATGCAACCAAAGTAGGATAGTTTGTAAAGATATTCATTTCAGCTTTATTTGTTTTTAAAGTGGCTGCATAACGGTCTTTTGGTAATTCAAATATATCATCTAATGCTGTATCCGCATCTATCTTTAATGATTTAAAGTCTTGATAATCTTTGTTTGTTCCAATTACTTTATTTTGGTTTGTAAATCTGCCCGATTCATCTCTTGTTAAATACGTATTGGATACGACTTTAAATTGGTGATTTTCTAATGTGTTACTTGCTTCTAAATTAAAATAGGGATGAAAGGTTAAGTTTACTGGTGTATCTTGGTCTGTTGTTGCTTGATGTCTAACTAATAAATTACCTAAAAACAAACGATACGTCACCTTAATATTTAAATTACCTACATAACCATCAGACATGTCAGCTACTTTAAGTTCAAACTCAATTCTATCAGATGTATGCTTACTAACTTCAAAGGTCTTAGTTGTAAAATTATGAGGTCCACCGTGCATATAATATGGTGAGCCTTTAAAATCTATAAATTGTTTTGTTTGTTCATCTTCATAAACACGACCAGCAGTTCTACCGACTGTACGACCGTATTTCAAATCATTTTCAATAAACATTTCTAAAGTTTTTGGTGTGGATAACATCGGAATAAGTTTGCCGTTATCCTTTAAATAAATTTGGTAGATGCTTGCAGCCAAGTCAACTGCTACAACTTTTAATTGTTCATTTTCTAATACATATGTTGTTGCCATAATCTTTTGCTCCTTATATAATGTTATGTTTTTTTAAAAATGCATAGAGTGCATCCGAATCGACATGGGGTCCAATGAGTTGATATTTACCATCAGCTTCTTTTATCCAACGTGAGTTTTCCATAATGATACCAATATGTGCAAGTCCCATCATGTCAATATCATTATGTCCATCTCCAAATGCAATCACTTCATAATCTGGATATTTTTTCATAAGTTTTTTTAAGGCATTAGCTTTAGAAACCCCTTTAGATACAATATCAAAACCACCTGCATGCCAATGAAAAATATCTAGATCATAATTTTTTTGAATCTCTTGTTCAATTAATTTTTCATCTTTGTGATAGACCCACATTTGATATACATGATTGTCTTCATAAAATGTAGGCTTTTCTAATGGTTTTTTGTCCACAAAGTTTTGAAATGCATTTTCAATATTTTCATCAATTTTAGTCACCACTTCTTCATACATACCCACCATGCCTAATGCAATCCCTCGCGTTTGAGCCTTTGATATAATTTGAGCTACAATTTCTTTAGGGATATGTGCATCATCAATGACTTTGTTATCTTCTAAGGTTAATGCACCGTTGACTAGTATTTTATACTTAAAATACTTATCTAAGTCACCTAAAACATCAAGTTTTGCAACCCCTCTTCCGGTGGCTAATGCGAGTATATAGTCTGGATGGTTTGCAATATGATGAATCAGCTTTCTTGCATTTGGTAAGATTGCTTTTAAATTGGTTGATCTTAATGTATTATCTAAATCAAAAACAAATAATTTTTTCATAAAAACCTCATGTGATATACATACTATTTTATCATGAAACAAAAATTTAATAATTTTAAAATAATCGTGTATAATAGATATAAGATATTTTTACGTTACGAGGTTATATATATGTTGAAAAACAAGTCGTTGAAAACCGGAGAAATCGGAGTTTTTGCGTTAGGTGGTTTAGGTGAAGTTGGGAAAAACACCTACGTTTATGAAATTAATAATCAAATATTTATCGTTGATGCCGGGATCCTTTTTCCCGATGACGATCTTTTAGGTATTGATTATGTGATTCCTGACTATACTTATTTAAAAGAAAATGAAGAACGTATTGTTGGTTTATTTATTACGCATGGTCACGAAGACCATATTGGTGGCATTCCTTATTTACTGCGCCAGGTCAATATTCCAAGAATTTATGTTTCTGGTATTGCTGTGGATTTATTAGAATACAAATTCCGCGAACATAAGGGTTTAAACATTCCTAAAATCGAAGAGTATAAATCTTATTACACATATAAATTTGATGGTGTTGAAATTTCATTTATACGACTCAACCACTCTATTCCTGATATGTTTGGTATCGTCTTTAGAACGAAAGATGGTCCCATCTTTCATACTGGAGATTTTAAAATTGATTATACACCAGTGGGTCCACATGCAGAATATGATAAACTAGCCAACCTTGGCCAAGAAGGGACCCTACTTTTAGTCAGCGATTCTACCAATGCTGAACAAGAGGATTTAATTCAATCAGAATCTAAAGTTGGTCGTTCTATTAATGAGTTATTTACTCGAATTGAAGGTCGTATTATTATTGCGACTTTTGCATCCAACCTTTATAGAATCCAACAAATAATTGAAGCAGCTGAATTAACAGGTAGAAAAATTGCTGTCTTTGGTCGTTCGATGGAACGTACCATTGAAGCAGGTCAACAATCCGGTTATATTAAACCGAAAAAAGGAACTATTGTTGCTCCTGAAGATTTAAAGAAATTTACTTTAGAAGAAACATGTATTCTTGTAACAGGTTCTCAAGGTGAACCACTTGCAGCTCTTTCTAGAATTGCTAATGGCTCTCATAGGCAGATTAAGGCTGTTAAAGGTGATACAGTGATCTTTTCTTCTTCACCAATTCCTGGTAACCAAGATCCAATTAATAAAACCATTAATTTATTATTTAGAAAAGATGTTAATGTCATTACCCATGGTCCAATTACAGATACCCATACTTCTGGTCATGGTAGTGCACCTGATTTAAAACTTATGCTCACACTCATTAAACCAAAGTATTTTATTCCAATGCATGGTGAACACCGCATGTTAAAAAGACATAAAAGTCTAGCAATTGAATGTGGTGTCGATTCAAATGATATACTGATTATGGACAATGGTGATGTTGCAGCTATATCTAAAGATAAAATTCGCCATGCCGGCAAAGTTCAAGCTGGTGACATTTATATTGATGGTACTTCTGTTGGTAATATTGGTTCAAACGTCTTAAAAGAACGTAAGATATTATCTGAAGAAGGTTTGTTTTCAGTCATATTAACTGTAGATACTGAAAATAAAACTTTAATTAATCAACCAACTGTCATCTCTAGAGGCTTTATTTATATGAAAGGTAATGAAGAACTCACCTCAAGCTTAGCGGCTTTAGTAAAACATATTACCCTACAAGAGTTACCTAAAAAAGGTTATAATGAACTTAATTTAAAACAACAAATCATTGATCAACTCTCTGAAAAAATATATGATATCACTTTAAGAAAACCAATGATTTTACCAATTATAATGAATGTATAAAAATAGATGATGGTCTTAGCCATCATCTTTTATTATGGTGTTTCAGGATTTGTTTTATCTACCTTTATACCTTCTATCAGTAACTTTTTATACATAAGACCTATGGATTCAATAAACATAATTAAGAGACCACTACCTAAAATAATGTAGGATACATTTAAAACATCAGCTAACGGACCAAATAATAACATCCCTAACGGCATACTTAATAATTGCATATAAAAAGTGCTTATATTCTTGATAAGCACTCGTATATTTTTGGGTTTTATTTTGAATGCATTTGATTAATAAAGGCATCAAAAACATCCTTTGTAATTATAGCATCCGTTCTTGCATCATGATCTTGAATAATTTGTTCTTCAGGTTGATAATATTTTTTATAGGCATCAAATAATCCAATATCATTCGGTAGGTTAAAGTAGTCTTTATGCAACTTTAACAAATCGATAAATTGATGATCTTTTGTTATCGGTTTAACTTTATGCAGTTGATAACTAATGTTTAATGCTTGGATATCATTTTTACCCCAAGTTACTATTTGCGGCTTATAGTTTTCCATCATTGTTTTTAAGTCATCATAAAATAAGTCATATGCCCTTGCTGTACCGTAGTATTTGTTTTCGTCTAAATCTAAAAACTTAATGGTTCTTTTATTAATTGATTGTTCGCTTAATACTTCAACAAAGTAGCCATTATCTTTAATGACTTTACCTTCTTTATTTGCTAGTAAATAGCCTACTTGAAGTATTTCAGGGGTATGAGGTCCTCGTCGATACCCAGGCATTGTCATTTCAAGATCTAAGAATAAAAAGTATTGATATTTTTTTAGTACACGCTTCATGTCAAGTCTTAATTTATTTAAATCATAAAGTGTACGTGCCGGTTTTAATTGTTTAATTAAATTAAAATGTGCAACTGGATGTACTAAGACATCTTTGTTGTCAATACGTTTTTTAACTGGTTCTAAGACTTCAAAATCTACTAAAATACCTTTTTTCAAAATTGTTAAAAAGACTTTTGCAAGTCTATTTGGTAAATAAAAAGGTTCTTTTTTATTGTTGATAATACAATAAAATATTTTTTGTTTGGGTTTGGTGCTGTGAATAAATGCTTTCATGAAATACCTTCCTTAATGCCTTTAATAACTTTATCTGGTAAGCCGATTTTCCTTAAATCCTCTGTAGATGCATTTTTAATTGCATCTAGAGAACTAAAGTTTGCAAGTAATCTTTTTTTACGTGTAGGTCCAAGACCGGGTATGTGATCTAAAACCGATGTATAGTCTTTTCTGTTTTTTGTCTTTTGATGAAATGTTATTGTAAAACGATGCACCTCATCTGATAGTGGCGCTAAAAATTGATACAATGGTGATTTTTTATCTAATAAAGTAACTTCATTATCGATCACATAACCTTCAAGTTGGTGATAACGGTCTTTTTTTAAACCTAAAACTGGAATATCTAAATTAAACAAGTTCATCACTTCTAGTGCTGCTGAAACTTGCCCCTTACCACCATCGACGCATATTAAATCTGGTAAAGGCTTTTGTTCAACAATTAACCTTTGATAACGTCTATAAAGTACTTCTTTCATAGCCTGGTAATCATCATTGGTGGTTGTTTTTAAATGGAATTTTCTATACATTTTTCGTTCAAATGAAAAGTCATTCCACACAATCATACCTGAAATGGGTGCTGTACCAAATAAATGTGCGTTATCAAACACTTCAATATATTTTACTTTTTTACCTAATACTGCTTCTAAACTTTGCAGTTGTTCGGTTAGTTTTTCTTCTTTTGCTCGATATAATTTATCATAGTGTGTCAAATCTTCTAAAGCATTTTTATAGGCTAAATCTATGAGTTTCTTTTTATCACCAATTTTAGGTACAACAACCTTAGACCCAAAATACATTTTTAAAGTTGAAATTGGAACTTGTTGATCAAATACCAACTCATCTGGTAGTAAAAACTTATCGTAGTAGTTTTTAATATAGTTTAAAAGGGTTTCTTTTGAATCACTAATATAAGATAAAACATTTTGATGTGTATCTAAAATACGCCCTTGACGCATTAAAAGGATTTGAACTGCAATATCATCATCATTATATGCAAAACTAATAAAGTCACGATCTTTAAAATCATTTAAGTTCATAATTTGTTTTTCTGTCGTTTCCTTAACAGCTGTAATCATATCTCGATATTCCAGAGCGCGTTCAAACTCCATAGATTCAGAAGCTTCTTTCATCCGTTCTTCTAATTCATTTAACACATCTTTTGTTTCACCTTTTAAAAACTTAGTAATTTTATCAATATTCGGTTTGTAGTCAACATGTTCATGTGCACATGGCCCCAAACACAAACCCATATGATAATACAAACAAGGCTTTGTATCAATTGGATTACAACGTCTTAATGGATAAAGTCTATGTAGTAAATTTAAAGTTTGACGTGCTGCTTTAGAGTTTGGATATGGCCCAAATAAAACTTTGTCTTTATCCACTTCAACATAACGTGAAACAACCAGCATTGGATCTTTTTCTTGGGTAATTTCAATATAGGGATAACTTTTATCATCAATTAAACGAATATTGTAAAGTGGTGCATATTTTTTTATTAAGTTATATTCTAAAATGAGCGATTCTTGTTCTGAGTTGGTTACGACATAATTAAAATCACTGATTTCTGAAATCAGTTTTTCTGTCTTAGCATTATGAGCACCTCTAAAATATGAACTGACTCTATTTTTTAAGTTTTTTGCCTTGCCAACATAAATGACTTCACCGGCAGCATTTTGCATTAAGTAACAACCAGGTTCGGTTGGTAAAAGTGCTAATTTTTCTTTCATGTCATCACCATGTATATATTATACTAAAAATAGCGATTTTATAAAGATATCATACTAAAACTATGGTATATATCTTACGATTCGCCGATAATTCAATTTATTAAATAATTATTTGATTGCTTTTTAATGTAAATTCAAGTATCATGCTTGTAATGCTTATGCGTAAATATCTACACAGGAGATTAATATTTATTATTAATACAAACATATGAAAAATATAGAATTAGCATTAAATCAATATATCGATTCACTATCAAACAACCCACTTAAAGATACCATGGCTTATGCTTTGTTAGGTGAAGGCAAACGCGTTCGACCTCTACTAGCTTCCAACTTACTACAATCTAAAGGTATTGATCCTTCTGCCTATTTAAGTGCTTTAATTTCTGTGGAGTTGATTCACACATATTCTTTAATACATGATGATTTACCAGCGATGGATGATGATACTTTAAGACGTGGTAAACCGACAGTGCATATTCAATTTGATGAAGCTACTGCTATTTTAGCAGGTGATGCTTTATTAACAGATAGTTTTAGTCTTATAGCTAGTCATCAAAATTTAACAGATCAACAAAAGGTGCAAATGGTTCAGATCTTATCTAATAAAGCTGGCAGTCTAGGTATGGTACTAGGCCAAATAAAAGATATTGAATCCGAAAATCAAGCCATTACGATTGATGATTTGAATGAAATGTATGTATTAAAGACAGCCAACTTAATTCAAGCATCACTCATGCTTGGTGCAGTCATTGCCGCACCTAATGATTTGTTGGCATATGAAAAGTTAGGTTACTATATTGGTTTAATTTTTCAAATTCAAGATGACTTAATTGAACATCTATATACGAGCGAAAAAATTGGTAAATCAAAATCTGATTTATCAAGAAACAAACCAACCTATGTTTCATTATTAGGGTTAGAACAAACCCAACAAAAATTAAAAGATTATACAAACAAACTAAATGAACTCATCGATGCATTAGGTCTTAAAAATACCAAACTACATGAACAAATTAACAATTTACTTACAAGAGAAAAATAAAAGAAAAACAGTTACGCTCATTGCATGAATGTAACTGTTACTTTACCATTAACTATTTCTTCTAACGCTTTACCTACGGATGTTACTGATTTAGCATCTTTAATTTCTAAGTTTTCACGCTCAATGATGTGCGCTACTTTACTTGCAGCATAGACAAGTTTATACTTAGAATCAATTTTTTCTAATAAAACGTCGATGGTTGGATAATTTAATCCGACTTTTTTCTTTTTCATATTATTCCTCCATTAACTGCTGATATTTCTGAATTGTTCTTTGGGTGCGTGCATGTTCTGCACGAATGATTGCCATAATACGGTCTGCGGCATTATTGACATCATCATTGACTACAATATAATCATATTTATATGCGAGCTTAAATTCGCTTTCAGCTTTTTTAAATCTTTTATCTACAATTTCTTGACTATCAGTCCCACGACTACTTAATCGTTCATATAAAGCTTTTTTACTTGGTGGTACTAAAAAGATAAATACCGCATCTTTGGTTTTCTCACGCACTTGAAGTGCACCTTCAACCTCAATTTCTAAAACAACTTCTTTACCTTGCTCTAATAACTCTTCTACTTTATCTTTTGGTGTTCCATAATAACTGCCAACAAATTCAGCATATTCTAAAAAACGATCATTGCGAATCATTTCTTCAAATGTAGCACGACTCACAAAATAATAATCTTTTCCATCAACTTCACCAACGCGAGGTGGTCTAGTTGTTACCGACACAGAATACTCTAAATTATGATTTTTCATGTCAAAAAGTGCCTTACGCACTGTGCCTTTTCCTACGCCTGATGGTCCAGATATGACGATGAGTAATCCACGCTCGTTTAATTTCATATGACACTCCTAACTCTTCGTTTAATACATTATATACGAAAATCTATGTTATGTAAATAGTTTCAGTCATTTTCATGATATAGTATAAATGAGGTGTTATCTTATGGCATTAGATGGTATTTATACCCACTATTTAATTAAAGAATTAAATGAATCAATTCAAAATACACGCGTAGAATCGATATGGTTAGATGGTTTAAGATTTATCTTTAGTCTCTATAAACAAAAACAAAGACATTTTTTAATCATCAACCTAAATGCGAGTTTTACTAGTTTTTATTTAACCAATAATCCACCTGAGAAAAAAGATACTTCTCATTTTTTAAGTCAACTTAAAAAGAACTTAGAAGGTGGTATTTTAAATGAAATAACTCAATACAAATCTGATCGTGTCATCGAGTTTCATTTTACAGTCTATGACTTTATTTATGGTCCAATACAGCGTAAACTAATATTTGAAGCAATGGGCCGACATGCAAACCTTTATTTGATTGAAGACAATAAAATCATTGATCTATATAAAAGAATGTTTGTTTTAGATGGTAGACATCTCATTCCAAATGCGACATTTGAATATTTTTTAAGTGATAAACTAGACGCTAAAGACTATATCTTTGATCCATTATTATCACCAAAAGATATGACCCAAAAGTATTTAGGTATTTCACTAAGGTTAGCCAAGTATCTTCACCAAACAGGAAAGCATCCTTATGATATACCTATTCATCCTACTTTCTCCATAAAAGATAATAAGTCTTACTTTTTTAACATCTTTGATGGTGATACAAAATCTTTAGACACCTTAAGCGAAGCATTAGATGCCAGAAAGATGAACCTAAAAGACCATAAATCCATTTATAAATCTTTTATTCAAAACCATTTGAAAAAGTTAGATAAAAAATACAGCCAACTAACAAAACAAAAATTTGATGCAGAAAATCTTTTGTTAGATAAAGATAAGGGTGACTATATCTATAGTCATGGTAAAAATCTTCAAAGTAAACTAAAATTTATCGATGACATTCCATTAGATGAAAGAAAAACCCTATCACAAAACGCTCAAAAATTTTATGATAATTATGCCAAAGGTAAACGAGCTATTAAATATCTTGAAACTGCTTTAAAAGAAGTTTTAGATGAAAAAGAAATATTTAATCATTACTTAAGTGAACTTGAACTCACAGACACTAAAGATTTAGACGACTTTAAACATATTTTATTGCCTTATGGATTTTTAAAACAAAAAAATCAAAGTTCTAAACAAAAACAATCTAAAACCAATTTACTCACCATTCATCAAGATGATGCGACATATATTATCGGTAAAAATGCCCACCAAAATGCATACCTTGTCAATCATGTAGGACAACCAAATGATTATTGGTTTCATGTGAAAGATGCATCCGGTTCACATGTATTAGTAAAAACTAATAACCTAAATGAAAAAGTACTTCGTACCTCTGCCATGTTAGCTGCTTACTTTTCTTCTTTAAGTACATCAAGTTCCATACCAGTTAATTACACTTTGTTTAAGCATGTACGTAAAATAAGTGGAAAACCTGCATCTTTTGTTAAAATCACACAAGAAAAAACAATCTATATCGATATTGATAATGAAACAGTCGATAATCTCTTAGATAATGCTTAAATGTTGAATTTAACGGCATTTTAGAGTAAGATAGATGTGTAAAAATAAATAAGGAGGCGTTACAAATTATGGCATTTACACTCGATAAATTACCATATGCATATGATGCATTAGAACCATTCATTGATGCAAAAACAATGGAGATTCACCATAGTAAGCACCATCAAGCTTATATTAATAACTTGAATGCTGCATTAGAAAAACATCCTGAGTTAAACGTAAAAACAATGGATGATTTAAAAAAATTACTCACAGATTTAGATAAAGTACCTGTAGACATCCAAGGTGCAGTTAGAAACAATGGTGGTGGTCACTTCAATCACGCATTCTTCTGGCCACTATTAAAGAAAAATGATGGTAAAAAACCATCTGGTAAATTAATGGAAGCAATTAATGCAAGCTTTGGTTCATTTGAAGCATTCCAAGAAGCATTTAGTGCTGCAGCTAAAACTAGATTTGGTTCAGGTTGGGCATGGCTTATTAAAAAAGGTGATAAATTAGTTGTTACTTCAACACCTAACCAAGATACACCACTTGCTGATGGTACACCTTTATTAGGTTTAGACGTATGGGAACATGCATATTATCTAAACTATCAAAACAGACGTCCTGATTATGTAGCAGCATTCTTTAATGTTGTTAATTGGGAAGCTGTTGAAGCATTATTCAACAAGGCTTAATATGATAAAAGGACATTCAATGTCCTTTTTTTATAAAGATGGATATATGCACTTTAATTTTTTACTTCAGTATATTTTAAATAGTATTTAAAGTATCTTCTAAAATCTTCGATATTAGATTGACGCACCTTGGCTTCATAAAACTTAAAAACACTATTAAAATGATCAACTTCTAAAAATTTTGTTGTGTCATTTAAATAGTAGATTTCTCGATACATTGCTCGGTAACGTGTCCAGTTATCAAGTGTCATGGATTTATTTATTTCGATATCTTGGCTACACAAATGCCAAACTCGTGAGTTTTTAATACCGTATTTTAATCTTTGCATGTAAATCCTTTCATATATTTACATTGTATCATAACTTACGGATATCACTCAAGCCTACATAAAAAAGAACCTCTCAAATAGATGGAGGTTCTTATATTATTATTTTAATAATTCTGGTGTGGTTTCAATGACAGCGTAATCACCGTCTTCTCTTTCATAAACTATTTGTGGATTATGTGTTTTTTCATCTAAGAAAATGAAGAAATCATGTCCACTTAATTCCATTTGTGCAATGGCATCATCGATACTCATAGGTCGAATTGAAAATTTCTTTGACTTAACAAGTTGACGTGCTCTAACTTTTTTATCCATTTCTTCAAGATCGAAATCTGGATTAAAGACTTCTTGACCGCGTTTTTCAAAATGACGTTTAATTTTTCCTTGATGCTTTCTAATTTGAGCTGTCAATTTATCAACTGATTTATCAATTGCAGTATACATGTCTGGATCACGCACTTCACTTCTTAAAATAATATAAGGTGCTGGAATTGTGACTTCCACTTTTGAATATTCTTTATACACTCTTAGGACAACACGTACATGATCGATGACCTTTTTGTTTAATATGTTGACAATTTTGTCGAGTCTTTTTTCAACATAATCTTTAATAGCATCTGTTGGTGTAAACCCGTTTCTACCTATGATTTCATATCTCATATCTTTATTCCTCCTTAAAATTGTTTGTAAAAATGATGAGATGTCCTAAATTCATTTGATCAAACATTTCAATTGTTTTAAGTGTTAACTTTTCTATATAAATCGCATCTATAGTCATACCTAATTTAAAGTATGCTTGATAATATGGTCTGAAATAGTAAAGATAATCACCTACCTGACTAACATCCTTATTTAATAACTCAAACACATGCAGTAATCCATTTTGAATCGGTATTACAAAGTAAGGAAAGTGCTGCATATGAAGTTTAAAACAATGTTGACAGATTTCTGGTGTTTCAAAGTTGAATAAATTTTGAAACGTTTTAGTTTGCCTAATAACACTTTTACATGATTTACAATACATAGTATGGACCTCCATACTATAGTAGTATATTAAGTGTCTATCTACTTTTTATATTGTTCAATAATCTTTGCTTGTAAATGTTGTGGCACTTCTTCATAACGATCAAACTTACGTTCAAATTGACCAGAACCTTGCGTCATGGCTTTTAAATCAATTGCGTAATTGGTGACTTCAGCTTCTGGTACGTATGCCGTGATAACTGTATATCCATCCGCTTGGTCCATACCTAAAATACGACCACGACGTTTATTCATATCACCCATAACATCACCAACATATGCTTCTTTAACAGTAATTGTTAAATGTAATATCGGTTCTAGAATGGTTGGCTCAATTTCAGGTAAAGCTGCTTTAAATGCTAAGTCTGCGGCCATAACGAAAGATATTTCGTTACTATCTACTGAGTGATAAGATCCATCATAAAGGGTTGCTTTTACATGAATCACAGGGAACCCTGCTAAAGGACCTTTTTCAAAGGAGCGAATCAGACCTTTTTCAACAGCTGGGAAGTAAGATTTAGGTACTGCCCCACCAAAGACTTCTTCTGCAAAAACAAATTCTTCTTCGGTTGGTTCAAAACGGATAAATACGTGACCAAATTGGCCTGCACCACCGGATTGTTTTCTATGTTTACCTTCACCGATACCTTTTTTCTTAATCGTTTCACGGTAAACGATTTTTTGATCTTCAAAAGAGACACTGACTTTATATAAGTTTTTCATACGATCGGTAATATATTTAATATGTGAAATACCATAACCACCAATGAGTAATTGGCCAGTTTCTTTATTACGGCGAATATCAAATGAAGGATCTTCAATATTTAATTTCGTTAATGCCATAGAAATTTTATCTTCATCTTTTTCGTGTTCTGGCTCAATAGCTTGATAAATGACTGGTGTTGGTAAATCAATGGTATCAAATACTACTTTACGCTTTGGATCACTTAATGTATGACCAGTTTTTAATTCATCAAGTTTTGTTGTTACAACAATATCACCAGCATGAGCAATATCAATAGGTATTTGTTCTTTACCAATCAATGTCATTAAAGTGTTTATTTTTAAAGTTGAATTGGTTTGTGCGTGATACACTTCATCACCAGGTTTTAATATACCTGAATTGATCTTAATAAACGATATTGTTCCAATAAACGGGTCAATCATTGTCTTAAAGATAAAACCACTAAATGGTTCTGTATCTTCAGTTTTAATGTGGACTACTTCATCCGAATCAACCTTTTTAGCTTCTAACTCTTTTAACAAATCTGGAGATGGTAAAAAGTCGATGAGCATTTTAAGTAAAGTGTTGACACCAATGTTTTTTAAAACAGATCCTACAAGCACTGGTGTTAGTTCACCGTTAATAATTGAGTAGTTTAATGCTTTTGTAATTTCTTCATCGGTAATAGTTTCACTACCAAAATACTTTTCCAATAACTCTTCTGATGTTTCAGCGACTGACTCCATAATCATTTCACGAAGTTGATCAACTTTAGGTTTTTTTTCTTCCCAAATTTCAGCATCTTCACAAGTCTTACCATTGTAAATGCGCGCCTTCATCTCAACAACATTCACAAATCCTTCAAAGTCTTCTTTACGACCTATTGGATATGTAAATGGTACAGCTCTTTTACCGAGTTTGGTTCGAATATCTTCTAACAATGCTTCATAGTCGATATTTTCTTTATCCATTTTGTTGATAAATAATACAGCCGGAATGCGTCGTCTTCGAATTTCATTCCATACACGCTCTGTACCAACTTCAACACCTTTAGTGGCATCAATTAAAATGACTGCACCCTTGACAACTTCTAAGGCATGGTATAACTCGCTGATGAGCTCATCATTACCAGGTACGTCTAAGAAGTTAAGTTTGCAGTCATTTGATTCAATCGGTATTAAAGATGTTTGCATGGAGGAGCCACGTGTTTGTTCCTCCACAAGAAAATCGGATTTGGTGTTTTTACGCTCCACCTCACCCTTGTTGACAGTCACCCCAGAAACATTGAGCAGGCTTTCAGTCAGTGAAGTTTTTCCACTACCTAAATGCCCCAAAAGGGCAATGTTTCGAAGGTTCTTTGTTTTGTATTCTTTCATAAATACCTCCCTATATTGTATGCGTTTACATTGTACTTTTATTATATCATACATTCATTATTTAGCAATTATAATAGATATTTAAATTATGTTAAAATAGTAATTGGATGTATTTGTAGTATAATTAATATATGAAAAAAATAGCTATAAAAGCCATCAAATGGTACCAAAGAAAACTATCACCAATTAAATCGCATAAATGTCGTCATACCCCAACTTGTAGTCATTATGCTATAGAAGCATACGAGACACACAACTTCATTTATGCCAGTTTTCTAACGACAAAAAGGATACTAACATGTAACCCTTTGTTTAAACCTAAATATGATCCCGTACCAAAGAAAAAAGAAAGAAAAAGGTAAACATGATAAAAGTATTTAAAGTCCCTTCTTCGATTTTAAATCAAAGAAGAAACATTTCAGTCTATATACCAGATAGTCACCCTGGTCCCTATAAAGTATTATACATGCATGATGCACAAAACTTATTTTTTAAAGAAGCATCTGCTTATGGTGACATTTGGGATGTCCATACCCAATTTGACCGCTTTTTAAAAGCCGGTATTATCGAACCATATTTAATTGTAGGTATTGAAAACACCAAATATCGCATCGATGAATACAGTCCTTTTGACAATTCAAATATTTATAAAACTTTTTCAAGCGAAAATCGCTTACCACACTACGGTCAAGATTATGCTCGCTTCATTGTTGAAGAGTTAAAACCGTGGATTGATGAAAAGTTTAATACTAAAAAAGATCCCGAAAACACACTTATTATGGGTTCATCACTCGGTGGTTTAATTAGTTTATATTGTGGTTTAAAATATCCAGATATTTTCGGTGGTATTGGCGCACTATCTACTTCTGCATCTTGGAATCCTAAAGGGTTAGATGATTTACTGTTAACCTATAAAGCCAAACCACACCAAAAATATTTCATTACTGCTGGCACCAATGAAAGTGGTAAAGATGATCCAAAATTAAACCGCGAATATACAAGAGTCTCTAAAAAGATACATAAACAAGTCAAACCCTACGCAGAAAAAGTATTTTTTAAGTTTTATGAAGGTGGTATTCATAATGAAACACTTTGGTCTTTGCAATTAAGCGAGTTTGCACAATTTATGCACAACTAACATAATCAACAAACCTATATGATGGGTTTGTTTTTTTATTGTGTAATATATAAAAAAGATACGCATTTTATTGCGTACCTTGTTTCATTAATATGCTCTAGCAAATAATATTGTTTGAGTTGCTTTTTTACCCGTTACTGGGCAGTTTTCCGTTAACATCGGTTCATCTAGAATAACACGTGCAGTGGCACCAGTTTCTTCTTTAATTTGAATTTCAGCATCTTCACCACTGACAGACATCTTTATATATCCACCACGTTTCAAGAACTCTTTAAATGCATCATATGTTTTAGCTTCATATGTTCTATCTTGTGTAGATTTTAAAGCTTTTTGGTACATGGTTTCATGCATTTGTTTTAAACCAGTTTCAACAAATGATTCTAAATCTTTGATGGCTACAACTTGTTTTTCATAGTTATGTCTAAACATCACTTGAACGCTACCTGCTTCTAAATCACGTGGTCCAATTTCAATTCTTAATGGGACACCCTTCATTTCATGTTCACTAAATTTCCAACCTGGTGATTTATCTGAATTATCAACTACCACTCTAAAGTTTTTAGATAGTTTTTCTTCAATTTCACCCACTGCAGTCTCTACAGCATCGTTTGGTCTGATCGGAATGATGACTACCTGCGTTGGAGCAACATATGGTGGTAAGACTAAACCATTGTCATCACCATGTACCATAATAATCGCACCAATGAGTCTTGTGGATACACCCCAAGATGTTTGGTAAGCATATTCTAGCTCATTGTTTTTATTTAAAAACTTAATGTCAAATGCTCTAGCAAATTCATCACCAAAATAATGTGATGTACCAGATTGAAGTGCTTGTCCATCATGCATGAGTGCTTCAATTGCATAGGTTTCTAAAGCACCTGCAAATTTTTCTTTTTCAGTCTTTTTACCTGTAACAAATGGAATGGCTAATAATTCTTTACCAAGCTTATCATAGACATCTAACATCGTTTTAGTTTCTTCCATTGCTTCTTTAGCAGTTGCATGTACTGTATGACCTTCTTGCCATAAGAATTCTTTACCACGTAAAAACGGACGTGTTGTTTTTTCCCAGCGTACAACAGAGCACCACTGATTATAGAGTTTAGGTAGATCTCGGTATGATTTAACAATCTTACTGTAATGTGTACCAAATAAAACTTCAGATGTTGGTCTAATTAATAAACGTTCATTTAAATCTTCAACACCAGTTGTAGTAACCATCGCTGTTTCAGGTGCAAACCCAGAGACATGGTCCTTTTCTTTTTGGAATAATGATTCCGGAATTAAAAGTGGCATATAAACATTTTCATGTCCGGTTTCTTTAAATTTTTTGTTTAAGTAGTTTTGGATACTTTCCCAAATACCGTAACCTAATGGACGATATATAATAAATCCTTGTGTGGTACTATAATCCATTAACTCAGCTTTTAGACAGAGATCTGTATACCACTGACTAAAATCTACATCTCTTGATGTAATGCTTTCAACTAATTTTTTATTTTTACTCATTTGATTTCACCATTATTGTTTCGTTTTCTTCAAAAATAACTTTTCTTTCTTTATATAATAAACCTAATGCGCGTTTAAACGCTTTTCTACTTAAACCAAATACACGTTGAATGGTTTCACTATCTGTTTGTGCAGTATAAGGCATCTTACCGCCAGATGCTTCCAAATAGTCTAAAATCATTTTAGAATCATCAACACGTATTGCTTCTTTAAACTCAATTAAACTACCTTCATAACCACTTGGTGTTTCATAGGTAATCGTCACTTCTATTTTTTGACCTAAACGGTATTTTTCTCTTGTATTTGCTAATTTAACCAATACTAAATTATAACTCTCAGTTAATACAAAATACCCGATTTGACCAATAACTTGAATGAAGCCTGGTACAACATCACCGATGTTTAAATTACCGGTAATGACCCTAATTTCATGATAGGGAATGGGTCGTGCAGTCAATCTATTTTTAACCCTTAGTTCGACATACATTTCATCATTCACTTTAGGCCATAACTTTTCATCAGCAGGTAAATCATCTTTAGACAATAATAGGTCTTTTGAAATACCTAAATCTAAAAACACACCTAAACCAGGTTTGACATCAACGACTTTTAAAATACCGGGTTGACCTTCTGTGATGTGCGGTTGATGTAATGTTGCAGCAAGACGTCCTTTACCATCATAGTATAAAAATGCATCAACATATTGTCCAGGCACTAAAGTTCTATGATCTGTTTCATTTAAATGTAAAAACACTTCTTCTTGATCTTTAGATTTGAGTAAATATGCAATGTCTGTTTTACGTACAACTTGTAGTTCATTTATTTGTCCAATTTTAAGTTTCATAATCATTCACCTACTAAAAATTATAACATATAAAACAAAAATCCTTATTAAGGATTTTAGTTTTCTAAGTATTCTATATACGTTTCATATGCTTCAAGTAATAGTTTTTCAACAAATCCCACAAAAGGCGATAAATCTCTTTCTTCTTTGAAAGTATCAATGTGATTTAAATACTCTGCCTTTTTAGAAACGGGTATTGAAACCGGCATATAACCATCAAATAATAAAATATAATTTAATACCAATCTAGCAAGTCTACCATTACCTTCTAAAAAAGGATATATCTTAAATATTTGAGCATGAGCAAAGCATGCTTTTTGAAGTGTTGTACCTTTAAAGTTTTCTAAATCAAAGAAGAACTTAGCCATTCGATCATATACTTTGACATAATCTGGTGGTTGGTGCATACTTTCTTTGATTTGTATATTCACTTTACGGTACTGGCCACCCATTAAAATACCGTCCATTAAGATTTCATGTAGATCTTTTAATATATCTTCTGTTAATTCTTTTCTAGATGTAACAAACTTTAATACATGTTCAAAAGCTTTTAAGTGATTTAAAGCTTCTTTTTGTTCCCGCTCTGGTAGTTGCGTTACAATAATCTTTTTATTTAATAGATTAGTAACATCTGACTTTTTTAAAACATTTTTACCTTCCATTGTAATCGAATCATAAGTGAATTGCTGTATAAAGTTTGACATTAATGTATCAATCTTATCTTGATCAACATGTTCTCTTAATTCATTGAAATGGATTTTATCTACTTCAATTAAATCTTGTTTCATCTAGCACCACCCCTTTTAATAAGATTATACCAAAAAAAGATATAAAAAAAAGAGGTTTAGTATCTAAACCTCTTACCATTTACCTAAGTGAATTAAACTTTGGAAACATTAGCCGCTTGATCTCCACGATCGCCTGACTTAATTTCGAATTCTACTTGGTCGCCTTCAGCTAGTGATTTGTAACCATCAGTTTGAATAGCTGAATAGTGAACAAATACATCTTTACCGTCTTCTGCTGTGATAAAGCCATAACCTTTACCAGCATCAAACCATTTAACAGTACCTTTCATTAAATGCAATACTCCTTCTTTAGATCTATTGGTTTTTTCAAACCTATACACATTATACACTTTAATGCGCTATAACACAACATAAAAACATAATTAAATTTAATTGACTGTTACTCAAATGAAAAATCTACATACTTATTTACAATATACCTAAATATCTATCTAATTTTATAATATTTTCGACAGTTTGATAAAGAAGTCATAAAAGGCTTTATTTTTAAGTCTATGTTTGATATAATCTTTTTGCACGATTAAATTCGCCCAATTGGTGAAGTGGCATCACGCATCCATGGTAAGGATGAATCGCAAGTCCGATTCTTGCATTGGGCACCATCTTTAGATCTATTAAAAACGCTACCTATCTAGTGCAATAAGTAGCGTTTTTTTATTTTTTCACTGCTTTAGTTGCGATAAAGGTTGGTATATTATTTTCATGTAAATAACCAGATAAATTAGTATCTTCATATAAATCTTCTAATATAAAACCGGCTTTTAGTTGCCCACCTATTTGTTCTTCTAGTGTATGACTAAATTGGATGCCATAGTCATTTTCAACCATGTAATCATATTGTTCTTTATCTTTAAGTGGGTTAAATGGTAAATCAAATAATAGTTTACCATCCTCTTCATCAAAGGCAAAGTTTAAACCATTGTCTAAACCAGAAAGTAGGGCGCCACCTTTTTTTAAAATACGGTAAGCTTCTTTGAATACGGGTTCTACTTTTTCAATATAAACATTAGAGACTGGGTGAATAATTAAATCAAATGTCTCATCTGCAAATGGTAAGGGTTCTGTCATATCAGCTTCAATAAGCTCAATATCATAACCTGCCATTTTAGCGAATTTCTTTTCAGTTTCTAATTGTGTTTTTGATATATCTAAACAAGTCACAATTGCCCCTAATGCTTGTAAGATAGGCATTTGTTGCCCACCACCACTTGCAAGTCCTAATACTTTTTTGCCGTAAACATTACCAATCCAGTGTTTTGGCACTGTTTTAGTTGGTGTTAAATATAATGCATATTCTCCCTTTTTGGCGAGCTTATAGGTCTCTAGTGAAATGGGTTTTCCCCACTCCCATCCTTCTTTAACCCAACGATCAAACATTTTAGCGTTGATTTTAGTATATGATTTCATTTTTTAATATCCTTTAATTCATCTTTTAATCTTAATGGTTTATATACCCAATCCATGGAGCTTGTTTGGATATTTCTAGGATTATTTAAAAACTCGGTTTCATCTTTTAATTTTAATAGATGATTTGTGAGTCTTAAATAATAAGTTAATATCTTATCAGGCACCTTATATGCTGATGTATCCAGTTTATTTAATAAATCTAAAGCTTTCATACGATCACTCATTGCCTCATAGTAATAGACAATGTTTAAATACATGATCAAGCCATCTTCATTTTTAGATAAACGGTTTAAGATACTTTGAATTCTACGATCAACACCGGTAGATGCAATACGACCTTCAAATACGACTTCATAAATATATTGACCAAGCAAGTTATTATATAAATGATTACCCGGTAAATATTTAGTTTCTAACGTATGCACAATTTTAGGCCAAAAATAATCCATGCTTTGTTGATCATGTTCTATTAAGGTTGTAAGTTGAATTAAATAGGTGAGTCTAAATAATGTATCTTGGTCAAAAGCTTTTTCTGCTGCAAAATCTCCATACATACCACCTTTAGATACACGTGATGATAATACTGCAATTACACTCATAAGCGTTGCAACAATCATCGTTGTGAACAAAAAACCACTGAGCCAGTATATTGGTGTAAACAAACAAAGAACCCATAAAACAAATATAATAACACCATATATAATGGATGCTCTAGGTCCTGCAAGTAATACTTTTTTAAATTTTTCTACAATATCTGTTTCGGTTGCTTCATTATGAATTTGAATATGTTCAGGTATAACAATACCACCAATTAATAATAAAAACCTAGGTACGAAACGTATTTTCCAACCATGATCATCTACAAATGCTAAACCTAAAACATAGATTGCTTTTGGCTTTATACCATGCCTTTTAAAACTTATAAAATGCCCCATTTCATGGGCAAGAATTGCTAAAAATAAAGCGGCAAGTGCATAGATCATATGTACCCAACCGTAGACTGAATTTAAGCCTTTATTAAAATGTGCCCAATAGCCCTCATAAAGTAAATATGTATCGATAAAACCAACACTTATACCAAGCAATAAACAGGCTATAATGACCTTTATATATTTTTTCATAAATTTTCACCTACAAATATTATAACATCAAATATATCGATATCAATATTGGGAAATTTGTGGTAGTTTTAAGACAAATAGACAAGTTAAGAACTTCATACATTTTTTTCACATTTAGACTTGACAACCTTGTTTCGTTTTGATATCATAATAAAGCACGATGTCGGTGTCGTATAATGGTTATTACAAGGCCTTGCCAAGGCTTAGACGGCAGTTCGATCCTGCTCACCGGCTCCAGTATATATTAAAAGAGTTCTCAAATATTGTATTTGAGAACTTTTTTCTTTTTGTTATATTTCAATTTTGGACAATATTTTACCAACATTACCTTGAATAAATTGTTCAAAGTGCATATGTTTTCTATCAATCACCACTAAATTTTTACCCTTAAAGTAATTAATAAAGCCTGAAGCAGGATACACTGTAAGTGATGTGCCCGCCACAATTAATGTGTCTGCTTTTTTTATTTCTTCGATTGCTTTTAATGTCACACTTTGATCTAAAGGTTCTTCATAAAGTGTTACATCCGGTTTAATTAAGTCACCGTCTTCATCAGTTGGAATACCGTCTGTTTTCATAATAATTGGTAGCCCATCAATTGGTGTACCTTTTTTTACGGTATAGTAGCGGTGCACCGAACCGTGGAGTTCTAAAACATTTTTAGAACCAGCTAATTGATGTAATCCATCAATGTTTTGAGTAATAACACATTTTATTTTACCTTTTTCTTCAGCTTCGGCAAGCCATTTGTGCGCTTTATTTGGTTTGATAGTCTCATCTAAAAAATGCATTTTATAATATGCATAAAAATCTTTAGTATGGTTAAAGAAAAATGTGCGCGATAGTATTTCCTCCGGACTATAGTTTTTAAACTTTTCTTTATAAAGGCCATCATCACCACGAAAATCTTTCATACCAGATTCTGTAGAAACTCCTGCACCACCAAAAAAGACAATATATCTAGATGTATCTATCATATGTTGTAGTTCTTGTATCGTCATTTTATCTACCTCCACTTAAAATCATCTTATCATTTATAACAAACTTACTCAACCATACCCATAAAAAAACTATCCAATCACATAAGATATGACTGATTAGATAGTTCATTTTTTATTTAGCTTCTTTATAAGCTGCTAATACTTTGGATGTATCTGCAAATCTATGAGCAATACTACCAGCTGCAGCAGCTGCAATACCGCCGACTAAATCATCTAAGAATGTATTACATCTTACAACGCCATCTTCTTTTGTATCTAAATCTTTAATAATACCTAACTTTAATTTATCGACATAACCAAAGTTTGTTAAACCAATCGAGCCATAAACATTGACAATCGATAGTGCTAAGATTTCATCAATCCCATAAAGACCATAGTCTTCCATCAGTAAAGTAGAAAGTGGTTCAGATAACTTACCTTCTTCTGCCAAAACATCGAGTTCAATACCAGTAAATACAGCATTTTGAACCTCACGTTTAATTAATACTCTTTTAACATGTTCAATACATGTTTCAAGTGTAATATCCTTTAAATATTGTTGTTGAAGTTCTAATGTAATTTTAGCAATATCTTCTACTTCAACTCCACGTGATTTTAGCCTACTAATAATTAGTTCGTATTTGATTTCTTCATAACTTTTTTCGCTCATTTATCCCTTTTCCTTTATTTATATTTTTTTGTTGTCGTTTTAATGTTTTTTGATGTTCTAAAATCTTTTTAAACGCGTCTAAATGGATTTTAGGCGTTACTTTATCAAAAGGTGGACGCTTTTGTTTAATCCATTCTTTTAACTCGACAATCGCATGATTTGCGATTGTTTTAATATCATCTGAATAATGCATCTTTAAACTATTATCTCGAAACTCTTTTTGATCTAATACAACCAGTTTACCATTTGGATATAGTCTAATATCCAAGTCATAGTCTATATATTTTATGGCTTCAGTATCATATACATATGGACTAGATACATTACAATAATAATGAATACCATCTTTTTTAAACATCGCTATAATATTAAACCATTCATTTTCAAAAAAGTAACATAGTGCTGGTTCTTTAGTATACCAACTTCTTCCATTAGATTCAATAACTTTTGTTCGATGATTACCTGTGACTAAAAATGATTCATTATCATCAATTACAAAAGCATTTGTCCATACTCTATGTAAACTACCATCATGCTTGTAACCGTGTATTTGAATATTTTTCCCTTTTTTTAATTTCATGATTTCATCACCTGCTTATATGATTATTATAACACTATTCTTTATTCATGCTTATACAGGAAGCCTATTATATCATGAATCAAGTTTAAATTCTCTTTGTACATAAAAAAGGGTGTTGCTAACAATGAGCACACCCTTCAATATATTATTTATTTGCTGGAGCGGTTGTATCTCTTACGATGATTTCCATATCGATGAGTTGATTTGTTTTTTTATTGTTATGTATTTGATTATATAGACTTTTGAATGCTTTTCTACCGTAGTGAATCTTATCAAAACCAAGACTAGTTAATTTAGGATTACCGAAGTGTGAGAAAAACAGGTTATCAATACCTACAATGGAAACATCCTCCGGTACCCGATAACCATGTTTTTCCAATGTTTCAATGGCTGCATATGCCATTAAGTCGTTGGTTGTAACAATCGCAGTAAATTTTTTCCCAGATTTAATTAGTTCTTTCGTTAAATTACGACCAAGATCGATATCCGTTTGGTTACCACGTTTAGAATATAGTGTAAATGGCTCTTTATGATATTTTTGTTTGTATGCATCTATAAACCCACTATATCTTTTATCAAAATATTTATCTTTAGAAACACTGGATAAATAGACAATATCCTCATGACCTAGTTTTGTTAAATAATCAATAATTTGTCGCATGCCATCATAATGATTAATCGCAACACTAGATACATACGGTTTAATGTTTGTATCTTCAATCACACTATCTGTGACAACCTTAATACCTGCATTAACTAACTTAGGTATAAAGTCAAAACTTTGATAATCAATTAAAACAAATAAGAAAATTCCTGCAAAATTTCTGGAAATAAAGTGTTTTACACGGTCATCCATAGATTCTGAACCTTCAATAACCGTAACAAAATAATCTTTTTGAGCTGCGGCCTCTTGAAATCCAGACATAATATCATTGAATATCGGGTTTCGAATATCATGAACAATGATTGAAAGTTCATATGAGGTTTTAGTTGATAGTGCTCTGGCTGCTGCATTAGGGATGTAGTTAAGTTCAATAATTGCACGATTCACTCGCTCCACTATTTCTTTGGAGAACTTTCTTGTATTATTAATAATGTAAGATACGGTTTGCTCACTAACGTTAGCTCTTTTTGCCACATCTTTTCTAGTTACTTTTTCCATATGATTGATGTTCCCCCTTTCAATATGTGTGCTAATTAAGTGATTGTTATGATTGACTCATAACTTGAACCGGTTTTTAATTTTTCATCCGGATTTCCATCTATAAATACATTCATTCCGTTTGGTATATTATAGATGATTTCATAGTGATTGTCCGTTTTTTTGACTTTTAGGGATATTAAACCATGCTTACAAACTACTTTTCCTTCGATATCATCCATAAAACTAGGTAAATTTGGTCGAATTATAACTTTTGAGTGATCATTTTTATCAAAATGGATACCTAAAACATATTTTTGAATAAACTTTACAGGATGACCATTCCAAGCATGGGAGTGTGATTCGATATCATCAAATCCTTCCCAAAAGGTTTTATCACCTTTATCCATGAATGTCTTCCAACCTTTTTCAAAGCCAAATAAATATTTAAATGCAAAATCTAATTCACCATACTTAAACATGACTTTAACAACACTACGGCTTAAAATAACACTTGATCCAAATTCTTTATTCTTTATAAAAGTAATGACTTTTCCTATTTCATCTGGATTAAATATATTGTATTCTAAACCTAATGCATTAACGCCTTGATGAAAATTATTTTTAAGACTGCCATCAGCAAGTAACCCATCTTTCATAAGATGTTTTCTAATAGTTTCTTTAAGTTTTTTATAAATGGCTCTATATTCTGGTGTACCCACCAGATCACCATATATTCTAAGTGCTTCAAGTGTTAATAGATTTTCGACAGTTAAATGTTTACTGTCCTGATTTACCTCTGGATATGGCCAATCACTAATGTGCCATTCATCGTTTTTTAAAATTAAACCTTGTTCATCTAATAATTCTAACTTTTTATCTAAAATCTTTTTTGCTGTATCTTTATATAAATCAATGTATGTACTATCATGAGATAATTCAATTAATTTTTCCCATAACTTATAAAAGTATAAATCATATTCCGGTATTTTAAGACCAAACTCTTCATTGACGTTGCCTGGAGCTACAAACGGGAATGTGTGATCATCTAACATAGAATACTTAAAATCAAACAAAACTTTATGTATTAAATCAATATGATTTTTTATATTGTAACTAATCGCTTCACTTTGTAGAAAACTATCACCTAAATACTGTGCCTGCTCTCGATGTGGGCAGTCGGTTAACATACCTTGAATATTATTAAGTTGTGTATTTTTAAACATAACGAAAAGTTCATTAATGACAGGATAACTATTTGAAGCAAGGTGACCAACTAAATCTACACCTGTAGAGGCAAATAAACCGGTAACCATTGTTTCATCTACTTTTGTTGGATACCCCTCTATTTGAAAATATCTAAATGATTTGTATGTAAAATCATACGTATACGTTTCAAGGGGTTCACCTTTCATTTTATACTTATCCATATAAGTATCACTAAATTCATTGGCAACATTATGCTTTACAAAATTATCTTCTAAATCTTCTGAATATCTCAAGTTAATTGTTAGACCCGCATAACCCTTTAAATCAAAATTGATAAAGCCTGTCATAATTTGACCGATATCAAAAACACTTATACCATTTTTATATTGTATAAATTTAGGACGAATAGTTTCATGAATGGCTCCATCAGGTATCATTTGTTTAACAAGTTTTGGTGCGTTATCATTTATTTTAGACAACATAACCGGTTTAAGTGTTTTCTCATCTAAAGCAATTGTTGCATCATAAAACTCAACTGGTGTTATTTTTCTTTGTTGTTGAAATGGCATGTTAAGTTGATAAGGAATTTCATCAAAATGCTGCCAAGATAAATCACTGATTACATGCATTTTATGTTCATTCAAGTTGATTTCGGCTTCACATATCATACCAGGGAAGAAATCTTCATAATTTTGTCCTGCACCACCTAAGTATAAAACATGAACCATAATTATATTATCTTCTTCTTTTAAGTATTTTTTTATATCATACTCTAAAAAATACTTAACTTTGCTTGCTGCACTAGAAGCAGGAGATACAAAACCATTAACTCTTTGGTCATTGATAAATAATTTGAAATGATTATGTGCGCTTATTTTTATAAATGCATCATTTACAGACTCATTAATGGCAATTTTTTTATAAAATATTGCATAATCATTTATTTTTAACTGGTGGTCTTTCCAGATCCATTGTGCGTTTTTCATAGTGCCTCCTAATTATGTATTTCAAATGATTTTAGACTAACCTTTCCATCATTTTCATCTTGAAATAAAAACTCTAATTTTTCTATATGTTTTAAAATGTCTTCAGATAAATTCATTGGTGTTAAATCATTGGTAAGTCCAGACTTTAAACTAAAAGTAAACGTATCATATTTAGATGTCAATGCCTTTTTGTTTTTTAATAAGAATCTTTGTCCTTTCGATTCCAGTAATATACCCTTAAACTTAGTATGTTGCCCTTCTAATATCTTTACATCTATTGAAATATGGTTATATTGATGGAATTGTTTTATATAACCCGGATAATTTATAATGGGCATAAATCCAAAGTAAGCTAAACGGTGCTTGGTATTTTTGTGTTCTAAATGCAATTCGTTGTTATGATCTGTTTGAACAAAACTTAAATAAACATCTTTTAGCTGGTTTGTCATATTTGTTGTATAAAGTGGCTTTAATCCACTAAACCCAAAAAGCGGTGAAGAATAATTAACATATCCTTCATTAGATTCTAATGTAAAGTACTTTTGATGCCCATAGTATTGCGATGCTTGTAATGACAATTTATGGCTCTTAAATGGTGCCAAAGGTATGTCATATGCATTCTTAATACTTAAATCATGATTATATAAATACATACCATAGTTTAAATATAGTGGTTTTTTTACATACTTAGATGACACATATATTTTATTTTCCTTAATCATTGCTTGTGCATTATGAAAAACTTTATCCGCGCCAGCAACAGAAAACCCAATCAATGGATTACGATAATTTAATTGGTTGAACATATTTGATAATTCTAGTTCAATCATATGGTCTTTATAGTTTATTTGATGAACCTTTGGTGTTATATCTCCATAGATGATTGTTTTAAAGATTCTATCCGCAATAAATGATTTGTTTATTGGATGAATCGGATTAGAATCTTCATGTAATATATCATCGTACCACTTAACAATATGGTCATGTACTGGTATGTATCTGGCATTTTCATTTGTAAGACAAACATCTTTAATAGCTTCATTTATCAGACTAACTGCATAATAGTCTGCATAATGATAATTATGGCTAGTTATTTGAATAGCAATAAATAAAAACTCATCATCAAAAAAATCTCTATAACTCTTAATGAGTGTATCTAATGCCTGCTTATAATATATTGCAGAAGTTTCATCTTTGACACTATTTTCACCTTGATACCAAATGAGTGCATTAAATATAATATGGCGTAATGGGGCTATTTTTTCATTATAGATTCCACTTGTTCTTGTATAACTTTCAATCGATAAAACTTCGTTATCATATGGTAAAACAAACTTATTGGTATCTAATAAATAATTATGCAAATCTTTATTTTTCAAAATAACATCTTCGTTTAACCAACTATCAATGCTGGATCCCCCAACTGCAGTTATAATTAAACCAATTGGATATTTGAAATGATGAGATAGTTTTAATGCCAATGATAATCCAATAGCTGAAATATGCTTTGAGTTTTCCTGTTCCTGCAAAGTAGACCAAATAGGATTTTTAACTTCTGCTAATGCTTTTTTAGGACGCTTAATATAGCCAGACTCATCTGGGTAATCATTTAAAAAACAAGTTCTAATATCATGCTTAAGTAAGTCTAAATTATCGAATACATTTTTATCCTCTGTATGCATAATTTGAAAAGCCATATTCGATTGCCCCGCAAGTAAATAAACATCGCCAAAGACAATATTATCAATGTCTTCATATTTTATATTATCAACATAAACTGATAGTGTATAGGTTTTATAACTTGGATGATAAGCATCAAGATAAACTTCAAAATCACCTTGTAGATTAGGTGTTGTTTGTTTGGTTTCAATTACTTTATCATCGCTAGAAAGTCTAATTTCAATTGGCTTTGTTGTTTTAAATGTCCCAAAGATTTTTTGAGAAACTTTAGCTTGTAATATCATATTCGATTGAAAATAATTATTTAAAATTTTCATTAGTTTATTTCCTTTATAAAATCTCCTACGATAAGGTGAAAGAAAAATCCATCAAACTCTTTTTGAATCACTTCTTCAAACTTAAATATGCTTTTAGCAGCAAGTTCAAATTTTTCATAAAGTTTATCTTTGTTATATCCTTCAGTTCTTAAAATTAGGATATCTGTAATGTATATCATGTACTCAAGATACTTACTAAAAACCAGTAAATTTTGTGCGATTAAATGTTCTTTTACATCTTCAGTTTTAATTATTTCTTTAAAGGTATGAGCATCTTTTTTTAGTTGTGGTAAATAATCTATTAACCTATCTTGATAAGCAGGATTAATGACTTTAGACTCTCTTCTAGCATATGCAAAGTCATAAATTATACTGTGTTCTTGGATAATTTTCATCACAGCAGTTGCATACAGCCCATAACTTTGTTCAAAGAAGTCTTTGACAATTTCTTCATAAGTAGCATTTGTAGTCAAGGCTTGACTTAAAACATGCATACCTAAATTAGTTGGGAATGCATTTCGTTGAATTTGACATGATATATATCCATTTAAATTCAAGGCTTCAAGTTGTTTTACATCTTCATATAAAACATTTGCTAACTTATAATGGCTATAATCTTTAAAGACATCCCACATTAAGTGATAATCAAATAAAAATGAGTCACCTTTAAAAATCTTTTGCCATGATTTTAAAAATACAAGATTTTCACCAATATCTTGGGGCAATACAATTTGATTTAATTTAAAATTAATCGTTTCTTCCGGTATAACTGCATCTTTGTAGCCAGATAAATAGGTTCTACTAATTGGCGCATACATAAGTATAAAACGATCTTCATTTTTTATTCGTGCAACTTTGGGTGCCCAACTTAATTCATGATATATTAAAAAAGCTATTTTAACATCCAGATGATGGGCTGTTAATTTTTGATCAATCATATTAAGTATATTGACATACAAATCTGCTGGATAATCATTTTTACATAAATCACATTCACAAAAATTATTGTAATCATCTGCTAACCAAAAATGGATGATATCAACTTCTGGATGTTTTAGTGCATAACTTAACACTTCATTTGCCAGCAAATCAACGACATCTGCATTACCATAACAAAGCTGTGTATTAAGTGGTTTATTGTTAAAAAACTGTCTTTTACCGTCAATAAGGGCTAAGTGATCTCGATTGATGTATTGATATTTTTCTAAGCTTACTTCTTGCCAACCAGTTGATGGTATACCTAACACTTCATTTGTCCAACCATGTCCAACAGCATGGTAAATCATATCTCTTTTCTTAATTTCAAAAATCATTTTTTCTACAATGCGTTTTGAATCTTCTATGCTATATGTCCCCTTTGCTAATAATGGATTTCTTTGATGTTGATACCATCTTTGAAAAAACTCATGAGCGGTTCTAAATTGAATAAAATATCCATTAAATCCCGCTTTTGGAGCCCAGTCAATAATGTCTAAACAGTTTTCTAATGATACCGCACCTTCAATACATATAGCCCGATGTCTTTTTGTTGCCTCAATGTCAAATTTAGCATTAAATTCATTTGCTTTTTTTTGAATGATTACTTCATTTTCAATACCAGGCTTTATAAAAGTAGCGCCATTTTGTTTTAATACTTCATAGACACTTAAAAGTAAAGCACACTTACTATTTCCGTAAATTACACCTTTTGATGATGAAATATTAGCACCAAAGACATCATCAAATGATGATGTCTTTGGGTTACTTTGTATTTCAAATTCAATATTTAAGTTTTTTTCGTTTGTAATCATTTCATAGTATTTATTAAATTCACCAATTACAAAGTCCATGTTATTCTCGTTTCTATTTATTTTCTTTTTCTAATATATAATACAGTAATTAAGCCACCAACAACAAGTAATCCACCAACAATAGAAAGAACAATGACTAGTGTATTATTTCCTGAATCATCCTTATCTGGATCAGTATCTTCTGGGTCTGGATCGCCTGGATCTAGATCGCCTGGATCTGGATCACCTGGGTCTGGATCGCCTGGATCAGTTTCATCTGCAGTAACAACAACTGAGTGTTCTTCATACGATGTTGAACCAGCAGCGTTTGTTGCTATAAAGCGAATAACGTACACACCTGCTTCTTCTGGTGTAAATGCATACGTATCCAATTCAAGTGCAATATCTTCACCTGTTGGGGATGTAATAACAATTTCAACTTTTCCATCTTCATCATCAATTAATTCATAACGATCTGCAGGAGGTAAATTAAAGACTTCTCCAACGTTACCTTCCATTGGAACTTGATCAAGTAATCTAATAATTGGTGGTGGTGCTACTTCATCAAAAGATTCGATTTTAAAATTGTCCACATCAAAGTTACCTAAGGTTGAATTTAGAGATGTGTATCCATAAATATTTAGTGATGAACGTCGATGTATTAATGTTCCGATTACTGTACCATTAATGGATGCAACAACAGATATTTCATTTTCAACGTCTGTGTTTTCAATCGTAATTTTATAATTATTCCACTTTCCTACTAAACGATCTTCTTCAACAGGACCAGTTTCAGGATAGTTATATGTTAATTTTCTATCACCTTCAACATCATCATTTAGGTCGGTTAATGATAAAGATCCACCTCTAAAGAAGTCAGCGACAATAGATTCACCAACGATATTATCTGATTCATCATATTCGATATGGTGTTTGAAAATTACAAGTATACCGGTCCCACCGTTATATCTTGTATCTCGGTAAGCCTTTTTAGTGTTAATGCCAATCCATGAGTTTCCATCAAATTCAGGAAGTCTCACGTCCATAGAAATTTCTAATTCTTTAGCTCTAAAGTTATGCGGCGCTATATAAAAGAAATCACCTTCATAATTTAAATTTAAGAATTTATTGTCGGCTTCTTCTTTAATTTGACCGACATCATTAATATCTACAGCAGATGGATTAGTCCCTGACCATAAATCATTTGTCCATTTGCTTTTAAAAGCTTCGCTATCTTCAATTTTACCAGCTTCATATGCATCAAAATCTTCTATAAACTCTTTTTCCCACTCTGTTTCTTGTGCATATGTTGGTGCGATAACAAATATTAGACTTGTTATGACAAACATCATTAGAGAAAATATTTTTTTCATTGTATTACTCCTTATTAATTTTTATTAAAGCAGCATCGCCGCTTAATATATTGAGTTTTATGTGACGCTTTTCTATTATAAATCCATTTTCACGTAATACTTCAACATTGGGTAAATGTTCTAAATTTAATTCAAATCTTTTTGATTCTAGTGTTAAATTCGTATTCACAATAAGTAAACAATATGCACTATCGTTTTCATAAACACCAAATAATAAATCTTTGTCTAATGCATATTTTGAACTTAAAACTGGTGTTTTGTCTATACTTTCATATTGTTTTTGATTTTTATCAAAATCAATACCAACATATCGATAATCTTTTAGTATATCAAATAGTTTTCTCAATTTTTTATTAACATCTTGTACATAATAATATTGATCATTTTTGTTTCCTTGTGCATCGATCATTGAACCTTTAAAGATTTCATGTGTGTTTTCTAATGGAATGAAATATGTAAAGTATTGAAAACCAGTTGTTCCATATGCTAATGATGTAAAGACTTGAAACCTAATTTCTTGTTGTGTTGGAATACGTACATGGTGATTAAATGAACAGGTTTGAATGAAATTATAATATGGAATATTTTCCTTAACGCACAAGTTTTTAATTAAACTGTGTTGCTTGAAATAATCAGTTCTTATAAAGGGATAAGCTTGTTCAAATGGGTATAAATCATAGGATAGAAACTTAGGTTTTACTTTTTGTAAATACTTTTCATAGTATGTTTGATACCCTATTTTTCCTCCATCTAATGGACCGCCAAATGCACCATTATAAAATTGATTATCATTTGCATGTAGTGGTAATAAGTTTGTATAAAATATTTTGTCACTGTAGTGTCTGTAAAATATTTCTTGTAGCTCTTTTAGCTTTTCAAAGTGAATGAGACCAGGTTCATCAATCACTAAAACACCTCTACAAGCTTCATGATGTATATAGGGCTCTAAATAACTTAATAATTCCGCCTCACTTGTTGCCTTAATAATTCTTGAGTCCCTTACTAAATAACCAATACCAGCCCCTAAACTTAAATCTAATGCTTTATGTATTAAGCCAATGTCCGATTCAGCATTTTCATATAAACCATATATGATATCAATGCCAGATTCTTTAATGTATTTATATTGTTCTTTCGTCATGAAATCAGGATTATTTGCTTGGTCGACTGCCTGGGGAGGAGGCGCAATCCAAGCTCCTATAAAGTAATTATTCATTAAAGCCAGCCACCTCGATTAATTGTCCTTGGCCTGCGGGGATGCTTAATGTAATTGTTTGTCCATTTTTACTGTTTACATCACTACCAGCAAATAGATTATAAGTTACATTATAGTCAAGATTAAGTGTTACATTGGCGGTTTCAGTAAGGGAGCTGTTTACCACGTAATAAAGTGGTTTGCCAAAATAGTTGAATAAACCAATTAATACAGGACTACCACTGATGTTTTTGACATCTAATATACTAAATTGATCCAATTTATCTGTGTTAGGAACCGGTATTGGCTCACTACCATGAGTCATAATTCCATGGTGGGATGCATGTAATAATAAATGATCGATTTCTAAAATGTGCTCATTGTTTTGTTTAACATAATCATACATTGGATTTTTATTACCATACTTATCGACCATACCACCTTCATAGCTTTCGGCCCACTCTTCCATTGAAGTATAGTACATAAAATATTGAATACCTTTTGAACCATACATTATAGAAGTCGCTACTTGCCAGTCAACTTCAACTTGATATGGTACTCTTAAATGTCCTGGACTCCAAGTTGATGCTTGTATGAAAACCCAGTATGGTATACCATATTCATTTGAAATTTCTCTAATAATTGATAGTTGGTCGAAATAATCTTCTCGCATATCACCAAACTCTAAACCGATATAAGGATAGAAATCAAATGAATATGCTTTAGGTCTTACTTTTTCAATATACTCACGCATATATCTTTCGTATGTCATTGTTTTATCTTGGATTTGACCACCACCTGCACCGTTAACTAACTGATTGTTTGACGCATAGTTTGGGAGCATATTAATATAGAACATCTTTGAGTCATCTTTTAGAATATCAGCATAGTTTTTATGTAGATTCCCTAACATATCAAAACTAACAGTACCAGGCTCATCAACAATCATGCTACCTGCAAATGCTTTATGATCTTTATATTTGTTTAATGCACGTTCTAAGTAAACATAATCTTCATCATCAAACGAACTAGTTACTTGATTATCGCGCACTAAATAGTTGATTCCATTGTTGCCAGCTGCGTCAAGACTACGCATGACATAATCTTGGTTGATTGCCATATTATTAAATAAGCCATATATCGTATTTATGCCTGATGCTTTAACAAGTGCATAGTTTTCATCACTGATTAAATCTGGATTATCATAAACACCACCAAAATTAGGTCCTGGTAAGTCTGACCAACCACCAATCGGCATGGTTTCATCATCTAAATTACCATAAACATAGTAATAATACGTTTCGTCTTTATCTAAATTAAAACTTTTTTCTTTGTCATCTGGCGTCTCACCCGGATCGGTTTGTGCTTCTTGACAACTTACTAAAACTATACTGAATATAAATATTATTGCTAAATATATTTTTTTCATATTATCCTTTCAATCCTCCCGCAATTGTATTTTCCATAATTGTCTTATTAAATACGAGGAATATAACAATTACAGGAACAGCTGAAATAATCATAGCAGCAAACAACATTGGCCACATTGCTTGATACTGCATCACATTGACCAAATCTTGTAGACCTACCGCAACTGTTTTTTGATCAGGTATCAACATAAATGGTCCAAAGAAATCATTCCATATATTAATACCTTGTATAATAGCAAACGATATTATTGCTGGACGAATTTGCGGTAACATCACTTTGAAAAACACTTGAAAATGGCTTGCCCCATCAACAAATGCTGCTTCAGCATATGTCCATGGAATTCCTTTGAAAAAGCCGTAGAATAATAGGAAGCCAAATCCAAACGCTCCACCATAGAAAATAGGATATACAAATAAATTGTTATATATACCTAAATTATGTACTAATCTAAATGTGGCAGATAACGATCCAACTGTAGGAATAATCATCACTGTAATTGCAATCGTATAAACTAAATTTCTACCTTTAAACTCATACTTACTTACTACATAAGCTGCACTTGATGACATGAATACGGATAACGCTGTCCCAACTACGACTAAATATAAGCTTCTAAGAAACATGGATACGATGCCTGTTTCTCTAAATACGTTAATATAATTATCAAAAGAGAAGTTCTGAGGTAGTTTCCATGCATTATCAATATTAAAAAACTCTTGATTGGTCTTAAATGAATTTATTAAAGACCATACGAAGGGAAAGATCAGTGTAAATGCATAAATTGAGAATATGATAAATACGATTGTTAAAATTGTTTTCTCTGCTTTTGTTTGTTTCATCTCAAAACTCCTCTTTTTATATACTTTTTTATTTCTTTACTTTATTTTTTTATTTTTGTAACAATTAAGAAGGTTGCACCTGCCCCAACAATTAATGATATTGCTGATGCAATGGTTGCAATTAATGCTGTATTATTGCTTTGTGCTGGTTGTTCAACAACTTCCGGCATCTTTTCTGTTACTGCAACCGCAATAACTCTTTGACTTTTGTTGCCATCTGAGTCAGTGACTGTTAAGGTGATTCTGTATGGTCCAACATAATTAATATTGAATCCACCAAGATTTAACATATCTCCTGTAACTTCAATTTCACCATCTTTTTCATCCATGATTTTAAAGTACTGTTTGAAATCTACCTTTTCACTACCAACTTCAAACATCATTGGTAAGCCATCAACAACAGTAATTTCTGGTGCGACAAAATCTGCAGGTGATTTTGAATCTTCAATTTCTGGTACTAAATTTTCACCAATTGGTACAATCCTTAAATTATCTAAACTATAAGAACCTAAAGCGGATGTTGAAATACCAATACGTCCTTTTGTATCAACATTTGTGTAAGTTGCTAGTGGTTCACCATCAAAAATTGATATTGGATCGCTACCTCGGCGTACCCAGAACTTCACTGTACCTTCTAATGCAACCACTTTAAAATGGAATGTTTCACCTATATTTTCTTCAGTACCCATTCTTAATTTTTGAGTTAATGCAGTCGATGTTCCACCAGGTATGTTCATTGTTTCAATGGTTGCATTGCCAAATCTATCTTGGAAATAAATACCTCTTACATTCCAGAAGTTTTCTACATTAGATTCATAACCCATACCAATTGCTACATAGAATGTGTCAGGAATTTCAACGCCATCAATTTCACCGTCTTCATTCATCGGTGTTCTAGGTATACCAAAGTTTGATATATCAAATCTTAATTCGAAATCATTAAATGATGGTATTGTATAAATTGCACTTGATTCACTAACGACATCAAAGTGTAGTTTTCCATCAGCGATATGGATACCTTGCGTTGATGTAAATAAAGGCACTTCGCTACCTGGGCGCTTATCAATATAGTTAAATATTTCAAAATCATTTCTATTTACATAGCCTGTATTAAAATTATTATGAAGTGGACGACTATATGATTGATTATCAAATACACTTTCTATTGCTTCAAAATTGTCAACTAAATAAGTATTTCCTGATTCACCAAAGAAACCAAAATGACCTATATTTTCATTACCTTCAAAAGTAATTTTAACTTCGCCATTAATACTTACTCCAGTTTGTCCATAACTATTAAACTTAAGACCAACGTTTACATAATCATCCAGTAATGCTAAGTTAATGCCTAAATCATGATCTGCTTTGTTAACTAAGGCTTCTCCATCAGCTACACTTGCTGAAATATATGTAGTTTCTACACCTTCAACTAAAACATTTCTAAAGAATACATAAGTAACACCTTCATCAAGTGCTTCAGATTCAAGTGACTCTAATCCATAAACAAAACCTAATTTATTTTGGTCTAATGTATTTGTAATCATTAAATCAAATTGTATTGTTAATGGTTCAAATACTCTACGATCTGGTCTAAAACTTTCTTTTGTAATTATTCTTGTATCTATAGATGAATCTGCAATCTTTAATGACTTTGCAGGACCATAGCTATAAAGTTCAGGTGTCATTAAAACAATTTCTTCTGGTAATTCGTTTGTTTCAAATGTTTCATTTAAATACTCTACATCACCATCTGCAGTTGTTTGATGAATAATCATATTGTCTATAAATACAAAACCTGCTGATGATGTAATAATTGCAAAGTGATAATCTTCATTGACATCTAAACTATTAAATGTATAAGTTGCTCTAATTGTTGTTAGGTCTGGATTATCTCCTGCTAAATCATAATACATATCTAATGTTTTATCGGCATTATCATAAACAAATTTAAACGTGATGTTTTTAAATGAAACACTTGGAATGTCTGGTGTTAATACCTCCAATATATCCAATGCTTCACCTGTAGATGATGAATCATTAGGATTGTTGACTTGTAGACTACCTGTTCTTCCTAGTAAGTATCCACCTTTCCCCCAATCCAATCCATTAGTTGCACTTACTTTATTAAATGCAAATGCATACCAATGTTCCCAATTATCTGATTGATAATGAAAATCAAATTGGACACTGTAACCTGTAACATCTTCACCACTTGTCAGTGGGTCTTTTGTAACAATTGCTTCTTCCCCACCTACTCCAACATATCGAAGGTTGCCAGCTTGCTCTTCAATTTGAATTGTTTCATTGTCATCATTGACAATCTCCCATGTATCTTCAGAAATTCCACTATCGAAATTATCTATAAGATAATCCTCTTTTGTTTGTGCGGCAAATGTAGTTTGTACGCCAAACAACATAATCATCAGGATCAACGCTGTTGTAGATATAAAAGCTTTTTTGAATCCCATATATATTCTCCTTTTTTTGTTTTTATTCTAAATTTTATTTTTTTATTAATATTCAACATTATCGCCAAATTTTTCCATGAACTTTTTAATTAAGAAAATGATTGGTACACCTATTAATGTAAAGGCAGTACCTAATGCGGCTGCATCTGTTAAGTTTCCGTTTTGAACCATTTCTACAACCATATACGCAATTGTCATGGATGCACCACTAGGGCCCCCATTTGCCAGTAACATATTTTGTAGAAATAAAGTAAATACCGAGGTTGTTCCTACAATGAATAATGTTGTGATTGTTGGCCAAACAAGTGGTACAACGATTAAAACAAGTTCTTTAAACATACCGATACCATCTAACCTTGCTGATTCAATAATCTCTTGTGGAATACGAGATATTGCACCATTTAATAAGACAACATTAAATCCTATCCCTGCCCATATTAAGTAAATGAATATCACCGGCATAACAGTGCCTTTATTACCAAACCAACCTCCAACAGGATCCAATCCGAAAAATCTTAAGACTTGTGATCCTGGACCAAAATATGGGTCTAACATAAATTGGAACGACATGGTTAAAACAACGATTGAAAGTATCGATGGTAAAAAGAATATTATCCTAAAAATTTTGTTGCCTGGAACTTTCCTATATAGGAAATATGCACTTATAATAGACAGTGGGAGGGTTATAAAATTCGTAACCGGAAATAATAGTAAAGAGTTTATTAAAGCTGTTTTAATACCGTCAAGTTCTATAAAATCTCTATAAAGTCTATTAAAATTGTCCATACCAACCCATTGATAAGAACCCGTGTTGTAGTTAAATCTTTGAAAAGATAGTAGTATGGTGTCGATATTAATGTATACAAAGAATATTAAAAAGTGTAGTATTGGCAATGCCAACATCGAAATGATAAATATATTCTTTAAGACTTTAGATTTTTTTATATAACTTGTTGACTTATTCATGATTAAACCCCGCTTAGTTCATATTATTGTTTTTTAAAAATTCATCCCATCGACTGACAACATACTGATAATCTTTTTGCCATACTTCTTCTGCTGTAGTATCACCTAAATAAATTTCACCATATGGTGCACCACTTCTTGGGAATGTATTTAAGTCATTTGCAAAATACATTGGATTTTTTGAAATTGCATATAATGGTTTACTGTTTTTCCAAATTTCAAGTGCACTTAATACAAATTCACTTAATCCTTCAATTTGTGTTGGATCATATTTAAATGGTCTCGGTGTTCCGGTGAGTTTAGTGTATAACATTAATGCTTCATCTGTTGCCATCATTCTTAAGAAGTCTTTAGCTAATTCTAGATTTTTAGCATGTTTTGGTACAACTATGAAGTCACCCAATTGTGGATTATTAATCAGAGGTTCTTTTGCGCCTTCTAATGTAGGTGTTTGCATCATTTTCATTCTAAAGCCTTCTGGAATAACATGTTGCATTTCACTTTCAATCCATATACCATTAGGAATCATTGCTGCAATGCCATTAATAAAATACATTTGGGAGTTTGTATGAATTAGACCGTTAACACCATTCATACTATTGGATTGATCACCAATTAATAATTCAAATGCTTGTAAAGCTTTTAGTTTACCTTCTTGTTTAAATACTTCTGGACTTCCAAACTCATAAAACTCTTTCATACCATCTAGACCTTCTATTTGGGCCCACCAGTTATAAACAACAAAGTTCCAATAAGCAGAGTATTGTCCTGGCCATGTAAATGGTTTAACACCTCGCCCTTCTTCTTTAATCGTTTCTACTAATGCTAATAATTCATCAAAGGTTTCGGGTACTTCCCAATTATTTTCTTCAAACATACCAGCATTATAAACTATACCAGTAACCCCATCATTCCATGGAATCGCATAATATGTCCCATTGATTTTTCCAAAGTCAATGACTTCATCAACCATTTTTTCTTCCATTGTTAAGCCTTCTTCAACTTCACTTGCATACAGATCATCTAAATTTGCAAGATACCCAGCTGTTGCCCAACGTTGCCAGTTTGTTTCTAGTAAGAAATAAATATCTGCAATGTCTCTATTATTTTCAATCTTAGGCCCTGCATTCGCCGTCATATTAGGATTACCTTCTAATTTGACTGTTACACCAGGGTTTTCCGCTTCAAACTTTTCTTTGAGTTGTACTAACCACTCGCGCCCAAGCCCTGCTTCTACGAAGTCAATTCTTAAAACATTTTCTTGACCACCACCACCTGTTACATCACAAGCCATTAAAACTAGTGAAACGATGGTTATCACAATAGTTAAGTATACTTTTTTCATATCTTTCTCCTATTTTTTAATATGGAATGACGAATATACCTTCGCCACTTTCTAAATCATATCTTAATATACCCTTGTCTAGCTCAACTGTTTCTTTTTCACCTTTGATGAAAACAATTGCATGTGTTGCATCTTTAAATCTTATTTCCACCTCATTGGTTTTTCCATAGAACGGATCCTCGTAATTGACAATCATAAAGCCGTCATTATCATCCTTATCTTTAAATGTTCCGATGAGTACATCATTTTCAGATTCAATTGAACGAATTCTTTCATGTGATTCTAACGGTGATATCATTCTAAAATTAACATTGACATCATCCGGATCAGCTGAATGTGTTAAAACACCTTTCCAATCAAACTGTAAATAAACATGATCAAAATTTAACACTTCATGATTGACTTTTGAAGCCGCTTCATAAAGCTCTCCTTTTGTGCCATCAACCTCTATCATACCTGGAGTAAAACTTTCCACGCCACCTTCGATCGGTGTCCAATATGTAAAGTGTTGTATGCCTTTAGCACCATATGCCATACTTACTGCAACTTGCCAACGAATATCTGCTTCAGTTGGTCTTCTTGTTTGGGTTCCAGTAATATTTGAATAACTTATTGTCTGTATGAATAACCAGAAGGGTACATTACTTTTTACTGCCTGATTTGCAATAATTTCTAAGTTGAGTAAGTAGTCATCCGTTAATACAGACTCTTCATAAAATAACATTAGTGGGTAATGATCATAGGATATAAATTCCATACCAATGAGATCTACGTATTGTGATACATATTCCTCGTAATCTACGCCACCGCGTTGTGCAATAGATGCGTAAGTAGGAAACAAGTTAATATAAAAATCTTTGCCTGGTAAGTATTCATCAAATTTCGTTTTATACAATGCAAATCCTTTATATAAATCCGCACTTGGTTCATCCCAAATTTTAATTCCCTTAAATGCTTTATGATCTTTAAAGTTATCTACAATCGACTTGAATGTATCAAAATCACTTTCTACTTCCTCTGGGATTGGATTACCTTGGCTATCAAATACATCTTGAAATAATCCTCTTAGACCCCAATGATACACGTAGTAATCAATACCTACTCGTTCAGCCATATCCAATGCTGCAAGAATATCTGGTATTGTATTGTCATATAATCCATATATAACTTTGATACCTGAATCTTTAATATTTTGATAATGCTCTTCAGTTATATATAAGTAATTACCTTCACTATCCTTAGTTGGTGGTGGGGCAACCCATGCACCAATCATCATTTCATCACCAAGATCTTCATAAATAGGTTCTTCTCTAACGCCTTCACATCCTGATAACAGTGCCATAAAACCAATAAGCATAACAATCGAAACTATTTTTTTCATTATTTTTACCTTCCTATTGTGTCTAAGTATTTTTGATATATATCATCAATGTTTTCATTTCTTTTATATGTTCTTAATTGTTCGGAATTTTGAATTATTTGTTTTATAGAACTTTCATCTTGTATTGTTTTAGTTATGAGTAATTGATTGAGTATGTTGCCAATTACTGTAGCTTCCGAAGGGCCAGAAATAACATTTTTATACGTAATATTTGCTGTTAGTTGGCATAGTAGTTCATTTTGACTACCGCCTCCAACAATATGAATTTGATCTAACTCATAACCCAATAAGTTTTCTAACTCATCTATATATTTCTTATAGTTACATGCTAAACTAAATATAATTGTTAAATAATATTCGTGTAGTTGAGTAATCTTTTCTTGATGTGTACGACTTAGATATTGATTTATTTTGAATTTCATATTTTTTACTTTTTGAAAGTCGCTATGATCAATATCAATAAATCGTAGTTTGTTGTAATCAATCTTTTGTTGATTTAAATGCTTAAACGTCTCACCATTTGAAGCTACTTTAACTTCTTTAAAGAACTCTTGTAAGACAAACAAACCATTTATGTTTTTCATAAATCTTACATGATTTTGATATCCTAATTCGTTCGTAAAGTTAGCTTTATAAGCTTCTTTGTTTACTATTGGTGTTTCTAATAAAACACCTAACAGGCTCCAAGTTCCAGATGATATATAAGTACTTTTTGCATTGTCTAAAGGAGTTCCTAAAACTGCACAGGCCGTATCATGACTCATAATTTGAAGTATTTTAGCGTCTTTAAACTGTGGTCCTAAAATATCTATATAGTCTGTTTTTAAGTGGCCTACAACATCTTCTTTTTTGAATGCTTCAAATATAGAAGCGTTCAAGTTGATAGCTTTTAGAATATCTTTATCTAGTGTAAGATCATTAACATTTAATAACGAAGTTGTTGACATAATACTGTGATCTATACTTTTATTGCCACTTAATAAGAATGCGATATAATTTGCAATAAATAAGAGCGATTTAGCTTTGTCAATTTGGCTTCTATCATGTACCAATAATTGGTTTAATGTGTTTATCTCCATTGATTGGATACCCGTTTTTTTATATATAATAGAGTTTCCAATTTTACAATTTAGTTTTTCTATGGTGCCTTTCGTTCTGTCATCACGGTAATGATATGGGAAATTCATTAGATTATCTTCATCATCGAGTAATACATAATCTACGCCCCATGCATCAATACCTATAGATTCAATCTCATCTGAAGTATGTTTTTTCACAGTACTTAATCCAATTAAAATTTCATCAAATATTTTATCAATATCCCAAAATAAACCTTCGTTATTTCTCATGGTATGTGTCGTAAATCTATGTATGATTTTTGATGTAATTTTATTGTCTTTGTATTGTCCTAAAACTACTCTGCCTGAACTTGCACCCAAATCAATGGCAATAACATTTTTTGTCACCAGTTACTAAACTCCTTGTTTATTTTTTCAATTTCTTCATCACTTATAACATGCACTTTTTCCATCAACATAGAGCTTAGTATTGAGGCTGCACCAAACTCTAAAACTTCAACACGATCATAAGCTTGTAACAAATTTTTGCCACAACTAATATAAAAGTTGCTTTGTAAATGGGCAACAGGTAACTGTCTACCCAATGTATGTATTAATTCAGATATTTGGTCTATTTCATAAGTTTCAATTTTTCTAAGTAAAATAAAACCTTCTGGAATTATATTTGTGTTAATCGGTGTTTCATGTGCCGAAAATACCATACTATTTGGTGGGGTTGAGAAAATAAGTGCGTTAATTTCCGGATTTATTTCATAAATTTTTTGATGTAATTGATAATACTTATCCGGTTGACCAGTTACTTCATCATTTTCTACAACAATTAAATCCTCGGCTTGTATCTTAAGTCTATCCTTATAATTTGGGGTTATTAAGAATTTATTTTCATCTAATCTGACACTAATTTCTCCAAATAGTCCATTCATCATGTGTTGATCATATAATCTTTTTATAATGGATATGATTTCAAGACGTTCTTTATGATAGTCAAGTTTAATTTCTTCATTAATTTTGTAAGAAGCTTTCACATCTAATAGTTTTTTATTTGATTGTAATTTTTGTTTAAATAACCTTTCAAAAATACTTATTTTTGCAATATCTTCTAGGGCTTCTATTAATCCTAATGCTCTATCCATTGTTTGAGCACCAATGACGACACCATGGTTTTCTAATATGACAATGTCGTTGCCTGCTTCAAATGTTTTAGAAATTTCATTCCCAAGTGCTTGACTACCAGGTAAAGCATATTTTGCAATACCAATGTTATTAAAATATTGCTCATATATTGGTAATAATTTCAAATCTGGAATTACTCTAGAAACACTTAATGCAACAATATCTTTAGGATGAGCATGGACTAAAACCTTAATATCTGGCCTTTTTTCATAAACACCTTTATGAAAAGGTAATTCTACACTAGGCTTATGAATACCCTCGGTTGTTCCATCTGTATAGACCTTCATGATGTCTTCTTCTTTTAATCCAGACTTATCAACGCCTGATGGTGAAATATATACATTATTGTCACTATCCACCATAGAAATATTTCCACCTGAGATTGTTGTCATACCATGTCTATATACTCTAGTCATTGCATCGGCAATTGTTTTTCTATAATTCATTTTTAAAATCATTCCTTAGTATTAACTTCATGCTTTGCACAATAATATTGCCATACCAATCCAAATGGTAATGTTTTTGAGTATTCTAATAAAGCAAGTTTATTTGTAAAATCTTTGTTGTTTTCAAATTCTTTTAACTTATCAATCGGCTCTAGTAAAGCGATTAATAAACTTTTTGCTACACTTCTACCTGCAATAGCCAATGCTTTTACTCTATCAATACTTGCATCAAAGCAATCTGTTGAAAAACTTACTTTGTCAAAAGCATTTTGGCGTGCAATTTCTTTTGTAATAGCTACCATATGGTCATCTACAACTGGAACGTGATCACTATCCCAACGAATCGCCCTACTTAAATGAATATGAATATCTTTATCAAAAGCTAATAATGTAGCAAGCTTATCATGAATAGTTTCCGTTGGATGGAAATGTCCCATATCATAAGTATTAATTGCATTACTTTGTGCTGTATAGTTTAAGTAAAACTCATGACTACCAGCAACGAAAGCTTCACTACCTAATCCAAATAATTTAGATTCTAACGCATCAATGCTATATTTTTTATCAACTTTTCGAGATAATATATCATCTAAAGCTTCTATAATTAATTTTCTCGGTTTAACTTTATCGATTGGTTCTTCTTTTAAGCCATCAGATAACCAAATGTTGTGAATTGAAGGCTGTCCTAATTCTTTACCAAAATATTCACTTATAGTTCTTGAGCGTTTAACATGCTCAATCCAAAATTCACGGATTTTAGGGTCGCTATTTGACAAAGTGCCATGATTAGCTAGAGGGTGAGAAAATAACGTAGGATTAAAATCAAGGCCGATATTATGTTGTTTAGCAAATTGGACCCAACTTTCAAAATGCTTTGGTTCAATCTCATTTCTTTCAACGTGTTCCTTAGAATCTAAATAGATTGCATGTAGGTTTACTTTCTTTTTACCAGGTATTTGATCCAGTACTTGGACTAATTGTTCCCTAAACTCTTCAATATTATTTGGTTTGCCTGGATAATCACCAATTGCTTGAATGCCGCCAGATGTTTGATGTTGATTAACTTCAAATCCTTCAACATCATCTAGTTGCCAACAATTAATTGAGATTGGAATCGACTCAAGTTTTTCTATCGCTTGATCTATATCCACACCAACTTCCCTGTATAATTCTTTTGCAATCTTATAACCGTTTAAAATATTTTCTTTCATTTTTACGCCTTCCTTCTACTATTGCTACTCGTGTAGTTATGTTTTGATGTTTCTATTTTATAATTTTTAAATCCATTTGTCAACCAATATTATAAAACGCTTACATATTTATTGGAATTAACACCCTTGAATCAAGTATTGTGCAATATAAACAGATGTTTACATCTGTATACACGTGAGATGACATTTTATTTTATGTTCATAAATAAAAATAAAACCATGAAATTAATCATGATTTTACTAAAAATCTATTCAAAAAAGATGTATAAAACAAGTTCAGTAAGCCAACATTATTTTATAACATTTTTCTTATTTTTTGTTCAACATCTAATCTAAAGCGATCAATTGCAGCTAAAATGAACTCAACCATATCTAATGAATCATCTTCAATTAAAGGTGTTAAATCCATACCGTTAACAACTTGATCTGATTGGTCCACTGCATGTGCATTTGAGAAAGTTGCATTTGCAAGTCTACGACCAATTGCCGCTAAATCATAACGTTTAGCACCATCAATTTGTGAGTCAAATACTTCAACTAGACTATTTGTTAGGTTGGGTCTATGTCCAACACTAAATGCTACTTTTTCATCGTCATTTAGCCAATCTAAATCACGCCATACTTCAACAGCATATAACTTTTTAGGACGTTTATCTTTTGGTAATAAACGGATTGCTTTAATTGTTTTAGTTACAACACCAATATGTGTATCATGTTTATCAGCTAAGTTATGTGTATAAAGTACTTCAGGTTGTGCATCTAAAATCATTTTTTTAATTTCTTCTACAACCACAGTATCGTTTGGATCTTTTGTTTGGCTAGATGGTGAATTAATAAACGCTTGCAAACCATATTCACCTAAATAAGCTGCCTTTTTTTGTTCTAAATTACGTACTTTCATCATTTCTTCATTGGTATAATGTGCATAATTTCCACCACGAGAAGAACCTGATCCATCGGTTACAACCACACCAAAGAACCATTTATCTGGTTTTTGAAATGTTTGTAGAACACCGTCGATTGCACCAATTTCAATATCATCGTGGTGTGCTAAAACTGCCATATGTGTGGTACGTTTAATCGCTTCTTCTAATGGTTTATTATCTGGTACGTAAAATTCTGTTGTTTGATTATATTTTTCCATTATTTCTAACCTCTTATAGTTTCACTAAGCTTGCTGCTGCAACGGATTGACCAACACGACGTGCTTTTTCATCAGGTAGTGAGATATTCATTTTCTTGCTTAATGCTGGGAAGTTTTCTTTTAAGGTTTCTTTTGCAACATCAACGATGATTTGTCCACCTAAACCTGATGTTACACGACCTAATAATAAAACTTCTTCAATATCATAAAACTCTTCGTAATATGCTAAGGTATAACCTAAATATGTACCAATTGTTTTATATATTTCTTGATAAGTTTGACTTTTTTCATCTAAATTTTGTACAACTTTTAAGCGTTCTGCCAGTGGCATATCTTCTGGGAATGTAATACCTGATTTTTCAGCTAAACGAATGACTGCATCTTGACTAAAGTACTTATTACCAGTACCCATATCTAAGCTCCACTCATCAATTGGACCGTTTGGTTGAAAGTCTACTGGTACAAACGCTAATTCATTTAACCATCCTGTTACATTACCATCCGCATTTATATAACCCACTGCTTCAGATGTACCCATTGCAATCCCTAAGAGTTTATTTTTACCTAAACTCATAGAACCTGCCAAGGCTGTCACATCACCATCGTTTGCAACTTCAAGTGGTACATTTAATTCTTTTGCAATATCTTTGTATATATTAACAACATGTTGTTCAAATAAATCATCTGGTACTTCAATAAATAATGATGCAACACGTGCTTCATTATGAATATAAACACCAGCACTAGATACACCTAGTGCATCAACACTTGGTAATTTATCAGCTGCCATTTTAATAACTTTACGAATGTTTTCCTTATGGTAGTTTGGGTCACTATTTAATTTTGGAAACCAAACCACTTCAGTACTAAAGATTGGTTTGCCATCTACAACTGCAGATACTTTCATATCTGATCCACCAGCATCAAAACCAATGCGGTTACCTTTTAAGTGTTTACCAATTGGACTATCACCTTTAATTAATTTAGGGACTTCATCACTATAAACAACTTCAAAAGGTTTACCATAAATACGACTCATAAATTTAGAATCAAATAATCTATCACCTTCAAGATAAGTCTTCTTAATAGACTCGTAAATCGCTTGATTACCAACAATTGTTACTTTATAACCGCCATATAACCAAAGTAAGGTTTTTACTAAACGGTCTGCAAAAAATAAGTTTTGTTGTAATTTTTGAGGGTCTTTAAAAATGTTGGTTGTATAACTTTCGTTAAAGCCATCCATTCTTTCAACAACAACTGTTAATGCTTCATAATCATTAGATGCCAGTACTTCCTCTTTAAATTGATTAAAATAAAGTATGGCTGGTTCATATGTAGGATCTAGTTTTAATTTATTTTTTAATGCCATCAATATATACCTGCTTTCTATTTTAATTTTGATGCTGCTGCTTCATCTAAATAGATGACTACATCTTTATGTTTTTGTAAAATCGATGCTGGTAAACTTTCATCTACTGGGCCATGAATCATACCATAAACAGCTTCTGCTTTTTGTTCACCAGTTGCTATTAATATGATTTTAGATGCACGCATAATATCTTGAATACCCATGGTAATGGATTGTGTAGGTACATCATCGATTGAGTCAAACATTCTAGAATTATCTTCAATTGTTGATAATGCAAGATCCGTTTGATGGGTTGTGGAGTCAAATGGTGTGCCAGGTTCATTAAACCCAATATGACCATTTGAACCTAATCCTAGTAATTGAATATCCACTTGATGTGCGTCCAATGCTTTTTGGAAAGTTTGAATTGCTTCTTTCGGTTCTAACGTCCCACTTGGAATAAAAGTATTTTCTAATTTGATATCAATGTGATCAAATAATTGATTTCTCATAAAGTAAGCGTAAGATGCTTCATGTGTTTCATCTAAACCAATGTATTCATCTAAGTTAAATGTTGTTATATCCTTAAATGATACTTGTTTGTTTTTGTATGCTTCAATCAAATTTTTATATAAGGGAATTGGTGTTGTACCTGTTGCTAACCCTAATGTCATATTCGGCTTTTCGTTAATTGCCTTGATATAAAAATCTGATACCGACCTATATAAGGTTTCTTTATCTTTAAAAATTTCTACTTTCAATCTATCAACCTCTTATTAATCTATTGTATACATTGCCTTCTTTTTCAATGACTATTGCATCCACGGTTTTTCTATAAAAATCTAGGACGCCCTCGCCTGCACCACCGATGATTGCATAACCGTAACCATCATGATACATAGCCTCTAAAGTATGTAAAATTAAAGCCTTCCCTATATTTTTCCCGCGTAAAGTTTGGTCAACACCGATTGGACCAAAATAGCCTTTTGCTGTTGCATCATAAGCTGCGAAACCAACAATTTTATTTTCGTGTAATGCAACAAAACATGTTGGTTGGCTCTTATAAAGCGCTGCTTTGGCTTCTGCAGCCCAACCTTTTGAGAAGTTATTTTCGACAAATGTGATAATTTTATCACTATTTGGGGAAAGTGCTCTAACAATTATAACATCTTTTGCAGGCATTTTCATATTAAAATCTAAATTATATAAATGAACTAACATATCTTTCATATTAAATATCTCCTAAAGTCATAGAATATTTGAGTGCTTCTCTTATATTACCATTAAACCTGTTTAACACTTTATCAATTTCTTCACTATCATCAATTTTTGAGATAATTGCGAAAATTGCATGTTTAACAGATTTAAATTTATCGATATATAGTTTGGCAACATCTTCACCAACACCAGTAACTTCAACAACAATACCAACGGCACGAGATACAAGTTTATCGTTACTCATTTGAATATCAATCATGAGGTTTTCATAAACTTTGCCAAGTTTTACCATGGTTGCTGTTGAAATCATGTTTAAAATTAGTTTTTGTGCTGTACCTGATTTCATACGTGTAGAACCAGTAAGTGGTTCTGCACCAGTGACTGCCTCTATTGGAAAATCAACAATATTAGATAACGGTGCATTTTCAGAAGTTGTAATACCACCTGTTTTAGCACCAATGGATTTTGCATATTTCATGGCTGCAATAACATAAGGTGTACGACCACTTGCCGTTAGTCCTACAACAATATCTTGTGCACTAAAGTTGTAGTTTTTAAGATCTTCAACGCCAGCTTCTTCATTATCTTCTGCACCTTCTACAGCAATTCTTAGCGCTCTATCGCCACCGGCAATAACACCAATGACCATATCTTCTGCTACACCAAAGGTTGGTACACATTCGGATGCATCTAAAACACCCAGGCGACCAGATGTGCCGGCTCCAATATAAAATAGTCTACCACCATCTGCTAATCTTTTAGAGATTTCGTCTACTAAGTTTGCAATCTTATCAATTTCTTTTTCGACTGCAAGCGGAACCTTTTTGTCTTCATTATTAAACATCGTTAATATTTCTTTTGTTGAGCTCACATCTAAGTTTTTAGTTAGTTTATTACGCTGTTCAGTTGTAATAGATTTTATGTCTACCATAATTATTATTCCTTTCCTTTGGATAGTTTAGATAGTATATAACCGCCATATACCGCTTCTTTAACATCCCGATTTAATATGTAATTTACTTTATTTTTATTTAATATATTTAAGACTTCATCTTTTAAATTTGGTGCGGATTCTAAAAATCCGCCACGTAAGGCAATCATCCACTGTTTTGTAGTGTTAATAGATTTAGAAACTTCGATAATACTTTGTGCAATTAATTTAGCTTGAACTTGTATTTTTTCTAAAACATATGGATGTTGGTGGTTTGTAATATTTCTTGCAAGTTTGGCTATATCTTGTTTTTTCACCTTGTGTGTATAACCTATAATATCTTCGTTTGTTGTAAGATTTAAATCGTTTAATAAACTTTGTTGTACTTCATTTAAAGGTTTACCATAATCTAAATGATGTAGACAATCTTTAAAGATATCCATAACGAAGTTATATGCAGAGCCTGGATCGCCAAATAGATGTCCATAACCACCATAGCGTTTCATTTGACCATCCACTAAACTATACACGATACTTCCAGTACCACCTACAACATAAATTAATGGGGTTTTCGCATCATATGCTGAGTAAAGTCCTAAGTGTGCATCTGGATAAATGAAAACACGTGTATGATAAGTTTTTTCCAAATCTTTTATTAAGTTATCTTTGTTTGGAACCATACTATAACCTGAAAGTCCGATATGAATGCTTTGAACATCTTCTAGATTCATGTCATTAAGCGTGGTTTTTAAATTATCTAATGCATCTTTTACATCGACTGCAAAATTACTAGATCCTTTCATAACACGCTGAAGTTCTTGACCATTTTCATCATATAAGACTGCTAAGGTTTTAGTGCCTCCACCATCAATGCTTACTATCTTACTCATAAACAATCGGCGAAACTCCTTTTGGTTTAAGTGTACCTTCTAAATACTTAACAACCGCTTCAATAGAGTTTGGTGTGTATTCATAAAAGGCTACATAATTTTTAATATTTTTTGTGTAATATAAATCATATGGATTTCTTAAGGCTAAAACATGTAAGTCTTTGTTTAACGCACTTAAGTTATCAATAAGTTCAATTTGACTTTGATAAACATTTCCATTATACGATGTATAAACTATTTGGTCAAAGTCTTGCGCGGTTGAGACTAACTGCTTTCTTTGTGATTCATTTGGATTAACATTTGCTTCAAGTACTGTCACATCTTTGAAATTTTGGCGTAAGCGACGTGCTAGTGTTGATTTATGTGAGTCTTCATCAGCAATGGTAGTAGCTTCAGGGTTGGTAGAAATAACTAATGTCTTACCACTTAATTTAAATGGATTTCCTTTAATTAAAGTCACTGCATCTTCTACAACTTGACGTGAAAACAATTTAGAACTCTCAGATTCAACATCCGCTTTAACATCTTCATAAGTACGTGTTAAATCAACATTTAGTTTTTCTTTATACTTTAAAGTACGTGCAACACGTTCATTTAAAGTATCCATAGATAACTCACCGGTTTTTAGTGCTTTGTTTAAGCGATCAGATGCACCAATTTGATATGGTAGATCATGACAGATACATACAAGGTTTGCACCCGCATTGACAGTCATTAAAGTCGCTTCAATCGTACCGTAATTATCATGGATTGCTTTCATTTCAATACCATCGGTAATAATTAAACCTTCAAAGCCCATTTCTTCACGTAATAAACCTGTTAAAGCACGTTTTGATAATGTAACAGGTAAACCATTTTCAGTTAAATGCGTAAAGTTAATATGTGCTGACATAATCGCATCAATACCTGCTTTAATCGCCGCTTTAAATGGTTTAAATTCAAACTTTTCTAATTCAGATAATGGTTTTTCTACTTTTGGTAGTGCTAAGTGTGAGTCTACATGTGTATCGCCGTGACCTGGAAAGTGTTTTGCTGTTGCTACAATATGGTTTTGTAAACCTTCAATATACGCATTACCAAATGCTGCAACTTTATCTGGGTTATCTGAAAAACTACGTACACCAATGACTGGATTTTTCGGATTATTATTGACATCTAATACTGGTGCTAAATCCATGTTAATACCTAAGTCAATTAATGTTTTACCCATTAAATCACCAATTTTATAAGCATTATCTACTTCATTGGTTGCAGCAATGGTCATGGCTCCAGGGAAAAATGTTGCATCCTCAAAAATACGTGTGACCATACCACCTTCTTGATCAATAGTAATATATAGTGGTATACCCATTTCTTCCATTGCTATTTTTTGTAAATCTTGGTTTAACTTAAATAATTGTTCTGCTGATTCTACGTTTCTTGAAAATAGTAAAATGTTACCTACTTTATATTCACGGATAAGTTTTTCAATTTCTGGTGTGACTGTTGTACCGTAAAAACCAGCAACAATCAGTTGTCCAATTTTTTCTTGAGTTGTTAATTTATTCATATCAAATTTACGCATAAAGCTTGAACCTCCTAATTGATTGTTCAAATATTTTTTCATCTTGTTTAAACCCTTCAAATATGAGGTCTAAATCCACACTTGTTTTTAACTTATTATCACCAGTTAATAAATCAATCATTTGATTGCTACCTTCAGTCCAGGGGACTCGAAATTCAAACTCTTTATAATCTTTTCTAATTAAATCAAGAAGTTTGTAACCAAATTTTACAGGTTCAAATATGTTTTTATCTCTTAAAAATATTTCTATACCAGAACAATTTTTCCCTTCATGTTTACTAAAATTCGGAATAAAATGTACTGGTCTAACTAATATGCCCGGTGTTTGCCAAGCACTCACCTTTTTAGCGAGATCATCTGCATCGATAAACGGTGCACCAATCATACTAAATGGTCTGGTTGTGCCACGACCTTCACTAACGTTTGTGCCTTCAAACACACAAGTACCTAAATAAATGTGTGCACTATCTAAAGTAGGAATATTTGGACTTGGTGCTAACCAAGGTAGGTTATAGTCCATAAAATCTTTATCATAGCTATAACCTGTCATTGGTATTACCGTTAAGTCACAACCAATATTTTGTACTTCATTAAAATATAATGCAAGTTCACCTATGGTCATGCCATAACGTTGTAGGATTGGATAATACCCAACAAATGAACGGTATTTTAAATCTAAAATATTACCTTCAAGTCGATGTCCTACCGGATTTGGTCTATCAAATACAACAAATTTAAGTCCATGTTCTTTTGCTGCTTGCATCGCATGACTCATTGTATAAATGTATGTATAAAATCTCGCCCCAACATCTTGCATATCAAAACATAAAACATCAACATTTTTAAGCATCTCTACATTAGGTCTTCTGTTTTTACCGTATAGTGAATGTACTTCTAAGCCCAGTGCTTTATCAAAGTAGCTTTCAACATGAACACCTGCTTCTGCATCTCCACGTATACCGTGCTCAGGACCATATAAAGTTGTTAAGTTGACCTTCTTACTTAATATATCTGCAGTAAGTTCTAACGATGAATTCACGCCAGTTGGATTGGTAATCAAACCAACACGTTTACCTTCAAATAGGTGTAAATATTCATCAATACGATCAATACCTAGTTTAAACATTGGCCTTATCCAAACTTTCTATATATTCAACAACATTTCTAAAGATTAATGCATAAAGTAAAACCATCACTGACATACCCATAAAGACTAAAACTAAGACGAGTAATGGATGTAGGAATAATACAATCGGTATAAATAATATAATGACTGCAAGTACCGTTCTAAAGATAAACTTACCACTTAAGAAGAATGCAAACTTAATCATGAGCCATATATTTGTATTTGGATATACAACCATAATTGGTAATGTATACATTGCAACAAATAAGACACTTAACACCATAATAATCATCACATATTGACCAACTAAGTTCATTGGCGATGGATTGGCTTCTAAAAAGTCATTGTAGATTGTTAAGTTAATGACGCCGACAAAAATAGCTGCTGCTAAAATAAATCCGATTTTTAATTTTTGTTTAAAATCTTCTATAAAAAACTTAAAGTAAGTTTTAAAGATTGGTGTTTCTTCTTTTTTCAAGAACTTATGAAACATCTTATATCCAGCAATTAATGCTGGATATAAGGTTACAATTGGTAAGCTTGTTACAATAATTAATACGTTAATAACAATTAATCGAATAATCCAATCAGCAATTGTATTTAATTTTTGATATAAACTTTTATCATAAGTTTTATTTTCTTTTTTCATTAGCCTACAATACCTGTTCTTTCTATCGATTCAACGAATTGTCTTTGGACAAATAGATACATAATTAGAAGTGGTAACATCATGAGTAATGCAGCAACGTTAGAAATAGTTGCTAAAAACATTGGGTTAGACCAAACGTCTTGACCAATTAAGCTTAAACCACCTGTATAGAATAATGCCGCATAGACATTTTCAGCTGCGTTGACGAGACGCATCGTTAAAATCGGGAATGCTTCAGATAAGATGTTAAAGATCGATGCATAATATGTATCGTTCCATTGCCATACAAATGCAAATAACCCAACAGTAACTATCGCACCTCTAGCATTTGGCAACATAACATTCCAAAATATTCTAAAGACAGATGCACCATCGACTTGAGCCGCTTCTTCTAACTCTTTAGGTAGCCCTTGGAAGAAACTTCTAAAGATGTAGATGAAAATACCACTACGTATACCTTGACCTAATCCACTCATTAAATAAATTGCATTTTCACTACCAACAATACCTATTTCTCTAAAATATAAGTATTGAGCTAATGATAAAGCTTGCGGTGGAATAATAATTGTTAATATAACAAAGAAGAATAATATATTACTTCCTCTAAATTTAAGTCTAGAAAATGCATAACCTGCTAGTGCTGTAGATGCAACTTGTAACACCATGGATATACCACTGAGTTTAAAGGTATTTACCAAGGAGTTCCAATAATCTAATACGATGGCTGCTAATTCAAAGTTTTGTAAACTCCAGTTTTTAGGAATCCAAATAACTGAAGGGTCGTTTGAATCAATTGGTGCTCTAAGACCTAGTAAAACTTGTTGGATGACTGGGTATAAAATAATGAAACATAACCCACCTAATAATAGGCCACGTAATACAGATAATAAGATACTTTGGAACTTACGAATACGTCTTAATTGTTTACCGTGTTCTTTAGCTGCTTCAACTAAGGTAAGTTTACCTAAAGTACGATCTGCTGTAATTTTAATGTTCATAGTGTGACCCTCCTACTTTAAATATTTTTGCTAGTAAGAAGACTACAAGTAAAGTACCAAGTATGAAGAGGACATAAATCCACGCCATTGCTGAACTTAAGCCCCAGTTTTGTGTATTTAATTCATGTTGAATAATACCAGAAACTGGTGATGTTAAGAATGTATCTACAAGTGCGTAGACAACAACCGTTAATATGTGTGGACTCACATTTGGTAGTGTAATTAACCAAAATGTTTCATAACCAGTTGCACCTTCGATTTTTGCTGCTTCGTATAAATGTTTAGGTATAGATTGAATACTTGCTAAAAATAGTAGAATTGGTACCCCACTTAATGATAATATATCATAAATTCGGTCGATTAATCCGACAACAAAGTTCACCATAAACTCTGGTATGCCCGTTTGTAGAAGGAAAAAGTGTAAGTCAAATATTTGGCCAATACCTTGTTGTTCTAAAATTTCCGTCATAATAGATCCACCACCAAGTGCAGATGCAACTGCAGCAGAGTTTAATATAACAGGTACGAAAAATATAGCACGAACGATCGCTCGACCTTTAAACTTCATGTTTAATAATACGGCCATAAATAAACTAAAGATTAATAATACCGGTAAGTTAAAGGCAACATCCGTCATTGTATTAATCATTTCAACACTAAAACTTGTTGAAGTCGATGTACTGACGTGTTGATTTAATGCATATAAATAGTTATCAAAACCAACATGTTCAAATAAAATGGAGCCTACTTGTGGTGTAAGTTTATAAAAACTATAATTTAACGATTGGAAAAACGGCACAATAAATAGTAACAATAAGCCGATAAACCATGGCAACAAGAATACAACTGCCCATAACAGTTTTTGACGTTTATATGTCATTTCAAACTTCTTCTTACCGTTAGGATTTAGTTGTTTGTTTGACGCTGTATCTTGCATTAGAGGGCTCCTTTCGTTATATAGTAATTCATTCCAGAAACTACGTTACCATCGACAACGACATTAAATAAGTTGTAGTTAATGATGATTTCTAAACCATTTGAATATTGCACCTTATACACGTTATTAAAACCACTTAATTTTTCATGATTTACCAAATAACCTTCGGCAATTTTCATGCCATTTAAGGTTTTAACTTGTTGTTCAATAACATCTAACCAGTTGACATAATGGGTTGACATATATTCATTGTGTTGTGTATTTAATAGTTTTTGTGAACTGTCATAAGATAATGTATATTTAATGTTTGATCCAGTTTCTAAAGCTTTTAAAAATTGGAACTGTGGACTACGGTTACTTGATAAGTTCATCGAGTCACCAGTATATTCTTTCATACCACTTATGACAAGTTGCATAAATGGTACGGCATAGTCAATTAAGCCATAAAGCGTTGTTTCTGTTGGTACATTATCAAAACTTGTGCCATATGGAATTGCAAATCCTAATGGACTTGAAATTAAGATATCTTCATTGATTTGTTGTAATAAGTTTTCTTGAATCAATAAAGCATCTTGTTTATAAATTGTATTGTTGTAATCATGGTTTGAAACAATTTGAGAACCAATAATATTTAAGCTTAAACCTGATGTATACACTTGTTTACTAAATTGTTTATATTGTGCTTCATAATAAAGTGGATTAATTAAATATTGACTACCATCACTTGAAACCGTTGCTACTTCAGATTCTGGTAAAAGAGATGGCAAGTGATAACTGTAAAGCATGGATTCTGATCCACGTATACGTTTCGTATTGTAAATGGATTTATCTAATAAACCACGATACGCTTTGGTTGAGGCAAAGTTAACATTTTGATATAGGTTAATCCCTTTAGATTCAAGTAAGTTTGAAAAACTTGCAAACTTATCACTGCCACCTAAGACAGATGGAATACGATTTCTATCAAACATTTGATTATCTAATCCACCGTTTGCAACACCTAAGTAATTGACATTGATATCAGTAATACCACGTTGTTCTAAAGCATTAATAATTTCTAATGCTTGATCAAATGTTGTTAAACTATCTAATCTTGTATAAGGAATACCTAAGAAGAAATCCTTTTTATCAAATGCACCAAGTAGCTCTGCTGTTAAAACAGTTTTTGTTGTTTCATCTGTTTTAGTTAAACCTTTTTCATGAATTAAATAATCACGGTAGACGTTTGCAATACCCACATAGTTATTGTCTGTACCACTTAAAAAGTGGAATGCAACTTCAAAGTCTGTTTGAACAATATCTTTAGTTAGTAGTGTCACACCATATTGGTTAAAACCAGAACCTAAAATAACTTGTTCAGTTTCTCTGACTTGGAATGATGCAAACACACGGTTATATGAGTCACGACGATTCGATACGTCAGCATTGACATATGCCATGGCATCGCCTTGGGTAATAATTGCTGCAAAACCATTGTTTTCTTTCACCATACCAAAAACTGGTAAGTTTAATTTTTGTTGTTGTTCAGCCATTTTCATAGGCATTTGTGATAAATCCATACCATACATACGTTTTCTATACGCTGCTTGGTTGGTTTTACCATTGTTAAATTCCATAATGGCACCACTCCCATCTGGTATGAAAATATAACCTTCAGATGGCTGATCGTTAACAATCATATGTGCTGTGCCAAACATAGGATACAGTGAGATTTCAGAAAGTCTACCACCAGTTTCAACGATTGAATCTTTAATGATTTTGGTATTAATACCGTAGTCTTCTAAAGTTACTTCGACCCCTATTTTAAATTGGACACGACTAATTTCTTCTACAATACCAAACTGGTAGTTTAATTCTTGAATATCTTCTTCAGTAAATTCTAAAGTTTCATAAAATATTTCAAATAAGATTCTTTTAACACCGACACTTAAATCTGATTCATAATTTAATATATGGTAAGCATCGAGTGCTTCATCATAACCTAAATATGCATATAGTTGTAATCTGGATTGAATTTCTTCATCAAATGTAGCCATTAATTCTGCTGGAATGTATTTTGGAAAATATAGGTTTGTTATATCATCAGAACCAATGGTATAAAGCACTTGAAATCCATTATCAAGATATTTAAATTGATAGGTACGTTTACCCGCAGGATCTTTAACACCCGCCGGATGAGAAATACTTAATGCATAGTTGTTCGCAGTTGTAACAGAACCTGCATCATTATAATAGTTAAATTCTAATGTAGCCATTTGTCTATTTCTAGCAGCAGGGGTTGTACCCGGTCTTGTATCATTAGTTTGAGGGTTGGATAACCATATATAACCTGTAAATTTATCCAGTACACTAAAGTGAGATGTTGTTTCATCAAAGTATAGTTCATACTGATCATTAAAGGACACTAACTGGTTTGTTTCTGTTGCATCTTGTGCATCCATAAAACCGGTTGTATCAAATGCTTGTGTAGTTTGGTATGTATAACTTGCCTTCGATAAAGGTATACCGATTGCTATAAACAATAGTAAGGCAACAAACAAGACACCAATGATTAATTTAATATAATGTTTTTGAATAAATAGTTTCATCGTCGTAACCCCAATTCTTCAATAATTGCTGAGATAAACGCTATAATTTGCTGAATCACATCAAAGAATAGTAAGCCTAAAAACATCATAACCATCATCGAAACGGCGGTTGCTATAAATGCCATGATGGTTTTTAATAAGCCATATTGATGGATGTTTAAAATACCCATAAATAACATCCAACCTGTTAAGAAATATGCAATACCCATTGCAAGTGTATAAAATGCCATTTCATCTAAGGTTAAGAAGTTTGAGATAAATAATGCTGGATAACCAATGATGATTACTGGAAATAAAGCATATCCAGTGACCATTAATATTTCTTTAAACTTACCTTTACCTTCCATTAATGTTGTCACAGACCAGTTGGCTGTAACAAATAATATCACAAGTAAGCCAACCACAAATATTTCTTGTAAATTGTTGATCATCATTGGATTACGTTCATTAATTAAAAAGCTTTCATATTGATAGGTTAAAATGCGTAGTAAAGCAAACAAAGCGATATAAACTAATGCAACGCTCAGTTTACCTTTCTTTTCTGTTTTAAATTCATCATACCCATCAAATGGATGCATTAATATATATTTAGGAAAGGATAGGTAATCATTAATAATAAGTTTAAGTTTGTTCATTATTTTATGCTATCCTTTCTTTTTCTAATTTGTTTATAAACTATAAATGCAGTAGGTAGGGCTAAAATCGCTAAAAAGATATAACCAAAATTTTCTTTTATAAGTTGATTTCTGTAGGACTTATACGCTCTAGAATAATAGTATTTATCATAACCATACTTAAAATATTCCATCGCTGTTTCATAGTCACCTTTTCTTAAATAGTATTTACCAATACCATTGTAAGCAACCTCATAGTTTGTATTTAAGACAAGTACTTCTTCCCATAGTCTAGCTGCTTGTTCAAACTCACCACGTTCATGGTGATAAATTGCTTCATTAACAGTTTGACCAAATTCTGTATGTTCATAAACAACAACAGTTCTTAAGTCTTTATCTAAGACTAACAAGTTGTCGCCAAAATAATCTAAGGCAACACCACTGGTAAACTTATCTAATTGTTGGCCTGCTTCACCGTTGATATAAAGTAGGTTACCTTCAGCATCATAGGTAAATAATCTTGATCGTTTTGCATCTAAGACTGTATAGATACCATCTTTGTATATAGCAACATCAACAAGTCTTGATGGACCATCAACAACATAGTTATTCATGCCTTCAACAAAATGAATATCACCTTTTGGTACATGGTATCCATTACGTATTAAGACATCAACACCTTTCGGGTTGATAAGTTGAATCATATTATCTGAGTTATTTGTAGATGCTAAAGATGTTGCATAAATAAAGTTTTCTTCGCTCATCGTGACATTGGTATAACTGGTTGGTAAAAACTTTGGTAGTTTATCAATTTGTGCATCACTCATCCAAAAACGGTTAAAGATATCAATCGGACTTAAAGTAATTGGGTTAACACCTGTAAAGCGGTTAAATGAACCATCTGTATCAAGCTCAATAATACCTTCGAAAACATCTCTGGCAACAACATACATTCTACCGGTAGAATCGGTTGTCACTTTAAGTGGCATAAAATCAAGTTCATCAAATGTAATATCATCAATTTCTTGAAAGATATCAATGACTTCAAAGTGATGATTTAATTTAACAATACGGTTGTTATTGGTATCTGCAATATAAATACCTGTGTGTGCAACATCTAATCCCATAGGTGTATTTAGTGTTAACGGTTCTAAGAAGTTTAATACTTCACTTCTTTCAACTGTTGTTACTAATTCTAGTACCGGGATTGGTTTGGTTGCATCTAAATCTAAATCAACTCTCGTTGCTTCATTTTCTGCTTTAGCTTCATTATAGATGGTTGTAATACCACTATTTGTGGTAGTTAACAATTGACCTAATTGAGTTGGTACATAATTTTGATTTGCTAGTGCTAAATTACCATCAATCATTTGGTCTACTTGATCATTAAAGAATGTTTTTCTATCGTTTGCTAAAAACTCTAAATCATCAATACTTGTTGTTGCTTCATTACCAGCAGTTTGAATACCATCTAAAATCTCAAGTTTATAAAGATTAAAGGTGTCTTCTAAATCTGCGACTGTTTCAAATAAATAGTCTCTATAATCTTCTGAAATTAAAAAGTCTTTAAAATAATGTTCTAATGCAAAGTTATCATTGACCACAGCTAAAGCATTTGATCCACTGGATATAACAAATATTTCATTTTCAAAAACGACTAAATCTTCTGGACTAACTAAATCGACACCTAATGTGCGATCACTAAATGTTTGAGCATAACTTAAACCTGGTGCTGAATGAATTACTTCACCATAATATGAATAGTTATAACGTATGATTGAAAAGTTTATTGGTAATGTAAATATAAGAGAGATAAGTGTAAATAATTTCATATAATCCTCCTACTTCAGACCAGATGTACTAAATGTTTCTACAATCTTAGATTGTGAGAATATAAAGAACACAACTGGAACAATCATCATAATAAATGCAACCGCTGCAACGGTACCTGCACGTTCAATAGAGCCTTGTGCAATTTGACGCAATGCAAACGATAACGGCTTAAATTCTTCACTAAAGATAAATGCACCACCATCAGTTGTCCATAATCTTTGGAAGAGTAAAATAATTAATGTTAACCATGCTGGTTTAACCAGTGGCATCACAATTTGGAAAAATATACGATATTCGCTTGCACCATCTATTTTTGCAGATTCAATTAACTCTGTTGGTACTTGTTCCATAAATTGCTTCATTAAGTATAACCCTAATGAGGAAGCAATTGCCGGTAAGATGATCGCAAACGGTGTATCAATTAATCCAATCCAAGAAACAATAATATAGTTTGGCGTTGCTGTAACTTGAGGTGCAAACATCAGTGAGTATACAACGAGCATAAAGATAATTTTTGAACCTGGAAATTTATATTTAGCTAGTGGGTATGCACACATACTTGCAATCAGAACGTGTCCTGCAGTACCGGTTATCGTAATAAAGATTGTATTAAAGAAATATCTAGAAAATGGAATCCATGAATTACCAATAAGTTCTGATAAATCTCTAAAGTTATTAAATGTGATATTTCTAGGTAGTAATGTTGGTGGGAAAACAAAGAGCTCATCTAATGGCTTAAATGCATTAGATGCTGTCATAATTAATGGATATGCTGAAAATATCCCAAATATTGCCAGTAAAATAAATAAGGCAATATCGCCACCTAATGAACGGTTGAGTCTTTTGCGTTTTTTAATTTTACGTTGCATCATAAACTTTTGAACAGCTTGCATATTACTCACCCATCCTTCTTAAGAATTTTTGGACAATTAAGTTTGCACTAATCATAATAATAAATAACACGGTTGCAATCGCTGATGCATAACCTAGGTCAAATCGAATGGAACCATAGTCAATCAAGTGCGTTACAATGGTATGTCCTTCATATTGTACTGATGGGAACCCAACTAATTGCATCGACACTTCAGCAATCGCAAGTGATGTTGTAATTTGCATCACGGCCCCAAATAATAATTGTGGTTTCATAGATGGAATCGTAATGTACCATAATTCCTGCCATCTATTACGAATACCATCGATACTACCTGCTTCATAAAGTGTTTTATCAACACCTTGAAGACCAGCAATAAAGGCAAGGAATGAAACCCCTAAACTTAGCCATAATTGAACTAATATAATAACAAATAACATATAATCTGGGTCTCGTAACCATAAGATTGGGTTATTAATCAGACCAAACTGCATTAAGAAAGCATTGGCATAACCATGAACGTCACCTGAAAAGATTAATAACCAAATTAAGAATGCATTACCACTAATGGAAGGTGCATAAAATACTAAGGTCATAAACGCTCTAAGTTTTGGTCTAAGTTCATTAATTAACCAGGCAAATACGAAAGCCAGTAAGTAGGATACTGGACCCGTAACAACCGCTAAGACAAGCGTGTTTCTAATGGCGATGATAAATATCTCATCGTCTAGTAATAATTTTATATAGTTATCAAAGCCCACAAAACGTGGTGCTTCTAACATGTTAAATTGGGTAAAACTAATACCAAGTGACATGAATACTGGAATAATTGTGAAGGTTAAAAACAAGATTAAATACGGTGCCATTAACACATATAAATGTTTTGACTCCTTCATTTCTTTCCAAAGCATTTTGGATCTAGTTTTAAAATCTGGTTTAGCTGTAGCTTGCATATAGATCCTCTTTCTAATCTAATCCGAACTCGCGACGTTTCTTAGCAAGTTCTTCATTAATCATTTGTACATAATCATAAATCGTCTCACGTGGATTTGCAGCTTCGTTTAATACGAGTCTAAATGCGTTATCTAAGTGACGACCTGTCATGTACCCACCTGGTACTTCTGGAATACCTCTTACCCATTGCCATTGTTCTTTAAGTTTTGCTAGTTCATCAACAGTCCATGGAAGTTGTTCCATCGCCTCAACGTTTGCGGTAGGATATCTTGCAGCAGCTCCTAAAATACCTTCTAGTTCACGACCAAAACGCATTTGAGTTTCTGTAGAAGTCCACCACTTTAAGAATTCCCATGACTCTTCTTTTTTAGTTGATTGGTTTAATATAATACCACCTGTACCACTTGCAACAGTTTCACGGCGAATTTGTGTTTGCCCAAATTCATCCACGTATTCTGTACCAGGTACAGCAATAAAGTTCCATTTACCACGTATCTCAGGTGCAAAAACACTTAATACGTTGTAAGTATTGTAATAAGAGATACCAATTGGCATTTGTCCACTTCTAAAGCGGTTGTTGAAGTTTGCTTCAACAGGGAATGAGTAGTTCGTATAAAAGGATGTCCACTGTTCAAATACTTGCGGTCCCATACCTTCATTAAAGCCTGATTGGCGATCCCCATCAATATAAAACTCACCATCATTTTGGTAAAACATTGTTGAGAAAATCGGATTTGGTGGTAGCGTAACTGCCGCACCTTGTGTTAGTGGTACGGGTAAGTAAAACTCTAAGTTGTGTTTTTGAAGAGATGGAATCATTTCAACAACTTCACGCCATGTATTTGGCGGTGTAAGACCAATTTCTTCAAAAATATCTGTACGGTAAAACATCATTAAAAATATTTGTTGTTCAGGTAGTGCGTAGTATTTACCATCAAATTCATATGGTACCATTGCACTTGGCATGAATCTTGTTACAATTTCATCGAAATCATCAAATTGACTTAAATCATAAACTGCATTACGCATTGCATAGTTTACAGGTGTCGAGTCTGCTTGACCAATGGCCACATCCGGTCCACGGCCAGATAATGTTGCTGGAAGTAAACTTGCAGCCGATACTAATTTTAAGTCCACTTGTATTTGATGTTGTGGTGCAAATGATTCGTCAATTAATTTTCTTAAAATGTTTGCTTGGTCTTGACCAATCGATAACCATACATCAATGGTTTCATTGACTTGACCAGTATCAATACGTCCAACAGATGCAAAATCTGTTGTAAAAGATGCTAAAAATGATCTAAAGCCAAACCAAGTACTTTCAAAGAATCCTGGTCTTGCTTGCGGTAAATCATAGTTTTCGTTATGTAATATAAAATAATCAATTTCTAATGGTTGACTCGATAATAAAATAACGAGTGTTCCTAATGAAGATATGTTTGAAACATAGGTTGAAAGGCTATTTTGAATGTCTCTAGGACGATCTATAAAGTCTTCTAATTGTAAAATAACCGTATCTAAAATACCAGTTTTTTCACTTCTATTTCCTGATGCATCAATGAGTGTTTGTCGTATCAGTTTTGCTTGTTCTAATTCAGTTTCAAATCTTTCAAGTAAATTTGGAATACGATTGACTAACTCATAATCTCTAAATGGGTCCGGACTTGGTCCGGTATAAATTAATATTTCTCTATAAATTTTATTTAAATTATCAATGACATGTTGTAAGTCAGAAATAAGTTGACCATAAATACCAAGTGAAACTTCCATGGTTAACTCATGTTCACCAGCTTCTAAGTAAAATAAGAATGCTTCTTCTTCAGTACCTAGTGTTTGAATACGCCAGTCGTTTGAAAATTTGAATGCGAACCCTTCCATTTCTTTAAATGGAATTTCTCCGTCAATATAAATATCTCTAAAAACAACCATACCGTTGGCTAAGCGTTGTTTTACACGCATAGAAATTTCATAGAGTCCTGACTTAGGAACCGAGAATTTCCAAGAGATTTGGTCACCCGCTTTATCCCAGTTCGTTCCACCCATTGTATTTAACTTAATCAATGTTGGATCTGATGGTGATGTTCTAGCAGATGTACGATCATTTAAAGGATAAAGTGTTGGTGATGTTGTACGAATTGCAGATTCTGCTTCAATAATTTCAACTTTATCTTCGACAGTTTGATATCCGTTTTGATCATAAATTGCTTTAACTTCTTCATAGCTTGGTAATTCTCTTACTGATACTAACTCAACAGATTCTATGAGTAACGGTTCTCTTAAACTTTCAAAAGTTATCGTGTGTGAACCCGGCTCAAAATAAAATTTAAATGGCTCTGTAATATAACCTAATGGGTCACCAATGAGTTTGGATGTCCATATTGGTTTTTCAACTTGACTAGGCCTGATATCATTACCAACATAGTCTTGAATCACTTCGCCTTCACTACCAAAATAGCGGTGAAATATAATGTTTTCTGCTGCATCAAAAGGCGTTACCCCATCTAAATACACACGACGCTCTATCGCCGAGTTTTTACCTGGATACGCATAATAATTAACACGAATATTGTAAAACCCTTCAGTTTCAACTTCAACCGGCAAGGTAATAGATCCTGTTTCATCAGTTAAAACAGATTCTGAAACACCCTCGAAATTATATTTAATTTCGTAGTTGCCTTCTATATCTGTAAAATCTGTAGCCGAAATCAAAATTGTTTTGTCTTCTGGAAATATTTGTGGTTTTGATGCAATATAATCTTCATAGTCTTTGACGTAAGAATCCTCACCAGGTTCTCTGTTTGTATCAACACTTAAACTTGTATTGTATTTTAAGTGATTATTATCAAAGGCTATACTGAGTGTGTCATTAATTATAAACGCAATAAACGCAATTAATAGCACCAATAATGTTATGTGTAATCTTTTCAAAATGCCTCACCTCAATGAAAATGGTACCTCCTTCCTTATGTCATATAAAAACATAAGGAAGGTTATACCAAGTTCGTTTCTTTTAATCTTCTCCTAGATATGTCGCTAGTGCGTCTTCGTAAATTGGTTTAATTCTTTCCATCTCTGTTCTTGCATCACCATTTTGGATTGCTAGGTTTGCTGCACCATACCATCCATTTGCTGCAAATTTAGAGATACCTAATGCACCAGTTAAATCTAATGTTGTCTTATCAAAAATACTTAAGTATGCATCAATTGATGCTGAATCGTTAAATCTTTGAATTAATGTTGCATGGAATTCTGTCGATAATTCTTCGTCAGTTTTCCACATTTGAATTTCATTCCATACTTGGAACGCTAATGCTTCTTTTTCTGCACTTAATCCACTTGCTATTGTATAAACTGCAACACCACTAATCGGTGAAACATACTCACCGGTATATGTGTCGCTAACTGGATAAGGAACAAATCCAACATCAAAGTTTAATCCTGCCCATCTATTATCTGCGTTTAAGAACCAGAAACTACCTGGATGGAGCGCAACTTTACCAGCTATCCATAAAGCAGAACCTGCGTCATATTGTGGTGAACCTTCCCATAGACCTTTATTGGATAATCCATGTAAGAAGTTATATGTTTCTAATGCTGGTGCTTGATGGAATGCAACACGACCTGATCTTGCATTAATGAGTGAACCACCATTTAAAGGAATCATATTTTCTGCATAAACAGCTTTAATACCACCTAATACACGGTAGTCATCACCCATACTTGGTAATGCTGCTTGAGCTGCATCAGCCCATTGTTCAAATTTAGACCAAGTCCATTCACCATTATTAAATAGTTCTGCTGGGTTATCTAAACCTAAGTCATTGATTAGTTCTACGTTAAAGTATAGACCTACATCCACTGTTGGTTTATTTACTGAAAACGCATAGAATTGACCTTTAAATGTACCTAGTTCCTTTGCTGGAGCTGTAATATTAGATCCTGTAGTACTTAAGTACTTATCTACTGCTGCGATTGCGTTTGCATTAGCAAGTTGAGCAGTCCAGTCAGATGTTGTCCAATAAATATCTGCTAATGGAGCACCTTCAACTGATGCTTGAATAATTGCATTTACGCGGTCTGGTCCCCAAGTTGCAGCCGTTGGATATGCTTTATATACAACTTTAACATTTAATCTTTCTTCAACTTCTCTTTGTTTATTTTGTCTAGCTTGTTGTTCTCTACCAGAGAATGCTGGATCAAATGGGTCAACTTCATATGGTGCACCGTGCATAATAACAATTTCAGTCGGAGGTGTTGTATGGACTATCTTCACTGTAATTGTTCTTTTTTTAGTGACGACATTTCCATCTGAGCCTTCAACTGTATAAGTTAGTGTATAAGTACCAGCTGCACTCGTTACAACTGTACCTTCTACATTAATACGTGATGTAATATCACCATCTACAGTATCGTTTGCTGTGACCCCTTCCATTGGATCAAATGCGTCCCCTACATTAATTGTTTTATCTGAAACTCCAACAATTGTTGCAGTGTTTTCTTCATTACCATTGCCATTATCATCGCCGCCGTTACCACAAGCTGCTAAAGTAAATAGCATCACAAACAGTAATAAGAATGAGAATATCTTTTTCATTTTTTATCTCCTTTTTTTAAAAAGTATTTGTCACCAATATTATACTATGTATATAGTATCTATGAATTTATTACACTAAATTATGCTTGATATTTTCACATTATTAAAATCTTTTTCAAACGCTTACATAATCTACCATAATGAAACAAAAAGCCCAATTTATCATTGGGCTTTTCGAATTAAACTAATTTCTTATTTTTTCTTCATGAAGAATAATAGTGCTGAACCACCAAATGCAACGAGGGCTGCACCTAATGACATAAGAACTGCAGTTAATACGTTTACCCCACCGTTAGCCTTTAAAGCGTCTTCGATTGCTTTATCTACTTGTTCAGGTGTTAATCTGTTATCAACTTCATCTTTTGTTTCTTCAACTTTGTTATCAACTTCATCTACTTTATTTTCGACCTCAGTTACTTTTTCTTCAAGATCTTCTTGTGTAGGTTTAGCTTGTTTAACTACTACTGTGAAAGCAACTTCAGTTTCGTTACCAGCACGGTCAGCTGCACCAACGATAACTTGGTATGTACCTGGTAATAATTTACCATCAGCCATTGCCATATTACCATTATCTAATACATATAGACTTAATTGTGCTCTTGTATCAAAGTTGTCAATTGCAACAACGTTTGCAAGAATTGCATTATCAACAGATGTAAATCTATCGGATTCAACTGTATATTGATTGTCAACAACTACTAATTGAGGCGCTGTTTTATCATCAATAACGAGTTCATAAGAAGTCTTTGTAACGATATCTGTTTCAAAATCTTCAGTACCTAGTACAAATGAAATTGGATGACCAAATGGTAAGTTTCTTAAACCAGCAGCATTTACTGAACCATGAACACCAACAACAAATTCACCTTCAGCAAGCACTAAGCCGCTTCTCCATGCATTAAATTGAGTTTCATCTTCTACAGCAACACCATCTTCAGTCATGTGATTCCAGTTATAACGGTCATACCATTCTTTTAATGTACCATCTGCAGCAACATATAAGAATACTGAACCATAAGCAGATCCCACATTATTAACAGCTTCAGATTCTGTAAAGATTGCGAAGCGTCCATAATTTGTCACACTTACGTTAGTAACTGTATTCACTACTGAAAGATCGATTGAATAATCTGTACCATCAATTGTTAATACTGTAGGTTCCCCAGCGATAAATACATTATAAGTAAATTCTAAATTAATTTGATAAGTACCTGGTTTTGGATTATACATGTTAAAACCAGCAGGTGGTGTTACTTTGATTGTATTTGTTAAATCATTACCATAACCATCATCAGCTTTAATGTCACCTAATAGGTCAACAAAGACACCCTCATCTGCAAAACGTTTTTTAACGTTTGTGAATTTAGGAGGTAAGACACCAACAGCAATTTCAACTTCAACTTCTGTTAATCCATTTTCTGGATGTTCAGCTGAATATAACGCAATATAACCATTACCAAATCCTGATGAATCGACAACAGTTAATGCAGCATCTGGAGTATATGTATCACTATCAGCATCGTAAACAAAATTAATTGTTTGTAATGGTGTAGGTACATGATCTTCATCAGCTAAGTTATAATCTGCAACATCAAATATTTCTACTTTATAAGATAACTTTTCTGTTTGATTAACAATGAAACCATCTTCATCATACATTTTTACCCAAGTTACAGATATGTCATTTGGTAAATCAAATGAAGGTGCATTAAATTCAACAATCATTTGTGTTCCAGGTGTAGCGCCATCATCATCATGTGAACTAATTCCAGCAAATACAGGATCTGGGAAATTATACGGTCTATTCATCTTAGGTGCTTCTTCTTCTAAGAATGATGGTACAAACATCTTAACAAAGTCTGTCGATGAGTATGCACCACGGTCATTTGTACCGAATGAGACTGTAGACCATCCTGCAGGAATAACTACATGATTTGGATTGTAATCTAATAATAAAGTTTGTTCTGCCTCAGGAACCGCATCTTCACCTGTTAACGCTGCTAAGTCAGCATTTACCCATTTTAGATATACAAGTGGTTCTAATACATATCCATCTGCATCTGTTTCATCTCTCATGATTCTTACATGAGTTAAACGTGTGTTTGGTGTATCTACAGCTGGATTTGCAGCTTCATCATATGCTGTGATTTCAGCTTCTGTAGCTAATCTCCAATCAGCATTTTCATAAACATCCGTACCATCATTGTGGATATAGTAAGTAAAGAAGTGGTCTTCGAACATCATGAGTTCGCCTTCTTCATTAAAATATGCATACATGCGATGTACTGATGTAGTAATATCTGTTCTTGCAGTATCTGTAGACATTTCAATATCATCTTCACCATCATTAATTGTCATAACAGCAAACGCATTCCATGATAGTGCCGGATAATCTGTTGGTGCAATTAGACCATCTGCATCTGCATCAGTCCATAGGTGAGCAAATCTTACCCCGCCACGAACAAAGTGATATCTATGACCTAAAAACTCTAAGTCCCAATTTGAATCCCCTACGAGTGTAAAAGGTGTACTGGGTCCATAAAGTGCACTTGGGTCATCATATGGATAGATGTCCACGAGGTCACCATCTTCTGCAAAAGTTGGCATCATGACAACTAACGCAGCAACGAACAACAAGAATAATGTTGTAATTTTTTTCATTTTTTAACTCCCTTTTCCTTTATTTTGTTTTCTAAACATGTGGCTTCATTATATGCTCAACTGAAAGCGCTGTCAATTTATTTTTACCAATAAGCCGATAACGCTTGCATATTTTTACATTTTGGAAAATATTTTCAGTTTTTTCAATTTTATCTAGTTGTACCTGGTACGAATACATTGAATGTACGTGTACTTGTTTGACCATCTAATATAACTGTAATTGTATAACTTACTGTGGTATTATGAGTGGGCATTGATATAACACGTCCCGCATGATCAATAATTTCAGGATTACTTGAAACCATCGAAATTTGAGCATTTGCATAGTTTAATGCAACCTCATATTCGACGTCTGCCATCTTTTGAAATTTAGGCTCTAAACCTGAAACCAATAAGGCATTTGGACAATGTTTCCCAGAAAAATGTTGATGGAACTTAATGTGTTCTCTTGGAAGGTTATATTTAACCAGTGTTTGAGATGCCCATTTAGCTGTTCTTTGCCAAATTCTATAAAGATCGTCACCCATACCAACGTTCATTTCAATTGCAATAGCGTTTCTATTACCACCGCCTAACAGTTCCGGTCTAACGATGCCTTGGATTATCACAGGTCCACCTACAGGTGCACTGCCATCACCAGCATGCCATGCAACTTCTCCTTCAGGGATGTGTTGATACATTTCATAATCATCTATTGTGTAATGCCAAGATACTTGCGCACCATTATTAGCTGCCTGACCTAATAAATAGTTAGCATGTGATAATGCACTAGACGATGGATCCGTATTTGCAGTATCATGCACAGTTATCCAGTGTACATTTTTGTCATTATACGTTATCGCCGGTTCTGGAATGTCAGATAATGCATATCCTGGTCTAACACGCCCGCCCTTGTATTGGTCTGGAATCATTTTTGTTGTATCAATTATAATTTCATCAAAATAGAAGTTTGAGACTGATTCATACCCAACAACTCGGTATGATGGACCTGTTCCTGTTTCCCAGAAATCATGTTTTTTAAGGTATGCTTGCTGATTTAATGTGAGTAGATCTAATAAGTTGTTTTCATCTAATGATTCGTAGAAAGTTACATAATACGTTTCATAGACTTCGCTATCATCTGCAAGTCTTACAGTGATAATGACTTGACCCGCTGTATGCGATGTAACCACACCATTTTCATCTACAGTAGCGACCAAATCATTGGATGATTCAAAAGTTACCGCTTTATCTTGTATTGTAATTGGGAAAGGTGTCGCTTCAATCGTTAGACTATCACCTGCAACAAGTGATTGTGTATCGATTGATGGTGTTAAATTAATACCCGGATCGGTAGTGACTTTAAAGTCAACTGTGGTTTCTGCATCAGATGCTCTTGATGATGCAGAAATTGTAATTGCTGCTTCACCACTTTGTTTTGGAACAAGTTTACCAGTACCTTCAACCATGAGTATGTCTGCATCTGTAGTTCTAAATCTAAAACGAGCATTTTCTAGTTCATATGGTAAATATTCATACTCAATAAATAATTCTTCACCAACCCAAAGTGTATCTAAATCTGTGGTAACAAAAATGAATAATACAATTTCCGGATCAAAGTTTGCTTCAGATACAATATCTGCTTTTTCTTCATAATGACCTATAAGCATTCGTTCTGGAATATTTTCAAAATCATTTAAATCAAGTGTTTGGCTACCCCAAAAATTGAGCGTGAAATCAATATTAGAATTTAAGTTTGCAATTGCTCCTTTATCACTATAATTTACAACCGAATTAAAACGAACAAATGCAGATATTTCTGTCTCAGCTAGCATCACTTTAAATGCAGTTTCAATGTCTTCAATATCATTCCAAGCAATTTGTAGTGAAGTTTCTTCACTATATGTAGTACCTAAAACTTCTACAGCTACTTTGGTATTTTTAATGATATTGTTTTTAATATCTAATTTGCCATCTAGTATTTCTCTAACCAATATTGCATGACCATCAACATTAGAAATAGTGTTTTTATCCACATATAAAGTTGCTGCTAATGCAACATCTATTGCAGCCAATACGGAAGCATCTAAATTACTAAATTCATTATGAACTACCGTTAGGTTTTCAGCACTTTCAAGTGCTTTGATAAACCCTTCATCACTAAATTTGAATCCATCTATTGTTATACCCGGTGCATCAATTGTAAGTTGTTTGGTAATAACGACATTTGGTGTTGCAGCAATAAGCGTTACATCTGACTTGTCGAGTGTAATCGATGTATCTAATGTCATGTCAAAGACATGAATTTTAGTACCATCATTTGCTTTTTCTAATGCCGCTTCTAGTGTATTAAACAAGCTTGCGCCATAAATGAATTCTAAGTCATTAATTACAACTTTATCACCATCTTGTTTTGTTACATCAACTGCCAATTCATTATAAATTGTCATTTCATGATTTGCAAAAACTGCTTCATCAGCAATAGAGGTTGCAGTAATAACAACTACACCACTACCAACTGGTGTTACAACACCATCTTGGCTAACTTGAGCAACTGCTTCATCACTTGATGACCAAATCACTTGAGGAACAGATGTTTCAGGACCTAAGATGGTTGTAAGTTTGACATTGCTGCCTACATTTAACTTCGTTTCACCTTCAATTAAGATTGTAGTAGCAACATCATAAACTATTAAGTCAATTGATGCTTTAACTGAACTATCTGATTTAAGTGTCATCGTAATCGTAAAGTCTCCTGGCGCAATTGCAGTAATAATTCCACCTTCATCTACTGTTGCAACCAAGTCATTACTTGAACTAAATGTAACTTCCCCATCAGCTTCAAATTGTAATTGTAAGGTTTGGCCCTGCCATAAATAAGCACTTGGTTCTCCAATGGATAATTCAACAGTTGGCTCAGTCACCAAAACATCTACACTTTTAAAGACTTCTTCATCTGTTTTGGAAGTCACCTTAATCGTTGTATTACCAGCTTTTAAAGCAGTAATTAGGCCCGCATTAGATACATCAATAATTGATGGATCTGTAACATTTATCTCGTAACCAAGTGGGTCATTCGTTGTAATTTCTAGTTGAAATGTATCATCGACTTCTAAACTAATTGGGCCACTTGAAATACTTAATGTAATATCCTTTGTCGTATCATCTGTACCTTCTGCACAAGCTACTAAAGTAACAAACGCTACAACAATACTTACCATAGTAAATATTTTCTTCACTACTTTTCCTCCTCCATTTCATAAATTATGTTCCCTATCTCATTTCTTAATCCAATGATTTGATTTAAATTTCTCTTAGGGTGGACCGCATTCGAAACTAAAACAAATCCCAATTTATTTTTCTTATCGATAAACATATGACAACCTGTAAAACCTGTATGACCAATCGTTTGATCAAAATCACGGTACTTGCCAGCAAAACTATCATCATATGGTTTTAGATAACCCAAGGTTCTTGTCACTTTGTAGCCCAAGGAATCATCAGTAATTACTGGTTCAAATAACATATCTGTTAATTGTTTGTTTAAAACAAATTCATCTTTTAAAATACTTTGAATGAATAATCCAATATCATAGGCTGTAGAAAACAAGCCGGCATGACCAGATAACCCACCTAGTAAATAAGATTTTTCATCATGGACTTGCCCTTTTAATAATCCTTTTGAAAAATCATCATCATGATATTCTGTAGGGGCAGCACGATTGACATCCGGTTTATAATTAGAATCTTTCATACTTAGTGGTTCAAAAACATACTTTATGGCTGCTTGATCAATGGGCATACCAAAAAGTTTTTCTGTAATTTTGCCCAGTAAGATAAACCCTACATCCGAATAAACTACTTTAGTGTGTGGTTCATATGTAAGTTCCATATTATAAATAATATCCATCACTGTACTACCATCTTTAACTGTACGTATTTTAGGTACATCTGCAGGTAGGCCTGATTGATGTGAAAGTAAATCTTTGATTGTTGTATTAGGGTGTTTATAACGTTCTAATAAAGTCTGTATTTTCGTTTCCAAACTTAATTGATTAAGCTCAATTAATTTCATAATGAGCGTCGTTGTCGATATAACTTTTGTTAAAGAAGCTACATCATAAACTTCATCGCCTTTTAATACTTCCTTTGTTGGGTATATTTGTTTATACCCAACAAAGTCTGTTGTGATTTTATCTTTAGTTACGTAAGCATAGTGTGCGCCAGGAAATTTATTTTGTTCAATTGCACTTTGTAAAAACGCTTTTAATCTATTCATCATGGTCTTTTCTTCATAATAAATACAATTGACGATACTACAAATATAATACCTATGACAACCGATGATATGATGCCTATGATTTGTAAGTTATTATTGCCTTCGGGTGTTTCTTCATCCGGTATTTCTTCACCTGGTGTTTCCTCATCTGGATTTCCATCAAACATATGTGTTTCCCAAGTATGTTCTACATCTTCTGTCCAATAATGTGTACTTAAACGATTAAGTGCTTTTTGCACTAAATCATTGTTTAAGTTTAATGATTTATATGAGAATATTGAACTACCAATAATCTCTTCATATTGAGACATATATCTTAATTGTTCTAAGAATTCGGATTCATGCGGCCAATTATTAGAGTTTTCGGCATATCGATAAAAACCTTGACCAATGATAAGATCTACATTTGTATCTTTAACCGTATCAACCCACCAATCCACTAAATCTGCAAAGCGTGCAGTTGAATGGTTAAATGGCCAATAAAGTTGCGGAATAATATAGTGTAACCAACCTTCTTTAACCCATTTTCTAGAATCTGCAAATTGTGCTGAATAGCTTGATAATCCCATAGAATTGGACCCTAATGGATCTTGAGATTTATTACGCCAAATACCAAATGGTGAAATACCAAATTTAACATGCATATCATTAGCTTCATTATGTGCTTCAACTAAATTAAAGATATCACGAACAAGTGTATTAACATTTTCACGTCGCCAATCTTCACGTGATAACCCATTTGGATTAAAGTTTAAGAATGCATAATCATCTTCAGTATCTAATGTACCGGAATAACTATAGAAGTAATCATCAAAATGAATACCATCAATTGCATAGTTTTCCATAATTTCTGCAACTATATTATATAAATATTGGCGTACTGCTGGCATACCAGGGTTTAAGATGAGTGCTCCATTTGTATCTTGAATGACATAGCTTGGGTTTTGTTTAGCGAAGTTAGAATCATGAAGTAATGATAATTGTTCTTCTTTGGAGCCCCCAGTATTAGATACTCGATAAGGGTTCATCCAAGCATGTACTTCAATACCTCGCTTATGTGCTTCATCTACTACAAATTCTAATACATCCCAACCTACACCTACACCTTCTTCACCAGATAAATATCTAGAAAACGGGGCATATGCTGATGGATAAAATGCATCATTCATTGGTCTTGTTTGGAAAAATAAGGTATTAAATTTCAATGTTTTCATACGTTCTAAAGCATTAATGATACTCGCTTTATATGATGCTTCATCTTCATATTGTGCTATATCAATGTTCGCTACAGTCGCTAGCCAAACAGCACGTATTTCTTTCGTTTTTTCAGTATATGAAGTAGGTAATTCTACTGGTGTATCCGTTTGATAATATGTAACTTTTTGTCCATTTCTGACAACAAATTGATTATCTTCAGTCAGCGGAATACGTACACGTACACGCACATCTAAAACATCTGATTCGATACCATTTTCAGCAATCGATTTATATTCTACGCGGAAGTTTGCTGATTCTGTGAATGTAAAACTTTCAGTGTAGATTTTCCATTCAGACCAATCAATACCATTATGGATACGGTAACTAATTGTATCTGTTTCATTTTCCGCTTCTAAAATAACTTCAACCGGCTCAATAAAGTAGCCATCTTCTTCTGTACCATTTAATATAACTGTAACCTCACCCGGTCCTTCAACAATATTAAATTGATAACTAAATATTTTTTCTTGTGGTCCATTGCGATATTCTAATGTATAGTGTCCTAGTTGTTCATATAATATAGGTTCAACATATTGTTGCCATGCACCACCATTTACACGATATCTTGGTTCTGGTGCATTTGGATCAAACTGGATATCTACTTCTAGCCACTCGAAATTAGGGGCAACACCATCTCCTGCAATTTGAATAGTTGGATCTGTGTAATTTGAAACTATTTTTAAGTTTTGTTGTATAGCATTTGATTCAACACCACCAGCATCAATTGTTTTAGCAAATACTGCATAATTTCCAGTATCTGTTAAGGTGATCGGACCTTCATAAAGTTCCCAAGGCCCAATACTTCCGTGGTTAATACGGACCCAAATTTCATGATCCTGTGCTGTAATTTCAATGTGTGCACCAGATTCATAATTATCCCCTATTTTATTACCAACGATTGTAATTTCAGGGACAACAAGGTTTTCTATTTCTGTATAAAATGTTGTAACGAGTGTTTTCGATGCAACATCATTCGTATCAATCGCTTTATAATAAAGTTCGTGTCTCCCATTTGAAATAACTTCAATAGGTTCAGTATAAGTTACCCAAGTTTCTTGATCAAAACTATATAAAATATCATGATCACTTGTAAGCGTAATTGTTACTTGTGACATAAAGCGTTGGCCAATGAAATCACCATCAAAGCTAATAGTTGGTGCTTCAACACTACTTTCTGGTAAATCACTTAAATGATTTGTGTAAGATAATGCTCTAACACCATATGTGTAATTTGTAGATGTATCATTAGAATCCCAAGTGATTGTGGATTGTCCATCGTTATAAATAACATCTACAATTTGACTTTGTTCATATGCTAGTGCATCATCTGTTTTATAAATATAATAAAACTTTGCATCACTGTGACCATCAAATGTCAGTTCACCAGTTGCTGCATTATGTACAACGTTTGTTACCGTTGGTACTTTAACTGGTGTCATACTTTTTAATGGTGGTAAGACTGCGATATGATTAAAATGATTATTGCGTGCATTGGTTAAATTTGCTTGTGATGGTCTATTTAAATTTTGACCAGCATCGCGAATCATATTATATGAATAAATTGAAAAGCCTTGAACATTTTCATAAGTACTTAATATATCTAATTGATTACTAAATTCATTAGGATTATTACGCCAAGAATAAACATTAGATTGGGTACCAGCATCTGCTAGATAAAGACCAACACCTGAATATAGGTTTACATCTAAGTATCTAACAACTTTTTCCCACCAACCCATAACATCTTCAAGACCAGCTTGAGGATGAGTGATTGCCCAATAACTTTGAGGTAGCATATAATCTAGCCATCCTTCTTTGATCCAATGTAGCGTATCGGCAAATAAATAAGATTGATAATGTTCTTGTCCACTTGTTTTAGAACCATTGGTGATTGGCATACCATTAGAATCATAAGTCACTTCACCGTTACCGTTTCTATAAATACCGGTTGGTGAAATACCAAATTGTACATAACGATTATTATCGATGTTAAATTGTTTGATTGCTTCATGGGTTGCTTCTATAAATAAATTTATTTGTTCACGGCGCCAATTACTCTTGCCTGCAACCGTATTTGGTTGTCCTAAAGGATCTGCTAAAAATAGTGTTTGATCTGGGTCATTTAAAATACTACCATTACCCATTTCCATATAAAAGTAATCATCAAAATGGATAGCATCTACATTATAGTTTTCAATAATCTCTAGAATTGTATTGACCACATGTTCTCTAACCACTGGTAAGGCAGGGTTTAATATGTGTGCTGTATTTTCTTTATTAGACAAAATATTTGCGGGATTACTTTGCGGATTTTCAGTTGGCATCGTTCCTCTTTGATAAGTGGTTGAAACACGATAGGGATTTAACCAAGCATGAAATTCAATACCACGTTTATGTGCTTCATCAATGAAGTATGCCATCGGATCAAATACATCAAAATCAACACTTGAAAACCAGCTTGCTACTGGGTTAATTTCAGATTTATATAATGCGTTATTATGTGTTCTCATATGTACGATTGCAACATTTAAATTATTAATTTCCATATTATTTAATATGGCATTGACTTCATTTTTAAATGCTTGCTCGGTGGAGTATGCCTGCATACTACCAATAAAATGTGTGATCCATGTTGCTCTAAACTCACCTTGTTCTTCTGCAACTTCAACTTCCGGATAAGCATAAACTTTTTGATTTGGAACAAGTGTGAGTGCTAAAATACTTATCAGTAAAAACAAAACTACTTTTTTCATTTGTTGTCCTTTCTATTATTGAGTAATTTTTTAACAAGGTCCATACCTTGTTTTTGCTTTTCAGGTTCAATAAATGTCTTATAAGTGAAAAACACATTACCTTGGATAGTATCAAATTGATTCGCATATTTTATTTGATTTACAATTTCATATGGGTTTGAGTAACCACCTTTTTCACCTAAGCGATATGCACCATGGCCAATATATAAATCAACTTGAGTACCATCGCATACATTTGCCCACCATTTGGTTAAATCACCAAATGGTGCTAATTCATGTTCAAAATCCCAATAAATTTGTGGAATAATATAATCTATGTAACCTTCTTTGACCCATAGGTAACTATCGGCATATTGATTATCAAACGATTGACTACATTTTGGATTAACGTTGGCTCCAAGCACATCTTTGGATTTTGTTTTCCATATACCAAATGGTGATACTCCAAAGCGTAGTTTAGGATGTTTTTCTTTAAGTGCTTCGTTTAAGTTTTTAATAACATTGGTAATTTGTGATCTTCTAAAATCACCAAGTGTTTGTGACTTATCATCTCTTCTTTCAAAGTCTTCTAAGTCATTATCATCATCACTTAAACCAGCATATGGATAAAAGTAATCATCAAAATGAATACCATCCACATCATAGTTATCTGCTATTTCTAACATCGATTCAATAATAAAGTCTTGAACTTGTTTTTTTGCAGGATTTAAAATGAGCTGTCTATTTTTATCAGTAACAACTAAGTCCGGATATTTTTTAGCGAAATTTAGGTCATCTAAAGTTTCTAAATATTCCATTTTAGACATATCAATTTTCATGCTCACACGATACGGATTACACCAAGCATGCACTTCAATATTTCTTTTTTTAGCTTCTTTAATGACAAAGTCTAACACATCAAATTTTGGTGCAACACCTTCTTTACCAGTTAAATATTTTGAATAGGGATTGAACTTAGATTTGTAAAAAGCATCATTAGTTGTTCGCACTTGAAAAAATATTGCTGTCATATGATAAGCTTTTGCTGTATCTAACATTTGAATAACTTTTTGTTGATAATTAGGATCTTGTGTTGTTGGTAGATCTATGTTAAGGACATTGGATACCCAAAAAGCTCTAAATGGTTTTTCTTGATAGTTTTCGGGGATAATAATTTGTTCTTCTGTTTCGTAATAATTTAGTGGCTTATTCGTACCAAAATATGTTAACTTCATTTGTTATACACTCCATAGTATGTTAAATATTCTTTGTGCTTATCATATAATGCATTAAATGCATCCTTGGTTGATTTAAATGATTTAGATAAGGGGTGAATTTGAAAAGCTAACAATGCCTTATTTAAATCTTTTTCATAAATTGCATCACATAGTAATTCTTCATATGCTTTTAAGTGTTGAACAATACCACGCACATGTAAAGGTAGTTCACCAATATGAACGGGTATTGGTCCATCTTTAGTCATGCGAGCGGTAATTTCAATAGACGTTTCATCGGGTATACCAACGATATGACCGTGGTTTACTGTATGAATGACATGGTAGTTTTTCTTGTTATTTTTAATAGAGTCCATAATTTCAACTGCGGTTTGAGCAAAACTATGATCTAAGAGCTTTTGCATGTCTTTAAAAACATTTAAAGTATTTTCATCAGCATATTTTTTATATAACAAGTCATTAAATTCAATCATTTGATTGGTTAGTATTTTTTTATTTTTTTGGTTATCTAAAAATGTTTTTGTAACGACTTCATCTTGATAATAATACTTTAAATTAGGATGTGGATAACATCCTAAACGTTGTAGATTTTCTAAAGCCATCGGATGATTTTTTGGTAAAAATCCACCGGATAATAACTTTGGTAATTTATCTTTTCCTTTATGATAAACTTTAAGCATAAAGGATAGTTCGCTTAAACCAGCATAATATGGGACAAGTTCATTAGGATGTGCTTTTAGTTTATCTATAACTTCCTTAGTTATTTGATTTGGCTCATTTGATAGACCAATATAACGGTCAAACTCACTAAAACGACATACCGCTTCACTAATAATACCGGTTGGGTTTGTTGCATTAATCACCCATGCTTTTGGGGCTAGTTCTTTAATGTCTTCGATCATTTCATAAATTACCGGAACAGTTCTTAAGGCATTAAATAACCCACCAATGCCTATCGATTCATGACCAAGCATATTAAATTCAGCCGGTATGGTTTCGTCATAAAAACGTGCTTGCATGTGACCAACTCTAATTTGAATAAGAACAAAATCAGCATCCAATAGACCATGTCTTTGGTTTAAGCTAGATGTAACTGAAATTGGTATGTTGTGATGTTTTAACATTCTTTGAATGAAATTGGTCATAATGTCTAAGCGTTCTTCACTTGTTTTTAAATCAATTAAAACTACTTCTGTAAATTTTAAATCATCATAATGTTTGATGATGTATTCAAATACTTCTGCTGTATTCGTTGATGCGCCACCTAATATGGCCAGTTTTAGTTTTGTTTGCATTATATCACTTTCTTTTCTAGGTAAAGTATGAAACTGTACCTAACACTACATGTTTTTTAGCGCCGGTTGCGCTTGGTAAATTGGCTGTTTGTTGAAATAATGTTTGATTACCCAATACAATGAAGGCTAACGCTTCTTTATAATCACTTGATACCCCCACATCGTCACTAGATAATACTTTAATATCTGGTAAAGATTTTTGTATAAAATTCATTAAAAATTGATTATGTACACCGCCACCAGAAATAATTAATTCATCGACTTCGTGTTTGTTTAAGATAAATTGTTTAATATTCGATATCATCGTTGATGCTGTTGCAACCGTTAAAGTATGAATGATATCTTCTGGTGCATGATTTTTGTATTTTGTCATTAAAGTTTGTGTGTATGCCCCACCAAATTGTTCTCTACCACAAGATTTTGGTGGCATTTGGTGAACAAATGGGTGCTGCATAATTTCATCATATAACGGTAAGATGAGTTGACCTTTTTTTGCAATTTGACCACCATCATCATAAGGTTTGTTGTATAACTTTTCCATAGCATAATTAATCATCATATTGCCTGGTCCTGTATCAAATGCATAGACGTCATGTTCATTTTTCGTTTTTGGTAAATACGTAATATTAGAAATACCACCAATATTTTGTGCAATGCGTGATTTATCGCTACTTGACAATAATAGATAATCTACATAAGGTACAAGTGGTGCACCTTGTCCGCCTTGAATCATATCAGCAATTCTAAAATCAGAAACTACTGTTGTTTCTGTCAGTCCTGCAATGACTGAGCCACTACCTAATTGTAAAGTAGATGGTAATCTTGTATCTTCTATTTCGCTTTGATGGTAAACAGTTTGTCCGTGCGATGCAATAAAGTTTAAGCTCGATGGGCTTAATTTTAATTCTTTACACAAACTGATAACACAACTTGCATAGAGCCGACCCAACTCAAAATGAAGACTCGATACGTCTTTAACTGTTAGTTGGTCTGTCACTGCAAGTTTTACCTTTTCAAGTAACATTGGTGGATAATCAAATGTTTTACCTGCAATCATTTCTATTTTAGTTGTTAAACCAGTACCTGAGATGGTTGCTATCACTACATCAATGCCATCAAGCGATGTACCACTCATAATACCGCATGCTAACTTAGACTGATTCATAATCAAAACCTCTTTAATTTGTGATATTTTCATTATATAGTATTAATTTGTAAAATCTTGTAAGCGCTTAATTTTTGTAAGGTTCTTTCATACTTAGAAAATACTTTTCAAAAAAACACCTTTCAAAAGGTGTTTTCGTTTTTAGTTATCGTTTAAATTTTTTAAATGTTCGATATGTAGTTTCTAATGCTTGCACAGATCGGTCAATATCGGTATACGCACATTTTGCATACAATGCATCTATAACAGACATTTGAGAAATTCTTGATGTCATCGCTGCACTTCTAAATTCTGACTCTAATGCCGATGTATATAATACAACATCAGATATATCTGCTAAAATACTGGAACCAATTCTAGTAATACTAATAATTGGTGTTTTATTTTCTTTGGCTAATAATGCTGAAGAAACTATTTCTTTTGTCTTACCAGAGTTTGAAACAAATATAACAACATCCTTATGATTAATAAATGATGCATCGACTAATTGATCGTGTGATTCACCTTGTGCAATACAAAACTTATTAATACGTCTAAGTTTCATTTCCAAATCTTTACATACTAAATAACTAGAACCTTTACCAAAAATTAAAATCTTTCGAGCACTCATTATTAATTGGGCAGCTTTAGTATATGTTTTTTCATCATAAAGATTAATGGTCTCTTCTAAAGCTCTAATATTATTTTCAATTGCCTTGCGTCCACTATTTTGATCTTTAATTAAAATAACGTCTGTATACTCACTAGTTTCAGGTATTTCTACTTTAGAATTGGCTAGAATAAAGTCAATCTTAAAGTCTTTAAACCCTTTATATCCTAATTTTTTACACATTCTAACAACGGATGCAGGTGAAGTATAAGCGGCTTCAGCAATTTTTTCTACACTAAAATCTTTGATTTGAGTTTTGTTTTCAATCAAATAATCTAAAACAATGCGTTCGGCCATACTTAGTGCTTCTTTATTTTTTAGCATGTTTAACATTACACTCATTTATTCATACACCTCGTTTTTCCTATCTATATTATATCATGAGTGTAACTGTTTTTATTTTTCACACTTTTAACTTTATGTTTAAATGACCTTTTTAGGATTTAAAATATGTTTTGGATCAAAGACTGATTTAATGCCTCGCATCAGTTCAATTTGTTCTTTACCTAAGAGTTCATGCATGTATGCTTTTTTGGCAATACCTATACCATGCTCTCCTGAGACCCTACCACCATAACTAAAAGCTTTTTCATAAAGTAAGTCAAAAGCATTTTTTAATACTTTTTGCCAGGAAGTTTCATCCATATTATCCTTACATAAATAAATGTGTAGGTTACCATCTCCAATATGGCCAAAATATGGGATTCTAACATTAAGTTTTTTACTCACTTCATTCACATAATTTAAAAAGCTTTCAATATGTGATCTTGGTAAAACGACATCACATTCATCAATAAAGTCAGAGCTTGCCTTAATGGCATTTAAAAATCCACCACGTATATTCCATATATTGGAACGATGTTTTTGTGGGTCAACGATTAAGGCACTTTTTGCACCATATGTTTCTAACATAAGTTTTTTTACATGTTCTAAATCTTTATCAAGTGATGACTCATTACTACTATCATAACTTAATAGCAAGTAAGCATTGGCACCTTCACCTTCAACTTTTGTACCAAAAAAGGTTTCACTATACTCCACTGCTTGCTTTTCAAAAAACTCAACGGCCGTTGGTAGTATAAAGTCTTTAATGAGTTTAGGTGATGCATGAATGGCATCACTTCTTTTATCAAAAGCAACCAACATAGATTTTGTGTACTTTGGTTTTGGAATGAGTTTTAAGGTTGCACTGACAATAATTGCTAGGGTACCTTCACTACCTATGATTAAGTCTTTAAGTCCATAACCGGTCGAATCCTTAACCACTTTTCCACCTAGTGTTAAAAGCTCACCCTTAGGGGTCACTACTTCTAGTGCGCGCACCCATGCTCTTGTTGTACCATATTTAATGGCACGCATTCCACCAGCATTGGTTGAAATATTACCACCAATCGATGCACGTTTTTCACCAGGATCTGGTGCATAAAATAATCCTTTAGATTCTACTGCATCATAGATTTCAAATAACCTAACGCCTGGTTCGACTGTCAAGGTTAAATTAACTTCATCAAGTTCGATGATTTTATTCATCCCAGACATATCTAATAATATACCACCTAAAATAGGCACAGCAGCACCGACTAAGCCGGTGCCTGCGCCTCTTACTGTTACGGGTATGGATGCTTTATAAGCATATGCCATTATTTTTACAACTTGATGTTTGTCTTGAATGCGTATATAAATATCTGGCATATGTTGTGCAGTGCCTAATTGATCATGACTATACTTAGGATCAATGTCTTTACCCATTTTTATATGATCTGAACCAACAATTTCTTTTAGGTATAAAAAATCATCGGTATTTACTTTTTTATATGTCATCTTCACTACCTAATTAGTTTGAGCAATATTTCTAAATAGATCTAATATCGCACGGACATCATCATTGTGGACATTATATGTAAATGTATCACTAAATGGTGAGGTTGCATAGTTTGGATTACCTTTAACCCGTACTTGGATTTCATGGGTTCCGGCTGCTAATATTAAAGGTATGGATTCTTTCGTAACATAAGTTTCTCGTCCATTAATCTTTAATATATATTGCATGTTTTCATTATTACCTGTGAAATGGAATACCCCTTCACCATCTACATATAACCCAGTTGGTGCTTCATAAGATGCTCTTGTATCTGGATAAGGTATTTCATAAAATGTTGGTTCTAAATTACCTCTTGCAAATAATAAACCATTAGAAATGGATCGTATTGTCCCATCAGAGAACGTATTAAGACCATCATATTCACCTGTTTCATCATTTCTTAATAACATTGTTGATGAACCACCACCATCTAAGTTAAAGGCATTAACTGCACCGTGAAGCTTCATTAATTCCCCTAATTCACCATATTTAACACCATTTTTACCAGCTATAATATCACGACCATCAACAACGATAAAGAAAATTGTACCATCTTCTTTTTCACCAACTGCAGTTCTTGGGTGACGGAAGTGTGCCATATTATTACTTGGTAGCGATTGGAAGTAATCGTGTTGAACAACACCATTAAGAACTAGTGGTGCACCAGCACCAATAGCGTGTCTGACATTTTCAAAACCATTACCTAATAGTTCTTGAACAAGTAACGTATCAGTTGGTTGAATTAAATCTTCATCCTGAAACATTTTACCAACTAAAATAAATGATTTTTCTTCAACCGTAACTGCTTCAGTTGTTTTATAATCCAGTTGACCTTTAGAATAATTAGCATTACCATTAGCATCTGTTTTAATATCGCTTGCTTTTACGACGACCTTAATATAATCTTCTGGAATTTCATCTTCAAAAGATGTATGGAAGATTGCTACCTCTAAATCATTTTGCGGTAATTGATTAATGCGATCAATTTTAATACGTTTTTTAAGTTCTCTAAACTCATTTAAAATATTTAAGTGTTGTCCTAAAAAGCTTGGATTGCCATGAACCATATCACCATCTGTTGTAAAACCTATCACACTACGGTGAATGCTTGCTCCAACACCACGGTGTTTAACTTCATAATCTACAATATGTGTATGTGTTGAACGTCCGGTATTATTGATATCATAAAAGTCACCATTCACACCTGCAGTAATTTCTAACTGTGGAAATCTTTGTTGCGCAGTTGCGATATGTACTCTTAAATTAGACATACCCCATTCAAATGGGCGATAATTATCACTAGCAATAACATTATAATCTGTTGTTTTGAGGTTAACTCCTAGATAATTATAATGTTGTTCTTTTTGTTCCTCATTCCATGTTAACAAACCTGTTCTGCGAATATGTTCTAAACCGTGAACATAACGTCTTTCATGAGTTAATATATCAAATCTAAAATCATTAGCACTATATGTATTCGGTGTTAATGATAACAGCAGCATAATTGATACAAATATTGTTATAAATAGTTTTTTCATTTACTTAACCTCCTATCATTTACGCCGGTAAAACAAGATTAACTTGTCCGATATTTGATATTGTTAAAGTCACCAAGTAAGTTGTCTCATTGACAACAATATCAAATATAATTTCATGGATATGGTTTTCATTGGCACGAAGCTGTAGTACTTCAATTGAATCTACTGCTTCATGAAGACCAATAAAACCATCTAATGATGCTAAATCATCTGATTTCATAATGTATGATGTTTCGTTATTTACGCTAAATTGTTCGAACTCAAAACCATAGAAGAATAAGTCGGATGATTTAAAGTTTGACTCACTGACTACGAATGTATTACCTTGTTTTTCATACATCTTAGATTTTGAGCCACTATTATCATAGTAAGCTTCATAATCACCGTCGATATATTTGACGACATCCCCATCAAAATACATCATAACAATCGTTTCTTTTAATGCTTGATGATCTTTTACTTTGATTTCTAATTCAAAATTATTTTCATCTAAAAATTGTAAACGTTCATTAAATAACGTTTTGGCTACTTCATCTGGATTATCTGTTCCATCGCCATTACCGTTACCATCGCCATTACCATTATTAGCTGGTAAACAACCAACAAGTAGTAAACTTAATGCAAAGATGACGGTTAATAATATTTTCTTCATTTTTCTTTCCTTCCTACTTTATTTTATAAAAACGCTTTCTTGTTTTCATTTTACAAAATATAGAGTGAAAATAATTTTGAATAAATGAATATTTACAAAAACAAAGGCCTAAAACGTTGAAGTTTTAGGCCCTAGTTTATTGATTTACTTTGTCGATATGATTTAATACTTTTCTAATTGAAAATGATTCAATTTTACTTTTAATCGTATTTAAGTGCGTATCTAAGACAATACGGGTACTTTCTTTTATAGCATCAGCACTTGAAATAATTGTTTCGGTGCGTTTTCTAATGTTTTCCATTTGAGTTCCGATATGACGTATGGAATTATTTAAAATTTCTTCTTTAAATGCTTCAAATGCTTCTAATATTTCAAGAGATTCTTTAAATTCAATACGTTCAGCTTCTTTTTCTGTAATAATATCAGCATATTTTAATCCGATAGATTCAATAATTCCTAACAGTGTCACAAAAAATTGTGGTCGTACAACATACATCTTTTCATATTGATCTACGACAAATATTGGGGCATCAGACTCAACATTGTATTCTAATTCACTTACTAAAATAGCGTACTCTAAGTTTTTCTTAACCCTATCTTCATGTAGTTTCTTATAGTGATCAGCATTCTTTTTCTTATTTTCAGATTCTAAAGCTTCACTTTTCATTTCAACCATCGCACTGGTTAATAAGATAGAGTGATTTGAATCATTATAAACTTTAAAGATATAGTCACCCTTAGTACCTTTTGTATCCCCTTCAGATCTTACAACGACATTATCTTTTTCAAACGTTGACGTTTTAAAGCCAAAAAGGGAAACATTTTTGTATTGTTCATAGCACCAATTTTCTAAGTTTTCACCTATGTTTTTGACATTTCTAGATCCCCATTCACGTCTAAGTGTTTCTAGCTCTTTATCTTTGACATGAACTGCTTGTGTAAGGTCTTTTAGTTTTTCATTTAAAGACACTTCATGTTCTAGTTTTAGCTTTGCTTGTTCAGCTTTTAACGCTTCAATTTGAGCTAATCTTTGGTTAAGTTGTTCTTTATATTGGTTTTCTATTTTGAGTTGGGTTTGTGTTTCAATGAGCTTAATATCTGCTAATAATTTTTGTCGTTCTAATTCAAACTCTGATTTGAGTTTTTGTTCTATGATGCTTATATTTTTTTCACCCAAAGCTTGTTGATTTGCCATCTTTAATTCAAGTTCTCTTTTTTCTTGAATGAGTTCATTTTTGGTTTGTTCAAATATACTTGCTTGTTCTTTTAAACTAAGTTTGGTTTTAGTTTCATTTTCTTGAATGACATTTTCAAGCATACGTTGATAAACCTCATCAGTTTTTGCTTTAATGCGGTCTATAATGAATGATTCATCAACTGTATGTAATGACTTTAAGTCAATTGTATCGCCCTTTTTACCATCCTCATTTAATTTTAGTGTATGTTGATCAACAATACTTACACTAAGTTTAGCCATGTAAATTCCCCCTTTTTTATTTACCAATTGTGATGAAAATCACCTTTTTTATCAATACGTTCAAATGTATGTGCACCAAATAAATCACGTTGTGCTTGGATTAGATTAGCACTGGAGTTTTTAGTACGATATGCATCAAAATAACTAATTGCTGCAGTAAATGCTGGTGTGCTTACACCATGTATAACAGCTTTAGTAATGGTTTTTCTTAAATTAAACTGATATTTTTGTAGTGTATTTGAAAAAGTATCATCTAACATTAAATTAACTAAATTTTTATATTTACCATAAGCATCACTAATGATATTTAAAAACTTTGCACGAATAATACACCCTGCTCTAAATATTTTAGCAATTGATTCAAAATTTAAATCCCAGTTATGTAGCTTGGCAGCATTTTTCATTAAATCAAACCCTTGTGCATAGGCAATAATCTTGCTAGCATAAAGTGCTTGACGTACCATTTCTACAAATTCTTTTTTATTCATACTTAATTTAGGTGCATCATATTTAAGGATTTTAGATGCATGAACACGTTCATCTTTTTTTGAAGACATCAATCTTGCATAAACAGCTGAAGTTAAAAGTGAAGCATCAGTCCCTGTATTTAAGGCTTCTTCAGTTGTCCATTTACCGGTACCTTTTTGGGCTGCTCTATCTAAAATCATATCAATTAAATCATTGTTTGTTTCAGGATCCTTTGTTTTAAATATTTGTGCGGTAATTTCAATTAAGTAAGAATCTAATTCACCTTGGTTCCACTCATTAAATACTTCACTAAGTTCTTTATTTGTTAGTCCACCTAATTGTTTTAATAAGGCATAACTTTCTGCTATCAATTGCATATCAGCATATTCAATACCATTATGAACCATTTTGACATAATGACCTGCACCATCAGCACCAATATAATCTACACACGGTAGACCATCATCTGCCTTGGCAGCAATTGCTTCAAAAATTGGTTGAACATATTGATAAGAATCTTTACTGCCGCCCGGCATAATTGCTGGACCAAAACGGGCACCTTCTTCACCACCTGAAATACCAACACCTAAATACCTAAATCCTTTTGACTCAAGTTCTTTAGTTCTCTTGATTGTGTCATTAAAGTTTGAATTACCACCATCAATGATGATATCACCTTGGTCAAGCAGTGGTAATAGATCTGCTATGACATAATCTACTGGTTTACCCGCTTGAACCATTAAAATAACCTTTCTTGGTTTACTTAAAGCTGCTACAAAATCTTTTAAGTGTTCAAATAACGTTAAGTTTGCATCCGGGTTGTCTTTAATCACTTGTTGGCCGACAGAATAAGTCCTATTATAAATAGCAACACTATAACCATTATCAGCCATGTTAAGCGCTAAATTTGAACCCATAACACGTAATCCAATTAATCCAACATCATGTAATTTCATATTTTCCCTCCACTATATCAAGCTAAAAATGTATATCGTACATTTAACAAATTAATTATAACATTTTTATATAGATTTCGCTTTAATCCTTATCAATTCTTTTCTTATTTTTTTCATACAAATCCATTTAGATTCAGTTTATATGTGAATTTTTTATATAATTACTCCAAGATTTAAAGTTAATTATTCATAGCACGTTTATTTTAACAATCATCTATTTGAAATATCCCATTTTAAACTAGTTTCTTTGGTTGTCATTTGTTTCTTAGAATCACGGGCACGTGCATTATATACTCATAAAGTCATAATATAAAATTCGAAAACTTATTACGAAATAAAAAAAGTCTGACATCATAAAGATCAGACAAATTTCAAAATTGGTGCTCGGGAAGGGATTTGAACCCTCACAGGATTTCTCCCACTACCACCTCAAGGTAGCGTGTATACCGTTTCACCACCCGAGCATGCTATAAAATAATATCACTTTAAATGATAAAAATCAATACACCATAAAAATAATGGAAGCAGACTTAATTAAATGTCTTGTTTGCTTCCATTATGATTAAGTTTTTTATAATTTACTCGACTGCAATAATATATGAATAAATATCTTGCTTGCCATCGATTGTTTCAACTTCACAGTCTTCATTGACTGATGAGACAAACTCAACAACCTTTTCAACCTCGTCTTGGCTAACACCGTTTCCAATAAAGAGGGTTGCGATTTCTGATTCATCATCGATTAATGATTTCAGTAACTTTGTTACAGTTTCATATCGATCTTTAGATGAAACAATAATCTTAGATTTCGATAGACCTAAATAATCTCCGGTTTTGACTTGTACACCATGCATTTCAGTATCTCGAACTGCATAGGTAACTTCACCGGATTTCATTTCAGATACAACTTCCAACATTACTTCTGTATTTTCCTCAATAGTTGCCGTTGGATCAAATGAAATAAGCGCTGTATATCCTTGTGCAACAGTCTTAGTTTTTAATACAGATACATTTTGGTTTTCAGTTAAACTCGCTGCTTGTTCAGCAGTTAATATAATATTAGAGTTATTTGGTAAAATAATGACATTATCAGCGTTAACAGCTTCAATAGCCTTAATAAAGTCTTCTGTTGGTGGGTTCATTGTTTGACCACCATCAATAACAATATCAACACCTAATTCTTTAAAGGCAGCTTTTACACCTTCGCCTTGACCAACTGCAATTAAACCATATTTTGATCTCGGTTTTTTAGCCTTAGCCGCTTCCAAGTCTAAAGGTGCATGACCATGGGCTCCATGATCATGTGCACTGTGATCTTGACCTGTGATACTTCCATGTTGTAGTCGCATATTATCTATTTTGATTGTTTTTAACTCACCAAATTTTTGAGCAAGTGTTAGTGCCACACCAGGTTGATTTGTATGTACGTGAACTTTTAATAACTCTTCATCTGTGACAACAACTAATGAGTCGCCCATTTGTTCTAACGGGTTACGAACGTTGTTCACATCAAAGTTTTTCCAATCAAATAATTCAACAATAAATTCAGTACAATAACCAAATTTAATATCGACTTCCCCAAGATTATGCGCACCAAGATATTCAGGATTGCCACCCTGAGGCATTGATTTTACAACATCTTGTTCTGTGAGCACTTCACCTTCAAGTGCCATTAACATACCTTCAATAATTTTAATAAACCCAGCACCACCACTATCTACAACACCAGCTTCTTTTAAGACAGGTAGTAAATCAGGTGTTTTAATTAAGGTTTCTTTTGCTTGCATTAGATATGTTTTTAAAACATCTTCAATCGATGTAAATTTCTTTTGATCCTTTAATACACGCTCAGCTGATTCTCTAACCACAGTTAAAATGGTTCCTTCCACAGGATCCATGACTGCACGGTATGCCATTTGGTAGCCACCGACCAGTGCTTGTATAAATTCTTTAATTGTTAGTGAGCCGTTATTAATTTTAGAAATTTCAGAATATAACCCTCTAAAGAATTGAGATAAGATAACGCCTGAGTTACCTCTTGCGCCCATGAGTAATCCTCTAGATAAGATTTTTGATACATCTACGATTGAAGTTGACTGATCTTGGGAAACTTCTTTAACACCCGCCATCATTGTCATTTGCATATTTGTCCCCGTGTCACCATCTGGTACCGGAAACACATTAAGGTGATCCACTTCTTTATGATTATTTTTTAAGTGGATAGCACCATTAGTGACCATCTTCTTAAAGAGATCACCACTAATTTTTTTATTAGACATAGTTTTTCCTCCGATTCACCAAATCTGTTAGATGAATGCTTGATTAAGTTATTTTTTAAACGATTAATTTACTTTGAGTTCTTAATCGATATTAAGTATATCATAATATTTTTAAATTGCAATCTTTTATAAATTCAAACGAATACTCATATATTATATCACAATTTAAATTGTGGGTAAACTTTATGTAAACTACACAAAAGTATTATTTTTATCATTATTCCTTTTATTAAAAAAACAATTGCTTTTTATATATTATTGTGTTAAACTTAATAAGGCAATAAAAGGAGTGATACTATGGCAAAGTGCTACGTAACTGGTAAAACTACATCTTTTGGTAATAAACGCAGTCATGCGTTAAACGCAAGCCGTCGTACTTGGAAGGCAAACTTACAGACTGTCCGTATCAAAGATGAAAATGGAAATGTCAAACGAGTTAGAATTTCCGCAAAAGCTTTAAAGAAATTAGAGCTGGAGCGCGTTTAATCATCACCTAAATTTGTAGATAAACTAAGGCATATTAATGCCTTTTTTTATTGGTCTTTGTTCGTATACATCACAATAACTTTACCTTTTTTTACCGTTAGTACACCTTTTTTTTCTTTTAGTTCATTAGAAATACCTAAACTATTAAAATGATCCAAAGTATAATCTTTTAAATCATACTTAAAGCCTTTAAGGCTTATGATGGCACTACTTGCACTAAAAATATTAATATACCCATCATATTTAATAGTATAAGTACCTACCGGATAAGCACTTACCGTGGTTTGATCGGTGATAATTGTTAGGTTTTCATAGACTGATGTTAACAGTATGTTGGCATAGCTATGTTCAAACCTTAAACCACCAAGTCCACCTAGCACATATATATGTTTAGGGTTTAAGTTTTGAGCATGTAATACAGCACTTTCTGTATCTGTGTAGTCTTTTGCGGTATTCAATTTTATACTTTCAATTGTATTTAGTAATGATTTATCTGTTAGAGAATCAAAATCTCCAATGGCTAAATCAACTTCTACACCTTGTTGATAAGCATCAAAAAGCCCCTGGTCGACTGCGATCACATATGCGGGCTTTTTGATATATTTTTTTATATTTTCTACAACTGGGTGTACGATAAGATACACATTCATATTATTTAAGAGATGCGATTCTTTCTTTACGGTCTTCATAGTTAAAGATAAATGTACCTGCAACGACTATGGTTGCACCTGCTTCTTTAACTTGTTTAGCAGTTGACACATTAATACCACCATCAACCTGTATTTCATATCTATAACCATTTTCTTCCTTGAGTTTGGCTAATTGTTCAATCTTTTTAAGTTGGCTTTGAATAAATAGTTGTCCACCATAACCTGGTTCTACCCCCATCACTAATACGAGATCAAGTTGATCTAAATAAGGTTTAATAAAATCCACATCCGTACTAGGTTTAATTGCTAAACCTGCTTTTTTACCTAAGTAAAGAATTCTACGAATACTTTCCTTAAAACGATTGCATTCAGCATGAATTGTAATAAATTCTGTGGTTGGAAATATAACCTTATCAATCCAATCTAACGGATGTTCCACCATTAAGTGAATATCCATTGGTAATTTTGTTAATTCGCCAATTTGAGAAACGATCGCTGGTCCAAAACTAATGTTTGGAACAAAGTGACCGTCCATAACATCCACATGTACATAATCAGAGCCCTCCTCAATCGACTTTAATTCATCTTCAAGCCTAATGAAATTGGCTGTTAAAATTGATGGTGCAACTTTCATTTTGTCCCCTCCTAAAATTTTTCTTTTCTCGTTTTTAATATCTCTACAAAATTTAAGTAACTTTCATATCTAGATTTCAAAATGTCACCAGATGCTACCTTTGATTTTACCATACAATCCGGTTCACTTATATGTTGACAACTATAACCAAACTTACAATCATCACTATATTTTTTAAAATCTAAAAAGTAGTTTTTAATCATTGTTGCATCATGGAACTCAAAATCCACCTTACTAAAGCCCGGTGTATCACAAATATAACCGCCGCCGTATTCAAATAATTCCGAATGCCTTGTTGTATGCTTACCACGGCCTAAACTTTCTGAAATCTCTTGAGTTTTCAATGCTAACTCCGGTCTTAATGCGTTTAAAAAAGTAGATTTACCAGCACCTGTTTGACCAGCTAGAATTGTAATTTTACCTTCAAAGATATCATCTAATGTATCTATACCAACCCGTGCTTTACTATTGACATAATAAATGTCGTAAAAGGGTTTATAGTAGTTAAGGCTTTCTTTTAGTTTAATGAGTGACTCTTCGTCAATTAAATCTATTTTTGTAACAAGAATAATTGGTTTTAACGCATTGTAGCCTAGTATCACTAAAAACTTATCTAATAAGTTAAAACTAAAATCTGGGCTGACTGCCGAAAAAACTAATAGTACCTGATCAATGTTTGCTATATCCGGTCGAATCAGTTCATTTTGCCTTGGCAATACTTCTGTAATCATATACTGATCAGATTCAAACTCATAATGCACAATGTCACCAACCTTAGGACTTAAGACGATATCTTTGACATCCTTTTTCGTGCTCATCGTAACATTTTTATTAAAACTCGAGTCTTTTTCAACCCGTATTTTTCTTAATTTACCGCGTGCATAGCCTTCGAATACTTCTTTGGTTTTTAAGTCTTTAAAACTATATAACCCGCCGATTAATTTAACAACACGTGCTTTTTTCAAAAATTATCAATTCTCCTTATAAGTTTTGACTTCTTAATTGGCCACAAGCAGCATTAATGTCATGACCCTGTTCTTTTCTTAAAATAGCAGTGATTTTATGTGATTTTAATACTTTATGAAATGCTTGTCTACGCTCTAAGCTTGAACGTTCATAAGGTGCTTCTTTAACCGTATTATAAGGTATTAAATTCACATAGACGTTCATACCTTTTAACAGTTTTGCAAGTTCATGTGCTGTTTTTTCGCTATCGTTTAGCTCTTGTATCATGATGTATTCAATTGTGACACGTCTATTGGTCACAGAAATATAGTACTTAATTGCATCGATAACTTCTTCAACTTTAAAACGTTCATTAATCTTCATTAACTTTGAGCGTATTTCATTATTGGGTGCATGTAGTGATACAGCGAGGTTTACCTGTACCCCTAAATGGGCAAAATCCTTAATTTTAGGTACTAATCCAGAAGTGGATACCGTAATATGACGTGCTCCAATTGCTAAGCCTTTAGGATGATTTACAATCTCAACAAATTTAACAAAGTTCTTATAATTATCAAAAGGTTCACCAATGCCCATAATGACAATACTTGAGACACGTTTACCGGATTCTTTTTCTGCTTTCATAATTTGGAGCACAATTTCTCCGGCTGTTAGATCTCTTTTTTTCTTTAAAACACCGGATGCACAAAAACTACACCCTATGTTACAACCCACTTGGGTTGTCACACAAGCACTCATACCATAATTATGGTTCATTAATACTGTTTCAATTAAATTGCTATCTTTTAAATCAAATAGAAATTTGATTGTACCATCACTACTTGTGTTTTTAATAACAGTTTCTAAACCATCAAAAGTAAATGCCTGACTTAATAAATCAATGATTTCTTTAGGCATGTTTTGCATTTGTTCAAATGCATCAATTTTTTGTTGATAGAGCCAGTGCCATATTTGGTCTGCTCTATATTTTTTAAAGCCGTTTTCAACAATGAATGATTCTAATTCATTGTATGTTAGATCATAAATTAGCATATTATTTTGTCCTCACTTGTTATTATACAAGATTTATTCTATTTTTGTTATGTTTCATAAAAAATGCATTAGTCTCTAAACACAGCTTTAAAATTAAATTCTAGTCTATTTTGAATCGATCTGAGTGCTTTTTCTACATCTTGTTTTTCTAAAGTTTTATCTTTGTTGTTAAGCGTCATTGAGATTGCTAATGAATGATATCCATCTGCCATTGTTTCATCTTCATAAACATCAAATACTTCAACATGAGTTAATAGTTTTCTAGCTGTTTGATAAATGATTTTTAAAATATCTCCTACCGGATGTGCTTTAGACACGATAAAAGAAATGTCTCTTTGAACTGAAGGGTATTTTGAAATTGGTTCAAATACAACCATATCTTTTTGATCAATAATATGTGTTAAGTCAAGTTCTAAGACATAAGCATCTTTAATATCAAATGCCTGGTCTGTTAATGGATGTGTTTTACCCATAATACCAACAAGCTTATCACCAACATAAATATCTGCTTGCATACCAGGATGCAGTGCTTCAATTCTACTTGTTTGTTTCACTTCAAAGTCGACATGAAGTAAAGCACTAATTTGATTTAAAACACCTTTTAATGTGTAAAAATCAACTTTAATGTCTTGTTTTAAGTAGCTAGAATCTACGTATTTACCATTTAATAAAACTGCTAAATGGTTTTGTTCAACACCTTCGGCAAATACATGTCCAATTTCAAATAAACTTAAATCTTGCATTTGACGTGATAGATGATAGTTTAAGTTGTTTAATAACCCTGGAATGAGTGATTGTCTTAAATATTTTCTATCATCGCTTAAAGGTGTTAGTATACGTACTGACTTACCTATTTTAGGGAATTTAGATGTATCATCTTCTTGACCTAAACTGTAATTAACAACCTCATTAAAACCTAATCCTACCAAAGTGTTTTTTAGACGACGGATATTTTTTTGAACCGGTGTTAATTGACCAAGTGAAGATGGTTGTAGCCTTTTTCCTTCAATCTTGTGGTAACCATAAACACGTAATATTTCTTCGGTTACATCTGCTTGAATTAAAATGTCTTTTCGATAACTTGGTGCTTGAACTAATAAACTGTTTGATACTTCTTTAACATTGTAGTTTAATTGATCAAGTATTTGTAACAATTCTTTTTCGTTTAAACTGGTTCCTAATAAACCATTAATGTATTGAAGTTCAATTTCAACCCAAGGATTTTCTTCTTTAACTTTAAGTTTAGAAGCTATAGCTGAATAGACTTTTGCATCGGCTAAATCAACCAACATTTGCGTTGCAGCTTCTAAACCTAAACGTACGCGTTCTTGATCAATACCACGCTCAAAACGTAGTGAAGAATCACTTCTTAAGTCTAGACGCTTACTTGTTTTAGCAATCGCTTGTGGATTAAATTGTGCAGCTTCTAAAAGGATTGTTGTTGTATCGTTATCAACACCGGTATTTAATAAGCCCATCACACCACCTAATGCAATTGGGTTTTTACCATCTGTAATAACAATATCATCTACTTCTAATACTCTTTTTACTTCATCTAATGTAACAACAGTTTCACCTTTTTTAGCTTGTCTAACTAAAATGTTTTTTGAGTTGACTTTGTTAGCATCAAATGCATGTAGCGGTGTACCATATGTCATTAAAATATAGTTTGTAATATCTACAACATTATTAATTGGACGTATATCACTTTGGATAAGTGCATTTTTAAGCCACCATGGACTTTCTTTAACAACAACATCCATCACTCTTAAATCATACTTTAAACAGTTATTGGTTGTAATATCAACCGTCCAATCATTATTGATTGTCGTTTCTTTAAATGTTGGTTTTGGTAAATTTACCTTTTGATTTAACATCGCACCTAAATCATAGGCAAAACCTAAATGAGATAGTAAGTCACCACGGTTAGGTGTTAAATCAAGTAATAGTTTATGACCATTTAAGCCTAGAGCTTTTAAAGCATCATCGCCTGGTTGAACTTTAGATTCAAAGTAAAAAATACCTTCTTTATACTTTTCAGGTATATACTTTTCATCAAATCCTAACTCCGTTAAAGAACAGATCATACCGTTAGATACTTCACCACGAACTTTGGCAGATTTAATCTTAAAGTCCCCTGGTAAAACAGCACCAACTTTAGCAACTATAACAAATTGTCCGACTTCAACATTTGGAGCACCACATACAATATCTAAAACTTCATCACCAACATCAACAGTTGTTAAACTTAAAGTATCTGCATTTGGATGTTTAACTTTAGTTTTAACAAGACCAACCACTAAATTTGTAGAACTATTTAATTTTTCATAACTATCTACTTCAATAATTTGTTGGTTCGTAACTTCATATAAGTTGTCTGGTACTTTAATAAATTGCTTGAGTATATTATCTAAAATAAACATTATAACACCCCTTTAAATTGATTTAAAAATCTTAAATCATTGGTATAAAATTGGCGAATATCATCAATTTTATATTTTAAAATTGCAATACGTTCAATACCGATACCAAAAGCAAATCCGCTCACTTTTTTAGGATCGTAGCCACCCATCTTTAAAACATTAGGGTGTACCATACCCGCACCTAATACTTCAATCCATTCGGTTGTACCATCAGCTTTTGTGTAGGAAACATCCACTTCAACAGATGGTTCTGTAAATGGAAAATATGATGGGCGAAGACGAATTTGTCTTTCTTGACCAAAGATATGTCTTGCCATACTTAAAAGTGTGTCTTTTAAATGCGCAAATGTTACGCCTTGATCAATAACTAACCCTTCACATTGCATAAACTGATGTGAGTGCGTACGATCATCTGGATCTCTTCTATATGTTTTACCTGGTGCAATAATTGCTACCGGTTTATTTGCATACTTTTCCATATATCGCGCTTGTATTGGTGATGTGTGTGTTCTTAATAATGTATTGGTTGTTACATAAAATGAATCATGCATTTCGCGTGCCGGATGATCTTTGGCGATATTCATCATCTCAAAGTTATATTTATCAAGTTCTAACTCAGGACCTTCTGCCACCTGATAGCCTAATCCAATGAAATAATCTTCTAAATCTTGTGTCACAATCGTTAAAGGATGTAACGTACCTTGTTTAAAGTTAAGACCAGGTAAAGTCACATCAATAGTTTCTTTTTCTAATTGTGCATTCATTTGTCGCGTTAGCGCGATATTTTTATAGTGATGAATTTTAGATTCTACTTTTTGTTTAGCCTCATTCATTAACTGACCAAACTTAGGTTTTTCTTCATTTGGCAAAGTTCTAATCAGTGACATTTGTGAAGTTAATAAGCCTTGTTTACCTAAATATTCAACTCTTAAAGATTCCAAATCATTAAGTGAAAGCTCTTCATTAAGTTTCTCATCTAATGATTGAACAATTTTATCGATTGTTTGTTTCATATTCATTTCTCCTCTGTATTTAAGATAAAAGTCCTTAGACGTATAAATATACGCTAAGGACGAATTGTTTTTTATCGCGGTACCACCTTAGTTCCAAGATAGATATCTTGACACTCAAATCTTGTAACGTAAGATGTTGACGGAATAGATTTTACCTATTCACTCCATAACCGAATTCAAATATGTTTTCTTAAGTGGCTTTCACTATCCCACATATCGCTAGTTTTAAGAAAATTAATATTTTACTACTGTTATATCGACGTTTTAATTATTATTTCTTGCCATAACGGTGACTGCTAATCTTAAGATATTATAGTATATCCATATTAATGTTACCATAAATCCAAGTGCTACAGTCCATTCATAACTCTTTGGTAGTCCACTTTTAGCAACCATTTCCGCTCTTTCAAAGTCAAGTGTTAGCATTAAAGCACCCATAACGATTAAAATTAAGCTGATTGCTACAGTCAATTCATAGGACATGAAGCTTTCTATAAATTGTGGATTCATTAAACCAATAATACCAACAACAAGTGAACCGACTAATACAGTTAATAGTGCACCAAAGACAACTGATCTTAGTAATCTAGATCCTCTTAATAACCCTGTATTATACAATACGAACATCACCGTAAATACTAAACCAGTGCCTAACAATGCAATCGATGCAACACCAGGAAATGCAGCTTCAAGTACCCAAGTTAAAAGCCCATAAGTAAAACCTTGCATTACTGCATATAGAATACTCATCGGCGCAGCAATTTTTGGAACAAACATTGCAAGCATAACCGCTAAAAATGCAAAGATACCTGAACCAATTAAAATACCATACAATAATCCTGCTGGCATTGCTTGTGCTAAGAATATGGATGAAAAACCTGTGACAATTGTAACCATCACTAATATGATTGTCTTAATGTTTATCCCCGATTTTGAAGCAGTTTCAACATCATTAGCAAACGTTTGTTTTTCTAGATTTGCAAATACTGGATTTGAACTACGCATAATTGTTTCACCTCTTATATAGATTTTATAATGTTATTTTATCATTTTAAATTTTATATCTAATATATATGTGTAATTTTATACAATTAATATTTATAGGCAAACAGTCCATGTTCAAGTTCACTACTGACCTCTGCCAGATCATCAAATGCCCCAGATAAGTCTAATCTTTCATAAACCGTCTTGTTTATTTTACCACGTTTTCTTGCATCTTCTTTAGAATTGAATGGTTTTTTCTCTCTTTCTTCTACAATTTCTAAAGCAGCTTTTAAGCCTAAACCGTCAATACTTACAAATGGCATCCTCAATCCATTTTTTTCCATCACAAATTCAACAGCTTGAGACTTCTTAATATGGACCGGTAAAAACTTAAATCCACGTTTTGTCATTTCAAGTGCCACCAATAACGTAACAAGCACATCTTGGTCTTTCGCAGTTAAATTATTTTCTTTTCTTAGAGCAATGATTCTATTTCTAATCGCATTAGTTCCCATAACCATCACATCATGTTCAAACTGAACAGCACGCTTTGAAAAGAAACTAGAATAAAATAATAGCGGACTATAAACTTTAAACCAAGCAATACGCATTGCCATAATGACATAGGCTGCGGCGTGAGCCTTTGGAAACATGTATTTTATTTGTGAAGCACTCCAAATATACCAATCCGGTATGTTGCTAGCCTTCATATCATTTTCGTATTCAACCCATTTTTTAGGATTTGATGATGGACGACCACGTCTAACAAACTCCATAATTTCAAAAGCCTTAGACTCCGACATACCTCGGTTTGATAATTCCACCATAATATCATCACGACAACCAATAATGTCATCAAATGGTATTTTACCAAACTGGGTTGTACCTAAAACAAGCTCTTGTGAGTTTTTAAGCCACACATCCGTTCCATGTGAGAGCCCAGAAATTTTAACTAAACCAGCAAATGTGTTGGGTCTTGTTTGTTGTAACATCTGTCTTGTAAAAGGTGTTCCAAACTCAGGTATTGCTAAACTTGCAATATCACCATACACATCATCTTTATCTTTGATACCAATGATTGTAGTATCTTGGAATAGGCGATATACTTTAGGATCGTCTAGTGGAATATCTTGGGCATTATCAAATGGGAATTCATCTGGATGTTCTTTAACATAATCCATTAAGAATTTAATCATTGTTGGATCATCATGCCCTAAAATATCTAATTTTAGTAAGTTATCTTCAAATGCATGGTAATCAAAGTGTGTTGTTTTCCATGAACTAGTTGTATCATCTGCCGGATACTGAATAGGTGTGACATCAAATATAGATTTATCTTTAGGTACAACAACAATCCCACCTGGGTGTTGTCCGGTTGAACGTTTAACACCTTCTATACCTTTAGCAAGTCTTTCAATATAGGCACTTCTTGCATCTTTACCTAAATACTCTAAATAACCTTTAACATAACCATAAGCATTACGTTCAGCAACGGTTTGAATTGTACCGGCTCTAAAGGTATATTCTTCACCTAATAATTCTCTAACATATTCATGTGCTTTAGCTTGATAGTCACCACTAAAGTTCAAGTCGATATCAGGGATTTTATCACCATCAAAACCAAGGAATGTTTCAAATGGTATGTCATGGCCATCTTTATGCATTGGCTCGCCACAATGTGGACAATTCATGTTGGGTAGGTCATAACCTGACTTGACATGTTTTAATACTTCAATAAATGGTTCATCTATTTTATCGACACCTTGTTCATAAATTTCTTCATCGGTTAATTTAAAGACAGCATATTCTCCTTTTTTACAACGATAATGCGGTCTTAAAGGATTGACTTCTGTAATATTCATTAAGGTTGCTACTAAGGACGAACCAACAGAACCACGTGAACCGACTAAATAGCCATCTTCAAGTGATTTTTTAACTAATAAATGCGAAATAAAATAAATTGGTGCAAACTGGTTTTCAATAATGTTATTAAGTTCACGATTCACCCGTGCTAAGACATACGGATGAATTGGGTCACCATAAAGTCTTTTAGCTTCATCATAGACCATTTTTTCAACATGTACTTTAATCGATGGAATACCAAGTGTATCCTTAAAGGCATCATCTTTAATAGAATATAATTCTTTGGGAAATGCACGAACCAGTTCAAACTGTTCATTGAGTTTGTTGGTGTTTGTTACAACAATCTCATAGGCAGTTTGTTGATCTAAAAACGAAAATGCCTCCAACATTTCTTGTGTTGTCAATAAATGTTGGTCTGGTGAAACTTCATAGTTTGCCAGTGGATGTAATCCACCACCAACTGACTTGGTTTGGATATATATTTCTCGGTATTGTTTATCTTCAGGGTTTAAATAATGTGCATTAGAACTTGCAATGACTATTTTATTTTGTTCTTTTGCAAATGTAATAATTTTTTTAATAGCCGCTTGAATTACTTCTCGTCCAAGTGGCCCAATTTCTTTTTCTAAATGAAGATATGCGTTTAAAGGCTGTACTTCAATGTAATCATAAAAACTAATCGCTTGTTTTAAAGTTTCATCGTTTAAGTTCAGTGCGGCTTCAAATACTTCACTACCTTCCGTACCACTACCAATCATTAAACCGTCTTTATATTTTAAATACGTTGATTTTAACAATCTAGGGCCACCATCAAAGTGGGTTGTTAATGCATCCGATACTAATTTAAATAAATTTTTATAACCTGCTTGATTTTTAGCAAGTACCGTTGCATATTTAGGAATCGGATGACGCCATACTTCTTTTTTATCAATAGATGCTTGAAGTTCGAAATATGAATAAATTTCTTCTTTATAAAAATCTTGTAGCATATTTAAAAATACTTCTGCTGTTGCATAAGCATCATGAATCGCACGGTGATGTGCTTCTAAGTTAACCTTAAAGAACTTTGTGACTGCTTTTAAGTTAAAGCGTTTTAAATCCGGAATTTTTCCATTATCAGAAACATAGAATCTTGCATGATTATTTTCTTTATTTGTATGATTATAAAAATATCTTGCAATATTTAAAGTATCAATGACAGCAAAATCTTCATGTTCTAAGCCAAGTGCTCTAGCTTTTTCATAAATAAATCCGATATCAAAAGATGCATTATGTGCAACTAAAACACTGCCTTTAATAAACTCTAAAAACTTTGGCAATACCACATCAATGGTTGGTTCATTTTCAACCATTTCATCTGTGATATTAGTAAGTCTTTTCGTTGTTTCACTTAATGGTTCTTCTGGATTAATTAACACTTCAAAACGTTCAGATATAAAACCGCCCTTGACTCTATAAGCAGCGATTTCAATGATCTTATCTCTAGTATGTGAAAAGCCAGTGGTTTCAACGTCAAAAACGGTGTAGGTTGCTTCTTTTAAAAGTAGATCCTCATGATAATCTTTGGCTACCCAAAAGGCATCATCATCAACATAGTCGAGTTGTACACCATAAATTGGTTTAATCTTTTTACCTTTAATTGCTTGATGTAATTCTGGGAAAGCATATAAACCGTTTCTATCTGTAATCGCAAACGCCTTATGGCCCCATTTTTCAAGTGTTTCAACATAATCGGTAATCGATGTTACGGCATCCATTGGTGATGCCTTTGTATGGATATGAAACTCAATACGTTTTTCTTTAGCTTTATCAACTCGTTCAAACTTTTTAGGACGTTCAATTTGGTGAAAAGATCTAGCCATAATAACAACTTCTTTTTGGAAGGTATCATATTGTGCATTACCAGAAATTTGGACGATATCACCAACTTTTACTTCTTTAGCTAATGCAATATCCTTATCAGTTCTTACAAATCTTTTGACTGTAATGGCATCATCTTTATCGAAAATGGACATCGTTAAAAGACTCGTGTTTTTAAGTTGTCTAACTTCTGTTTTAAAGACTTCGCCTTCAATTAAAAAGTTCACATCGCCTTTTTCATTTTGATATTTATCAAGCTCGTAAGCACTTTTTGGTATTTCATGAATACGTACGGCAGATGGGCTTGATTTTCTTGAAAAGGTTGCTTTTTGATCTAAAATAATTGTATCCGGTGTTCTAGCTAATCGAGACATATTTTCTCTTTGTACTTCAATGTTTTGTCTTACTTGTTCTGCAACAGGTGTTAATGCTTCATTAACTTTGAGTTTAAAGTTCACATCTAGTCCATGCTTATAAAAATATTCTTTTAGTTTTGGTAAATATTTTTTTAAGCCTCGACTATCTTTTTCTATTAAAATAAAAAATGTGTTATCTTCAAATTCAACAGTATAGTTTTTAAATACAGAAACAGGTTGAAATAAATCTGAAGCTTTGTGTACTAATGCTTCAAAATATGTCTTATATGACTTAGATAAATCAATGGTTTTAAAAGACAGCTGATAATCAACTTCTTTTACAACACCTTTAACTAAAAAGAAAGTTTGAAGTTGATTAATAAACAAACTCATTTCACTGGCTGATAATAAGGTATCAAACGTAATATCAAATAACCAAGTTTGTTTTTTAACATTGACAACCACTTGATTTAAGTGGGCAGTTGATAGTGGTGGTGTATTTAATTGGGCTTGTTGTAAAAATAAATCAAATTTGTTTGTCATGTTATCCCTTTCTAAATAATTGTTAATTTTGAAAATGTTCTACGCATATAACTCATCATGAGTATAATGCCGATAAAGATAAATAAACCGTTGTTTAAAAATAATGCAAATAGACTGGCTACAACATAGACTGTTAAGACATGTACTGCAATTTTAAACTTATATTTAAACGTAATTGGATATCTTGAAAATAACGCAGTTAATAAAGTGAAAAATAATAGCTCGATACATAAAGACATGAAAATAACGCTCACCTGAAATATTTTAGCAGATGCACTATGTTCTATAATAATTTGATCGATTGCTTTAATCAGCCTATCTACATTGTCACTTCTTTCATTACTAAACTTAAAATTTTGCAAACCCACTTCTTCATATGTATACAATTGAGTTACGGTCATAAATTTAGTAAGTCGTATACCATCTTTAACAAAAATCATGCGCATACCTTGAAATTCCGGATTTGTTGGTGTGTTAATCAACCCAACCGTATAAATATCCAAACGTAAATAACGGTCTTCTAATATTTGACCATAATCAATGATTAATTCACCGTCCACAATTTGATGTGGACTTTTTAATGTTTGAGTATATTGAGATTTAATGGCTAACTTTTCTTGATGGCTTAATCCTTTACTTGCAAGTGCAAGCACGACCAAAGGTAATGCCGCCAAGATAAGCAATAAAAAAAAGTAAGCCCAAACTTTAAGCCACGAGTCTTTTAAGTATAATGAAAGTTCACTTGGACGGAGTAAGCCTCGTTTAAATTTTTGATACATAGCGTCACCAATCCTTTAAATTATTATAACATAATCGAGACAATATGATAAAATTATATTAGGTGAAAATATGATATTACTTACAAAAGAAAAACATTATAATACTTTAAATAATTATTACCGAAAAACCTATGGACAAAAAGTCTTTAAGGTTGCATTAAATGCCGGTTTTACTTGTCCTAATATTGACGGTACTGTCGCAAGCGGTGGCTGTACTTTTTGTTCATGGATGGGTTCTGGTGATTTTGCAGGGGATAAACGCGATAGCCTTAAAGTACAATTTGAAACTATCAAACAACAAATGCATAAAAAATGGAAAGATGGACTCTACATTGCTTACTTTCAAGCTAATACCAACACACATGCACCCTTACCTAGACTGAAAGAAATTTATGAAGAAGCCATTACATTAGATCCTAAAATTGTTATGATATCTTTAGGGACTAGACCGGATTCATTACCTGATGATGTTGTTGATTACTTAGCAGAACTCAATACAAGAATGCCGGTTCAAGTGGAACTTGGTCTCCAAACAATTCATCAAGCTACCAGTGATTTAATTAATCGTGCACATGACCTTAAAACTTTTGATGATGCGGTTTTAAGGTTAAATGCTCGTGGTATTGAAGTGGTTGTACATATTATTAATGGCTTACCAACTGAAACTAAAGACATGATGATTGAAACTGTTAAGCATTTAAATACACTACCAATTCAAGGTATTAAAATCCATATGTTGCATCTTATGGAAAAAACTAAAATGGGTCATGATTATTTAAAAAATCCTTGGCCACTTCTAACCTTAGAAGAGTATGTTGATATTACAACCGAACAACTTTTATGGTTAAGACCAGACATCATCGTTCATCGTGTCACAGGTGATGCGCCTGAAGATATGTTAATCGCACCACTTTGGACTAAAAAGAAATTTGTTGTTTCAAATGAAATTGATAAACGTTTAAGAAAACTCAATTTATACCAAGGTGATTATTATGAAAAGACAAAACGTCGTTGAATTAGCACACAATCTTCTTCAAGAAGTTATTACACCTCAAATGACGATTGTAGATGCTACTTGTGGACATGGCTATGATACGTTATTTTTAGCAAAACATGTTTTTCATGTCCATGCATTTGACATTCAAGAAGCTGCTATTTTAAGTAGTAAAAATTCAACCATAGATTTTGATAATATTACATACCATCATGCAAGTCATGAATTGATTACTGATCTAATTGATGACTATGATGGTGTCATATTTAATTTAGGTTATTTACCTCAAAGTGATAAAAAGATTACAACCACTTATGAGACAACCATTAAAACATTAAACAAGTTGTATAAGCGTCAAAAAGGGTTTGTTTTAATCGTTGCTTATCCTGGTCATATAGAAGGCTTAAAAGAAGCAGTTGCTATCCAATCATTTTTAGACAAACTTCATATAAAGTATAGAGTGATTCGGTTAGATCGTATCACAAAAAAACAAGCGCCTTTTATATTCTATTATGAAAATTAATAAGGGACTGTGGCTAGATAAAATCATTTGATTTCATAGCTTACAGTCCCATTTTTTTATTTTATGACAATATTAACAATTTTATTTGGTATGACAATCACTTTAACGACTTGTTTACCTTCGATATGTCTTAAGACATTTTCATGATTTAAAGCAAGCGACTCTAAATCTGTATCTGGCATATCCTTTTTAACTTGAAGGCGTCCTCTTAATTTACCATTAACCTGAACAACGACTTCAACTTCTGTTTCAATTAAGTACTTTTCATCATGTTTTGGCCACTGTGAATAAATAAGTTCTTCATTAAACTTAAGTACTTCTTTATTGAGTTCTTCTGTAATATGTGGTGCCACTGGATTTAATAACTTTAAGAAATTTCTTGCTTGTCCAAGTCCAATGGACTTCACTTTATAAACCTCATTGACAAAAATCATCATTTGAGAAATCGCTGTATTAAACGCAAGTTTTTCATAATCTTCTGTTACTTTTTTAATGGTTTGATGTAATACAGTTTGTAGTGCATCTACATCTTCTTTCTCAATATCAAAGTCAAACATACGCCATACGCGGTCTAAAAATCTTTTAGCACCATCCATACCTTCATCACTCCAAGGTTTATCGGCTTCAAGTGGTCCTAAAAACATTTCAAATAATCTTAGGCTATCGGCACCATGGCTCATAATATACTCATCTGGAGAGACACTATTACCTTTAGATTTACTCATTTTAGCATGGTCTTCACCTAAAATCATACCTTGATTAACAAGTTTCATAAATGGTTCTTGGGTACTTACAAAGCCTAGATCATAAAAGAACTTATGCCAGAATCTTGCATAAAGCAAGTGCCCTACAGCATGTTCTGTACCACCAATATAAAGATCTACTGGTAAAAATTGATCTAAGACTGCTTTAGCTTCTTTAGAATCTAGTGGTATATAACCTAAATTGGATTTTAAAATATAGCCGATATAATACCAACTAGAGCCAGCTAGTTGTGGCATGGTATTGGTATCACGGCGTCCTTTTTTACCATTGATATCGACATATAACCAATCATGTGCATTCGCCAGTGGTGATTCCCCTGTTCCACTTGGTTTAATAAATTCAAGATATGGTAATTCAAGTGGTAATTCATCATCTGATACTAAATGAATATTGCCTTCAGCATCATAAATAACTGGGAATGGTTCACCCCAATAACGTTGACGACTAAAGACCCAGTCTCTTAATTTATATGTATGATGGCGATATCCTTTATGACGATCTTCTAGGTGTTTTGTGATCTTTTCAATTGCCTCATCATTATATAATCCATCAATGATGCCTGAATGATGATGTATACCGTCACCAGTATAAGCACCTTCACTACCACCTTTAATGACTTCAATCATATTCAGTCCATATTGCATAGCAAACTCATAATCGCGTTCATCATGTGCAGGTACAGCCATGACTGCACCCATACCATAATGTGGTAATACATAATCTGCAATCCAAATTGGAAGCAATTGGTTTGTCAGTGGGTGTTTTGCAAATGCACCCGTAAATACACCTGTTTTAGTTTTATCTGAAATACGTTCTAAATCAGACTTCATTTTGGTTTTTTCAATATATTTTAAAACATCCTTCGATTCATCTTTAGTCATAATTTTTTCAATTAATGGATGCTCTGGTGCTAATACACAATATGTCACACCATAAATTGTATCTGGTCTTGTTGTAAAGACATCAAAGCTTTCATCAGTACCAGACACTTCAAAATTAATGACAGTGCCGCTAGATTTGCCAATCCAGTTTCGTTGCATTTCTTTTAAGTTTTCTGGCCAGTCAACAAGTTCTAAATCTTCTAATAATCTATCGGCATATTCTGTGATTTTTAATACCCATTGACGCATAGGTTTTTTAACAACTGGGTAGTGACCACGCTCAGATACCATTTGTCCATCAATGATTTCTATTTCATCATTTGCTAACACAGTACCTAAACCTTCACACCAGTTAACTTCTACATCTTTTAAAACCGCAAGTCCTTTTTCATATAGACGTTTAAAAATCCATTGTGTCCATTTAAAATATTCTGGGTCTGTTGTTGCTAACTCTTTATCCCAGTCTACACCTTTACCCATTTCAATAATTTGTCTTTTAAAATTCTTAATATTTTGATATGTAAATGTTTTAGGATCTTTTCCGGTTGCAAGTGCGTATTGTTCAGATGGTAATCCAAATGCATCCCACCCCATTGGGTGAAGTACATTATAACCTTGCATACGTTTAAAACGTGACACAATGTCACTTGCAGTATAACCTTCGATATGGCCTACGTGAAGTCCCGATGCAGAAGGATATGGAAACATATCCAAAACATAATATTTCGGATGAAAACGATCGTTTTTAGTTTTAAACAACTTATTATCTAACCAATGTTGTTGCCATTTTTCTTCAATTTTTCTATGTTCATATTTACGCATATTTCTAACCTCACTCATAGCATCTATTATATACAATTTAAGCCTATTTTTCAATGCAAAAAAAATCCCCTCACATGAGGAGATATTTTATATTATTGATTGTCTTTAATATAAGCAACCAAATCATTCACAGTTTTTAAATTTTGTAGAACTTCGTCTGATATTTCAATAGAAAACTCATCTTCTACTGTCATAATTAATTCTACAGCGTCAATTGAGTCCGCACCTAAATCCTCTACTAATCTTGCATCTGGATTTACTAAAGCCTCATCTACTGCTAATTCGTCAACGATAAGCTCTTTGACTTTATCAAATATATCCATTTTAAAAACCTCCTAAAGTTTTCCTTTTTGTACCCATACATTATAACACAATTTTATATTTGTCTACTATTTAATCACCCTAATTGTTTTAATATCAAAGTATTTTATTTCATTTTATGATTTAACGGTATTCAATGAATCTTTATATCATGATATAATAGTTGTTGAAAGTTGAGGATGATTATGAAATTTTTAGTTGGAACTTATACAAAAAACACATCTGAAGGCATCTATTTAGTAGACGAAAATAAAGTGTCTTTATATAAAAGGTTATTTAACCCAACATACTTTACACAACAAGAAGGTTATTTATTTACAATCGCACATGGTGGTATTGAAATTTATCAAGATGATAATTTAATTTATGAAGACCATTCAGAATACAGTAGGCCTGCACATATTTTTTATGAACCAACCTTAGAAATGATATTTACAGCAAACTATCATGCTGGACAAATTTCTACTTATAAGTTTGATGGTCCAATGACTAAAAAGATTCAAACAATTATTTATCCAGGTGGTTCTCATGCCCACCAAGCTTATTACGATGTTCATAGTCAAACACTTTATGTCTGTGATCTGGGCTTAGATACAATCTTTACATATACCATTGGCGAAGATTTAAAGTTAGTACCAAAAAAAGATTTAACACTACATAAAGGGGTAGGACCAAGACACTTGGTTGTTGCAGAAACAGGATTTGTCTATGTAATGACTGAATATTCTAGAGAAATCTATGTTTTTAATGAGAACTTAGATTTTGTTAAAAAATATAAAACATTAGATAAAAACTTCCAAGGTATTACTGGTGCTGCAATACGTCTAACTCAAAATGGTAAACATTTATATGTATCAAACCGTGGGTTTGATGCCATTACCCATTTTGAAGTATTAGATGATGGCACACTACGTAGAAAACGAATTTATAACACTTTAGGCAAACATCCACGTGATTTTAATTTATCATTAGATGAGTCACACTTAGTCGTTGGTAATATGCACTCTAATAACGTCGCAATTTTTGAAAGAAATCAAGATACCGGTACATTAAGGCATGTTCAAACTGTTACGGTTCCTGAACCAAGTTGTATTGTCTTTATACCTTAAAAAAAACGAATCCAAACGGATTCGTTATTTTTTTATTAATTATTTAATTTCACCCTTGCGTAAAGCTTTTAATGCTTTAGACCAGTTTGTTAATTGAGTAAATAATGCATCTAATTCTGGTTCATGCCATGCACCTGGTGTAAATTCTTGTTCTGGTGTCATAGGGTTTTTAAAATCAGTTGGGAAGTTTAAGTTGATTTGTTGTTGGGTTAAAGCAATTTGTTGGTATGCTAAATGTGCTCTAAATCCAACAATACCACGTGATGCACCTAACCAACCATAACCTACAAATGCTAATGCTTTATTTTGAACCTCGCTACCTAATAGTTGGAATGCGTTTTGTAATGCACCTGGTACAACATGGTTGTATTCTGGTGTTACTAAAATGTAACCATCAAATGATGCCATTGTTTCGCTCCAGTTTTTAATTGCAGCACTTTGGCTTTCATTTGGTGTGCGACCAACAAATGGTAAATCAAATGACTTTAAGTCTACTAATTCAAAACTAACATCTTTTAGATTTCTTTTATTAGCACTTTCTAATACCCAGTTAGCAACTGTTTCTCCGTTTCGTCCTTCTCTTACAGAAGCAATAATAATTCCTATTTTCAAACTCATAATGATCAATCTCCTTTTATGTTATTTATTTTACTGGACCTATGATATTACGAAATCGAAATATATTCAAATCTTATGCTTTTTAGATATTTATTTATGTGTTAAATAACAAAATTACCATTTTCAAAGACGACTACTTGGCTACCATCTTGTTTTGTACCAACAATTTTTAAATCACTTGAACCAAACATGAAGTCAACGTGAGTCATTGAGTTGTTATAACCTTTTTTCTCTAATTCTGCAATTGGTGTGTCATTTCCGTTTTTAATGTTCATTGGATATGCACGTCCAAGTGCCATATGACAACTTGCATTTTCATCAAATAAAGTATTTAAGAATAAAATATTGGTATTTGAAATTGGTGAATCATGTGATATTAATGCAATCTCACCAATATATCTTGAGTTTTCATCATAGTTTAAAATATTTTCTAAAGCTTCTTTTTCGACACGTGCATCAAAATCAACAACTTTACCATCTTTGAATTCTAACCAGAAATCTTCAATGATACGGCCTGCGTTATTTAGTGGCTTAGTCGCTACTACTTTACCTTGGGTTCCAAATTTATATGGCATTGTAAATGATTCTTCTGTTGGAATATTTGGGTTAAATACTACACCATTACCAGCTTTTTCACTACCACCTGCCCAAATGTGGTCTTCAATAAGTTCAACAACTAAATCAGTTCCTAAACTATTTGTAAAATGTAATGATTTAAAGTTTGCATCATTTAATAATTTATTATTTCTTGATAAGTATGCATTATGTTGAATCCAATCTTTAATTGGATCATTATCTAAAGTCACTCGGCAAGCATTAAAGATCGCATTCCAAAGTTTTTCAACTGCTTCATCTTCCTTTAAATCAGGGAATAATTTGGTTGCCCAACTTACGTTTGATGCTGCAACGATTGTCCATTGTGAACGGTTGCCCATCGTATGTTCTCTAAAAAACTGTAAATTTTTAGAAGAGGCCACCATAACTTCTTGCATCTTTTTACCATCCACACCAGCAAGTGCGTTAGGAATTGGCGAGACTATGGATATAAATGCAGCGTTTTGTTCAACAAAATATTTATATTGATCAATTTGGTATTGCGGCATTTCTTTTAAGTCTTCTGTTTGAGCATGATCGTAAGCATGTTTGCTAATAATTTCATCACCCCATACAATGTGCACTTTTTTTGCACCAGCAAGATATGCTTGACGTGCAACTTCTCTTGTAAGCTCTACAGCTTCTGTTGTAGTTCTTAAGACAACTAGTTGTCCTGGTTGTACATTAGCACCTGTAACTACTGCTAATTTTGCGTATTTTTCTAATAATAATTTGTTTGGCATATGTTATTCCTTCACTTTCTTTATTGTTCTTACAATATATTTATTAGCCTTATTTTGTTTTGAATCTTTGGTTGCTTCAATATAGATATATCTATCACTTAAAAGTGATTGATATGCTTTATACTGATTTGGAAAAACTGTTAAATCTAATGTAATACCATTATTTAAGGTAACAAACGCCATTGGGTCACCTTTTTTGGTATGAATTATTTTAACATTTTCTATCACACCTATGGTACGAATTGATTGATGTTCTAATGTCATTGGTTGTATCTTATATTGTTTCATTAATTTTTCTAGATGTTCATCTTTTAAATATTTTAAGTTAAATCCTAGTACTTGTAGTTCTTGATTTTTTAATTCAATAAGCGGTAATTCTTCTATATTTGGTGTTTGATAATCTTTTAAGAAATTTTCAAAACCGGTTTGGTCTAAATTGTTTTGGTCTAATAAGGTTGCCCGATTTAATTTAAAACTATCGAGTGCACCTGCATAGATAAGCGTTTGGATTGTCTGCTCATTTATAACATCTTTAACCTTTATTTTAAAATCATCATAATCCGTAAATGGCTGTAGTTCTATGATTTTTTTTGCAGTATTTAAACCAATGCCTTTAATCACTGTAAGTGGTGCAAGTAAGCCGTTTTTGTACGGCATAAATTCCAGTTTAGATACATTGATATTCGGTGGTAATACATCAATTCCTTGAGCAATTACGTCATCGACCAATGTTTTTAAATAGCCTGTATTAGATACATTTTGACTCATCAATACCGACATAAATTGTAGATAGTAATGTGCCTTTAAGTATGCCATATGATAGGTAATAAATGCATAAGCTACACTATGACTGCGATTGAACCCGTAATCAGCAAACTTTTCTATGTGATTATAAATACGTGTTGCTGTTTCGACTGGTCTATTTAATTTTTTTGCACTTTCAATAAACTTCGTTTTTTCTTGTTCAATGAGCTGATGATCTTTTTTAGAAATTGCACGCCTTATAATATCTGCCTGACTTAAACTATAACCTGCATAGGTTTGAAGAATTTTCATAATTTGTTCTTGATAGACAATAATACCATAAGTGCTTTTAAGAATTTCATCCATTTCAGGATCTATTTTCTCATAAGATTTTCCATGACGTCTTGCTATATAATCATCTATAAATTGCATCGGCCCAGGTCTGTATAGTGCAAGTATTGCAACAATATCTTCAAATGTTGATGGTTTTAATTTCAACAAAGTACGGCGCATACCAGATGATTCTAGTTGAAATACGCCTTCAACATTAGCATTTGATAACATATCAAATGTCTTCTTATCATTGAGTGGTATATCACTTAATTTCAAAGGTTTTTGAATAAGTTTCAAAATGTCTTCAATCATTGTTAGATTTTTTAAACCTAGAAAATCTATTTTTAAAAACCCTAAATTTTCTAAATCACTCGCTTCTAATTGTGATTGATATATATCTTTAGGTCCTAACATTAAAGGTATACGTTTGGTTAAATCATTTTTAGATAATATAATACCTGCTGGATGGGTACCTGTTTGTCTAGGGATGCCTTCAATCGTTTGAGCTACTTCTATGAGACGCATCGCTTCTTTATCAGTTTCATCCAAAATACCTTTAGCATGACTTGCGATAATTGCGTTAATTCGTTCTTGGCTCAGTTGCATTTGTCTTGCGATATCACGCATAGAAGTTTTTGTTGTTAAGTTCGTAAAAGTTGTCATGGTAACAACATGGTTTTTACCATATTTTTCTTTAACATAATCAATGACTAGGTCTCTTTTTATATCAGGAAAATCTAGGTCAATATCTGGCATTGAGCGCCTGTCAATATTTAGAAATCTTTCAAATAATAAATCGTATTCTATGGGGTCTACTTCCGTAATACCTAAGCAGTAAGCAACCAAACTACCTGCTGCGCTACCACGGCCTGGGCCCACTAAAATATCATTGACTTTAGCAAACCTTACAAAATCATAAACAATTAAAAAATAATCATCATATCCCATTTGATGAATGACATCTAATTCATGATTTAGTCGATTCATATAGGTTTTATTTAGTTTAAGACCTTTATTTTCTAACCTTTTTTGTAAGCCAAAGTCTGCTAGTGCTTTTAAATAGATATGACTTTCAACATTATCTTTGGTTGAAAAAACTGGTAATGTTTCTAATTTTTCTAAATAGGAATACTTCGTATCTGAAAAAATTGTTTTTAAGTTTGTAAATACTTCTGGATATGCTTTATATTGATTGAGTAAATCTTTTTTATGTACCAAGTGCATATCAACATCCATTGCTTTAAATTTACTATCTCGAATCTGATTAACTATTTCATACGTTACACGATTTTCAATTTTTTCATATGCAGCAAGCATTGTTGGTAAACATTTAAGTTTAAGCTCTTTTGCTATGGTTACCAACTCCGGCATAATGATATTTTTTTCAATATCTGATGCACCTGAAATGCCTATATAAAAGCCTTTTATATGTTTTTTAATGTACTCTATAACTGATTTAATAATTGCGGTTTGACCAATGTTTTGATGGATAAAGTTTTGCGTACTTGGTAAGACAACAATTAATTCATTAAGTAAAGTTAAACAATCTTCAAATGAAACATCTGATTGAACTTGAAGTTTAGAATTTAACCTCATTAAGTTTTCTAAAGTTCTATCATCTTTTGCATACATGAGTAAATCAATGGCATAATTTTCAATATGAAACGTATATAAAAATCCGACAATCGTCGGTATGTTATATTGTTTACTCAGTATAAGTCTTTTATATAAACTATGTAAATTGCTATCATCTGCAATCGCAACAAAATCAAAGCCTTCTTGTTTTGCATGTTTAAAAATAACATCTAAATGTAGTGTAGATTTAAGTATGGAATATGTACTTTGTGTATATAATGATCCAATCAATTAAAAACACCTCTTGTAACTATTATACCGCAAAGCAAAAAAGGATGAAAATCCTTTTAGCTTAATGCAAATCTTTTAGCAATCTCTTTAATTTCTTCTGATTCTTGCCTAGATGGAATGGATGCAATTTTTATACCTTTTTCAAATAGATTAAGTCCGACTTCGTAAACGCGTTGTTCCCAATAATCCATCCATTCACCTTCACCCCAACCATAGGAACCAAATAGTAAAACCGGCATTTGACCTAAGCGTGGTTCAAGTTCTTCATACCATGGTAAAAATTCATCGGGTTCAAGTTCTTCAATGCCCATGGAAGGACAACCAATACATACCTTTTCATAATTTAATACATCTTGGGGTAAGATATCATCTATTTGTTTTAAATCTGCTTCAACACCAGCTGATAAAATACCATCATAAATATTTTCTGCCATGACTTCTGTATTACCAGTTCCAGTCCAATAAACAACTAAAATTGCCATGTTATACACTTCTTTTCTATATTATTTTATACTTGATAACATTATACTAAAATTATTATAATTTTTCACGTTTTTTTAAGTAAACATAGTAGATTGTTACAACAAAAATTAAAATGATGCCACCAGCGATATAATATATGTAATCATACATAGAATTGGCTTTTTTAATTGTCAGTAAAACTTTGATTTCACTATAATTACCCGATGAATCATGTACATAAAATACGACTTCGTAATAGCCTACTTGGTGTAGTGGAATAAACTGCGGATTCATTTTGACCAAATGGGTAATATCACCGTCATAATTATCTTCTGCCTTGACATACTCAAAATAGTTAAAGTGTTCACCGGCATGAATGGTGATTGGTGTTGCAGTAATCACTGGTTTTTCATAGTCACTTATATAAATATATAATAGTGACTTACCAGTATGATTGGATGCATCTGTAATTTCATAGCTCACTTCATATAGCCCTATTTTAGTAAAGTCAACACTAGATGTAATCGTAATATCATTTATACTTAAATCCTTATCATAAACATCATATATATCTTCAACGTAACTTAGATAATCTATTGTTTCAATGCCATATGGTAAATACACTGCCCCAGTTTTTAAAATGATTTCGGGATAACTTGTATCTATTAAAGCTATATGTAATATTTTTGTTGTCGCATTACCAGATAGATCGGTTGCGGTGATGTTTATTTGATGTACGCCGATTTTTTCATAATTTATGTGACTATCATCAATATGAATCGTGATATCACTTTCCTTATCATAATTGTCACTAACTTCTATAAGTGTATCAAAATCCGGTCTCATAAAATTGGTTATAACAAGCTCATCTTTTATATTTAACACTGGCGCCACCTTGTCAACGACTTCTACAATCACTGGAACTTCAGTACTGTTTTTTGCTTGATCAACGACTTTTACTATAACGCGGTACTCCCCTACTTTATTCATAGAAACAGTACCTGTTTTACTTAAGGTTAACTTTTCAAATGAATCATAATTATCTTCAATAATTAAATAATCATAAATAAAGGGTTCTAAACTATATACATCAACAATAATTGGCTCTTTTATCATTACTGTTGGTGGACTATTATCAACAACATCTACTTGTAAAGTACTTGATCCTTTAAGTCCACTACTATCTGTTGCCTCAAATATAATTTGATAGTTACCAAGAAAATTGGTATCTACATAATTAATGATCGTAACATCAGACTTTAAGATAATATCTAAGTTATCCTCGATTGTTACTATATAGTCCAAAAGCTCTTCATCTGTTAAATCATATTGATAAGGTATGGTAATACGATTTGTTTTTAGTATAATTTTGGGACCTTCTTGGTCAATGATAATGACATTAAAGTTTAATATCGTTTCATTATTTGATTGATCTTTTACTTTTAATGTTGCCGGGTAAATTCCCGGTATTTGATATAAAACTAAGTTGTCTTCCAAAGTAACTTTAAGTACATCATCATAATTATCACTCATTGTAAAATATGTATCTATGTTGAGTGTGGTTCCTACCGGTATTTGGATTTGACTTTTTTGTTTAATCGTCGGCTTAATTGTATCCACTACATGAATATTTTGAATAAATATTTGTTCGTTTTTGGCTTTATCACGAACGATATAAGTTACTGGATAAACACCGATTTGGTTAAGCCTAACCTGATTACTATCAATGGTTAAGCTTAAGTCTTTCACATCATCATAATTATCATCATATTCGATGAGTGTTTTATAATCTATGGATTTAGTTCCTACATCTACATAAACATCATTTTGACCTAAAATAGATGGCGCTATATGATCATAAACTACAAATGTAATGGCCATATCACTTTCAAATCCTAGGGTTGGAAAGTGTGCTCGATACCAAACAGTATAACTACCTACAATGTGCGTACGAATAACATTAAACGATGGGTAGTGTAATTCGTATTCATAATACATTAATCTATCCGCTACTTCTTCATCATTTAAATATAGGGTTGCTTGTGGATGATGTTTATAATTATCTAAATTATCACCTAATGGTATATGAACTACATCATTGGTCCATATGACAGCAACATTCATCATCATATTAAGAAAAAACAGCATATAATCACCTCTATACTATAGTATGGTGCATGCTGTTTTTTTACTTTTATTTTATAGTTTATGCATTTCTACTTCATATATTTTAGATTTTTCTTCTACAAACTGATTACGATATAATTCAAAGTAAGCACCTTTTTTTGCGAGTAATGTTTCGTGTGTGCCCTGTTCAGTAATTTTACCTTCATCTAACATAACGATTAAGTCTACATCGACAATAGTTGATAGTCTATGCGCTACAATTAAACTTGTTCGACCCTTTAATAGTTTATCAGTTGCATTTTGGATTAAGGCTTCTGCTTCACTATCAATTGATGAGGTTGCCTCATCTAAGATTAAAATGCTTGGATCTGCAAGTATGGCTCTTGCAAATGAGATTAATTGTTTTTGACCCATGGATAGTAACCCACCACCTTCACCAACATGTGTATGGTAGCCATTTTCTAACTTCTCAATAAATGGATGTAAGCCAATTAATTTACTTGCTTCGATAACTTCTTCATCACTTGCTTCTAAATTACCATAACGAATGTTTTCTAAAATAGAGGTTGAAAATAAATGTGGTGATTGTAATACATAACCTAATTTATCGTGTAACCACGAAATACTTCGTGTTCTATAATCTTTACCATCTAATAGAATTTCACCCTTTACAGGTTCATAGAATCTAGAAATAAGATTGACAATGGTTGTTTTACCACTTCCAGTATGTCCTACTAAAGCAACACTCATACCGGCTTTAATTTTTAAGTTAAAGTTTTCTAAGATGGTTTCATTTTCATTGTAATAAAATGTGACATCTTTAAATTCAATATCACCTTTAAGTGGTTCCCAATTTTCTTTTTTCTTTGTAAACCAGTCACCATAAACTTCAACAACTTCATCTGTATCTTTGATTTTAGATTTTGTTGAAATAAGTTCTAAGATGCGCTCAGCACTTGCTTGAGCTTGTTGGAGTTGTGATATGAAATTAGATAAGTTAATAATCGGATCAAAAAAACTAATAGTTGAACGGATAAATAAATAAAGTACACCAATTGTAATTAATCCGTTGATTGTAAAACTTGCTCCTGTATACATCACAATGCCGACAAAGATATAACATGCAAATAATAATACGGATGAATACATTGCAGATAAGCTTGTTGCCTTAACACTTGCTCGATACATGTTTGTTGAAGTTTCTTTAAACTCTTTTAAGTTTTCACCTTCGATGACTAATGATTTAGATGTTTTAGCACCATGAAAGCTTTCTGAATACTTCGTAGTAATTTCTGAGTTATAAAATCTTGCTAGTCGGTGACGCACTAACACTTTTTTTCTAAAAAACATCGTTACTAAAAACATCATAGGAATTGCTAAGGTGACAATAATTGCTAGTTGCCAATAATAAACATATAGTATGGCTAATGTAAATATCATCAGTAATAACGACCATATGACATCCACAATACCCCATGAAATAATATTCGCAAGACGTTTTGAATCACTTGTCATTCTTGCCATAATCCAACCTTGAGGAGTTTGGTCATAATAAGAAAAGGGTAGTCTTTGTAATGTTTTAAATGCTTCTTTACGTAGTAAATAATTGACATTTGCCTCAATTTTACCGCTTTGGTAAATAAAAGCCCAAATACCGATACCAAAACCTACTGCCACAATGATATTCACAATTGTGTAATGCATAAAGTATGTATAATTGCCTTTTTCAATGAAGTTATCCAATGCATATTGTTGTATCACAACAGTTAATGCATCTAATAAGGCAACAAATATACCAATGGATATCATTAGAATAAAACTACGTTTATCTTTTAATATTATTTTAAAGAGTTTACCCCACACAGGTAAGGATACTTTTTTTAGTTCATTTTCTTGTTCTGTATGCTGCATATTAAGCACCCTCCTTTATGAGTTTTAAAAACTCGTTTTCAAGTTTTCCTTGTATGCCCCAAAGTTTTTGATAAAGCCCCGGCTGGTTTGCTAATTGTTTATGAGTACCAATAGCTTCAATTTGCCCATCATTAATGACAATGATCTTATGCGCTTCTTTTGCTGTTGTAATACGGTGGGTAATAATAATACTGGTTGCTTGTTGTTCCGTTTCTTTTAAAGCAGAACGAATCATCATATCGGTTTTATTATCAACTGCAGATAATGCATCATCAAATATTAAAATCGGTTTTTCACTGACTAAAACGCGTGCAATAGCAACTCTTTGTTTTTGTCCACCGGATAATGTGGTTCCTTTTTCGCCAACCATCGTTTCATAGCCGTTTTTAAAGGTATGAATATCATTTTGTAATGCAGCAGTTTGTGCAGCTGATATAATCTTTGAACGACTTGCTGCTTTATTCGTAATGGATATGTTTTCATAAACCGTTCTAGAATATAAGAATGGATCTTGTAATACAGCACCAATAGCTCGACGTATGTGGTGTTTTTTTATATCTCTTAATTCGACACCATCTACACGAATTGATCCTTCATAAGGAAACATTCTCATCAGTAAATTAATAATTGTTGTCTTACCACTACCAGTCTTACCGATAATCGCAATCGTCTGACCAGGTTCGATTTCAAATGATATATCTTTTAATAAATAGTTATGATCATCTTCAAACTTAAAACTGACACGATCAAATACGATATGACCTTTAATTTCAGGTTCTAATGTACCATCATCTTCATACTCGGTTGGTTCATCTAATATATGGTTGATACGACCAATTGCTACAAAAGCTTTTGTAAATTCATTTATTAGACGTCCAAGTCCACGAATTGGCCATACAAGTAAACCAATAAGCATCAGTGATGCTACAAAACTAGCACCATCCATCACACCTTGTCTAACAAAGTGGATTGCTAAAACTGTCACTAACGCATATTGTGCCATAGAAATAAAGTCCATGCTACCCCAGTAGATAGCAACCACTTTGTTGGCACGAATATTACTTTGAGTGTATTGAGCATTCTTAGCTTCCATTTTTTCTATTTCAAAAGGTTCATTTGCAAAAGCCTTAACCACTTTAGATGCAGAAATGTTTTCTTGAATAACCGTCATCATATCTGCTTCATCTTTTTCAACCTTTTCAAAGATACTTTCTATCTTACTAAAATAAAAGATGGATGATATTGCATATATTGGTATAACCGCTAAACAAACCCACATAATGGTGGTATTGATATGATACATTTGAAAGACACCACTTAACAAGGATGCTACTAATCCAATTAGTTGCATAAATTGTAATACAACAAATCCAGTTGTCGTTTCAACATCGGATGTTACTCTTTGAATTAAGTCACCACTGTCAGCATTATTGTGGTAACTATAACTTAAATTTTGTATATGATTATACAATTTATCCCTTAAATTTTTGGCAATACTTTCTTGAATTTTACCACGCAATAACATTTCAAAATACATCATGATATATCTAAACGCCTGGAAAAAAACGAGCGTTAAAGCAGTATATAAAACGATTTGTAAGATCGTTTCACCAGATTCAAAAAAATTAATGACAAAATCCGGTAAATTAACTGGCCTAATATTCGGATTAAAAGGATCTAATCCTACATATAAAGTTCTAATTATATATTGCGTAAACAAAGGTACATATGAATATGAAAAGCGGTGGAAAATTGTAAAGAATATAAGTAATATATAACCCCACCAATGACCTTTAGTTAGTTTCATTAATGATTTAAATTTCATCTTGTTCTCCTTGATATTGATACTTAAATTAAAATAAAAGAGGGTTTTCCCTCTTTGTCAATAAATGCATATAAAAAACAATTATATGTCTATGAAGAGGGTTGGTTGATTCATTTTCCCTCATTATAGTTACCACTATTTATAAATATAGATAACCTATAATGAAAAGTAGACTTTTTTGTGTATACATGTAAACCTCCCTTTCATATTTTCTCTAAGTTTATTAAACCATTAATATTCTATCACATAATTTTAAATTTTAATCAAATAATGTCGATAAATCTTTTATTTTTCTATAAATCAAATGCATCAGCGTTGTTGCATCTTTATAATAACCAATGTCTTTGAAATATTGGTAGCCCTCTTCATACCAAAAATTCAAATACATAACTTCATCTGGTAAATCTCTATATTTTAAAACTTGGCTTTGAATAAACTCTATTTGGCTTTCTACATTTTGCCCATCACTATATTTTATTTTTAAATAATTAATAAATGTTTGGTAATGATCATCATATGATTCAAAATGCATCAACAATAGTTTGTTAATGATTTTCTTATCTTTCAGTTTATTTAGAATCATGAGTCCAAGTATATAGGATTTAAAATCAATACTAACAAGTTCATTAATCATGTCATATGCCGCTTCATATTGCATCTGTTGATATAAATACTTAGCTTTTAAGTATTGAAGTTGCTCTTTAGTAATGTGCTTTGACTTTGTTAAGTAATTATCTAATTTGTTTTCTGTAATATAATCCATTAAATATTGTAAGTAGAAATATTTGATTTGATGTACTTGATCATAAAATTCATTTTCAATTAAATTTGTAAGTAAAGATTCATAATTAAGCGATATATAGGGATGGTGATGCATTCTAGTGGCTAAAGATATTTTTTGGATGTCAATTAAAGTATTTAAATATATGTTTTTTATATCTACTTTAGGAAAATAAAGTAAAGTAAATGCTTCATACAATCTACCTTCTTGAGCAAGTATTATCGCTGTTAAATAAATGTAAAATGCTAATTCTAAATCATTTAAATTTTTAATATATGGATTGAGTTCATTATGTTTTTCTTTAGCGCGCAAGTAATTATGATGACTCACAAAGTAACCTAAGTGGTTTAATTTGGTTTGGTAGTTTTCTTCTTCGAAGGTTTCTTCATCCATAAACTCAGCATGTTGATAAAAAATATTTTCAATGAGTTGGTGTAGGATTTCAGTATGGTGTGTATTTTCAAATTGAAAGGTTGCTTGATAACGTTCTTCAAGCTGTAATAAATATTTAGGGCTAGGGCGAATTAAACTATTTTCAATTTTTGATAAGTAACTAATACTACATATACCTTCAGCGCTATCTTCTAGTGTTAAATTCCGCTTAAGCCTATGGTGCTTTAAAATAGAACCGATATTATCATGATGATTTACAATATCCGGATTACGCAATTTCATCTGACTTTTTAAATATCCCGTGTTGATATACATATGTTGAAAATCTCCCTTTTTTGGCCTTATTATAAGGACGAACTAAATAAAAATCTACACTTATTCATGAAAAGTGTAGATTTTAAATCTTCATATTGTTTGATATTTAATTTATTGTGTAGAAATAACATTTTTAAAGTACGGACATATTGTTTGCATCTTACATGTATCACAATTTGGCTTTCTTGCTGTACAATGATAGCGTCCAAAAAAGATCAATTGATGGTGTAGTTTATGCCAAAGTTCTTTAGGAAACTTTTGATTGAGTTTCTTTTCAACTGCGAGTGCATCATCATTTTCATCAGCAAGTCCAAGACGCTTTGAAATCCTTAAAATATGTGTGTCGACTGCAAGTGCAGGTATACCAAAGGCATTTGATAAAACAACGTTGGCTGTTTTTCTACCAACACCTGGTAGTGATTCTAATGCTTTCCGATCACTTGGTACTTCTCCATCATAAGATTCTACTAATATTTTAGATAATGCAATAATATTTTTAGCCTTTGTTCGATATAGACCGATCGATTTTAATATCGCCATGACATGATCAATATCTGCATCCATTAATTTTTGTGGTGTTGGATAATATTTAAATAAGTCTTTAGTCACTTTATTAACAGCTATATCTGTTGTTTGAGCTGATAATACAACTGCAACAATTAACTCAAAATTATTTTCAAAATCCAATTCTGCTTTTGCATCAGGAAAAAGTTCTTCTAAGTAGTGACTAAAAAATATACGTTGGCTTTTCGTCATTATATCGCTTTAAAGATTTCATCAATCGCACGTTCTGCTTTTTCATCAAGCGGTTCGGTTGTATATTTTTGGCGATTTAATGTTCTTTCTAAAAACTTTAATGAAAACTTGCCTGTGGGGCCAATTTCATCTATTTTAGCAATAATCTCTTCATGCGGATAAAGCTCTTCATCATACCAAGAACGTATTGTATCGAGTTCAGCACTAGATAGTGCTTTACCTAAATACTTTTCTAGTGATTCAATTGTCACTGCAATTTTACTTTCGTAACGTTCTTTTCTAATGGCTTCCATATCTGATTCATATAGTTTTGTAATATGATCAAAGGTACCTGTTAAATCAAAAACTTCAACTTCTTTGTCATTTCTTGTTTCAAGAGATAAACTTAAAAAACCTTTATTAATTAGTTTATCGACGGCTATTCCAACATCATTACTAGATAGTTCTATTTTTCTAGTAATACTTAATATTGAAAAGGTGCGTCTTTTATATGTTTGAAACAAAGTTTTTAAAACAACAAGTTCATTGGGACTTAATTTAAGTCGTTTACTTTCTTTCGTAAGTAATGCATCTATTTCTAAGAAATGCTCTTCAAATAACTTTTGAATCATACTTCATGCTCCTTTACAACCTTACTAAGTGCTGCTTTTGCAGCATGCTGTTCTGCCTCTTTGGTAGAACTACCTAACCCATCACCCAACAAGATACTATTTTCTAAGTAAACTTCAGATTTAAATGTTGGTCGATGTGAAGGTCCACCGATTTTAGTCGTTTTATATACTAAACTTTTTCTTTCTAATTGAATAAATTCTTGTAACTGTGTTTTATAGTCTTTGATGTGTTCTACTAATTTTAAATGTGGAATAACGATTTGATGGAAAACCTCATAGGTTTTATCAAAGCCCTTATCCATATAAAGCGCTCCAAAAAACGCTTCAAAAGCATCTGCTATCATACTTGGCTTAGCTTCTTGTTCACCATTGCCTAAACGCATATAAGATGCAAGTGATATTTTTTCTGCATATAAAACAAGTGCTTCTTCCCTAACGGCTTGTGCACGTCTTTTAGTTAAGATACCCTGATTGGATGGATCATGAGTAAATAGATATGTACTCATCATTAATTCAATCACGGCATCGCCTAAAAATTCTAACCGCTCATTATGATCTGCTTGATTTTCATGTGCATATGATGTATGTGTGAGGGCTTGTAAATACAGTTCAATACGATTTGTTTTTATATTTAATTTTTCTAACAATTTATTCATTTGTATCACTTAATACATTTTTTACCTTTCCAATCACATCATGCGAAACCATTGTTTTTGCCTGACGGATTGCATTCATAAATGCATATGCATGACTTGAACCATGCGCTTTAACAACCACTTTATCTAAGCCTGCAATTAAAGCACCACCTACTTCATCTGCTGACATCGATGCTTTAAATCTTTTTAAAGGTTTCTTTAAAAATAATACTGCAGCAATTTTTGCCCAAAAACTAGATTTGATTTCTCTTTTTAATATTTGACCTAATGCAGAGGCAGTGCCTTCCATCGTCTTCATAACAATGTTTGCTGTAAATCCATCTGAAAGTAACACGTTGGCATCAGATGTCAATATTTCTTTAGGCTCTAAATTACCATAAAAATTAATATGTGGATGATTTTTTAATAACTCATATGTTTGTAAATCAATTTCGCGACCCTTACCAGGTTCCGTGCCAATATTAATTAAACCTACTTTGGGGTTTTCAATACCATATACTTCTTTTAAAGCAATGCTTGAAAAAACAGCAAAATCTAATAAGTGTTCTGGTTTTGCATCAATGTTACCACCTGCATCTAATAAAATAGTTGGTCTACCTGCAACGGTAGGTACCATCGGTGCAATCGCAACCCTGCTCATTTCTTTCATTGGTCGAATCATAAAAAAGGATGCAAAAATTAATGCTTGGGTTGGCCCACTTGACACCACACCATCAGCAAGTCCTTCTTTTACATGATTAATCGCCATCAACATCGATGTATCTTTATCTTCTCTTAGCGTTTTTCTTCCAATATCTTTAACACCCATATCAAAATATTTGGATGTATGAACAACTTTTAACCTTGGATGATCAATTAAATAGGGCTTCATTAATGTCTCATCACCAAAGAGTGTTAATTCAATATCTTCAAACTGTTTTAAAGCTAAAATAGAACCTTCCACAATTTCTTTAGGAGCGTGGTCTCCACCCATGGCATCTATTGCTAATTTAATCATAATGTAACATCCCTTCTTTTCACTATATTGATTATATCATGTTCGCATAAGAAATTCTTTTTTTCAAGTGCGGATATGTATCAATTCTTTTTTTATAATATTTTACATCTTCAACAATTGTTTGTAAAAGTTTTAAGTCTGTAAATAAATCTAAATATTTAAATTGCGTGTGACCGCTTTGTATTACTGAAGAAAAAATACCCGGACCACGTAATTTTAAATCATATTGACTTAATAAGAATCCATCAGTTGTTTCTACTAAAAACTTCAATCTTTCTATATCAGTTTTCTTTGATACAAAATAACATTGACCCGGCACGCTACCGCGTCCGACTCGGCCTCTTAACTGGTGTAAGCTCGATAATCCAAAATGTTCAGCACCCATAATAATGATGGTGCTTGCCCCCTTAACATCGATACCGACTTCAATCATCGTCGTCGATAATAAAATACCTTTTGGGTTATGCATAAATCTATCAATAATGAGTTCAATTTCTTCCATTTTTAATTGACCATGAATGACATAAAAATCATCCGGATTAAAATGTGGTTCTAAAATAGAGAAAACACTATGAATAGAATGCATTTTTTGATTTTTTTTAATGGCAGGCACAACAATAAAACTTTGTTCGTTTTTTTGTTGAGCTGCCTTTAACACACTAATAACTTTAGAAATCGCCTTATCTTCTAATATGAATGATTTAATCTCAGGTGTTTTAACTGGCTTTTGTTTCATGTTCGATACAGCAAGATCACCAAAGAAAGTGAGTGATAAACTACGAGGAATTGGAGTTGCGGATAAATATATCGTATCGCCTGATATAGATTTTTTAATTAAAGCATCTCTTGTTTCTACACCAAATTTATGTTGTTCATCAATAATGACTAAACCTAATTTATTAAATGCTACTGAATCGTTTGCTAGCATATGTGTTCCAAAAACAATTGAAATATCACCTTGTTTTAGCTTGTTGATTGTTGCATCTTTATCTTTTAAAGATGATGTTAATAAAGCGTTGGATACATGTGAAAAATATTGATTAAAGTTTTCATAATGTTGTCTGGCAAGAATTTCAGTAGGTGCTAAAAATGCCACTTGGTATCCTGCCGAAATACAACCTAGTGCAGCAATAAATGTGACAAAGGTTTTACCAGTACCAACATCACCTTGAATTAAGCGGTACGTTGCATCCACTGATTTAAAATCTTTGAAACAATCATTGGTGGCTTCTTGTTGGTCTAATGTTAATTGATAAGGAAGTAGGCTAATTTGTTTTCTGACCCACTGTATATCATAATTAAGTGGATCTCTTTTAGGTTTAGGTGGCATATTTAAATGGTATTTGAGTAAATGGAAAAATGCTTCTTCCACTTTAAAACGGTACTGCGCATTTTTTAAAGAGTTTTCATCTTTAGGAAAATGTGCTGTGATGTATGCTTCTTTTCGTCCCATTAAATGATATTTATCTACAAAGCTTTTAGGTAGTGTTTCATAGAGTTCGACACTTTCATTTTCAACAACAGTTTTAATAATGTTATGTACTGTTTTATCATAAATATTCGGTATTTGATATATCGGTTTAATTTCAGGTATATCTTGGTTTTTAGTGATGTGTATAACATTCATTTCGTTTTTAAAAATATTATATTTACCCTTCACTAATACAACATCATCTTTTTTAAAAACTTTCGTCAAATAATCTCTACCAAAAATATTAAGTTTGATGAGTTTATCTTGAACTAAAATTGAGGTTGTTGTCCAAACCACCTTTTTTTTAACCGTAAATAGTGGTGCATATATTGTTCCAATCACTGTAGATACTTCTTCATGTTTTAAACTGTCTACATCGACCACTGAAAAATTATCGTATTTTTTAGGCAAATAAGAAACAAGGTCATATGTATTCCATATACCTTGGTCTCTAAATTGTTTTAATAATTTGGGGCCAACACCGGCAATGTTTTTTAAATCTATTATCATACTTAAATTATAACATGTTCAATGACTTAAAAAAATTTTTGATGAGCATTTTTAAAAAATAAAACGCGTATACACTGTCGTATACGCGTACTATATAATTAATTATTTTGATACATACGTTGATAAGCTTTAATCGCTTTAAGTTGGACTTTGACATCTAAGTCATCTTCAAGTTCTGTATCATTAGCCACTTTATTGGTCAGATATTTTGCATAAGTGTCCATATCTAATTCTGTGCGATTATTAATAATCTCTTGATGTTGTTTGGTATTCAGGTGTTTTTTATAATCTTTGACAAGTTTTGCTGTAAAAAACTCTGCAACAGCACCTGAACCATACCCAAACATACCAATACGTTCACCAGGGTTTAAAGATCCATTTTCTAATAAAGCAATTAATGATAGAAATAGTGAACCTGTATAAATATTTCCAATTAATTGATTATAGTAAATACTTCGATAAAAGTTATCAAATAAACTAGGATGTGTCTCTTTACTAGCAACTAATTCTAAACTTCTTAAACCAATTTTTGAATATGGAATATGAAATGTCAGTGCACCAAAGTCTTTTAAAGTATAGTTTGTTTTTTTCTTATAATCATCCAATGTTTTTAAGAAAAACTTTTTATACATTTCATTGGAATATCTACCATCTACTTGTGCATAGTCCATACCATCTGGACGCCAAAAATCATAGATGTCTTCCGAGTGAATACCATATTGATCTTCTAATATTAATAGTTTTGGATCTTTGGAAACCAAGATAGAAACAGCACCTGCACCTTGAGTTGGCTCACCAGAACTATTAAGTCCATATTTTGCAATATCTGATGCAATCACTAATACTTTCGAGTTAGGGTTTTGCAAAATATGCCCTTTAGCAAAATAAAGTGCTGCAGTTGTTGCATAACATGCTTGTTTCATTTCAACTGCACGTATATCTTGACGTAGCCCTAATATACTTATTAAATGTGTGGCTGCTGACTTAGAATAGTCAATCCCACTTTCTGTTGTAAATAATACAAGATCTATTGCTTTTATATCTTCTTTGGTTAAATAATTTAATGTGGCGTTGGCAGCCATTGATACAATATCTTGGTTAAATGGTGCCACACTCATTTGATTGGCGAGTAACCCATTTGTATATTTTAAAGGGTCAACTCCCCTTGCTTTAGCCAATGTCTTTAAATCTAAATAATATTTGGGAACATAAAAAGACATTTTATTTATTCCTATTTTCATATGTGCTCCTAAAAATGTTTTTAACATGCATAAGAAATTATATCACAACCCTGACCTTTTTGTGGATTTTGCGTGATATAATACATATAGATGAGGTGAGTTATGAGTAAATTACTGAAAAACTTTTATAAAAAAACTATTGACGAACGTAAAGAAGCATTATCAGAAATAAACCTTTATGATGCGTCATTAGATTACAAGGCAGATGATATTGTTTTTGACCACTTAATTGAAAACTTTATTACATCTTATGAAGTGGGATTAGGTGTTGCACCTGATTTTTTAATTGATGGTCAACTATACCATGTACCTATGGCTACCGAAGAACCTTCTGTCATCGCAGGTGCTGCGCATGCTGCTAAAATTATTTACCGTAATGGTGGTTTTATAATTGATAGTATCAAGCGTACCATGCTTGGGCAAATTATTTTCAAAAATGTAGAAAATCCTGATAGATTAATGAGTTATTTAAATGACCATAAAGATACTTTTAAAGATATAGCTTATAAAGCACACAAACAGATTCATGATTTAGGTGGTGGCTTTATCGACTTTAAAGTCGAAAATAAGGGTGAAGGCTTTGTATGTCTATATTTAAACGTAAATACCTTAGATGCCATGGGTGCCAATACAATTAACACGATTTTAGAAGCGATAAGTGAGTTTGTTACCCTGGATTATAAAGCAGAAGTTTTAATGAGTATTCTTTCTAATTTAGCAGTTGATGCCGTTGTAAAAGCCAGTGTAAAAATTAATCCAAGTCACTTAAAAAATAGTGATGTTGTACATCATGATATCGCTGCTGCATCCACTTATGCCCATATTGATCCTTATCGTGCAACAACACACAACAAAGGTGTTATGAATGGTATTAGTGCGCTCATGCTTGCTACTGGTAATGACACACGTTCAATTGAAGCTGGTGCACATGCCTATGCTGCTATAAGTGGCAAATATCAACCATTAACGAAATGGTATGTTCAAGACAATTTTCTTATTGGTGAAATCGAAATACCACTTGCATTAGGTACAGTTGGTGGTTCGATGGGTATTTTACCTAAGGTGAAGTTATCGCATAAAATACTAGGCATTCAAAAAGCAACCGACTTAATGAAAGTTGCTGCATGTTTGGGTCTTGCTCAAAACTTTGCTGCACTTTATGCACTGACAACCGATGGTATTAATAAAGGACATATGCGACTTCATGCTAGAAACGTAGCACTTGAAGCAGGTGCCAGCCAATCTAATATTCAAGAAGTTGTACATCATTTAGTCTCTACAAAAAATATTACTGTTGATAATGCTAAAGACTATTTAAAATCTATCAAAAAATAATCTAATTAAAACCTACAATTGGAAACCGAAACTATACAAATAACGGTCCAATGTAGGTTTTTTTATAGTTCAAAACGAGGATATCTTTCATGAAAGTTAATTTTAACTTTCAATAGGGAGCCTAAATCTTCTAAGATATGAAACAATAAGGCTCTTGTTTCAAACTCCCTTCTTGTTTTAGGTAGTTTTTCTAATCTAAATTTATCTTTCATTTCTTCTAGTTTTTCTTGTTGTGATGTTGCTTTATCATGCGTGCCTATATCAGCTACAAGTTCTTTAATATAATCTGATATAATTGCCTCATACGGATGATTGTTTTCAATTCTTCTTACACTTTCATACATATTATTAATATATGAAAGTTGGTTTCTTCTCATATATAAATAGGCTAAATATTGATGATCATTATCAAATAATTTATCTTTATCACCGATTTCAGCTTCTTTAATAATGTCACTAATGCGATTGTTTAATAATTCATAATGTTTAATATATTCTGGCCCATTATCTCTTTTTATAAGATAAATACTTAACATATATAAATGATCTTGTAACATATTATCAACTGTTTTAACATAATGTATCATGCGTTTATTATATGATTTTGGATACACCATCGAGACCAGTAAAGCTGTACCAATACTAATGGTAATAATACCAAAGCGTTCAAAGACAAATAACCAACTTATATCATGTGCTTCATATAAGTGTTTGACTAAAACAAGGGCCGGAATTAATCCAATATTCATTTTAAATACATACGATATAAATATAAACAATACAACAAAGCCCATTAAGGCGTATAAATTAAAGCCAAACAAGAAAAAGATAATGCTTGATAAAACAAGACCCAACAACACATCAATATAACGATTGATGTTGTCTTTTATGGTATCTTTTCTTGTTAAAGAAACACTTAGTATACCAATGGTTCCTACTAATATATAATCGGTAATACCTACTAAGTATGCAATGGTTGCTGATAAAACTGCAACGATTGCCAATTTAATTGTTGTATGTAATATATGTTTATAATACATCATAAGTAAGCTTTAGTCCATAAATAAAGATCTGCTAAAACAATCGCTAGTGCATTTTCTAATACAATCCCAACACGTCGTACAATGGCGGTATCGTGTCTACCCCCAACTTCAAATGTTTCTTTTTTCTGGGTTTCTAAATTAAATGATGTTTGACTTTTTCCAATGCTACTTGTCGGCTTAACAAAAACCTTTATGACTAAATCATTACCATTTGAAATACCACCAGATACACCACCTGAATGATTGGTGAGTGTTTTGCCTGTAGCATCTTCATAAACATCATTAAATTCAGAACCAAACTTGGTTGCACCACTAAAACCTGTGCCAATTTCAACACCCTTTACTGCAGGTATCGAAAACATCATTTGACCGATTTTAGCATCGAGTTTTTCAAACATAGGTTCGCCGATACCAACAATCATATCACTGACACGAACTTCAACAATACCACCAACAGATTCTCCTTGTTCTGCAACCTTTTTTAAGTATGCATCTAAATTGTCCATATTGGTTTCACTACCAACTTGAATGAGTTGATGGCTAAATTTAAATGGTAACATTTGTTTTGCAATACTACCAGCTGCAACAATTGGTGCAGTGAGTCGACCAGAAAATCTACCACCACCACGGTAATCTTGAAACCCTTTATATTTAATACTTGCAACATAATCAGCATGGCCTGGTCTTGGTTGTTTTCTTAAATGGGTATAATCTTTTGAGATAACATTTTCATTACGTATCATCAAGTGAATTGGAGAACCTGTTGCATGACCATTAAATATGCCAGATGTCACTTCAAATTCATCTTTTTCAACACGTGGTGTTGTGCCAACTGCACCCGGTCTTCTTAAAGCTAAATCATTTCTAACTTTATCCCAATTAATTTTTAATCCTGGTGTAACACCGTCAATCACGATACCAATAGCATCTTGATGGGATTCTCCATATAATGTAATTTTAAATAATGTACCAAAACTGTTCATTGAAGTGCCTCCTTTAATGTTTGAAGCATGTTTTTATCTATTTTTTTATAATCATTAAACCAAATGTTTTGAGCATGAAATGCTTGTATAATGAGCATATCCATACCACCAATACTATCTTGCGCATTTGCCATTAATTGTGTTGTATCCGGATTATAAATAAGATCTATGACATATTTAGTGTTCACTAGATTTTTGTGAAGTGGCATTTTATCCACATTTGGATACATACCTACCGGTGTTGTATTAATAATTAAGTCGTATTGAATCTTATTTAAATCATCATATGTTACAATTTTATCAAAAAATGGTGACCTTTTCAGTTGTCTTGATACAACATATGGATCAAAACCTAAATCCTTACATACTACATAGCACGCTTTTGCAGCACCACCACTGCCAAGGATGATCATATCCTGAGTCAGATATTTATTAAGATGTTCATCTAATAAATATTTAAATCCATCATAATCTGTATTATCACCAATGATTTGATTGTTTCTTATATATATTGTATTGACTGCGCCAATTTTTTGAGCTTTTGGTGTTAACATATCCAAAAAAGGAAGTATAACTTCCTTATATGGAATGGTGACATTAAAACCATCATAATGGCCATTTTTTAATTGATCCATTAAATTTTTTAATTCATTTTTATCCGTAACATCTATTAATTGATAGGAAAGTTTTCTACCGAATAACTTACCGATTTCAAGATGCAGTTTTGGTGATCTTGAATGCGTTAATGGATGTCCTATGAGTCCTAATCGTTTCACACTTCTAATTTTTTAGACACTTTCATAATTTCTTTAAATAAATGTTCATAATGTGGCCAATCTTCTTTATTTAATACTTGTTGTTTTCGCATGGCCAATACCTCTTTTTCACGCTTTTCATCTAGGATTGGTAAGTTATGCTCTTTTTTGTAAGCACCAATTTCTTTGACCACTTGAAATCGTAATTCCAAAAGTCTAACTAACTCTTGATCAATTTCATTAATACGTTGTCTTAACTCTTCTATTTTCATTCAACTTTTCCTCCTAATTTTGTGAAACTGTCAAAAAAGTTTGGATAACTTTTTGAAACGACCGTTTCATCATCGATGATAATAGGTTCTTCACATCGAATCGATGCAATCGCCATTGCCATCGCGATACGGTGATCTTTAAAACTAGAAACCTCTTTACCACCTTTAAGTGTTTTTTGTCCAGTAATTTCTACACGGTCACCATCTACTTTAATCTGAGCACCAATTTTTGTTAGATTGCTAACCATCGCTTCTAGTCTATCTGATTCTTTAATGCGTAATCTAGCAGCATTTTCAATAATCATAGTACCTTCTGCTAAAGCACCTAACACCATAAGAATTGGTCCTAAATCAGGTATTTGACCAACATCAACCGTGACACCTTTTAACTTAGACGGATAAACTTTATACCCATCTTCAGTTTTTTTAATTTTGCCACCCATTTGTTGGGCTATATCGATAATGGCTTTATCACCTTGTAGACTCTCATGATTTAAGTTGTTTAATGTAATTGGTCCTGAAAGTAAGCCTGCTGCAACAAAAAATGCTGCACCAGAAAAATCCCCTTCAACCTTGTAGTTACCTGGTTGATATACTTGATTACCAGGTATTTTATAACCCGTAGGTGTTGGTATAATTTTTATACCAAACTTCTTTAATACGTCTAATGTTAAATCCACATAGCCAACAGATTCCAAATGAGATGTTAATACAATTTCAGAATCGTTTGGTGCTAGTGGTAATGCATAAAGTAGGCCGGTAATAAACTGACTACTTACATCACCTCTTAAAGGATATGTACCACCTTTTAAGGGTCCACTAACTGTTAAAGGTAACCAGCGATCTTTAGGGTGATCAAATTGATAGTTATCTTTAAAGATTTCTTCATACATGGCTTGTGTTCTAAACGGTAATTGGTTTTTACCAATAAATGTAACAGGCTCTTCTTGTAGCATGGCTACCGGTATTAAAAACCTTACTGTAGATCCAGACTCAAAACAATCAATTGTATCTGCGACCTTTTTAACTTTAGAACCTATAATGACATCATCTTTGATTTTCGCACCTAACCCAACCAGTGCATTTTTAGTTGCTACTAAATCATCTGAATCTAAAATATTTTCAATCTTAGACTTGCCTTTTGCCAGTGCGGCTGCTAAAACATAGCGGTGTGATAAAGATTTAGATGAGACAATGTCGACACTACCTTCAAGTGGTGTTGGTATAATTTTAATCATTTCAGTTTAACTCCCTTTACTATTACAGGTTTGCCGACATCTTTAAGATAGACAAACCTTAAACCATCTGCTAGATTTTTCTTATCATGAGTAATATAATCGATAAATAACTTTTTATCTAATAACGGTTCTTTAACTAATTCTAATCTTAATAAAATGTTTTTAACTTCATCATAGAGTTTAGGATCAGTTATCTTTGCTTCAATACCTAATTCTAAACTAATCAGCATCCCATAACTAATCGCTACACCATGCTTCATTGCATAGTCATAGTGGCGCTCTATCGCATGACCAAATGTATGTCCGAAATTCAAATACATACGCTCATTTTTTTCGTATGGATCTTTTTTAACAATATTGGCTTTGACTTGTACTGCTTGTATAATTTCTTGAATGGTTAAGGTATTATTTTTTTGTAAGTAACGATACAGTTGAACATCACCAATTAAGCCGGCTTTAAGTACTTCAGCTAAACCATTCTTATATTCGGGCTTAGGTAATGTGTCTAAAAATTTAGGATCAATGAAAACCTTAAGCGGATTTTTAAAGGCACCGACTAAATTTTTACCTTGTTTTAAATCAATACCTGTTTTGCCACCGACTGATGAATCTACCATAGCCAATAAACTAGTTGGTATTTGTATAAATGGTGTACCTCTAAAAAGTGTTGCTGCAACAAAACCAGCTAAATCACCAACAACGCCACCACCAAAACCAACAATTAAATGATTTTTTCTTATCCCTAAATTTAGTAGTTTTGTGATCACTTCTTCATATGTTGCTAAAGACTTAGATAGTTCACCTGGTTCTATGCTGACAAAATGAAGTTTAAAACTACTTAATTTCTTGATTAAAAAATCCTTATAAAGTTTCAAAACATTATGATCAGTAATGACATAAATATCTTCATGTTCATATATTTCTGATACTTTTTGATTTAAAGTTTGCATACATTGATTTTCAATGATGACATCATAATTTTGTAGTGTTATTTTCATCGAAATTTAATCTCCTTTTTCGAGCTTCAATTAGTTTTTCTTTTAAACTTTTTTCATCATCATTTATAATATCGCTTTTTAAGTCTTTTAATACCGTCATAAAATCATCAATTTTTTCTACAAGTGAAGTTTTATTTTCTAAAAACAATTCTGACCATAGAGTTTCATTAATATTGGCAATTCTAGTAAGATCTCTAAAGGAATCACCGGTTGCATTTTTTGTTTCATCTGATGTATCCATTAACATAAGTCCAACAGCTAACAGGTGTGTTAATTGTGATGTATGAGCAATTAGCATATCATGTGCTTTAGCACTTAAGATGAGTTGACGTTTAAACCCTAAATCTTTTCCTAACTTTTTTATCACTTCAATATGTTCTTGATTGGCATGATTTGAATCGATGATTAAAAAGTTTGCATCTTTAAACATGGTTATATCTTTAAAATCATAACCTGATTTTTCACGACCAGCCATTGGATGGTGTGATACATAATGAACTGTTTTAGGCAATATGTTTAATAATCTATCTAATAAATAAACTTTAGTACCACTAATATCCGTGATAAGTTGGTCTTTAAAATAAGCTACATGCTTTTCTACAAAATCTATTGTATGTGTTGGATACAGTGCCAAAATCACTAAATCAGCACCTACTATATCCTTAAGGTCATATGACTTGATAATGCCTTCTTTTAGCGCTTTTTGGTTTGTTAAAGAATCTTTATCATAACCATAGACTTCATGACCTACTTCAGTTAATTTTTGTGCATAGCTTGCACCCATAAGCCCAAGGCCAACAATAAATATCTTCATCGTTTAAGTTGTTTTGCAAACACTTTAGAAGCTTTTTCAATACGCTCCATCATGTGTTCAAATTTCTTAGGTTTTAAACTTTGTGCACCATCTGATAATGCATTTTCCGGATCATGATGCACCTCAACAATGATACCATCTGCTTCCACTGCAAGTGCCGCTAAGGATAATGCTTCAATCATTTCCCACTTACCAGCAGCATGGGATGGATCAACAATCACAGGTAGATGTGATAATTCTCTAACTGCTAAAACTGCAGAAATATCCAAGGTATTTCTTGTATATTTTTCAAAGGTACGAATACCACGCTCACATAAAATGACTTGTTCATTTCCTTCTGACATAATGTATTCTGCACTCATGAGCCATTCTTCAATCGTATTACTTAAACCTCGTTTTAGCATAACTGGTGTATTGGTCTTACCCACTGCTTTAAGTAAGTCAAAGTTTTGCATATTTCTTGCACCTAATTGAATAATATCCACATATTTAACAAACTCATCAATATGTTCAGTACCCATGAGTTCTGTAATGATCGCCATGCCAAATTCATCAGCAACACGGCGCATCATTTTTAATCCTTCTAAACCTAAACCTTGAAAAGTATATGGTGATGTTCTCGGTTTAAATACACCACCGCGTAATACATTAGAACCACTAGCTTTAACTGCTTTAGCAATTATTCTTAGTTGTTCTTCACTTTCAACGCTACATGGTCCACTCATCACAACAAAATCATCGCCACCGATAACAACACCGTTTTTTAATGTGATTTTAGTTTGTTCTTGTTTAAATGCTTTGGATGCCAGTTTAAATGGACTAGAAATTCTAGTCACATTTTCCACACCTGCAAAAACTCTTAATTGTGTTGGATCTAAAGCTTTAACATCACCTAAAACACCAAATAAGACAATTTCATCACTTGATGCATCCTTAATACCAAAACCTTTTTGTATTAAATAATTTTGTAAGTGCTCAACTTCCTTTTTTGTAGCACCTTTTTTCATTTGAACAATCATATTTTTTTCTCTCTTTCTATTTTATATAAAAAACTCCTTAAGGTTTGTAGCCCTTAAGGAGTCATAATCATTGATTGTTTATGCTTGGGTCACATTCCTTATTTTACTTCATAAACTCAAAAAGGAATGCAGTGTTGTGCAAATCCTTTTAAAATTGATAAAAGTAGTAATAAGTTTGTGTGTGTAACATTTATGTGACCAACTTTCTTATGTTGATAGTATATTATCATAAATTACGTAACTTATCAATCCATAAAACACTTAATTATTTTTCAATATAGCCAATAGCAATCGCTTTTGGTCCACAATGGGCACCAACCACCGGTGTTAAATAACTGGATATAATTTTGCGGTTTGGATAGACTGCATGTACTTTTTCTTCTATTAGTTTTACACCTTCATCATGGTGGGCATGAGATATAAAGGTTATAACATCTTTATCTTTGGTTGCTTCTAAATAAAGTGCTACAATTCTTTCCAATGCTTTTTTAGATGTTCTAATTTTTTCAAGTGTTTCTACAGCGCCATCTTTAGATAGTGTTAAAACCGGTTTAATTTTTAAGATAGAGCCTAAAGTGCCACTTAATTTAGAAAGTCTGCCGTTTTTAACTAAATAAAGTAGGGTGTCTACTGCAAAAAACATTTGGTTGTTGTCTCTAATATGATCTAATTGATTTAAGACCTCATCAAGTGAGTGGTTGTTGTCAAACATTTTTTGAGCAGTTATTGCCATATAACTTTCTGGATATGCAATTGTTTTAGAATCATAGACATGAATTCGGATATCAACTTCTTCTTTAAGATTTAAAACTGCATCATGTAAGCCAGAAAGTGGTTTTGCAATCACGATGACTAAAACATCTGTATAACCTTCTTTTTGTAGTTTTTCAAATGTTTCTAACATATAACCTGGTGAAACATAACTTGTTTTAGGTATATCGTTGGGTTCATTTTTTATACGCTCATAAAAGGTTTTTGCATCAATTTCCGTAAAATCGTTATAAGATGCATCCTTAAAATGAATCATACTTCTAAAAACATCGATGTTTTGATTGTAATCCAAATAATCAATTGCTGAATTTGAGCATACAATGACTTTAAATTTATTTTTCATTTTTCTTCAGTAGATCCCTAATTTCAGTTAATAGCTGAATATCTTCTGGAATCGGTGCTGGTGCTGGTGGATTTTTTTCAGCTTCTAATTTTTCTAATCTTGCTTTTTCAGCTGCAATAAACTTAGCTTCTTGTTCTTTACGTTTAACAAATATATAGAGCATCACGTAAATAGAAAACGCAATAATTAAAAACTCAATAATGATTTGGATGAGATTTCCATATCTAATATAAACATTGTTAAATTGTGCGATACCATCAATAATTACTTGTTGTCCACTATCGTCCAATATAGGTTTACTACTAATTAATGCTTGTAAGTCTCTAAACTCTACACCGCCTAGTAATACACCAATTGGTGGCATGATGATGTCGTTAACCAAGCTGGTAACAATTTTACCAAAGGCCCCACCGATGATGACACCGACAGCCATGTCAATGACATTACCACGCATAATAAAATTTTTAAATCCGTTAATGAAACCTTCTTTTCGTTGTTCTCTGGTTATTTTAATGTTTTTACCCATTTTGAATCTCCTTTTGTATTATAAATTTATTATACTACATTTATTAGTTACTTTTCACTTATGATATGGATGATGATTTAAGATTGCTTGTGCCCTAAAAATTTGTTCCATTAAAATAAGTTTCATTAATTGATGAGGGAATGTCATTTTAGAAAAAGACACAAGCCAATCAGCTTTTGATTTAACCGCATCACTTAAGCCAAAAGAACCGCCAATAATAAACGTTATATGACTATTTTGATGAGTTGTAATCTCATCTAATCTTTTAGCAAACCCTTCACTATCAACCATTTGACCTTCAATGGCCAAGCCAATAACATAACTACTTTTAGGCACTTTGTTTAAGATAAGTTCGCCTTCTTTTTCTATACCCTGAATCGTTGGTTGATCAGGTATGATTATCATATCGATGGTCTTAATTTGTTTGGCATAATAATCAATTAAATCTTGTAACTTTTTATCTTTTATTTTACCAACACTTATGATTGTAATTTTCATATTTTAATACCTGGAAGTGCATCTTGAGATGCATAAATTACTTTAGCTTTTAAAACATCATCAAAGTGATCGATGATAGATTTTTCAATATCAAAGTTATCATTACACTCTTCACTAATGTGACCCACAATCCAAGTTGCTTGTTTATTTTGAATAAGTTTATTCATTAAAATAGCAGCTTCTTCATTCGATAAATGTCCTTGTACACCTAAAATACGTCGTTTTAAAGCAAATGGTCTTCTTGATTTTAATAACCTTTTTGGATCGTGATTTGATTCAACTAAATATAAATCTGCATCTTTTAATACTTCATGATATGTTTGATCTACATAACCAGTATCCGTTAATAAAACAAAGCTTTTATCTTGCCAATCAAACCTAAAACCAACCGGTTCGTTAGCATCATGAGAAAGTAAAACAGGATAAACTTTAAATGACTTAAAATTAAAGGGTTTATCCGGTTCTATAATGATTGTTTTCGGTAGCAAATCTTTGACGTTTTGATTGAGTCCATTTAAGGTACCTTGTGTTAAAAATACTTGCTTAATATGGCCTGCTTTCAGCATACCTAAAAGACCTAAGACATGATCTGAGTGCTCATGTGTTAAAAAAAGTGTTTCTATGTGATGCATAGATTCACCGTAATCGGTCATTTTTTCCACTATTTTTTTATAACTTATGCCTGCGTCTATAAAGAATGAGATAACCTCGTTTTTAACATAGGTTATATTTCCTTTAGAGCCTGAGGCCAATACAAATACTTCCATAATTTTTCTCCTAATACTATTGTAGCATAGTTTCATTGGTTTTTAAGCGTGATATAAATGTTAAAACCGGTAAAAAGTGGTTGCAATAAGTGCTAAAAAATGCTATATTATATGTGCTGTAATTTTTTCAACACAATTAAGGAGTGAAACGCATTTATGAATAAACTAAAAACAATTTTCTCGGCTAGAAAAATCGCTATTTTTTTAATGGTGATGGTTTCTACCCTTATTCTAGTGGCGTGTGGACAATCAAGTGATGTACCATATGGGTCGCTAGGAGATGATACCTACTTAAAAGTAGGGGATTATACTGTAACAGAAAAAGAATTATATGATCAATTAAGAACGTCTTCCGTAAACCGATTAAAGACTTATATTGATGAGGTAGTTTTTGCAGATGTAGCACTTGACACTGCAAACCTATCAGATTTTGAAGTTGAAGCATTTGAAAAGGAAATCAATACAGCACTCTTCTCATCTGCAACAATTACACCAGAACAACTAGTTGACTTCCCCGATTTTGTTCTTGCACAAAGAATATTATCTTTTGTTGACTCTTTTGTCATTACAAATCCTGGTGTAGATGGCGATGTCATGATTGATTTCTTAGATGATGTATTGGCTGATGCAATCGCTAGAGCATCTGCAGTAGATTTTGATAAAGATGCAGACTTTGTTTATGGTTATTTAAATGACCAAGGTAATGCAAACTATGAAGCTATTGTTTCAAAATTAATTGAACAATACAAATTACCAGTATTAAAGAAAGTTTATGCAAAATCTTTATTAGGTAGTGAAGTTGGTGAAGGCAAAGAAGGCGATATCAATGATGAAGAATCTTCAGCATATATCTCTGAATCACATGCAGTAACCTACTACAAAAACAATATTGCTGGACGTTATGATACATCAGTACTTATCATTAAATTCCAATCCGTATTAGAATATGAAACTGCATTACGTAAACATGCAATCAAATCTAATTCACGTGGTGAATGGTATAACATTCCAAATATTGCTGACCAAGATGTCATTGATGCTTTACAAGCATTACAAAATGGTCAACCTCATCCTGGTATTGATGATGGTGGTAGCAGCCAAAAAGCATTAGATATTTTAATCAACGATTTAAAACAAGACCCAAACAACTTGGAAACTGTTGATTATCGTACTAATGATTTTGCAACATACTACAGCAAATACGTGATTAACTCAACAACTGATGCAAATCTACACTTAGATGATGCAGCTGATATTGCTGATAATGAAGTATTAAAAGTATTCTTAAAAATCTATGATGAATTATATGATACTAACCATGTTGATTTAGTCAATGATGTGATTACTACAAGCTATGAAGATTTAGTTGCTGAATTCACAATGGAATATACTGATCCAAGATTTGCAAGTAATGCAGAACTAAGAAATACAGTATATAATATGGATTCTAATGTATTATACGATGGTGGTGCAGGTGTTGATGGTGAAGGCGATGATGCAGTCCCTTATCAAAAACCTTATTCACGTCAAGTACAAAACATTGCTGGTTCAAACTATTTACTATTCTTATTTGAAGACAATCGTGCAGACGATGAAGGTATTTTAGATGAAACAGATAAAGAAAATGTAGTATTTACTGATACTGAAGAAGCTCAAGCACTTAAGTTAGAAGCTTACGAAGCATTAATCGAGCAAAGATTAACATCTGCATATATTAACGAAAAAGTTAATGAAAAATATGAAGATGTTAAAGTAAACATTTATGATCCAATCATTCGTGAATTATATAGAAATGAAAACGAATATGAAGGTTCAGAAGGTACTAAAGATAAAAATACGTTATTAGAAGTTACTAGCAAAGATGGTTCAATCAATGACACACTAACTGTTGATGACTTCTTCGCTTATGTTGAAGAAACACTTGGTTTATCAACTGCATTAGATGTTATCTTTATTGAAAAACTAAGAGATGCTTACGCAGATGAAATTACTGAAGAAGATTTACAAGACTTTAGAAAACAATTTGAAACACAATATGTAAACCCATTCTTAGCAGACCAATATGCTTCTGCTGGCTTCCCAGCAAGCATGGGTATTGATAAATTCTTATTAGTAGGATTTGGAGCTTGGGCAAATAATGGCCGCAGTGCAACTCAAGATGCTATTGATAAAGTTTATGTACAACAAGAATTAAGAAAATTATTCCAAGAAGATTTAACAGTACACTTTGATGGCAACACTGCTGACAATAACATTTACATTAAATTTGCAGAACTTGCAAATCAATTACAAGCAAATGATGTTTCAATTGATGCTTCACATCTTCTATTCCAAATCGACTTAGATCGTGATGGTAATCCAGATGATCCAAACGATTTAGAACCAGCAGAACTTGCTAACATCGAATTATTAATTGAAGAATTAATTATTGAAGTCAACAAACGTGCTAAATTAGCAAACTCTATTACTCAAGGTTTACAAAATGTCGTACAGGCTTATAACAATGCAACACGTTATCAATTAACAACCGTTGCTTACCCAGGACCTGGTGCAACTCCAGAAGAAATTGAAGACTACATTAACGGATTTAATCGTGAAGATGTATGGGTCAAATTCAAAAAAGCTGGTATTACACTCATGTATGAAGATCTAGGCAATATTTCAAATGAAACACAATTCCCTAACTCTCAAAGAAGATTAGACCAAGACTTCTACGATTACGCAATTAACATGGCAAACTACATTAAAGATGAAGTAACTGCACCAATTAACGGTGAAGCACCAACTCAAGAAGAAATGACTGCAGCTGCAAACGCACTTGTGCCAATGTATGCACCAGCATTCATTGATTCAGATACTAAAGTTGAATCTGATGGTAATGCAGCGGTACGTACATCATTTGGCTGGCACTTAGTGGTTGCTAAATCTTATGTACACCAACAAACAGCGCGACTTGAAGTCACTGAAAGTCAACAAGATGAATATACTTCTAAACTTGACAATCCTTATGGAGAAGGTAAAGTTGTAGGTTATAATGATGCTGATCAAATCACTTGGGAACAAATCTTCATCTACATTGAAGAAGCTAAAGAAGAAACAGGTATTACAACATTACCAACTTCTGTTCAAACAACAATTTCTAAATATTTTGGACCAATATTTTCTGAAACAAAATACACATCCACTTATGCACAATTAGAAATTGCGTTCCTATATATCTTTGATGGTGATGTTCAAATTGCTGATAATGCTGAACAAAACCAAAGATTACAAGTATTACGCGCAGCAAACTTTAACCAATTCTTCAACTATGCATACTTTGATGGTGTTGATGGTACAGGTACATCCATGCAAGATCGTGCATACAATGCTGACTTTGCAGCATCTTATGGCGACTTCTTTGACATCTTACATGGTAACAAATAATATTTAATCCACAAATGAAAATGCGACTTTAAGTAGTCGCATTTTTTCTTATCGATACACATAAAAAACCAACCGTTATGGTTGGTTCATTGTTATTTAAGTTTTGATTTATAAAAGCGCATTTTATCAAGTACTGCAATATTTGATGTAAATTCACCTGGTTTTGTATCTTCAAGTGCAGTTTTTAATTCTGTAAACTTAGAATCAATGGTATCAATATACCAAAGTAGCAAGGCTTCACCTGTTTGTGGCTTTTTAGGAGAACCGTAATTGAGTTGTCCATGATGTGATACAATTAAATGCTTTAACAATAACACTTCTTCACTATCAGCATAACCTAATTTATCGGCAGCTTTTTCTATTTCATTACTCGCCATAACAAGATGACCTAACAGTTGTCCTTCTTTTGTATACTCACCATCGACACCGGTCATTTCTTCTATTTTAGAAATATCATGTAAAATGGTACCCGCATACAATAAGTCTTTATTTAAATAATCATAAACTGTTAACATCGCATCCACCATTTTTAACATCGTTAAGGTGTGGTAAGATAGTCCACCTACGTATGCATGATGGAATTTAGTCGCTGCTGGGTGTAAATAAAATTGATCTTCGTATTTTTGATATACTTTGTGGGTCACTGCTTTTAATATTTTATTATCAATTTGATTTAAGTAACTTTCAATGCCTTGTCTAATTTCTTTTAATGGTAATGGTGCATAATCATAAAAGTTAGATATGAGTTTATTTTTTTCTGACTTTGGTAGATTGCTATCTTCTAACAATGTTATTTTTGTGGCTTTATATTGTTTAACATCTTCTCTGTAATAACCTTCGACTTCAAAGATATAGACTTTACCGATTGTTAATAAACGGTCATCATCCATATTGAGTTTCACATTGAAATGCTTCTTATCTTCTAACGATAAAGATGCATTACAATAATTATCACCCTTGTTAATCGATTCTACTTTACCAATAATAACTTCCATAATTACACCTCATATGCACGAACAAATGCCGTTAATGCTTCCTTTGTATTTTCTAACTTTTTTTGTAAGACTAACTCAACCATTTCATTTTTTAATTGACCTAACCAAGCACCAGCTTTTTTATTTTTAATATCCACAATTTCCATACTTGTTAATGCTAAATCTAGTTCAGATCTTAATGGTAATTCATTAAAGCGCTCTTGTAAGCTTTGATTTTGATAACTTTGTAGTCCTAAATTGAAATTGGCTTTATTTGCTAGTAATGATATTTCTAAACCATAATGATATAGTCCTTCATCTGGGATATGTTTTGGATATTTTAATGCGAGTTCACTCGCTCTTTGATACTTATGACGATGCCTGTTTGAAAAGGTCCATTTCGAAGGAATAAAGCCTAGATTCAAGGTAAAACAAATTGTAAAGAATGTGTCGATAAAAGGCATTTCCTCTAATGTAACAATATGTTCTATACCTTTTTTTAACCCTGGTAGTACTTCATGTATTTTCGTATCGATCATCGATTCAAGTGCTTGTTTTAAGTATGGTCCACGTAGTATTTTAATTAATTCTGCATGGACGCGTTCCATCGCTAGTTTTTCAATCAGTAAACGGTTGTTTAACATCGCTTCTTTTGTTTCATTTTCAATGTTAAAACCTAATTTTGCTTGAAAGTAAAGTGCCCTTAACATTCTTAAGGCATCTTCTTTGAAACGATCATTAGGATTTCCAATAGCACGTATTGTTTTTTCTTCAATATCTTTTTGGCCACCGACATAATCATAAATATTTTGATATTCATCCATCAAAATAGCGTTCATTGTAAAATCTCTACGCATCACATCATCTTGCACATTATCTGAATAAACAACAGAATCAGGATGTCTAAAATCTTTGGTTGGACCATCGGTTCTAAACGTTGTTACTTCAAATTCTTTGTTGTCATATTGAATTGTTACTGTACCATATTTAATACCCGTAGGAACTGCCTTAAATAGACGCATGACTTCAAATGGTTTTGCATTCGTTGTAATATCTATATCACTAAATTTTTGTTTCATTAAAAAATCACGTACAACCCCACCGACTAAATAAGCTTGGTAGCCGTGTTTTTTTAATTCTTTGATTATATTTTTAGCTGCTTTTATCGCCATATGTCATTTACCTACTTCATTTTATGTTGCCTGTATCATTATATCAAAAATAAGTGAAATTAAAAAGTGGGACTCACACAATTATGTGAGCATGAACATCTATTTATGATATACTTTTATTGAAGGTGATGATATGTATTATTTAAAAGATCGTATTGAACATAAATTAGTGATTGAAAGATCAGAATTTATTACAATTATTGAACCCTTAGAAAGTATGGACAGGATACCAAAAATATTAAAAGAGGTTCGTAAAAAATATCCTAAAGCTACCCATTATTGTACAGCTTATGTTTTTGAAAACTCCCAAGGCTCTAACGATGATGGAGAACCATCTGGTACTGCTGGAGTTCCCATGTTGGAAGTTTTAAATAAACATGAACTCACCAATGTGTTTGCGGTAGTTGTACGCTATTTTGGTGGTATTAAACTTGGTGCCGGTGGTTTAATTAGAGCTTATGCAAAATCTGTTGCCCAAGCACTCATTGATGCCCCCTTATTAAAACAATTGTTAACCCATAACTTTGAAGTGACTTTTAACTATGATCAAATTGGTTTAATCGATCGTTTATTTGAAGGTTTTATTCAAGATAAAACTTACCTAACCGATGTCACATATACTTTATCATTTACGGATAATTTAAATTTAATTGAAGAACACCAACACCTATTTAAAAAGATGAAAGAAAAAGGAACTAAAACAATTTTAGTTCCCTGGAAATAATTCAACAACATCTAATATAAATCGAGCTAACATATAGCTAGTTAATACCGATATAATGAAATATGCAGCATGTATTTCAAATTGTCGGTATTTTTTAAAATACTTTTCAATTTCAATAGCTTGTAGGATTCTAAATGTAACAAAAAATCCTACCACAAATATCGACCAAAACACAATATATGCTAAATACGCATTCATTATTTTGTTCCAAACAAACGATCACCTGCATCGCCTAAGCCTGGTACGATGTAGCCTTGTTCATTAAGTTTTTCATCCATGGCTGCTAAAAAGATTGGCACCTCTGGGTGATCATCGGTAATACGCTTAACGCCTTCTGGACAACCAACTAGTCCCACAAAGCGGACATCGGTTGCACCACGGGCTTTTAATTCTTTAATCGCTGCAGTTGCAGAACCACCGGTTGCAAGCATCGGGTCAACAACAATTGTAACCCCAGTTTTAATATCTTCTGGAAACTTTGCATAATAGGATACAGGTTCTAATGTTGTTTCATCACGGTAAAGTCCAATATGACCAATTTTGGCACTCGGAATCATATCATGAATACCGTTGACCATGCCAAGTCCCGCTCTTAAAATTGGGACAATGATGAGTGGTTTTTTTAATTGTTTAACTTTTGTTTTTTGAATTGGTGTTTCTACTTCAACCTCAATTGTTTCTAAATCTTTGGTTAACTCATAAGTAATTAATGCACCAATTTCGCCAACATTTTCTCTAAAGTTTTTAGTTGAAGTGTTTTTGTCTCGAATTTGTGCCATTTTATGATCAATTAATGGATGATTTAATACGACAAGTTTTCCCACGGTTATTTACCCTCTTCCATTGATTTGATTTTATCAATCCTTACTTGATGTCTTGATTCTTCATGTGCATTAATATAAGCATCGACAATGGTTTTTGATTCAGCTGATGATTGATTTCTGCCACCAAATGCTATGATGTTTGCATGATTGTGTTCTCTGGCAAGTCTTGCTGTTAACTCATCAAATACGTGTGCAGCGCGCACACCTTTTATCTTATTGGCTGCAATACTCATACCAATACCAGTGCCACATATTAATATACCAAAGTCAACATCCTCATCAACGACAGCATTGCCGACTTTTTTTGCATAATCCGGATAATCAACACGTTCTACAGAATGTGCTCCATAATCGATAACTTCATGACCTTTTTTTGTTAAATAGTCAACGATTTCGGTTTTTCTATTAAAACCAGCGTGATCTGCGCCTATACCTATTTTCATACGTCACCATCCTTAGTTTTTTATATTATATCATAGTTTTTTAAATCATTTTGACATAATCTATTTGGATTCATTCATTTGGTAATTTGCCCGTTTTCGTTCGTTCGCTTTTAAGTGTTTTTTACGGATACGAATGGATTTTGGTGTGATTTCGATATATTCATCATCATTGATAAAATCCATACATGCTTCCAAACTCATTTCAATCGGTCTTTTTAAAACAACCGTATTATCTTTACCTGCTGAACGCATATTGGTTAATTTCTTTTCTTCAACAACGTTAACAACCAAATCATTATCTTTATTATTCACACCGACAATCATACCTTCATAGACTTGAGTTCTAGGTTCTACAAAGAATTGACCGCGATCTTCTAAATGTCCAATGGCGTATGCAGTGGTTAAACCATTCTTTAATGAAATCAGTGCGCCATTGGTTCTGTTACCAACGGGTTCATCAATAAGTTTACGATATTCTAAGAATATATGACTTAAGACACCGTAACCCTTAGTTGCAGTTAAAAACTGTGTCATTAATCCAATTAAACCACGTGAAGACATATGATAAATTAAGCGTGTTTCAGTCGCACCTTGTTCCATCTTAATGACTTCACCTTTACGGTTACCTAAAAGCTCCATGACACTACCTACATATTCATTGGGTGTATCTACTTGAACTTCTTCATATGGTTCTGATACGACACCATCAATTGTTTTTAAAATAACTTTAGGTCTTGATACTTGAAATTCATACCCTTCACGGCGCATCGTTTCAATTAAAATACCTAAGTGTAGTTCTCCGCGTCCTGAGACTAACCAACTTTCAGAACCTTGTTCTTTTTCAACTTTTAATGAAACATCTTTATGGACTTCTTTAAGTAATCTTTCATCAAGTTTACTTGCTGTAACAAACTTACCTTCTTGACCTGCAAATGGTGAATTATTGGTTAAAAACGTCATTTGTACAGTTGGTTCATCAATATGTAGCATCGGTAGTCTAGTTGTTTCACCAACATCGGTGATGGTATCACCTACAAAAATGTCTGATAACCCGGCAATTGCGACAATATCACCAGCATGTGCTACATCAGTTTCTGTTTTATTTAAACCGACATAACGATATAGTTTTTGAATTCTAAAATTATCTACTTTACCATTCGGTCTTAGACATGATACATAACTATTGACTTTTAAAGAACCTTGAAATACTTTACCAATACCCATACGACCAACATATTCATTATAATCAATCAGTGCTGGTTGGAATAATAACGGTCCATCTAACTTAACATTGGGTGCTGGTACATGATTCACAATTGTATCTAATAAAGGTTTCATGTTTTTAGCAGTTTCAATATCTAAATCAAAACTTGATAAACCTAACAGTCCTGATGCATATATTATTGGAAACTCTAATTGTTCATCACTGGCACCTAAATCTATAAATAAGTCAAATACTTGATTGACTACACTTTTAGGATCCGCAAATGGTCGATCGATTTTATTGATAACAACAATCGGTTTTAAGTTTTCTTCTAAAGCTTTTCTTAAAACAAATTTTGTTTGAGGCATGACACCATCTTTAGCATCAACTAGTAGTAAAACACCATCAACGAGTTTCATAATACGTTCGACTTCGCCACCAAAGTCAGCATGGCCTGGTGTATCCATAATATTAATTCTATATGGACCGTAGTCTATTGAGGTAGCTTTTGCAAGAATTGTAATTCCACGTTCACGTTCGATATCAATATTATCCATAGCACGCTCTTGCATATGTTGGCTTTCTCTATACGTACTTGATTGTTGTAGTAATTTATCGACTAATGTTGTTTTACCATGATCGACGTGTGCGATGATGGCGACATTTCTAATTTCCATAATTTATCTTCCTTTATTTGAACCTTTTTTATTTTATCATACAATGATATTTTTACATGAAAAAAGTTCTATTTTTCAAGAACTTTCATAATATCTTCTAAAGAGACATCACCTTTGCGTATAAGTGATGGTAAATCATGTGTAAAGGCAACAACTGTTGAAGATACTTCACTTAATGGTTCATCATTTTTATAGATTTCATTGACTAAATGATGATAATTTTTATAAATTGTTTCATAATCATTTAATGGTGCTTCATGACTTTTATTTACAGATGTTGTTTTTAAAGGTCCATGGGTTTTAAGTATCTTTAATGCTAGTTGATGATTCGGCATTCTAAGACCGATTGTTTTTTCACCACTTTGTTTAAAGTAAGCATCTGTTGTAGGTACAACAATGGTTAGACCACCTGGCCAATAAGTTTGAACCGTTTTTAATGCATGGTCATTCAACTTACCAATTTGATGTGCTGCTTCAATCGATGAAACTAATATAGAAATTGGTTTATTAAAGTCTCTACCTTTAATATCATATATTTTTTTAATACCCGTTTGATTTAAGTAATGTGTGCCAATACCGTAAACTGTATCGGTTGGAAATATGATGATTTTATGCATCAAATATACCCCCTAGACCGACAAAGGTCATGCGGTCTTTACCTTGCATATCTTGGAGTTGGATGATTTTTGCATCACTAAAATATTTTAAAATAAGGTTTCTTAAATTATCCTTTTGATACATACTATGTTCAAAAGCTATAATTGATTTTTCTTTTAAATAGTTTTTAGCTTCTTTTAATATGATCTCATAAGGCTCAAGTCCACTAACACCACCAAAAAGCGCGATTTTAGGCTCTTTTAAAACAATATCTTCTACTGTTTCATCATTAGGTATATAAGGTGGATTCGCAACGATTATATCAAATGTTTGATCGATGTCAGAAAACCAATCAGATTGTTTAAAATGGACTCTTGAAGATAAGTTTAATTGATTTTGACGTGCAACTTCTAGTGCTTTAATCGATATGTCGGTTGCCATCACTTTCATTTCAGGCACTTCGATAGATAGTGTAATTGCAATCGCGCCACTACCAGTACCTAAATCGAGTACATCAATCGGTTGTTGATTAAAATATTTATCATATAGTAAGATTGTTTCTTCAACTAATTGTTCGGTCTCACGTCTTGGAATTAAGACATGTTCATTGACCATAAATTTATAACCATAAAAATAAGTGTAGCCTACAATATGCTGAACTGGTATATGATCTTTAACATATGCCTGGTAGCCTGTTTCAATTTTAGTAATTATTGAAGTTGAAACCTCTTCTTTAAGTTGCATATAAAATTCTGATGGACTCAGTCCTGATAACTCAGTAATGAGCCAACGCATGGCATGCGCATCTTTACCATCTTTGATTGCTTTTTGTTCGTATGTTTTAACAAGTTGTTCCAGTGTCACTTTGTTTGTCCTTCTAAGGCTTCCTTTTGGTATGCGTTAATGAGTGGTTCAATCACCAACTCTAATTTACCATCCATAATGGCATCTAAACGGTTAATTGTAAGACCAATTCTATGGTCAGTTACTCTATTTTGTGGGTAGTTATACGTACGTATTTTTTCACTACGATTACCACGCCCAATTAAGGCTTTTCTATTTTCGCCTTCTTTTTCTAATTGATCTTGTAAAATCTTATCATAAATACGTGTCACTAATAATTTATAGGCACGGTCTTTATTATCGTGCTGACTACGCTCATCTTGACTGGTCACAACAATCCCTGTTGGTATGTGTGTAAGTCTTACGGCAGAGTAAGTCGTGTTAACAGATTGACCACCTGCACCAGAAGAGTTATAGGTATCAAAACGTATATCTTCCCATTTAATATCGTATTCAATTTCTTCTTGTTCAGGTAATGCTAACACCACTGCAGTAGATGTATGAATACGACCTTGACTTTCTGTTTCTGGTACACGTTGTACACGGTGTACCCCAGATTCATATTTTAAGAAACTAAATGCATTTTCACCAGAGACAATAAATTCAATACCAGCAAAACCACCACTGGTCCCAGGTGTGGTATTAATAACTTGAACTTTCCAACCCATGCTTTCAGCATATTTGGCGTACATTCTATATAAATCACCTGCAAAAATATTACCTTCATCTCCACCAGCAGCACCTTTAATTTCAATGACGACGTTTTTATCATCATCTGGATCTTTAGGTATGAGTAAAATACGTAATTTTTCATGAAGTTCATCTAATTGTTGTTCAAGATCATGACGTTCAGTTTTAGCCATGTCTAAAACACTCGGATCATCTTCTAATTCCAGTAATTCTTCTAAATCTTTTAATTGTTGTTGAAGTTCTAAATACTTTTCATATGCTACAACAGCATCTTCTAATTTTTTTAGTTCCTTCATAAGTTTTGTGATTTCTGCAACATCTGTAATACCCGAAGCTAATTTTTCTTGTATCGCTAAGTATGTTTTACGCATCACTTCTAGTCTTTCAAACATAGTTTGCTCCTTACATGACTGAGTACATAATAAATCCTAATACACCCGATATGATAATTAATATAATTGGATTTATTTTTTTAAATATGAGTGATATCAATAGTATGATACCAAAGATTGCCAAACCAATATAGTCTGCAGCAAAATGTATGAGCCCATCAAAACTACCAAATATTGCAGTTAACATGACTGATACACCTGCTGATAAAATTAAACCTAATGTTAATGGATTTATCCAACTCAGTGCAAATATCACTGGTTTGCTCTTTAATATTTTAGCACTAAATATAGCAATTAGTATAATTATGATAAAACTTGGTAGTGTAACTGCTAACGTTGCAAATACAGAACCCCATACACCGAAACTATTGTAACCAACAAAGGTTGCAATATTAATCGCAAATGGCCCCGGTGTAGATTCTGCAATGCCAATAAATTGGTCTACTTGTGTAATTGTTAAATAGCCAGCATCCACTACTTCACTACGGATGAGTGGAATCATTGCATACCCACCACCAAAAGTAAATAAGCCGATTTTAAAGAATATAAAAAACAGTTCTAATAATTCAATCAACATCGACTTGCCCTCGCTTCCATACATAACCATATATTATTGCGAAAACCGCCGTAATGATAATAAGATACACAACTGAAAAGCTTGGAATAAATAATGACACTGCAAAACCAACCACCATTAATAAAAGATTTGTCACATTCATACCAATATTTTTAGAAAGTGAAAACCAAGCATGAAATATTAAAACCGATACACCCGCATTAATCCCTTTAAGTGTATGTTGTATATAGATATTTTCACTAAAGGCTTCTAAAAAAATTGAAATAAGTATGATAATTAAAAACGAAGGTAATACAACCCCAAGTGTTGCAACAACAGAACCCCAAAAACCGCGTTGTTGATAACCAATATAGGTTGCACTATTAATTGAAAATGGTCCCGGTGTTGATTGTGAAATTGCTAATAAATCTAACATGGATTTTGAATCCATCCACTTTTTATTTTCTACAAATTCTTTTTCCATAACACGCATCATTGCATACCCACCACCGAAGGTAAATAAGCCAATTTTGAAAAAAGATAAGAATATTTCCAATAAACTTTTTTTTGCCATAATGTTCTCTCATTTCTTCCAGCTTGCTTGTATATTCTACCATAAACAGCGCACTTTTGGTATAATATAAGTAGATAAAGGAGGTATATTTTATGAGCAATCAATTACATAATGGATTGAATCAACAAGTAGCCAATCTTGCTGTATTTTTCACAAAGTTACATCATTATCATTGGTTTGTCGAAGGTAATCAATTTTTCATATTACATGAAAAGTTTGAAGAACTTTATGATGAGGTTAATGAACTATACGATGAATTTGCTGAAAGATTAATTACTATCGGTGGTAAACCATCATCTAGTTTAAGTGCGTATTTAAAACTTACAACACTTAAGGAAACAGAAACTTTAGCTGCTAAAGCTATGGTGGACGAAGTCGTCTCAGATCTAAAACAACTTGTTAAAGAATTAAAAGCTTTAACCAAAATTAGTCAGGATTTAGGCGATGAAGAAACAGCTGATTTATTAATCGGTACTGTTGCATCCTTTGAAAAACATATTTGGATGTATCAAGCATTTAATATATAGTTTTATATATATTAAAAGTCAGGCAATTGTGCCTGACTTTTTCTTTTACAACATTAATTTGCTTGTTCTTCAATTGGTGATTGTTCATCAAACCTAGAAAATTGTGGTGAGAATATAAAGTTAATATCTCCAATACGACCCTGTCTATTTTTACGTATCAAAATTTCAGTTTGACCAGTTTGTTCACCATCTGTTTGAGCTGCATAATATTCTTCACGGTGAATAAATATAACAATGTCAGCATCCTGTTCGATCGAGCCGGATTCTCTTAAGTGCGCTAGTGTCGGTCTTTTATCTGCTGATTTTTCAACATCACGAGATAATTGACTTAATGCCAGTACTGGCACACGTAGTTCTTTAGCCATTTGTTTTAAAGATCTAGAAATTCTAGATACTTCTTCTTGACGGTTACTACCTTCTGCATGAATGAGCTGTAGGTAATCAATCACGACAAAATCTAGGCGACCTTCTTGAGCAAGGCGACGACATTTAGCTCGAATCTCATTGACATTGGATGATGATGAATCATCAAAGAAAATATTGTATTCATTTAAGATACTTGTCATATTTTCATAATTACGCCATTCTTGTGGTGTTAAATAACCAGTTCTTAGTTTAGAGTTTTCAATATTACTCATACTTGAAATCATACGGGTTGCAAGTTGCTCATTACTCATTTCCAGAGAGAATATCGCCACACCTGCCTTACCACCTTTATTGAGTTTAGCCGCATTTAATGCTAGATTCATCGCAAAAGCAGATTTACCTACTGCAGGACGTGCCGCTAATATAATAAGTTCTTCCGGTTGAAGTCCATTGGTAAATTTATCAAGTGTTGCATATCCTGTTTTTAAACCTGTGACTTCACCTTTTTGATTTTGTAGGTGATGTAGTTTTTGGGTAACTTCTGTAACGACTTCTTCAATGTCTTTAAAAGCACCAACTTTTCTTCTTTGAGACAAACTTAAAATCGCACCTTCTACTTTATCTAAATAAGATGCGGAGTTAATATCTGTTGTCAGACCTTGAGCTGCCAATTCTTGTGTGACTTTGATGACATCACGTTTTAAAGACATGTCTTTAACAATTTCGATATATGTTTCGATATGATCAACTGTCACCGTATATTCAGACAATTCTAAAATATATGATAGCCCACCTACAGTTTCTAATTGAGCTTTGTGTTCTAAAGTGGATTTAAGTGATGTATAGTCAATTGATTTACGGTCATTATATAAGTCTTTCATCGCTCTAAAAATCAATTGATGGGCTTGCAAATAAAAATCACTTTCAGCAATTTCATCAAATATGTTAGGTGCTGTTTGGCTATCTAATAAAATTGCACCTAAAACAGATTTTTCAGCATCTAATGCATGAGGAACTTTACTAGACATAACTATTCTCTTCTTTCAATGATATTGACTTCAAAAGTCGCTTTAACACCTTTATCTAAATTAACAACAACTGGATAAATACCAGCGGAGTTAATATCTGTTGCTAGTTCAAGTTTTCTACGATCAATCATCACACCATGTTTTTCTTGGAACGCTTCGACGATTTGTTTGGTTGTTATTGACCCAAATCGCTTACCATCTGCCCCAATATTAATTGCTAGTGTAATAGATTTACCTTCTATTTCAGAAGCTAACTTTTTCATAAGTTCTAAATACTTTTCTGCTTCTTTACGTTCGGCTTCTTTTTTCTCTTCTAATTTCTTTAAGTTTTCTTCATTGGCAATGACTGCCTGTTTTTTGGAAATTAAATAGTTTGCATAGCCACCAGCAAGTTCAACCACTTGGTCTTTTTTTCCTTTACCACGAACATCTTCTAATAATATAACTTTCATCGGTGTATTGTCTCCTCCATATTCTAATTCTAATATATGCTTAAGTTGTAAGTACGCATCATGCACACTTACATCTTTAATTTGGGTTGCTGCTGAACTTAAATGTCCACCTCCGCCCATTTCTTCCATTAATAATTGGACATTGATTGCACCATAACTTCTGGCAGAAATACCAACGGTTTGGTCTGCAAAGTTTACAATGGTAAATGATGCATCAATATCTTTAATATCTAGTAAAGATTCAGATACTTGAGCGATAAATGTACGATCGTTAAAGACTTCTTCCGTTTTTACAATCGCAAACCTATCTAAATAAATTTCAACTTTACTTAATAATTCATTTTGTTTAATAATGCGGTCTAAATCGTTTCTTAACCAAGTTTTAACCATCATCGTATCTGCACCATAATCTTTAAGTTTCGATGCCACTTCAAATGTTCTTGCATTGGTACGATAGGTAAATGTATTGGTATCTAAAATAATACCACCATACATAATGGTTGCCTCGAGGCTATCAAGTTCAATTTCTCTTGGAAAGAAACTAAATAGTTCCATCATCAATTCAATGGTTGATGATGCACTAGGATCTACATAACTAAAGTCTCCTTGAATCGATAATTCATTACCACGGTGATGGTCCACAACTGCTAATTGTAGATTTAGGTTTAATAGCTCTGGACTGTGCACAATTTGTGGGTTTTGTGTATCTAAAATAAATAGTAATGTATCTTTGGTTTTACGTTGTAGTGCTTCTTGGGTAGTAATCATATGTTTAATTGCTAAATGATCATTAGATACTAAATGTTTATAAACTTCACTTGTTGTGACATCTATTTTATCAGGATCAACAATTAAGTATGCTGCTAAATCCGGTGTTGTTAATGCCATTTTTAAGGTTGCAATCATCGCACCAAATGAATCAAGATCCGTTTGATTATGCCCCATAATATACACTTGATCAGCTTTTTCTAATGTTTCTTGTAACATTTGTGCTGCAAGTCTAGCATTGGTACGGCTTGATTTAGAAATGGATTCAGATTTTGCACCAAAGTATGCAATTTTTTGGTTTTGAATGTTAACAACTGCTTGGTCACCACCACGTTTTTCTGCAAGTTCAATTGCGTTTTGTGCATAGTCTGCAAGCTCATCATATTCAATATCCCATGATGCAATCCCAATAGAGACCGTAACACGTATACCATAGTCTGTTGAAATATCACGTATATGTTCTAATATTTCAAACTTGTTTTCCATCATTTCTTCTAAACGTTTTCTTTTAACAAACATCACCATACGGTTATCACCATATGGTTTTAAGTAACCACCATATTTTTCAACCCAATCGGCAATACTTGATAAATACTCACTTTTAATGCTCGTTTGTTCAGAAATATCGAAGTTGTTCATATTTTCTTCCATATTATCTAAGTTTAAAATACCAATTGCAGGTAGGTTTTTAATACGTTCTAACTTAGCATTTTCTCTAGATGTTACATTAAATAAATAAATAACTTGATATGCAGATTTATAGATAACTTCATATTTTTGGTCTTTAACAGATATTGTAATTGGCGTTTTATCTTCACCCATTAAAAAGTCTGCCAAAGCTTGCGATAGTTCTGCTACTGGGCGGTCTATTAATCTATTTTCAAAAATAATTTTAGCATATTGATTAACCCATTTAACTTCTTTTAAGTTTTCATCTAACACTAAAATACCGATTGGTAGTTCATGGAATGCATCATCACCAACCTGATTGACTCTAGGTGAAAGTTTAGACCATCTTGCTAGTCTGTTTTGTAAGTTTTGTATATATTGCTTATAATTGCCTACAACATACCATATTAAAAGGAGTACGGTCAGTAATGTTGTACCTACAAAGACAAAAAATGCAATCTTATCGATATGCTGTATGTGATCAAAAATATCTGAAAACGTCAATGTTGTAAATAATCCAAATACTATGATCCAAATAATGATAAATATCGCAAGTAAGAGTTTACGCATTTAAAGTATGCTCCTTTCTTAATAAATTATATCATAATTTCAACTAAATAAACCGAATTGTTATTGTTTTATCCATCGGTATCTATGGATTAAAAAAACAGAAACGATATGTTTCTGTTTAATCAGTTAAGTGATTGTTTTATCTTATTCTTTAACAAATGGTAATAAAGCCATGTGACGAGCACGTTTGATTGCTACAGCAAGTGGTCTTTGCCATTTTGCTGAAGTACCTGTAACACGTCTTGGTAAGATTTTACCACGCTCTGTTATAAATCTTTTTAATAATTCAACATCTTTAAAATCGATGTGGGTGAATTTATTTTGCGTAAAATAACATACTTTTTTACGTCTTCTAAATCCACCACCGCGTCTTCTATCTTGCATAAGTTTAAATTCCTTTCTTAAAATGGGAGATCATCATCTGCAATCAAATCTTTTGTTGTTTCATACAACTCATCTTGAGCATCATTCGATGTATCTTCTTGTATGTTTCTAAATTGTCCAGAACTTTCTTGTGAACTTCTAGACTCTAATAGTTGTACGCTATCTGCAACAACTTCTGTAACATAGACCGTGCGGCCATCATTATCCTCATAATTTCTTGTTTGGATACGACCATCCACGCCTAATAAGTTACCTTTTTTAACATAGTTTCGCATGAAGTCAGCTGATGCTCTCCATGTGACACAATTGATAAAGTCTGCTTCTCTTTCGCCACTTGCGTTGGTAAAGTTACGATTAACTGCCAAAGTAAAACTCACAACACTTACACCTGATTGTGTAACTCTGTGATCGACATCCTTTGTAATGCGTCCTACTAATACGACTCTATTAATCATAATTATTCACCTTCTTTGACTTCGATATTACGGATTACTGCTTCAGTAATATTGATGACACGTTTGTATTCTGCAATCGCTTCTGGCGATGCTTCAACCAACATCCATACATAGTAACCTTTTTTATGTTTGTTGATTTCATATGCTAAATCTTTTAAACCAATTTCTTTTAATGCTAAAATTGAGCCACCCATAGATGTCACAACATTGGTTAAGTTCGCAATTAAAGCTTTTAATTTTTCTTCATCTAATTGCGGATTAGCAATGTACATTAATTCGTACTTTTTCATCGTTTTATTCCTCCTTTTGGACTTTTTGGTCATTGCTGACAAGGATCTTTGCATGTTTTACATGCTTATCAATTATAACACCAAATAGTTAAAATAGCAACATTACTTTTTAATTATTTCATGTAACATTTTAACAACTTTTCGAACTGTCATTCGAATGTTTTTTTCACGTCTGTTATCTTCAAAAAATATGATATCATCCACATACAATAAATTGTTATGGATAATACCGATAAAGGCTTTGTTTTCAGCTTTTCCGGATGCATAACCTGTAATCGCTACTGAAAAGTCAGCTTGAGTAAGTTTGTGTAGTTGGGTTGCCATTTGTGATGCAACTTCATGTGATACAACACCATATTTATCGATATCTTCTTGGTTCATCCCCAAGACTTTCACTTTTGCTTCATCACTATATAAAATATAACCTTCTTTATATACTTTAGAAGCACCAGGGTGTTTTACTAATTCATAACTTAATAAGCCACCAGTCATTGATTCTGCGAATGTAATGGTCTGGTTGTTTTCTATTAAATAGTTTAATACATTTTTCATGGTATAACCACCTCTAATTGTAGCGTATCAAACGCATTTGTTTCTTCATTAAAGCGAACAACTTCAAATTGATAGGTTTTTCCACTTTCAATTGTACCTAAAGCATTCATAATATCTGTGTTGTTTTTCACTTCAATGCCGTTAACCTTTTGTATCAAATCATATCTTTGAATGATACCATAACTTGGTCTTGTAGAATTCACTTCAATAATGACAACACCAAAGGCATCTTTTGGTAAGTAATCATATGGATCAAAACCTTCACCCTTTTCACCAAAGTCTTGTTCGTAGTCTATCGCTACAAACTCATCATAAGGTACAATGACAATTCCTAATTTAGGTGTCACTTCTTTAATACGTGTGCGTATGATGCTAGCGGCTTTGTTGGCAGGAATTGCATCGCCCACTAAATAGATAGTTTCACCGTCAATGACTTCAACACGTTGTGTATTGATGCCAATAAATGTACCATCATAACTAAATAGTGGTCCACCAGAATTACCCGGATTTATATTAGCAGTATGGCTAATATAAAATGTGTTTAGATCAGAAATAATACCTAGGTTTGACACCAAATTAAAGTTATCTAATTGAATTGGTGTACCAATTGCAAACACATGTTGGCCAATCGATAACTTGATTGGTTGGTTATCTTGATAAGGCAGTATTGGAATAATTGGATAATCATATGCGGATTCAAATCGAATAATGGCAATATCGTCTTTATCTGTTTCTAAAATAGGAAATGCGTAAATATCGCCTACTTCATCATTACCTTGTTGGGTACGAACAATGACATGTGTCATAGATTGGACAACATGGTTATTCGTGATGACATAGTAATAATACATACCATCTTTTGATGGTTGTTTATCAAAAATCATACCTGAACCTAGTGAAAACTGAAACTCCATATAGTAACCAATTAACGTTACTGTACTTAACTTTAGATCTTCAACCATCGCTTGATATTCTAACTCTGTTGGCTTGGGACGGATCTGATGATCAACATCTTGTGGTAGACAGCCTGTTAGTAGGATAAGTACGCTGGCTAAAAGTATCGTAAATATCTTTTTCATAGATTATAAATATCCTTCAATTAGTTCAATAACTTGATTAATGTGAATGGCTTCATTAATTAATACTTCCGGTCTACCGCCAGCAGTGTGTGAATATTTCACATTAATACCGATGATTTCACCCGTATCATATAAGTATAAAGGAGAGCCTAATGTACCTGGATTTAAATTGGTTCCGTGCACAATTCTTGTATCATAAACGCCCATAATGGTTGCAGGGTTTGTAACAAAATTAAAGTACGCATTTGAAATTGGTGTTGCAATCGAAAAGATGGTTAATGAGTTTAATAAGCGATCTTCTTCGATTGGTTTTAATTGAACCACACCATAGTTATTATTTGAAGTAAATCTAATGACTGCAATATCTTCGTTGGCATCATATTCTAATTTAGGGTTTAAAACGGTGGCATCCACAGTTTCATTTCCTAAATAAACTTTAACTGTCAATGCGTTTTCAACAACCCATTGGGTTGTTAATGCATAATAAGTATTTGAAAGTCCATTTTCTACTTGCTTAAATATCACACCAGAGCCTTTTCTAGTACCTGTTTCGGTATTTAAAGGACTTGAATTCGTCACTGCAATGCCAGCATCAATTAATGGTGGTAGCATCTCAACAAAGTTAGCTTCTTCTGCTGTGAGTGCTGGTGCATAGTATACAGGTCGAATTTCTTCAGCATAATCTATAAAACCTTGGCAACTAGTTAATATCAATAAAAGTCCTAGACTTATAAATATTTTAAACATTTTTTTCATGATGATTTCTCCAATCCAAATAAGTTATTTGCATTTTTAGTGGTAATCTCATCCACAATTTGTGGATCAATTGCTTTAATCTTTGCAACTTCTTTTAAAACATATTGTGTATATGAGGGCTCATTTCTGCTACCTCTATGAGGTACTGGAGCTAAATATGGTGCATCCGTTTCAAGTATCATATGTTTTAAATTAATATGTTTGACAATCTCATGTAACTCGGATGCTTTCTTAAAGGTTACTACACCAGATATACCAATGTAAAATTCTAAATCAATAGCTTTTGTAGCATCTTCTAAGGTCGATGAAAAACTATGGAAGACTCCAGTGATCTGCCCCTTGTAAGGTAATAGGCATTCATAGGCTTCTTTAAATGAGTTTCTTGTATGTACAATGATCGGTAATTGATATGCAATCGCAAGCTCAATCTGTTCTATAAAATACTTTTTTTGTAGATCCAAATTATCTTTTTGCCAATGAAGATCAATACCAGTTTCACCAATTGCGACTATTTTTTTATGTTCTAATAATGGTTTTAGATCTGATACATTGCCCTTTAATGTGGTCGGGTGTATACCGATACTTGCATAAAGATTTGGGTAAGTATCAATAAGTTCTAATGCTTTTTGATTATGGTATGCATCCATACCAACAACAATAATTTTGTTAACACCTGCATTATTTGCGCGTTCAATGACTTGTTTAATGTCATTATCAAATTGTTTTGTATTGATATGTGCGTGGGTATCTATCATGATTTCACCTTTTTTCTTCCTTATAAATTATATCATATATAGATGTTTAGTGGTGTATTTGTGGTACCGCTATGCATGATTTTTAGTTTATTATGTGAAGCATTCATAAAATCCAATAAAAATGGAATCATTCAAATACTTAAATTTATTGTATGAATGCCACAATAAGTTCATAAATATAAAAAGAACCCATCTAAAAGATGAGTTCAATTCATAATTTTTATGTAAATTAGTCAGCAAGAATTTTAACAACTGAACCTGATGCTACAGTTCTACCACCTTCACGGATTGAGAACTTTGTACCTTCTTCAAGTGCAATTGGGTGAATTAATTCTACTGTAACTTCAGCGTTGTCACCTGGCATAACCATTTCTGTACCTTCTGGTAATGTAATGATACCTGTGATGTCTGTAGTTCTGAAGTAGAATTGTAGACGGTAGTTTGAGAAAAATGCTGTATGACGTCCACCTTCTTCTTTACTTAACACGTAGATTTGTGCAGTAAATTTTGAGTGTGGTTTAACAGTTCCTGGTTTAGATAATACTTGACCACGTTCTACACCTTCACGCTCGATACCTCTTAATAAAGCACCGATGTTGTCTCAAGCTTCAGATAGGTCTAATAATTATCTAAACATTACAACACCT
>CAZYKH010000002.1:0-142339 GCA_964648225.1 uncultured Acholeplasma sp.
AATAAAATTAACTCTAGGTGGCTATTCACCTATTCAATATAGGTTAATGAATCAACAAATGATATAATAACTACAAAGAACATAAAGTACAAGAAAATGGTACCAGTTCAATTTGGTGGTGGGGTCAAGGAACAATTTGGAGTCATAATGGTGAAACAATCCATTATCTAGTGAATATCAACTATCAAGTTGTTTATATTTAGACGTTGATTGTAATTAAGTATTAAATAATAAATGGAGTCTCGATTATGCTGAAAAAAATATATTTAGAGTTAATAATATTTACCATTTCACTTCTTTCTTTTTTTGTTACTGGTATAGCAATACAAGAAAATGAAAGACTTTTTTCACTATATGATTATACACCCCTAAACACGGGATATGTTGTTGACTATAACTATGATGATTATTTAATATTAGCAGATGAAATAAATAGTCAAACAAATAAAACCATTAGAACAGTATATTATGCAATTGAAATCGATCATGTTAGTGGAGTATATAATGTTTTTTATAATAATGATGAAATATTTACGTTTGGTGTGCCTTTGATTGGATTAGAAGCATTTGGTAAAGTTAGTGAAGAAATGATAATTACATTGCCTAAAGCAGTAAGTTATGATGATAATCCAATAGTAAGACGGTATCTAAACTATTCTTATCAATTTACTGAGATAGATTCAAACATACCTGCTGAAAGCTATACATATATAGTATTTGATATATCTGCAATATCACTTGATCAGATCAGTTCGATTGCTAGAAATTTAGAAGTCGAATCAATTTTTAGAAATCCAGTAAATTTATCAGAAGTAGTCAGAGGATTTAAAGCAAGTATTGAGTTCTTCTATGTTACTTTTCAATCACTTTCAATTATTCCAATTACCTTTGGTTTTATCATTACCTTTATGTTTTATAAAATGAATAGTTTTGAGTATATTAATGATATGTTGATTAAGCGAATAAACGGTATTAGCAAATTAAGATTGTTTATTCAAAACATTTACGTATTTGTTCTAAAATTAATCGTACCAATCATGATTGGCATCATTATATCAACTACCATATTTTCATTGATTGGAATAAGTATTATAAGTGCGAATGGCATCATCACATTCACAATCCTATTTACATTCCTCCTTTTTATAACAGCAGTTATAGAAACGAGAAAAGTATTTAAAATGAGTCTAACAAGGTTGGTGGCATAAAATGAAACTACAATTAAAAAATATTAATAAAACATTTTATAATAAGGATCAAGATAAACAAGTCTTAAATATTGAGGATGTGTCATTTGAAGGTAATAAACTCATTGGTATTTTAGGACAAAGTGGTGCAGGAAAGTCAACCTTATTAAATATATTGGGTTGCTTAGACTATAGTTTTTCAGGTAGTTATGAAATTGCTGTTGACAAGCAAAATCTTAGAATAGAAGGTTTTAACAAAAAAGATAAGAAGAAATTAGATAAAATTAGAATCAATAATTTTTCATTTGTATTTCAAAAGTATAATTTAATTAATAAGATGACTGTTTTTGAAAATGTAATGATGCCTCTCAAGTATCAAAGAAAAATGAAATATGCTAAAAATATTGATGATGTATTAGAAAAACTAAACATTTTTGATTTGAAGTATCAAAAAGTAGAAACCTTATCAGGTGGTGAACAACAAAGGGTTGCTGTAGCACGAGCATTAATAGTAGAAGCTCCTTTTATACTTGCAGATGAACCAACAGGTGCACTAGATTATGATAACTCAATCAATTTAATGGATCTTCTAAAATCAGTTACTAAGGATTTTAATAAAATGGTTATTATTGTAACGCATAATAGATCCTTGTTATCATATTTTGATGAAGTCTATGAAGTGATTAAAGGTAAAGTGGTTAAGAAATGATAACGGAGTTAAAATATTATTTTGTTGAAAATAAATATGTAATGAAACGCCTTGTGATTTCGATGTTTATCATAATTTTTGTTTTATTTTTTGCATTATTTACAGCATATGTTACACCTAAAGTTGTTGAAAGTACTAAAGGATATATGGATAATAAATCAGTTTACAGTGTTAATGGGAATCCTTTAATTCAAAAATCATATGACCAAGAAAAATTAATAGAATATAAACTATACCGCAGTAATAATAATTATTGGTACATTGAATCTGAAGATTCTGACTTTTTTAATGAACTAGGTGCTTATAAATTTAACAATGATAATTTTAATGGCGCTGTTGTATCAAAAGAATTTATAGTTGATGAAATAGGACTATCAACACCAGAAGATGCATTTGGAATGAGTTATGTGCACAGATTTCAATTACCATTAACTAAAGAATACTTTGAATATGTTGAGATAACATTTACCATTGTAAACTATTATGAAGATGTAGCTATGCCATTTGGAATCAAAAATAGTGGTTTTTATATGTCGGGCAATCCAGGGAATAAAATCTTTGTGCCAAGTTTAGGTGAAGATGTATATAACATATATTATGGTTATGTTTTTAGATTTAATAAAACACCTTCAAATGAAAAGGTTAATCAGATTATTACAGATAATCAATTAGATGAAGAATACACTTATTCATACAATAGCGAAGTAACACGACTATCGCTTATATATGATCCGATTTTAAGAGGTATACTAACCCTTTCAAATGGTCTATTAGTTGTTTCTTTTGTTGTATATATATTTGCTTTACTATTAATTTTAAATATAACTAAAAACTCATTTAACTTAAGGTATTTGTTAGGTGCATCAACAAAACAATTGTTCACCTTAAAGGTTGTGTTTTTTACATTTGTTTTATCAGTTATTATTTTAGTAGCACTTATAGTTAACTTAATTGTATTTAGCTTGATAGCAGACATAAATGATATTACAATGATGACTATTGATATTGAGATAATGTTATTTGTTGTCTTCTGGTATATAATGATGATAACGTGCATTGGTATAACAACATTATTGACTAATAAGTATCATTTATCAGAATACATTAGATAAGTTTGAGGCTTTTAATTTATTTGAGTAGAAATTTATAATTTGCATTGTTGCAAGTAAACCGATGCTCATAATGATATAAAAAGAGAAAAATTGAAACTAATTGTTGATTCTTATGTAGTAAAAGATGAACTGTATGAAAGTTTCTAATTAAAAAAAGTTATAGATGGTGTAAAAATCACTTGGAGTGTAGAACCAAGTAATTATCCAGTCACATTAATTTACGAACAACAATCTAGTAGATGGAATCAATATTTTAGAATAGTACGTTTAAAATCTAATCACACCTATCAAATTAAAGGGACATTTAATATAAGTAAATATGAAGATTCAAAAATAAATGATGTAAGTTTATTGGGAAACAAGAATAATAGCTCATAATTATATTCTATAAAAATAAAATATGAACATAAGCGGCATAATTATTAGGGATACGAACTTTTTTAATGGGGGTACGAAACTGTATCAAAATAGTCGCCCTTGCACATATTAGCACGACAGTGTTGATACAATAGTATCGACTTTAATGAATAGGAAAATAGGGAGATAATCCCTTTTTTCTTTCTAAAATGCAAGTCTGACTATCACTTTATCAAAGTGTTTTGTTGACTTTTTAATAATTACAATAAATAAAAACACAAAAGGTTAATAAAAAAACGAAAACAAAATTGAATATTAATTAATTTTTTTCAGTAGCGTTGTATGTTAGAATAAAGTATAGTATAAGTTTTCATTTTTGTCTGAAAGTAGGGTGATGAGCTTGTGTGATTTTTAAAAAGAAAAGAATAAATATTGATAAAGTCACTAATTCAAAGATCATGAATGAAATAAAGGTAAAGTGTTTTATTTTTGAAAAAGATCGAGTTGGAACAGCATATCATGAATTTCAAATGGGAAATAAAAATAATTTATTTTGGGATAAAGATTCAATTTTACTTGAAGAAGAGTTGATGGAAGAGACTAAACTAGGTAACTTATTTAATAAATATATTCCAAACTATGACTATTTTGGAACATCTATAGTAACAAAAGACACATGGTGTAAATTGTTAGCAGAATCAAAAAATGAGTCTAATATAATACAAAATCTTATTATTGAACTAACACCATGGGTCGAAAATTGCTTTTTAGAATATGAGTGTTTTACAATACTTGGAATATAGGAAAGTAAAGGAATCTTATTGAGATAATTAAACCTAATAAAATAATTGATAGTTTTCAAGGTATCACCTTTTTAACACTGATACGGAAACGAAAAATATAAATATATAAAAAATACAAAAAAGTTCTATAAATAAGGAAAATCATTATTTAATAATTGTATATGAAACCTTATTAAGTGACTTCTATAGAAAATCACAAAATCATTTGTTAATATCTTAAGTATTGGACTATTTTCATATATTGAATTAAGCAGTATTTAAAAATATACCTGAAATAATATAATCAAGATAGCAATCAATATTAACAACATTAAATAAAATCAAATTAATTGAACCGAGGTGAAATCATGACTATAAAATATAAAAAACCAAAATATTGGTATATGGTAATGATACCATTTGGATTACTTTTAATATTTGGATTACTTAGTTTATTGGCTTGCCATGGTGAATGTAATGCAAGTAATCATGGTGGGCTTTTACAATATATTCATAACAAAATATATATTTCTTGGCAGATAATTATTCCAAGTATTATTTTTGGATCAATCGGGGCACTTATTGGTTTTATATTGCTAATTTATCATTTAGTAATTATATATGAAGCCGATTTTGAACTTAGAGGCATTACTTGTAAAAAAGGAAATAAAGATTTGTTTATTGATTTTTATAAGATAGAAGAATTAGATTACCGAAAACCTTCTATTTTTAATTACTTGACATCATCAACCGATAGAAGAAATTATCCGGGTAGATTATTAGTTATAATGAAAAAGGAAAGCAAAAGACAAGAGCAATATATAATTAGACTGAAGTATAAAGATTATAAAAAATTGCCCAAAAAATATATTGATTTAATAGGGATAATTATATGATAAAAAGGGATTTTTGCGAATACTATTCAAGTATAATGAATAGAAGAAAATTGATGATTATTTAAACAAAATATATATGTGAGGTAAATAGGTAATTCGATAGATAGACAAATGAAAGAGTTCAAGAAAAGAGATAAGTCTTTTATTGAGAATGGGAGAAGAATGATAAGGTCATCAAAAAATTTATTAAAAGTTTCAATAGTATTTTTTATAATTTTTATTATTTTTGTCATGTACAATCATCCTCTCATGAAGACTATTGTATCAAAAAGAGTACGCTTTAGTGCTAAGAATTGGGGATTCTTATGTGCACACTATTGCGTACTCTTATTTAACCATTTATATCATTTTCCTCATCAACAAAATCATATACTACGTGAATAGGTTGCATAACAATAGATAATACTGTCAATATCATACCAAAAAGCATAATAAAACTTTTTTTCATTTCAACACCTCATTAATCGTTTATCTAGTTTTTCTTCCAAACAGACACTGTTATTTCTGCATAGTCTTTAAACAAAACTCCACCAATAAAATATTCTGCTTCAAATTTTAAATCATAATCAACCCATTCATCTTGTATACCAACAACAAATAAATTATTATAAGTTCCATAATATGACGTAATATGAACACCTTCTATGTTTGCTTCTATTACTTGCTCTCTTAACATTACTAAATATGTACGTTTGATACTTGCTACTATAAATTCATTTATTTCAGATTTTTGAGGTAAAGTCACTGCAACAACATTGTTATAATAGCTGGCGATTTGTTCTAAGTCTTCAACAGTTAAAAAGTTATTGTCGAATGCTTCATCTAAAGTGTAAAATATACCAAATTGATCTACAGTTGATTCATACAAGAAATCTATTAATTCCTTGTCATTGACAGGATCATACCATCGTTCATTTTGTCTTTTTAAACCTAACTCAACTTTCCATGTATCTCCATTTTCGTTGTAAAAAATCACATAACGAATAATTGGAGATAAATCAATAACAACATTATTAGCTAATGATTTATATGAAATAGTAAAAAGTTTTTCTGCTATTTGACTAATCTTTTCATTTGGTACTTCATACTCAATAGGTTCACCATATATGCCCTCATTCTCATCAAAATTCATTGAGTTTGTTCCAAACACAACTCTACTTGGATTTTTGGGCAAGTCTTTTAAACCGTCAAAATCGGTAATTTTCATCATCTGTTTACACCCTGATAACAGTATTGTAAAAATTATCCCTATTATCAATAGAAACCATTTTTTATTCATTTGTTAAATACCTCCCCCCCAATTTATGTATACAATTATTTTGTATGCATTATTTATTATAAAAAATCAACTTCTTTTCATTTATAAAACCTCGTAAAGAAACTATTCGTGACATTTTTGAAACTATATTTATCTAAATATTAAATAGTCTCATATTTAGATCAAATTTTTTATGTTCTTGGAAATATTTAGATGTAATATCGTTTTGTTAATTCCAATATATCATATTTGTTTAAAACACTCAACCATTTCTATAAAAGAAAAATTTTCATAAACGTGATTTCATAAAATCTGAAACCGAAATATTAAAATCAGACTCTAATAGGTCAACAAACTTCTTTGCATTATGCTTGACACCTTCAACATTTGCTGCTAGAAAGGTTGCATAAAACATATCATCCCTCTTTAAAGTATCTCATAGTTTGTCATAACAAAGTGCAGCAAAATAGTATAAGTAATCCATATAAGAAGCATTGGTTTGATACAATCGTATCATCCCTTTTTTATGTATAAATGGTGTTTTCTCCCTATATGTAAATTTCCAAGTGCGCTTAAGCAGTTAAAAAATATAAGTATTTCCTTGTTATTTTAAATTCAATCATATACACGATTACTCAACCATAGTATAAAATATTTTGTATAAAGATTTACTTAAATATGCTATGATATTTAAGTAGACTGGTGTATTTAAAGTAGAAGTATATAATTAAATCATATTGTTCTAATTAAAAAACTTATATGTAGAAAGTGTGAATGATGATGAAGAAAAATATAAAAATAGCAATAATAGGTTATGGTAACTTAGGTAGAAGTGTTGAAGCAAATATATCACAACGTAGTGATATGGAACTTTTTGGTATCTTTACTAGAAGAGATCCTAAAACACTTAAAACAGCTAAGATAACATCAAATGTTTATTATTTAGATGATTTAAAAAACTATAAAGATGAAATTGATGTAGCTATACTTTGTGGTGGCAGTATGTCTGATTTGCCACAGCAAGGGCCCATGGTTGCAAGTTTATTCAATACTGTAGATGGTTATGATAACCATGCACTGATGAATGATTATTATAATGAAATGCATAAAATAGCTTTAAATTCTAAAAAAGTAAGTGTTGTCGGTAGTGGCTGGGATCCAGGTATGTTTTCATTAAATAGAATGCTTGCAGATGCTATATTGCCTGCTGGAGCAACCTATACATTTTGGGGTAAAGGGGTTAGCCAAGGACATTCGGATGCGTTAAGACGTGTAGCAGGTGTTAAAGATGCAGTTCAATATACAGTACCGATTGAAGATGCCGTAAATGCTGTTAAATCTGGTCAGATGCCAAGTTTAGAGACTAAAGATAAACATCAGCGCATTTGTTATGTTGTCGCACATGAAAATGCAGATTTAAAGCAAATAGAAGGTGATATTAAAAATATGCCTAACTATTTCAAACCATATGATACAACAGTAAATTTTATTAGTGAAGATGAATTAAAGAAAAATCATGGTGGCTTACCACATGGTGGTTTAGTCATTAGTCATGGTAAAACAGGTTTAAATGAAAAAAATAATCAAATCATTGAATATAGTTTAAAACTAGAATCTAATCCAGACTTTACAGCAAGTGTGTTACTTGCATATGCTAGGGCTGCATATACTTTACATCAAGAAGGGCAGTTTGGTGCCAAAACAATTGCTGACATTGCACCAAGATATTTGATCAATAAAACTGATGAAGAAATTAGAAAAATATACATATAAACCATTCTAAAAATTTTCAGTTTATAATATTTAATATTCAAGATAGGAGATTTATTATATGGAGATTATTATTAATACAAGCTGCAAAAATGCGCCAAAAAAGGAACGTACTATTGACCTTGTTTTAGCATTTGTAAAAAAAGATGAAAAAAGTTTAAAAACATTAGTGACAAAAGATTTTACATATCATACAGTAGGGGATAAGACATATTATAATTTGAATCATTTAAGTGATTTATTGAACTCGTTTGAAATTGAAAAAATAACAATCGATAATGCATTAAGCCATGGAAATGGTGCAATGGCAGAAGGTATATTTATGTTAAAAGATAAGAAAAACGTTCGTTTTTGTTTGGTTGCTCAGTTTAAAAGTACGTTAAATAACGCGTTAATTAAATCTGCTCATTGTTATTTTGTTTAATAATTTTAAAAAGCAACATATCATATTAGAATTGAATCAAAAGATTAATTCGCTTTATAAAGCCATTAAATAGATAATTTGTAGGGAAAGTTAACCGACGCTTAACTACCAACAAAACATCTTCATGCACTTGGTGTTTTTCATATAATTAGATTAAGTATTAATGTGCTTGTCAAATACAGTTTTTAAGGTATGATATAAATTAAGGGGGAGGGTTTATAAGTATGCCAACGATTATTGATAACTTAAAGGTTGCAGAAAAGATAAAAAAGTTGCTTAAAGAAAACAATATGACTCAAGAGCAACTGGCAGAGAAACTGTCAATTACAAAGTCAGCTGTTAGTCAAAATTTAAGGGGTAAATCAAACTTTGATATACAAAACTTAGTAGCAATAGCTAAGTTGTTTAATATTACACTCGATGAATTATTATCTATACATCAAAATGATAATGCACAAGTAGAAACCGTATATCAAACGTTAGTTAAACAAGGTGTTGATGCAATTAACAAAATACCATTAGAAGATATTAATGTGAGCACACCAGATCTATATGGTCGCGTGCTTGTGGAGTATATCATTAAAGAAGACCAAAAAGAAATGTTTAGTTATTTACATGAACATGCAATTGAGTTAGTAAATAATAATTACCACCGAGCCAAAGAAGTTTATTTACAAGTTATTTATTATATGTTAGATCAAAAATTGGGCAATGCTTTTAACTACATTTTAGAATACACTAAAATAGTGGGTAGCTTTTCACTCGATGATACATACGAGCAATCCATTTGGTCATTGCTAAATGAAAGTGATAATAATGCAACCATTCAAGAACTTATTGCATATGGTAAAGATAATGGTTTGTGGCATAAAATTCCTTTTATGAAACATGTAATACCAATCACAAACCGTGATCTTTTAACCATAATTGCAAAGTATCATTTAGATCATGTATTTGACCATTATTTAAAAATTGTAAATCCCAAATATAATATACATGAGATTACAAAAATATTTTTAAAACATGGTTATGATAAAGGTCTAAAAACTTATGTTGATTACCGTTTTAAATCAAAAATAAAATTGCAAGATCGACTATTTATGAATCTTGAGGATGCTGCAATTTTAATGATTCGTTCTCATGATTTAGAACTGCTAAAACTCGTATTAGAAAAGGAAGTATATGTCAATATCAATACTTTGTTATTAGAAGCAGTAAATTTAGGGTTTGAAGATACAATTGACTACATCATTAGAAACTGTCATCCAGCAATTGATTACTATAAAATAGCAGTAAAAGCAGTTGAAGTCAGTGATATAAAAACGATTGAAAAAATTGCAGATTATTTAAAACAAGATCAACTTAATAAGTTATTATCAGTTGTAAGTAAAGATGATGTTGCAATGCTAAAGGTATTGTTTGAAAAAGGGGCAAGGTTTGCAACAATACAATTTGAAGATACTCAATTTGATAAAATTAATAATTTAATAGACCATTTAATTAAAGGGGATAACAATGGAACAGATAAATGAATATATTGGAATCATCACGATTTCTGGTTTTGGATTGATAACTATTATTATGCTTTACTTATTAGCCAAACAAAATCATGTGTCAAATTATTTTAAAAATGCTAAGTTTATTATCAGTGGCATTATTGACTTTGAACCAACAACAAGTGAAAACTACTATACTATTAAGATATTCAATCACAATGTTAATGATGCCAGAGTCACTAGTTTTGGTTTTGTCTATCGCCAACAAAACATAGACTATTATCAAAATTTTATTAGTGAACGTGGATTACCATCGGATTATAAACTGATGATTTATAGTCGAGATTTCCTAACACATAAGATCGCACCAAGTGCTTTGACTAAAATCATATCAGATATGAATAATGGGAGTTATAAAGTATTGAAACTACAGATATTTGTCACAGACTCACTTGGTATGACAACCATTTATTCAGCACGAAATATTCGTAAAAACTTGCATCAAAAGTTGTATTTAGCTCATGTAGAAAGAAATGATGCTTTAAAAGCACAAGAAAATAAATTGAAACTAGAGTTGAAGAGACAAAGACGTGAAGTTAAAAAAGAAAAACGAGCAAAAAGACGTACGAAACTTAAAGGCTTGTGGCTTCGTATGACAAAACCATTTAGAAAAAAAAGTAAATAAAACGATAAAGATGTTATATGCATACTAAAAAGTATGTATGTAGCATTTTTTTATATTTTGACTAATTAACTAATATGTAGTAAAATATAAATATACCCCCCGCATAGGGGTCTTGAGAGGATTAGGTAAACTTATGAAAAAAGAAAAATCATATATGAACGAAAGTGATCATTACAACAACCATCATAATCATCATGGACATCATGACCACCACGAAGATCATGGACATCATGACCACCACGAAGATCATGGACATCATGACCACCACGAACATCATGGTGACCATGCACACCACGGAGATTTTAAAAACATATTTTTAATCTCATTACCGATCGGTTTATTGATTATGTGGATATCACCAATTATGGGTTTGAATATACCGTTTCCATTTCAATATACTTTTAAATATTCAGATATTTTAGCATTAGTTTTATCACTTGTATTGTTTATTTATGGTGGAAAACCATTCTTTTTAGGAGCAATAGATGAGTTTAAGAAAAAAGCTCCTGGAATGATGGCACTTGTTTCGATGGGTTTGGGTATATCATTTATTTATAGTGTTTTTTCAATTATAAGTAGATATACAACCGCGATTCACCATATGGATTTCTTATTTGAATTTGCATCACTATTACTAATAATGTTATTAGGACATTGGATTGAAATGGTTGCTTTAGGTAAAGCAGGTGATGCCAAGGCATCTTTAGCAAAATTACTACCAAAACAAGCTAAGCGCATATTACATGATGGAAGTATTGAACCTGTAGCTATTAGTGATTTAAATATTGGTGATACTATTTTAGTACCAGCTGGTGAAAATGTAGCTGCTGATGGTGTAGTTTTAAAAGGTTCATCTAGAGTGAATGAATCCTTATTAACTGGTGAAACAAAACCAGTATTAAAAGAAGCAGGTGACTTTGTTATTGGTGGTTCCACCAATGAATTAGGTAGTTTAGAAATTAGAATTGAAAAACTGGGTAAACTATCTTTCTTATCTCAAGTCCAAACCTTAATTAGTGATGCAGAAAACCAAGGTTCAAGCGCAGAAGATGTAGCTAAAAAGGTTGCTGGATACTTATTTTATATTGCACTCATTGCTGCAGTTATTGCATTTGTTGTTTGGACATTGTTAGAAAATGTCAATACAGGTATTAGTTTTGCTGTAACAACACTTGTTATTGCATGTCCGCATGCATTAGGCCTAGCAATTCCTTTAGTAGTTTCAAGAAGTACATCGATTGCTGCTAAAAGTGGATTGTTAATTAAAGATAGACAGGCATATAACTTAACGACAAAAGCAGATATCATGATTCTTGATAAAACCGGGACATTAACCACTGGCGAATTTAAAGTTTTACAAATTGATGTGTTTGACAAATCATATAGTAAAGAAGATATCATAGCGTTACTTTCTGGTATTGAAATGGGTTCAACACACCCCATTGCACAATCGATTATCAACTTTGCCAAAGAAAAACAAGTTGAACCTAAAAAGTTTGATGAAACTAAAGTTTTAACAGGTATTGGTATTGAAGGTAAGATGGGTAAAGATACGTACCAATTAGTTGGTTTAAAAGGTTATAAGGGTTCAATCAAATACAATGACAAACTAAGCGCTACGATGAGCGTTTTAACAAAAAACAATGAGGCTATTGGAATGGTGTACTTAGGTGATGATTTAAAGAAAACGAGTCGACATCTTATAAACTTATTAAAGCGTCGCGGTATAAAACCTATCATGGCTACCGGAGATAATGAAGATTCAGCAAAAATTATTGCAGAAAAATTAGGTATTGATTATAAAGCCAATCAATCACCTAAAGATAAATATGAGCTGATTAAAAGTTATAAAGAAACAGGTAGGATTGTTATGATGGTAGGTGATGGTATTAATGATGCACCATCACTAAAAATGGCAGATGTGGGTATTGCCATTGGCGCTGGAACTCAAGTAGCAATTGATTCTGCTGATGTTATTTTAACCAATTCAGAACCGGGTGATATTGAGGCATTTATTAAACTATCGGTTAGTACGAATCTTAAAATGAATCAAAATCTACTTTGGGGAGCTGGTTATAACTTCTTAGCAATACCACTTGCAGCAGGCATTTTAGCACCATTAGGACTGATACTTAGTCCATCATTAGGTGCAATCTTAATGTCGCTATCTACCATTATTGTTGCTTTAAATGCGATGACACTTAAAGTTAAATAGATATTTTAATTATATAAAGGTACCGTTTGGTACCTTTATTTTGTTTTTATACTAACTTTAGAGTAATTTTGTATGTCTTTATAACATTTCAATAATTTTTGATTTAAAGTGATATAATTTATGTATAAAACAACTCAGAGACATATAGGGGAAATATGGAAGCAATTATTGAATTTACCATCCAAGTATTTGGCGAAATTATTATTGAACTTTTTGCTTATTTAATCGCTTTTATTTTTGAATCATTCGCTGTTAAAATAGATAAAGATGATCAATTTAGAAACCGAATTAAAGTTGGATTATACTATACTTTTATTGGACTTATGATTGTCTTGGTGACATTATCAATCATCTATCAAAAAACGTTGATTGTTGTGATTGCATTAAGTTATATACTACTGAAACTTATTTTAAAAATGTTAACAGTCTTATACCGGGATAAAACTCAAAAAGATCCGATTCAATTGTCTATCAAAATATTTCAAAAAATACTTAATTATGTATATCCAATTATTTTAATTATTTATGGAGCAATCTATATAGAACATATAGGTGGTAAGGCAAGTTTAATTGTCTTTTCAAGTCTTGTTTTATTAGTTTTATGCTTAATCGATTTTTACCGATTAAGACGATTTTTACGTAAGAAGAAAGGAAAAACTCATGAAAAATAAGTTATTGATGTTCAGTATGGTTATAATATTAAGCTTCATATTAACCAGTTGTATTAATCAAGGTGGACCTATTTTTGTCGATAGTATTGAAGTTTATGCTGATAATAACTTGGTTGAAGGAGAATATGTATATCAGACTTTTAATGGGTGGAAAATCATTGATGAAGATAAAAATACTAATGAAAAAGTATATTACGCTGTTGACCTAAATAAAGACTCAAATGTAGAAATCATCATCAATATTTATGCACCAAATACAACACTAAATTCATTACGTATTTTGTTAAATGTAGATTTGGACTATAATAGTAATCAAACGGTTTTTATCGAAGAAGAAGATATTATTAAGGATGGTAACATCTTCAAATGTACATATACATTTTCACCAACCGATGATTTTAATTGTATTACAGTAAGTGGGTTTGCTACAGACAATGGTTTAAAATATATGGGTGCTAAAAATAAAAACAGTCATTTTATCTTGTACGGAATATACATTAATTATGATCAATAAATAAAAAAATAAGACAATTATATTTTAAGTTGCATGACATGTTATAATAGTTATTAAAAATGATGTTAAGAAGGTAAAACATGAAGAAGATAATTTATAGCGTACTTTTAGCAATCAGCTTAATACTACTAATAGGTTGTGACACACAAGATAAAGAAGATATTGATTTAACAACTTTAGAATATTATGAATATTTAAGTAAAGATAATCCAGTCATTACAATTAAAGTAAAAAACTTTGGCACAATGAAAGCTCAATTGTTTCCTGAAGTTGCAGAAAATACTGTCAATAATTTTATTAGTTATATTGAAGATAAAGCATATGATAAAAGTAGTTTTCACCGTATTATTGAAACTTTTATGATTCAAGGTGGTGCAGTTGATCAAACTAAAGGTGCAATAAAGGGCGAGTTTGCATCGAATGGTTATACAAATCCTTTAAAACATACACCTGGTGTTTTATCAATGGCAAGAACAATGATTAAAAATAGCGCGACATCACAATTTTTTATCATGACTTCAACTTCACCACATTTAGATGGTGAATATGCTTCGTTTGGTGGTTTAGTTAGTGGCTTTAGTGTATTAGATGCAATAGCAAAAACACCAACTGGGAATGGGGACTTCCCAGTAGAAAGTGTTGAGATTGAAAGTATTCGTATATCTTTAAATGGTTATCAACCAAAAGATGTAATTTATGTTAAATAGCCTATAAATTGCAAAACCTTGATAAAAGATGTAAGATATGAACAGTTAATAAATGAGAGTGACAAACAATGATTTACCGTGCAGAAGAAGATTATATTAAAAATATATATAAATTAACTGTTGAACAAGATCGAGATTTAGTTAAAAACATTGAAATCGCTGAAATCATGGAAAGTAGTGATCAGACAGTCAATGAAATGGTTCGTCGTCTAGCAACTAAAAAGTTGGTGGAATTTTTACCTTATAAAGGTGTTAAGTTAACAACAAAAGGCATGAAAGAAGCAGTAAGATTGGTTAGAAACCATCGCCTATGGGAAAAGTATTTAGTAGAAAAACTAAATTATCCATGGTCTAAGGTCCATGAAGAAGCAGAGCGATTGGAACATGCCGCATCTGATGATTTGATGGACTATATTTATGAATCTTTAGGTCAACCACTTGTATGTGCACATGGAAACCCAATTCCAGGTGTTGTGCAACCAGAAAGTTATCATACGCAAATTAAGTTGTCTAAATCAAAAGTAGGTGATATCTTTTTAATAAAAAGAGTTGTTGATCAAAGGAAGTTATTGGAGTTTTTAGATAAACATCAATTAAAGCTAGGTACAAAATTACAAGTTGTAGCAAGTGACCAGTATACAAAACTTATGACTGTTATGTATAACAATAAAAAATTGGACTTAACTTATGTAATTACAGACCAAATATTTGGAATTATGGCACAGAAGAGTTAAAAAACTCTTCTTTTTTATAATAAAAGAACATTTAATTATATTTTATGTATATACTTAAAATAATTTTATTTTATGATATAATGATTGTAGATTAAAATAATATTATTAATAGAGGTATGAAATATGTTTGAATGGTTTATGAGCTTAGACTTATGGATACAGGCACTATTAGGTGGCGTATTTACATGGTTTGTAACTGCATTAGGTGCAGGCTTAGTATTTTTCTTTAAAAATATTAGTAAGAATGTATTAGGTATGATGTATGGCGTTGCAGCAGGTGTTATGGTTGCAGCAAGTTTTTGGTCATTATTAGCACCAGGTATTGAGATTGCAGAAGAACAAGGTAAAATAGCTTGGCTTGTTGCAGCAATTGGATTTTCATTAGGTGGATTGTTTTTATTTGGAGCAGATAAAATCATACCACATATGCATTTTGGTAAAGGTAATGTAAAAGAAGGTATTACAACCAAGATGAAAAGATCTATTTTATTAGTCTTTTCAATTACATTACACAATATCCCAGAAGGTTTAGCAATTGGTGTTGCTTTTGGTGCAATTGGTGCAACAACAGGCTCTATAGAATCTGCAACAATTGCAGCAATGGTCCTAGCATTAGGTATTGGTATTCAAAACTTCCCTGAAGGTGCTGCAGTTTCTATTCCATTAGCTCAAGAAAAAATGGGTAAAACAAAGGCGTTTATGTGGGGTCAAGCATCTGCACTGGTTGAACCAATATTTGCAGTTTTAGGTGCGGTATTAGTTTCATCGATGACTGTGATATTACCGTATGCACTAGCATTTGCGGCAGGTGCCATGATCTATGTTGTTGTAGAAGAGTTGATACCAGAAGCTCAAGAAAATGCAAATTCTGGCACACACTTTGCAGTGTTTGGTTTTATGCTAGGCTTTGTTATAATGATGATTTTAGACGTAGCACTAGGCTAAAACCTATTAAAAACTAAATATCGTTTTAAAAAATAGAGAAAAACTTCCATTAATTTAGAGAACAAAATTCTCTATTTTTTTATGTAATTATGGTCAAAAACACAAAAAAATGACTGTATGAATAATTATTCATGTTTTGTTATAACATTGCTTGACAATGGTATTTAATAGGTATAAGATGAATACATAAAAACAACTTCAATGAAAAATTTAATCAAAAGAAAGTAGGAAAGTTTTATGCATGGAAAAACGATAGATGAAATGTATATTGGGCAGTTTGCATTACTTAAAAAAACAATTACAGATGCAGATGTACATATATTTGCAGGTGTCACTGGGGATATGAATCCGGTTCACTTGGATGATTTATATGCAAGTTGCTCAATTTTTCAACAAAGAATTGCACATGGTGGCTTAGTTGCCGGACTTTTTTCAACAGTTTTAGGCACTATTTTACCTGGTTTGGGCACCATTTATTTAAGCCAAACATCAAAGTTTGTTAAACCGGTTTTCATTGGTGATACGGTGAATATACGTCTAGAAGTTATTGACCTAGATCATAAAAAAAATCGGGCAAAACTAAAGACTATTGCAAGCAATCAACATAACGAGAAAGTTGTCGTAGGTGAAGCAGTTGTTATGCCACCTAAAAAGGAGTCAAAGAATGAAAAACATTAATGAATTACTAGGTACAAAGTATCCAATCATTCAAGGTGGTATGGCAAATATTGCAACTGCTGAACTTGCTGCTGCTGTATCCAATGCAGGTGGTCTTGGTTTAATTGGTGCAGGTGGCAATGATGCTTTATGGGTAAAAAATGAAATTGATCGTATAAGAACTTTAACCGATAAGCCATTTGGTGTTAATATCATGCTGATGAGTCCGCATGCACCTGAAATAGCACAATTATTAATTGATGAAAACGTAAAAGTTGTTACAACTGGTGCGGGTAATCCGGTACCTTATATGAGTGCTTGGAAAGCGGCAGGTATGATTGTGGTACCTGTGATACCAACAGTAAGGTTGGCGATGCGGGTTGAACAAGCTGGTGCTGATGCTGTGATTGCAGAAGGTATGGAAGCGGGTGGTCATATTGGCAAATTAACAACAATGGCAATGATTCCTCAAATTGCTGATGCTGTAAATATTCCTGTAATCGCAGCAGGCGGTATTGCAGATAAACGAGGTGTATTGGCTGCATTTGCTTTAGGTGCAAAAGGTATACAAGTAGGCACAGTGTTACTTGCAACTAAAGAATGTCCTATCCATGAAAACTATAAGAAGTTGATTGTAGAATCAACCGATACATCTACAGTCATTACAGGTTCAAATAAAGCACCTGTACGTGTCATTAAAAATGAAATGGCAGTTAAATATAATAGTTTAATTGAAAGTGGTGCAAGTTTTGAAGCGCTTGAACAATTAACATTGGGTTCTCTTAAAAAAGCGGTCATTGATGGTGATATAGAGTCCGGATCATTTATGGCTGGTCAAATTGCTGGGGTAGTTAAAGAAATTCATACGGTTAAAGAAGTTATCGAAACAATGTTTAAAGACATCAACAATTATAAGGATACCCTTAATATTTTATAGGTTTAAAAAGCTTGTTCATATGTTAAAATAGTATGGTCAAACAATGATACTGTAAGTAATTTTTACTTACAGTATTTTTTAAAAGGAAATCTTATGAAAAATAAAATATTAAGACGTGTGGTTTTATTAAGCCTCATTGGTAACATTGTCTTAACAATCATTAAATTAATATTTGGGTATTACGGAAGCTCTCAGAGTTTAATTAGTGACGGTATCAATTCATTTGTAGATATATTTATTAGTCTAATGCTTGTGATCATTTTACAAGTAAGTCAAAAAATGGCAGATGATAATCATCCCTATGGTCATGAAAAATATGAAGGTGTTTTATATTTATTCTTAAGTATCTTCATCATGGGTATTGCTGTATTTTTAGGCTATCAAAGTATAAGTGATCTTATTGATGCGGTATATTTACCTGGAGCAGTTCAATTACCTCAAAGTTATACTTTAATTGTTGCTGGAATTGCATTAGTCATTAAAGTAGGGCTTTATATCATGAATTATAAAACTGCTAAAAAATATGATAGTGTTGCACTCATGGCAGATAGTAAAAATCATTTATTTGATATCTTATCAACATCAATTAGTTTAATTAGTATTACGATATCTCAATTTGGTATTATTTATTTTGAGCCTGCTGCATCGATTATCATCACCCTATTTATACTTTATGCAGGTCTAAGGATGTTATTAGATGCAGTTTCTTATTTGGTGGATGAGGCACCGGATTTAAAAGTAGTTGCAGAAATTGAATTAGCGATACTTCAAAGGGATGGTGTAATTCGTATTGATGACTTAAAGGTAAGAAAACACATGAGACAATTATATGTTGATGTTGAAATATCCGTTCAGCAAGACTTATCTTTAGAAGCTGCTCACAAAATAGCAGAAGACGTACATGATTACATAGAAGATAATTTTGATGTAATTCATTGTATGGTCCATGTTAATCCTTATAAGACAAAAAAATAAAGCCGAACTTTTTTCAAAGTTTGGCTTTATCATTTTAGAAGAATGTTGAACGCGCTTGAGCTTTAGTTTCTTGTGATGCAGAAAATGGAATACGCGTTGTGTAATTTGAACGTGCAGCAACGATCATTTTAGTTGGCCATGCAAAGACATCGGAATTCCATCTTAACACTGTATCGTTATATAATTCTCTTGCTGCAGTAATTTCTTTTTGCAAGTAAGAGTTTTGTTGCATTGCATCAGCAAGTGCACGATGTGCTTTTAAATCAGGATAAGCTTCAAAAGCTACATTAATGGAACGCATTGCAGTATCTACAGTTCCTTGAATTTCATTTCTATTTTCTTCATTAGGATGTATGCCGCTACGTAATGCCGCAACTGACTTCATAACATCTTTGTCTAGATCAACTGATTTTTCTACAATACCGACAACGTTTTGTAAGATTTGAACACGTTGTTCTAAGTAGTTATCAATTTGAGAAGCGTTATGTTGGATGCGTTGTTGTAATTGGTTAAAGTATTTTTTAGCATTAATTTTCATAAATAAGAAAACTAATCCAGGAATAATACCTAACACCCATAGTGCGATTTCAAATATTAATGAACCGACACCTACTTTAACTTGTAACTGTTTTTCGATGACATTGACGTCACGACCGTCTGGATTTACCGGACCTTGCATTTCATTTAATTCATTTCCCATTGACATTATTTCCTTTCATTTGTCTTTATTTTATCATTTTTTTCTTTTTTTAATACACGGGCAGCGAAGTTTTTGATTAAAACCATATCTTTTACATCAATTTCTCTGTTTTTTAAGCGATTAATTGCTGCTTCAACACGCTGTCTTGGTGTTAATGGTTTCTCTTCAGGTGTAATGTTGATTTCAACATTTGTATCTTTTTGTACTGGAATATATTCATTCCAGTGGACTGGAATAACGTGCATACGACCATCTCGGCCCAATCTAGATACGTATTCAATTCTAGGAACCACTTTATAACCATATGCAGTGACTTTTAATACATCTTTTTGATCTTTACTTTGAACAATGCTTGTTTTTAATATATTTCTAGTACCAGATGATTCATGTTTAAATCTTGAAGCATCCATCGAGTTAACAATGTGTTCATGTTCGAAAAATGAAACATAACTATCATATAAATCTTTATATATATACTCTTGAGTTTTGGTTTGTTGATATAAAGGAATTGCCATCAGTGGAGCGAATGCAAAATAAACATGTTTGAAGTACGCATTTTGATAATCAATAAATTTCTTTTTGATATCTTCAAAATCATAACTTGTAAAATAACTTGGAGACATATCTAATTTGATTGTGGCTAAATGCTCTGGGACAATGATGTTTATTTTCTTATGTTTTATAAAATCGAAGTCATCACCAAATGCAATTGTCTTATCTTTCATTAATTTTAAGAGTTCGGTTTGTGCAAGTGGTGTAAATAGTAATCGAAACTGAACTTCGTTATTCCGATTGGTTGCTCCAAATAAAACTTCAAACTCTGAATTACCAAAGACTGTATAGTTAGAACCTTGACTGATACTTTTACGTGACTTTCTTTCTAGCTTTTTAATCTTTTTACTCACATGGCGCTCAATTTCTTTTTCACTCATGTGTTCAGCATCCGAATCAACTCTAGAAAATATTAAATCGGGGGCAGCATCATTTCCATAAACTAAATAAGATTGTTCAGTATAGTATGGATGAGGTTTATTAATAGAAGCAGTCAATACTTGACTATGATGATTTGTTACCGTACGACCATTAACGCGAGAAGTTGTTGTCCAATGAATGGTAATGGAACCCGTATAAGTTTTGGTCCCAAGTTTATGAACTAAATCTTCTGCAATATAAAAAGGATTACCTTTAATATGACCAGATTGGACATAAAGGGTTGATCGATTTAAATCCTCTAAATCTCCCAAACCAAATTTTGAAACTAAATGATCTAATCGTTTAGAATCAAACATTTGATCCATTTGGACTAAAGGTATTGTTTTTTGGTATAACTCTTGGCTCATACCTTCGTAAAACAAATCATTTAAAGGTTTCATTTGGTTCCAAGCAACACCATATAATTCTTTTATTTTAGAAATGATCTCATCTTTATCGGCTTTAAGTAGTTTAACTTTAGGAGTGATCTTTTTTACAATGAGATATATAAATAAAATAAATAAGATAATGGATACTGGTAGTAGTATCCAACTTAGTAGATGATCAATGACTGAACTTAGCTGGTAAACACTAAAAATAGCAACAACTACTAAAATGATATTTAAAACAATCAAAAAAGTTTTTAAACTATTTTGATTGCGTATGGTTTTTGCTAGATTGTCGCGTACTTTTTCTTTTGCTCTAATATCTTTTACAGTAGATTTGTTTTCAAGTATATTAACTTGACTTTGTTCAACAAGACTCTCTAGTTTTTCAGTAACGTTTTTATGGTGCAAGTCTTTATAGATATTTTTATATCCATCTAGTGGGTGATGTAAATCCATAGAATCCGGATCGTTTGTATATGGCATAATTACTTATCCTTCATAAATAATATATTGAATATGTTTCTATTATACAACATTTTTATATAAACTATTTAAATCATTATTAATAATACGTTATTAAAGCACAGAGAATACTTAAATAAGGTGACTTTATTACAATAAATGAAAACGTTTGTATACATTTCACTCATTTAATGTTAAAATAAGGATACCGGTTTCTTAAATCATATAACAAACGGAGATTATTATGCGAAACTCATATAAAATTAAGATATCATTGGTCATGATATTACTTGTTATCATGCTTGTTGGTTGTAAGGAAAATTTTACTGAAAGTACGGTATACCATACGGTTTTATTTGATACACAAGACGGTACACCCATTGAGCCACAATCTATATTAGAAAATAATAAAGTGTCCAGACCAGAAACAATACCTCAACGTGAGGGCTATATTTTTATGGATTGGTATATGGATATAGACGGCATAACACGTTTTGATTTTGAAACACCAATTTGTGATGATGTAACGATATTTGCTAAATGGCGATTACCAATAGGTTCAAATAAAAGCTTCAAATATAGTTTAAATTCATCATTTGATCTCATATTATTTGATGTAGATCACGAATCAAGGTTAACATCTGATGTAGAAGTAACAACATTAAATGGTCAAGTTATCATAGAAAATGAAGTTATAAAGACATTTAATGTTGGCGTAAACACATTTGAGATACAAGTAGATAGTGAAGTTGTTTTAATTAAATTAGAGATAACCGAAGTAACTAAGCCATATGTGATTAACGTACATAGTTTAACCTTTAAAGAAGGTATCGATGTGACATTACAATTAGAGCTATTTGATCAAACATTTATTTCATTATCACATAATGAAATGACTACTGATGATTATACATGGGATAATGGCACACTAACAATTACTGCCACCTATTTAGAAACTGTGTTAACAGATGAAAATAATGTTGTAATGATCTTACAATATAAGTTAGATAACAATTATAGTTCAATATTTGTTACAATTAAAAAATAAGTATTTAAAACCTCATTTTAGAAGGGATATTTCAATGATCAATATATTTAGTCGGTATGAAAGAAAATTTCTACTTACTTTAGAACAAAAACAGAATATCGACAAGTTTCTAAAATCACATATGACTTATGATATATATTCGCCAAGCGGTGAAACCTATGGTATATATAACTATTATTTAGATACTGAAGGTTATGAGGTCATTAGACACTCGATTGCCAAACCTGCATATAAGCATAAAATACGTATGCGTTATTATGATGATCATTTCACACACGATACCCAAGTCTTTTTAGAAATCAAATCTAAGGCTGATAAACGTGTGAATAAAAGACGTATTCAGTTGTCTTTAGAAGATGCTAATAAATACTTAATAGAGGGCAAAAAACCTATATTAAATGATTATTTAAGTCATCAAATATTCAAGGAAATTGATTATTTGATTGAAAAAGAAGGTTTATCACCTAAAACGTACATCGAATATCAACGTATCGCATATATTGATGCAAATAGTGATTTAAGAATCACTATTGATAGCAATTTATGGTTTCAGGATGTTGAATATAATTTAGCTTTAAAAGGTATAAGAACACCGCTTATACCGGATGATTTGTTTTTAATGGAAGTTAAAACAGGTCAAGGAATTCCACTATGGTTGGTTCAGTATTTATCTAGCCAATCACTGTTTAGTCAAAGTTTTTCAAAATATGGACGCGCATTCCAACATTACTTACAAGGAGGATCCGTAGATGATCTTACAATTTATAACAAACTTTATTAGTGTTGACTTAAATATGATTACAGAAATTAAAATTCTTATATTATTAGGTTCAGCAGCAATTTTAGGTACCATACTCAGTTTAGTGTACCAATTCACTCATAGAAAAATGCCTTATGATCGCTCATTTGCAGTCATATTAATTATGCTACCAACAATTATTGCATTTATAATTATGCTTGTTTCAGATGCCAATAGTGTACCAATGGCCTTTAGTTTGGCTGGTGTATTTACATTGGTACGTTTTAGAACGGTTATTGCAGATCCTAAAGACATTACATATATTTTATCTACTGTTGCTGTTGGTTTAGCACTGGCATTAGGCTTGGTAGGATATGCCATATTACTCACTATTGTTGTATCAATTATATTATTAACAATTTATTTTGTTAAATTTAGTAGAGAGTATATGACATATCATAAATTAAACATCTCAATTCCTGAGAATTTAAATTATGTCAATGTATTTGATGATCTATTCGATCAATACCTAAAAAGATATAAATTACAACGTGTAAAGACTTCTGATTTCGGAACCATTTTTCAACTAACTTATTTAGTTATATTTAAAGATGTCAATCAACAAAAAGAATTTATTGATGCAGTCAGAGTGCGTAATGGAAATCTCATGATTTCTATTACCAATGATTATGCATCAATGTCAGAAAATGTATTATAGACACCATCATAGGCGTCTTTTTGCTGGTTATTAAAAGGAAGTTTACATATGAAATTATTTAAACATGGCTTATTTATTATCGGTGGCTTTCTAATAATTTATTTATTAGCATTAGTTGCTGGTGCATATGAGCATCAAACAAAACTAAATGATGAAGTTTTAAAACGCGTTGTAGAAACTAAGAGCTATGATGAATGGTTATCTTATCAAACGCATATTTTTAAACATGTTGATGAAAGTGTAAGTGACAATTTAGCTTATAAAGTAGATTTTTATGCAACGGTTGAAGCACAATCACTTGATATCTATAAATCAAATATTTATGTATTTATTATGCCTTTAAAAGCAGTAACTTATGCAGAAAGTGTCAGGGATAGTAACGATTTGATGCGCTTTATCATTTCAAATGAGACAAGAACACTACTTGATACAGATGAAGTATATGCCAGTGAGGCATTAAGTTATGGATTAAATCCTATAAAGTTAGGCTTTGTATATCAAGGTGTTACATTAGATGAAGTTTCGGATTTAAATTTTAAGCTATATGATTATGAGGGTAACCTCATCATAGACAAAACATTAACCTCTGCTGTTTTAGATAATTTGGTGACTGATTATGAAGCATCAAGTCTTGGTACTTATATTGATGAATTAGGCTATAAAAGGGGTAAAACAAGCAGTGAAATCAGTCAAATCATTAACCCAAGAATTCAAAGATCAGTATTTTTATATGTATCCATTTATTTTGGTGCACTCGCATTAGGATATAGTATATTCTACGGTATAAAAATGATCAGAGCAATAAAGTATAATAAGGAAAATAAAAATGAGTAAAACAAATCAAATACCTCTAATGAATCACGAGCCATTAAAAGAACTATCTGACTTCACAAGAAAAGTTGCTGGTGAGACCGTATTATTACTTAAAAATGAAAACAATGTGTTACCTATTCATCATAAGAAAGTCGCAGTTTTTGGCCGTATACAAACACACTACTATAAAAGCGGTACAGGTTCTGGTGGTTTGGTAAATGTAAAAGATGTACCATCCATCATTGAAAGTTTATATGATCATCCTTTAACACAAATTGATCAAAGGGTATATAGCCACTACCAATCATGGATTGAAAAAAATCCATATGATGCAGGTAATGGCCAGTGGGCATCTGAACCATGGGCACAAGAAGAAATGGTATTGGATGATCAGTTTGTTGAGATGAGTGCCAAAAGTAATGATTGTGCAATCGTTATTTTTGGACGTACTGCAGGTGAGGATAAGGATTGTTTTAACGGTGAAGGTAGTTATTTATTAAGTCAGTTGGAAGAAAAACTACTTAAACAAGTCACAACTTATTATAAACAAGTCGTTGTTGTATTAAATATTGGCAATATGATTGATTTAGGTTTCCTAGATAAATATAAAATAGATGGACTGCTCATTGCATGGCATGGAGGGATGTATGGTGCACATGCTTTAACAGACTGCTTAACTGGTTTGGTGACACCATCAGCAAAACTACCAATGACAGTTGTTAAAAATTTGAAGGATATACCATCAAATGACCAATTTGGTCAACCACATGAATCTATTTATACAGAAGATATTTATGTGGGTTACAGATATTTTGAAACATTTAATCAAGATGCTGTCAGATATCCTTTTGGATATGGTTTATCTTATACAAAATTTAGTATAAAAAATCAGACATTTGAAGTCAATGGTACACAAGTAAAATTAAGTGTACGGGTTCAAAATATTGGTAAATTTAGTGGTAAAGAAGTCATTCAGGTTTATGCAAAGATGCCACAAGGCATACTTGGTAAACCGGCAAAAGTATTAACTGCATTTAGTAAAACCGTATATCTATCACCAAATGCTGCAGAATTAATAACTTTTAATTTTGATTTAAAAGATTTTGCATCATATGATGATTTAGGACAAATCAAAAAGTCTGCATATATTTTAGAAAAAGGTTTATACCAAATTTATGTAGGTAGTGATGTTAGATCTATTAAACTTATTGGATCATTTAGATTAAATGATGACATCATTACACAGTCCTTAACAGAAAAAATGGCACCCTTAAAGGCCTTTAACCGGTTAAAGCCGACAAAAGACTTAAGAATTAATTATGAGGCTGTCCCTTTAAGAACGTTAGATTACAATAACAATATTAAAAATGAAATGGTTGAAGCATTAACCCAAAGTGATGATAACTATAATTTATTTGATGTATACAAAAAAAATATAAGTATGGATACATTTATAGGTACACTCTCAGTAGATGATATGATTGAGTTATCTCGGGGTGAAGGTATGAGTTCACCGAAAGTTACAGCTGGAACAGCTGCAGCATTTGGTGGTGTCACCACCAATTTGTTAAATAAAGGTATACCAATAAGTTGTGCCGCTGATGGACCATCTGGTATACGCATGGATTCTGGTGCTTACGCATCCAGTTTACCTTCAGGTACAGCTTTAGCAAGTAGTTTTAATTTAAATATGGTCGAAGAACTCTATTTATTATTAGGCACTGAGATGAGAGGCTATGCAGTAGATACACTTTTAGGTCCTGGTATGAATATTCAAAGACATCCTTTAAATGGACGTAATTTTGAGTACTTTTCAGAAGACCCACTTTTAACGGGCATGATGGCATCTAGTTATGTTAAAGGTTTACATAAAGCAGGTGTTGATGGTACCCTTAAACACTTAGCTTGTAACAATCAAGAAACTGACCGTTTTAATGTAGATGCTATCGTATCTGAACGTGCACTTAGAGAGATTTATTTAAAAGGTTTTGAAATTGCTGTTAAGTATGCAGATGCAAAAGCAATCATGACATCATATAATCCAGTCAATGGTTTATGGAGTGCTTCAAATTATGAGTTAACTAAAAACATATTAAGAGATGAATGGGGTTTTAATGGTGTTGTTATGACAGATTGGTGGGCAAAGATGAATGACTACCAACAAAAAGGATCAAAATCCAACACGAAAGCCATGATCATTAGTCAAAATGATTTATATATGGTTGTATCAGATAGTAAATCCAATAGTAGTCAAGATAATGCAAAGGCAGCTTTTAATGAAAACTTATTAACGTTAGCACAACTACAAACTACTACAAGACATATATTAGACTATTTAATTCATACACCAGCGTTTTATAGATTACATCGCATAGATTTTAAATTAAGAGATTACCAGCACAGTACCATATTTGATACACAATCAAATATGGTGTTTGAACCTGCAATACTTGATAAACTACCATTAATTAATGAAACATTATCAATAGCACCATACCAAACACATATTCATTTATCAGATGACAAAATTGTTTCAAATAATAAAGATCTTATCCTTAATAAAAATGCAACTAGAGCATGCATAAAGGTACAAACAACGACTGATCTAACAGTATATGATATATTTGCAAGTAAACCAATGACCAATGTAGAAGATCTAAAACCAATAGATCATAATCATTTAATTGATATCTCAGGTAATAACTGGGATAAGGTCAATTTAGAGTTTAATCAATTATTATCTAAGAATGAATCTATACGATATGATAATGATCTTATATATATTATTGACGCAAAAGCAACCTTCGAATATGGACTCATGATTCAAAAACCCGGTAAATACATCTTTGAAATAGAAATCAAAGTTGATGCAACTGAGCTTGCACAAGTACCATTTTCTATATTTGTAGACAATATACATAAAGCAACCCTAACACTAAGAACAACCAATAACACATTTATATTGACTAAAGCATTCATCATAATGGATGCAGGTATCCACCGTATGAAATTTAAGTTTAATCAAGGTGGTATGATCATTAAAACCATCCATGTTATTAAACATGGCTAGTTGATTCATACTTAAAATAAATATTTTATATACAAATTCATATTTTATTACGAAAAATTTACTATTTTACTTGACAAATGTAAGCGATAACATTAAAATATAATTAGGAAACCGGTTTCTTAAGGTTTATTGAGCATGTTTTAACGAAATATGTTACGAAACATGTGTAAAATCTATAAAAATGATTTCATTAATCTGTAAAAGATTATAGAAGGGAAAGGGAAGTACATGAAGGAAAGAGAGAAATTATTCTATCAAGAACCTCAAATAGAGGTTACAGAGTTTTCTAAGGAAGACTCAATAGCAACCAGCGGTAATCATCTAGGCGCTGGATTATGGGATAATATTTGGGGCGGAGGCGATGGTTTATAATGAAAAAACTAGCTGTCTTATTTTTAGGCTTATTTAGTCTATTAGCGGTATCGCTTATCTTTTCACCAAATGCGTTTGCAGTACCAGAAAATGCTGTAGTTAGACAAACATATTTATTGGATAGTTCTAACCAAACAGTATTAGATGATGTAAATGTTGCACCAGGTGCTAAATTTACTCCTGCAACAAACCCAGGCGAGGGATATACATTTGCATATTATATTGTAAATGGGGTTATCTCAGATGCAACAGAGGGATCTCCTTTTGTCGTAGGAACATATTTAAACTTAGTGGCGGTCTATAGACCTGATAGTGAGTTTGCTGTTGTCTTTGTTGATGTGAGTGGAGAAATCATCAAACATAATGACAAATTAGCTCAATATGTTGTAAGAGGTGGAAATGCTACAGCACCAACGAATTTACCAACAAAGAAAAACTATGTTGTGTCACCAACAAATCCATGGAGTGATTCATTTGATAATGTAACTGAAAATAAAGTCATCAAATTACAATACGAATTAAATCCAGAAACAGCTAAATTTAATATTACGTTTGATGATAATGTTCAAGAAGTCAATTACAATCAAGTGGTTACACTAACTAATGAAACAGATGTATTATGGCAAGTAGATGGAGAAACTGTTTGGTATGGTTCATCTTATAGCTTTAGTGCATTAAGTAATCGTACAATTACAATTAAAGAAGGTAGCGCACCAACTGAAGCAATTGTTACAATGACTGAAATTGCTGACTTAAGAGCTGAACATAATTCATTCTTAGGACAAGTTTACGTACCATCAGGCGATTTATTAGAAGTAGGTTTCTTAAGAGGTACAGAACATGCAGTTACCTTTAGCAATAAAACAGCTCATATCGCATCAAATATAGTGCCTGAAACAAATGAATTTATTGTAAGTATTCCAGATTCAATTACAGATAATATTAGAGCATATGCTTTAGTTGATGATGAAGGGGTAGTTGAAGCTTATAGTTATGTTGAACCATTACCTGATCCCGAAGAATTATCCGCTCCTTTTGGATTTGTTCATCATGCAGGATCATTAGAAATTGTTGGTGGTGCTTATAACCCAGGTGAAGGTTATACAGGACAAATAAGATTTAACTGGATGATAAATGGCGTACTTATTGAATCGGATATCGTTCAGCATAATAGTGGAACAGGAATAGTCTATAAGTATGAATCTTTCTATAATACATTACCTTCTGGTAATTATACAGTATTTGCTCAAGGCATCGGTAATGGTGTTGAAGCACTTGATTCTGAATTAGTACAAGCAGCAACAGGAATTGTAAAATCAGATCCACAATTACCTTCAATCACCTTAACACTTAGTGATGAGTTAATATCTTGGAATAGTGTTGACAATGCTGATCTTTATGATATTTACTTAAATGATGTATTGGTTGCAGATACTACTGGTTTGAGTTATTTGATCAATCCAGTAGCCTTAGAGTTATCTTATGGTACACATACATTCAAGGTGGTTGCTAGTGCAACAGGTTATCAGTCTTCAGAAGACACTGTTCAGTATGAATACATCAACCAACAAGCTCAACCATTAGATGCACCAACGAGTGTAACATTAAATGGTGATATAGTTTCTTGGTCTTCTGTAGCTAATGCATCGGGTTATAGAGTTGTTATTAATGGACAAAATAATGATTTAGATAATGTAACCTTATCATTCGACTTATCTACTTTAGATTTACCAAATGGTACATACTCTGTTCAAGTTATGGCAATAGGTAATATTGAAGACTACCTTAATTCTGCTCTTGTTGCAACAGAAGATGACTATATTGTTGCAAATGAGTTGACGAAACTAAATCCTTTAGTTGAAGATGATTTAGGAAACAATATGCCTAATTACATGACTAATGGACATGGGGATGCACAAGGATATATTGGCTATATGAGAGAGTTAATACTAAAAAGTGCAGTTAAATTTGGTCAATCAGGTATTGCAAGCACAAATAACGTTGGTTTCCAAATATTTGATGGAACTACGGCAGCAACTGAGATGTTTTATGTTACTGCTTTAGGTGCTGGTGCTACAATCAATACTTTAAACTTCAAAGATGTATTTAATTTACTAGTTCAAAGAGAAGAGGCATACAAGATTCACATTGTATTGGTGGCTGATCCTACAAGTGGTTATGCAAACTCACTACCATTTGAAATGGACTTCTACTGGAAGGCAAGTAGCTAATTTTAGTATTAATCTACAAATTCAACATATGGATTCACAATTAATTTTGTGAATCCATATACTACTTATGATCAAAACTAAAATATTCACATACATAAAACAGTTATTAAAAAACAGGAGCGTGTTACAGTGAAACTAACTTATAAAATATGGAAGACAGCACTATTAGTAGTATTTAGTCTACTATTAGTTGCTTGTGATAGTCCGAATACATTATTAGATACAATGGATACAGTAGAATCAAGTTTACCCATCTCGTTAAATGATGGGGATGTCTTTGCAATTACCAATCCAAATCCCGACTTAGTCACGATTACTTGGGAAAGTAATAACGAAGATTTAATTGATTCAAATGGTAATGTATTTGCTATGGCAACTGATCAAACAGTTACCATAACGATTACATTTGAATTTGGTGACGAAACAGAATCAATTGATTATGATATCATTATCAATAAAAAAGATGTTGTAGTAGATACAACATTAGCAGATGTTAAAACAGACTTAACAGTCGTAGCTGAAACAGAAGCTGATATAGTACTACCAACATTAATTGATGGTGTTGTGATTTCATGGAGCTCAGATAATATTGCAATCAGTGATACTGGTATTGTTACAAGAGATACTGTAGATATTGAAGTTAGTTTGACTGCAACACTGACATATAATGGTGAAACAGATACTAAAGTGTTTACTGTTATTGTTAAAGCACTAGAAGTTGAAGATACGACATTAGCAGATGTTAAAGCTGATTTAACAATCATTACAGAAACAGAAAATGATTTAGAACTACCAACACTTATTAATGGTGTTGCAATTTTATGGAGTTCAGATAATACTTCAATCAGCGATAGTGGTGTTGTTACAAGAGCAGAAGTGGATGTAACAGTAACTTTAACAGCAACGCTATCTTATGAATCAGAAACTGACACAAAAACATTTACAGTTGTTGTTAAAGCTATAGAAGTTCCTGATACAACATTAGCAGATGTTAAAGCTGATTTAACAGTCGTAGCTGAAACAGAAGCTGATTTAGTTTTGCCTACACTTATTGATGGTGTTGCTATTTCATGGCGTTCAGATAATGTTGCAATCAGTGATAGTGGTATTGTTACACAAACATATGCAGACATTAATGTAACTTTAACAGCAACATTAACATATAATGATGAAACAGAAGAAAAATCATTTACTGTTAAAGTACTTGCTATGGTAGATGATGAAGCACCAACCTTAGTTGCACTATCACCACTTACTGGTGAAGTACTTTTAGATGAAAATGAAGCATTTATATTAGTTATAGAGGCAAGTGATCCAAATCTATTTAGTCTTGAACTCGATCACAATTTATCACATCTATTACCAGAATTTACAGTATATGCAAATCAACTAGATCCTTATGGTTCCATTGAGGATGAAAATGCATTTATTGCTGCTGGTGTGACAGTAACCTACAATGAATTAACACAAACTTGGACCATTGATTTTGGTAATTCAGTAACAACAACTATGATTGATAATGATGGTGTTACATTCTACATGGTCATTAAAGATACTTTTGATAATCAATTTGGATCAATGGATCCAACAACAGTAGAAAATACATTTACATTTGATTTAAACCGTATGGATGAATCAACACCACAATTAGAACAAGTTACATTGACTTTATCAGAAGATGAAACGTATGTTTCATGGAACGATATTGAAGGTGCAACATTTAATTTATTTGTAAATGATGTAGCACAATCATTTACGGATAATCAATTTATATTACCAACAGAACCGGGCATATATGAGATTAAAGTTATAGCAAGTGCTACAGGTTATATTGGTACTGAAGATACATTCTTATTTGAAATAGAACCAGCAGCACCCGTTCAATTAGATACACCAACAAATTTAGCAGTTGATGAATCTGGTAACCTAACATGGGACTTAGTATCAAATGCAACAGGTTATAGCATATTGATTGATGGTCAAGATGCATTTGATGTTGAAATGAATGCATTTGATTTAAATACACTAGAATTAGCAACAGGTAATTATATAATTACAGTGGTTGCTAAAGGTGATGATATTTCATTCTTAGATTCATTTGAATCTACATCAGTGACTTTTGAAGTTGAGGGTGCTGAACTGACACAACTACCTGCGCCAGTTAACGGTATTAGCCATACCACAACAACAATGCATGTTGGTGTTGGTGTCTATGACGGTGGTACAGGATATAGTGGACAACTAAGATTTGTATGGTTTGATAAAGTAACAAATGAACCAGTTGCATCAGACTTGTTTAATGCACCAGCAAGCCAAGGTTATGCCTATTTATACGAAAGCTTCTTAGAAACCTTACCAGCTGGCACATATATTGTAAGATTCCAAGCAGTGGGTGACCAAGTACTTGGTTCTGACTCAGAATTCTCAATTCATACATTTGAAGTTACTAAAGCTTTACCAGTACTCGATGATCCAGTCATTACATTAAATGAAACAACAGCATCATGGAACGCTGTAGTAAACGCTACAAGTTATGAAGTTTATGTAAATGATGTTTTACAAACTGAAGGTATTGTTGATTTAACTTTCATACTACCAACAGAAGTTGGAACATATACAATTAAAGTTGTTGCTCTTGCAGATGGTTATCAATCATCTGAAGCAGAAGCTGAACATATTGTTGTATCTGAGGCAGCTGTACAACTTGATGCACCAACTAATTTATTAATTGACGAGGAAACCAGTGTACTTTCATGGGATGCTGTTGATCATGCTTTGGGTTATAGAATCATACTAGGCACAAATATCATTGATTTAGGGTTAGTCTTAAGTTATGATCTTTCACTAATCCTTGTATCAAGTGGTAATCATACTGTAGAAGTATATGCTTTAGGTGATGGTCAAGATTATCTAAATTCTGACAAAGCTGAAATAGCTTATACAGCGCCAGAACCAGCACAACAGTTACTACCGATTACTGCAGGTGCTATACTGGTTGCAAATGACCCAGGTCATTATTTCTTCTTATTCCATAATAATCCAGCAGGTCAAGAAATAGTTAATCAAGAAGGTTGGAACGGTGAATTCCTAATTAAAGTGATGCAAGGTGACACTGTTGTACTAACTATTGATGATATTAGTTTTGTAGCATTTGGTGCTCAAATTAGACTACATTGGGGTGATAAACCTGGTAATGATAACTTTACTGGACTTCCTGATGGGCAATATACAATTAGTATACAATTAGTAGCTGATGGATACATGGCATCAGACCCATATACGTATACATTAACGTGGTAATAAAAGTTTTAAAAATACAATGATTTAAAGAAAGTAGATAAATGAAGAAAACTAACTTTACAAACAAAATTTTAATCGCAGTAATCATGTTAACTTTCTTAGTAATGTTAGTTGCATGTGATCTGACTATAGATATTAATGATGATCCACCAACTGAGGTGACTATCACTTTTGTCACAGGTGTAGAGGATTTGGAGATTGAACCAATTTCTGGTAGACCGAATACAAATATACCTGATATTGAAGATCCAGAACGTACAGGCTATCGATTTACAGGTTGGATAGATGAAGAGGGCAATCCGTATCGTCTTACACGCTTTCCTCAAACTTCCATTACGTTGAGGGCTAGTTGGGTACTTAAAAGTGCACCAACTAGCTACACAATAACCTTTGTTACAAATTCTAATGAATATGTAGAACCTATGACGTTAAAAGCTGGTGATCCGATACCAAATTTGAAAGAACCTAAGCATTTTACAAAAGATGCAGAAGTTTCAGTCTTTGTTGAATGGACTTTTGATGGTGGCGTATTTGATTTAGAAATCATGCCACAAATGGATCTAATTTTAACAGCACGTTGGAAAACAGGTACAAACGTTGTTTGGTTTGAATCTGAAACATATATTCCACCAATTGTTGCAGATCCTAATGAAGCAATTACTGCACCACAAAAAACGCCTGTTAAAGATGGTTTTACATTTAAAGGTTGGACTTTAAATAACCAACCATACATATTTGATACAATGCCAAATATGAGTATTACTTTAAAAGCAGACTTTTTAGAAAACTCAGATACTTTTTATAATGAAACGACAAGTATTCCTAAGCTGTTTATTAATTTGGAATCCAATAAAGCACTTCATACGGTTAATAAAGATCAATACGTTAAAAGTTCAATGACCTTAAATAGTGATAATCCAGAACATGCCTTTAATGCACTAAGTGCAGAGTTTAAAGGTAGAGGTCATGGTTCATGGACAAGTTCTGGACCAAAACGTGGTTACCGAATTAAGTTCTTTGATAAACACTCAGTATTTGGTCATGAAAAATCTAGACATTGGGTTTTACTTGCAGGTGCTAACTTTTATGATACAACGATGTTAAGAGCAATGACTGCTTTTAAAATGTCTGATGAATTATTTACCAATATAGAATATACAACAAAAATTGATTGGGTAGAATTATATGTTAACGGCTCTTACCGTGGTGTTTATATGTTGGCAGAACATGTAAGGACCGGTAAAGGACGTGTGGATATTGATGAAACATATGGTTTACTAGATACTGGTTATTTAATTGAATATGATGCATATGCAACCGAAGATGGACCTGAAGGTATTTATTACTTTAACATTCCAGGATTTAGATATGGCTTTAGTGTCAGTTCACCCGATCCTGATGATGTGATGGATGGCAGTAGTGGTATTACACAAGATCAATTTAGAGCTCAAGTTAACTATATTAAAGATTATATGACTACAGCGCTTACAGCAGCACTAGGTGGTACAAATACATATCATGCTTTTTTAGAACATGTAGACATTGACTCTTTTGTTGATATGTATATATTAAATGAATTAATGAAAAATACCGATACTGGTTGGAGTTCATTTTATATGTATAAAAAACCTGGTGGCAAACTTTATGCCGGTCCACCTTGGGATTTCGATGCAAGTGCTGGTAAAAACCGTGGGGATCAAAGCCCACAAGGTATTTATGTAGCAGGTTCAGTTGTTAATCATTCTTCACATACGGCAAGTGAACTTTATATTGCTTTAATGAAAATACCGGCTTTTAGAGCATTAGTTGTAGAACGCTTTAAAGAACTTGCTCCAAAAATTGAAACATTTATACATCAAATGTATGCTGATGACTTTATTCATAAGCATAAAAAAACACTTGGACAAAACTTCTATTTTTGGAGTGTAAACTACAATATTGAAGGTATGGTTGCAGAAGGCGAGAGCGCCTACTTAAGATATACTTCTTTAGATGCTGCAACTACAGGGTGGGTTAACGAAACTAACAAATTAAAACAATGGATACTTGATCGTATAAATTGGTTAAAAAACGAATGGAAATAACACATAATAAGAAAAAGAGGCGAGTTGAGAAGATGAAATTTAAAAAAACATTAACACTTATCTTTATTGCAATTTTAAGTTTTGTACTGATTGCATGCGAAGATAAATCTTATATGCAAGAAGCAATAGCTGAAGTTGATATGCTTATGGAAGACTTAGGCTTTGAAAATGGTGATACTTTTTCTTTAATTAACAAGTATCAATCCGTAACGATTACATGGGAAAGTATGGACCTAGACATTATTGATCAAAATGGTGATGTCAACTCCATTGGTTTAAATACTGATGTTGAAGTGATGATCGTTGTTACATTTACGGAAGGAAAAGTAACAGAGGAAAGAAACTATTTTGTCATGGTCTACAAAATAGAAAGTACCGATCCAGATCCTGATCCGGACCCAGATCCAGAACCAGATCCGGATGAGGCTGATAGAGAAAAAATCAATCTCGTTAAAAACAGTTTAAATCTTCCTGAAACGACTAGAACAAACCTAGACTTAGTATCTCTTTCTAATGGTGTGGTTTTATCATGGTCAAGCGATCATGAAGCAATTACATCTGAAGGTATTGTTACACGTAGTGAAGATGAAGATATTGAAGTGACACTCACCGTGACACTTACAAGCGGTAATGTTACCGATACAAAGGAGTTTGTTGTTATTGTTGAACGTGAGGATGTGTTAACTGAGGCTAAAAACTCACTTGTATTACCATCGTCAACTGACAAAAACTTGGAATTACCATTAACAACTGGTAAAGATAACCTTGTTACAGTTACTTGGGAAAGTAATAATGTAGAAGTAATAACACATGCAGGTGTCGTGAATCGTTCATTAAATGAAGATATTACTGTTACTTTAACTGCGACATTAACATATAAAGAACAAACACCTCAAACACGTGACTTTGAAGTTGTTGTATTAAAAGATCCATTACTTGATGAAGTGATTGATAATTTAGAAGTTCCAACGGATGTAGTAAGAGATTTAATCTTACCAGCTTCTGTACAAGGGGTTTCAATTACTTGGAGTTCTAATAACCCTGCCATTGCAACCAATGGTGTTGTTACAAGAGGTGAAGCAGATACTCCAGTTACATTAACAGCCAGTCTAAGCTATAAAGGTATAGAACGTGAAATAACTTTTGATGTTATAGTTAAACAAATGCCTACAACTAAATTAAATAGTCCCGATGGTATTGTTGTACAAACAACAAAAATTGTATTAGGTGCATTTACACCTGATGTAGGTTATGGTAATCAAATTAGATTTGTATGGTACCTAAATGGTGTTGCAACAGCAGATGATATTAAAGGACACACAAGTGGTGGCTATGATTATCTATATGAATCATTCTTAGATTCATTAGAACCGGGAACTTATACTGTGAAGGTACAATATTTATCAGATGGTACAGCATTAGACTCTGACTTAGTAAATGTTCCTGGAACATTTACAAAAACTGGACCAATACTCGATGGATTTACTTTAACATTAGATGCAAATCAATTAACTTGGGATGAAGTAAGCAATGCAGAAAATTATAGTATTTATGTAGATAATGTATTCATTACTGAAACAAATATCACAAGTTATGAAATTGATCCAGAAGTATTAGAATTAAGTTATGGAGACCACACCTTTAAAGTTGTAGCAACAGCTAGTGGATATGGTAGTTCAGAAGCAAGTACTACATATGAATATATTAATGAAAATGCAGTTAGACTAGATACACCAACTAATGTGAGTGTAGATAGTGAAACAGGTGTATTAACTTGGGATGCTGTTGAACATGCTACTGGATATCGCATTGTAGTTGGTAGTCAAACGATCACATTAGAACTTGAGACGACCTTTGATTTAACGACCCTTAATTTAGCTGGTGGTGACCATAATGTTGAATTATATGCTTTAGGTGATGGGCAAGATTATCTAAATTCTAATAAAGCAGAAATTACCTATACTGCACCTGAGCCCGCACAGCAGTTACTGCCTTTAACTGCAGCTGCAATTTTAGTAGGTAATGATCCTGGACACTACTTTTTCCTAATCCATAATAACTCTGCTGGCCAAACAGTAGTGGAGCAAGAAGGTTGGGATGGAGACTTCTTTATTGAGGTTATAAAAGATGGTGAAGTTGTTCTTACAATAGAAGACCTTAAATTTACTGCTTATGGTGTACAAATAAGACTCCATTGGGGTGGTAAGCCAGGTAATGATAATTTTACAGGATTACCTGATGGTGTTTATACAATCAGTGTACAATTAGTTGCAGCCGGTTATGTTGCTTCTGAACCATATACATTTACAATTAACTGGTAAGATAAAGTAAAGATAAAATATTTAGAAGGTAGATGTTATCTATATCTACCTTCTACCTATTGATAAGTGAGGATTATATGAAAGACTATGGATTAGATAAATTTCATAAAAGATTAATAAAAGAGGCACGTATAAAATCTGTGATGAGTGGTGCGATCATCGGTCTTTTGGCGATGATATCTTTATCCATTATCTTTTACTTTACTAAATTTAATGGTTTATGGATAAGTTTAGTTGTTGGTTTATTTACGACATCTTTAGCGACGTTTTTATTTAGAAAATATACATATAAAACATCACTAAAAATAACCGCTAGAAAACTAGATGCATTAGGTTTAGAAGAGCGTGTTGTAACGATGCTTGATTATGCTCATGATGATCATATGATATCTAAAGTACAAAGAAAGACAGCTGAAGAAAAACTTGTTAAAGTACCGACAAAATCACTTAAATTTACAAAGCTAGTAAAACTTACAGTGACGTTGTCCATTCTTTTGGTTCTTGCTATATTATCATTGACTATTTCAACGGTTGAAGCACACCAAAAAGATAATCCGCCTATCGTACAAATACCTGATGAAAAATCAGAAGAAGATAAACTCATTGAAAAAATGATTGAAGATTTAAGAAGGATTGTGAATCAAGCAAATGTAAGTCAATTATTAAAAGATGATTTACATATGTTAATTGATGATTTAGAACAAAAAGTAAAATTAGATGATACATTAAATAAAAAAATTGCCCGTATTGAAGAAACTAGACGATTAATACTGGAACGCATTGCATTAGAGCAAGCAGATAAAACAACCTTAATTGATGAGCTAATTACTCATGAATCTACACACGAGTTAGGTGTTTCATTAGAAACTAAAGATGAAACAGTAATTTCAAACTATATCAATGAACTTATTGATAACTTTTTAACATTATCTATTGAAGAAATGAAATCATTTGTTGAAGAATTTGAAATAGATATTGAAACTTCAATAGAAGATTCAGATATTAAAAATCCTAGTTTAGAACAAAATCTACGAGACTTAGTTGAATTATTAAAATCACTTATACCAATTGTAGAAGGGGATATACCTGAGGATGTCTCAGATGAGGTAGATGAACTTGTTGAAGATATTATGGAAAGTATTGGACAGGAAACCCCTGAAGATGAACTCGAAGAAGATATTGATGAAATAATTCAAGATGTCGTCGATGAATTGGTTGGTGATGATCCAGAAGACCCGGAAGATCCAGAAGACCCGGAAGATCCAGAAGATCCAGTAGACCCAGGTGATGGTAGCGGAGATGGAGAAGGTGATGATGAGCCTCTACCAATTGAGAATCCAAAAATTATCGATGGACAAACAGACTTTGATAGTGAAGCATACCTAGCGATGTTAGAACAATTATTGGAGTTATTTGAATCAAATCAAATTACCGATGAAGAACTTATCGAAATGATTAATAATTACATGAGGAGTATAGAGATTAAGCAAAATGGAGAAAACAATGATTAAAGAAGAAAACTTAAAGCAATTTGAACAATTAATAAAAAATATATTTAAAGAAATTGGTAAAGATTTGATCGGACAAGAAGAAGTTGTCGAAGGTGCAGTCATTGCAATGATTGCAGGTGGTAATGTTCTATTAGAAGGTGTACCAGGTGTTGGTAAAACAAGATTAGTTCGTACCTTAGGCCGTGTATTTGACCTACCCTTTTCTAGAATTCAATTTACACCTGATTTAATGCCTGCGGACGTGACAGGGACCAATATCATTGTTAAAGATGACAAAGGCAATTCAAATTTTGAATTCCAACCAGGACCTATCTTTAGTAACATTATTTTAGCAGACGAAATTAACCGAGCAACACCCAAAACACAAAGTGCCTTGTTAGAAGCCATGCAAGAACATACTGTAACTGTGATGGGTGTTTCAAGAAAGTTAGATGAACCTTTCTTTGTTTTAGCAACACAAAATCCGATTGAACAAGATGGTACATATCCATTACCTGAAGCACAAATGGACCGTTTTATGTTTAAATTAATTGTGACTTATCCAAATTTAGAAGAATTAGGAAGAATAGTTAATATTACCCAAATTACGATGGAAGAAACAGCTGAAACTGTTTGTAATGCAGGACAATTATTACTAATGAGAAGTGTTGCAAAAGAAATACGTGTTGCTGATGATGTTTTAGATTATACGATGCGACTTACACTTGCTACCCATCCATCAAGTGAAGTTGCAACACAAGCATCAAAGCGTTATGTACGTTATGGTGCTAGCCCGCGTGCAGCTCAGGCATTAATTACAGCAGCAAAGGTGCGTGCGTTAATGGATGGTCGTTATAACGTAAGTTATGGGGATATCAATAGTCTATCTAAAATGGTATTACGTCATAGAATCAAACCTAATTTTGAAGCGATTACAGAAGGTATAACAACGGATGCTATTATCGATCTCATTATTCAAGAACTAGGTAAAACTACAGACTCTAAGTTAACAAAAGCAAGTCTAGATGTTTCTGAAAACCCAAAGATAAACAATGAAGAACAAAATGAAAAACCTAAAGGTAGATTTGGCAAGAAAAACAGAAAATGAAAAGAAAAATTCTAAATGATGAATTCATAAGCAGACTAGAAACTCTAACATTTCATATGAGTTCGCCAATGCGAGGTTTTTTTGGCGGTAATCATAGAACTGATTCATATGGATCCACTGTAGAATTTGCAGACTTTAGAGAATATGTTTTAGGCGATGATATCAGACATATAGACTGGAATTTATATAGTCGCTTTGAAAAACATTACATCAAATTGTTTGTTGATGAAAGACAGATGTTAACACAAGTATTTATAGATTGTTCAGCTTCTATGGCTAAACTTGATTTTAGTAAAGCGGAGTTTGCATTAAAAGCTGCAGCAGCAATCGGTTACTTATCGGTTCATAACATGGACCGTCTTTCATTGCGTTTAATTATAGGTGATTATTTAGAAGAAATAGGAGGCACAATTGTCGGTAAAAACGCATATTATAGGGCAATAGCTGAGTTAGAAAAAACTGAATTCAAAGGCTATGCAGACATTGAAAAATCGATAATGAACGGGCTAAATATTGGTTCTAATGATGGTTTGACTGTCATTATCTCTGATTTTTTAACTGAAAATAACTGGAAAAAAGCGATTGATTATTTAATTTATTTAAAAAGAGAAGTACTACTTATTCAAGTTTTATCAGAAGATGAATTAAACCCTCAATATAGTGGACGTATTAGACTCGTTGATAGTGAAGCAAAAGATCCGTTAGATGATCGTAATTTAAAAATGAAAATCAATAAAAGTGATTTTAAAGCTTACAAACAAGCATTACATGATTATCAATCTGAGATCAAACAGTTTTGTCATGCAAGAGGTGCTCACTTTATATCGATATCCAGTAAAGATCCAGTAGAACGTCTCATATTTGATAGACTTGCGAAAGTAGGCACAGTCAAATGAGATTTTTAGCACCCCTAGGCTTATTAGGCTTACTGAGTATAATTGCCTTAATTATTATTTACATATTAAAACCAAAGTATCAAGATCGACAAGTATCAAGTAGCTTTATATGGAAACTCAGTCTAAAATATAAAAGAAAAAAAATGCCTTTTGAATGGCTAAAAAGTTCTTTATTATTAATTTTACAAGTACTTATATTACTTATAATAACTGCTATACTCACAAAGCCACACTATGCATTGTCGACTAATACAGGTGAGAAAGTAGTCATTTTAGATACATCTGCAAGCATGATGGCAGTAAGTCATGGTAAAACCAGACTTGAACGTGCTATCAATGAAATTGAAAATCTAGCAATGAGAACAATTGAAAATAATGATAAATTTAGCATTATTTTAGCCGGTCAAGAAGCAAAATTACTCGTTAATCGAAGCGAGTCGTTACAATACATAAAAAGTCAATTAAGCAATATCACAAGCAATTATTCAATTTCAAATATTGAAGATGCCATGTTGTTAACTGAAAATATTATCAAAGCGAATAATATTGCTGAGATCATTTATTATACATCCAATGATTATAACGATCCTGGTATGGTACGCATACGCAATATGTCGCAAGGCGAAACAAATGCTTCAGTATTAAGTTTTAAGGGTGAGCGTGATCAATCTGGGAACTATATATTTATTACTGAAGTGGTTAGTTATGGAAAGGATTTATTCGATGTTGTTTTAGAGTTGCGTATTGATGATAACTATAAAACATCGACTGTTATTGATAAGTTGGAAGCGGGCATCGTAAGTACATATGTTTGGCGTTTAAGTGATGTCAATGAAGATACTTATGATGTTGCCTCTGTTCACTTAAAAGATATTGATGATGATTTTATGTATGACAATAGTTTAGAGTTCTTTAGCAGTTTTCAAAAATTTAGAGTTCAAATAGTGGATCATAATATACCAAATCAAGTGGACTCAACAAAAGAGTTTGTTACAAGGGCGCTACAATCACTCAATAGAAACTTTATCATTGACCAAGTTTCTAATCCAAACGATATTAAAGATGAAGGCTACGATTTATATATCTATAGTAAAAATGTACCGGATGTCTTACCAATTGATGGTGCGGTATGGATATTTGATCCTTTAACTTTACCAACTTCAATAGGTACGTTAGTAGGTGATATTTCAGTCAACAATATTTCACCAGTTGCTGAAACATCCAGTGTTTTATATGAAAAAGTTATGCAACAAGTTGCTACAAATAATATAACTATTTCACGTTATAAACAGCTTGTACCTTCAAATGACTTTGAAGTTTTAATGTCTTATCAAAGTGATCCAATACTGATGAGTACAACCAATGTTGGACCAAAAATTACGATTTTTAGTTTTGATTTAGCATATAGTAATTTACCGATATTATTTTTAGATTTTCCAATATTAATTAGAAATTTATCTAACTATTCTATGGTAGAAACGATTGATGATTATGTTTATGATGCAGGTTTAACGATTCCAATTTATCCACATCCTGCAGCAGTTCGAGTTGACATAGAAAACAATGATGGTGTTTTTGAGTTTGGTCAAGAATCTATTCAAATGCTGTTAAGTACACTTGGTCGCTATAAAATTACACAAGTACTTAATACAGGCGCAATTAAAACAACTGAGTTTTATGTAAGAATACCAGCATCTGAAAGTAATTTCGATGATGTAGGTGACACTATTTATATGCCGCTGGTACCTTCAGTACCAGGTGGAGATGAAGTGACAAGTGACTTATTAGATTTACTGCCTTATTTAGCAGCGTTTTTAATATTACTTGTTGTAATTGAATGGGGGGTACAATATCGTGAACAATATTAGTATTAGCTTTATGTATCCGTGGTTATTACTGCTGATTATTCCGTTAGTTTTAATCAGTATATACCCATATTTCAAATTGCCTGTTAAGCATCGTAAATCTAGAAATAGAATCACTTCAATGGTGTTACATTTAATGATTATATCTTTACTTGTGATTGTATTATCAGGTATGAAGATTCATAACAATTATGTATCTAAAAAATCAGATGTTATGATTTTAGTTGACCAATCAATATCTCAAATGAGTAATCAAGATGATATTGATGCATTTTTAGAAGAAGTTGTGGCACAATTACCAAATGATTATCGTATCGGTATTATAACATTCGGGAAAAATACAGTATATGTATCTGAAATGAGTCGTAATAAAACTTTAGTGTTAGAAAGTTATTACCAAAAAGATGAGACGGTTGATGGTTCAACTACGCATATTGAAGATGCATTGTTGTTTGCTCAATCACAATTAGAACATAAGAAAAACGGACGCATTATTTTAGTCAGTGATGGTCGTCAAACCGATGGGAATGCCATCAATGCAGCAAGAAACATCGCCTTAGATGGCACTCGGGTGGATGTTAAGTTCATCATGCCTAAATACTATGAATCGGATGCACAAATTACTGATTTAAATATACCTAATAACCCACAACGTGGTGCAAACACGCACATAGAAGTTGTTGTTGATAGTGATATAAGTACAGAGGCAAGCCTCACCATAACCTATAAAAACAACAATGGAGAAACAACTTACGATACACAAGATATTTCACTCGAACCAGGCCAGTTAACTTTTGGTTTTGATTATGTATTTAAAGATTTTGGTTTAACTGAAATCAAAGTTGAATTAACATTTGATGAAAATGAAGATACAGTTTTAGAAAACAATGTATACTTTGGTTTTGTAGATATTAAAAGTGATGCTTTCAACCGTATATTAATTATTGAAGGTGTAGCTAATGATGGACAAGTTATTGATACGATATTAACTAATAACGATTATGATGTTACAAGATTAGATGTAGGTAATTTGCCAACATCATTATCTGAACTGACGATGTATCAAGAAATCATATTAGTCAATGTTAAAAATAGTGATTTAACACCGACTGGATTTGAGGCTTTATTAAACACTTATGTTAAAAACTACGGTGGCGGACTATTAACCATCGGAGGCGACCGCGCATATCAACAATCGGATATGGCAGCAGAAGGTGTTAACCGGACATTTGATCAGTTATTACCGGTAGAATCTAATACTGATCCAAAATCTATGGCAGTTGTTATTGTGTTAGATGCATCTGGTAGTATGTCAGCCAATAACTCCAATAAATTTCAAATGGCAAAAGAAGGTGCTAAAGCGAGTATCCAAGCGCTTTATGATAGTAAAGGTGATACAAACCATATGTTTGGTGTGGTAACCTTTGATGCAAATCTAAGAGATGTCATTGAAATGACGTCTGTAGATAATATTGCTAGTGTGCATGAGCAAATAGACATGCTAACAACAGGACACGGTACACAATATACTCAAGGTCTTCAAAAGGCTAGAGATATGTTAAATGATCCTCAGTTTAATAATGCACAAAAACACATTATATTTTTAACGGATGGTGGACCTCAAGATAGTGCAGGTTCATATAATGGTATATTAAACAGTTTAACAGATATTTCAGTATCGACGATTGCCTTAGGCGTGGCTGGTGAAAATGAACTCAATCCACAATTAGTAGAAGGCATGGTTCGTGTTTATAATAATCGTGGTGCATATTATAGGGTAACTGATCAAACACAACTATACAATATTATGTTAACGGACACAGAACAAGCACAAATAGGTGACTTCATTAATGAGGAAACCTTTACAGGTGTGTTTACAAGTATCCTACCAGCATTTGCGGCAATTGGTGAATTAATACCTTTGGATGGGTATTATGGGACACGTGTGCGACCAAATGCAACCATGGTTGTTAAAACACAAACCGATGATCCATTATATGTAGAATGGCGACCAACTGCAACTAGTGGTAAGGTAGGTAGTTTTATGACAGATTTAAATGGTCGTGAAGATAGCTTTTCAAAAGACTTTGTTCAACATTTTATAGGTCAAGCATTTATACTTGGTATGGTCAAAAGTGTACTTCCACAACAAAGCGTGGTTGGTAATAATCAATTAAACATTTCATATGCTAATCAAAATGAAAGTTCAACATTTAGAATTAGAACCAATCTAAATGCTGATGAGACCATAAGGGCAAGTATCATTCATCCAAATGGTAATCGCCAAAGGATATCTTTATCTCAAATATCAGGCACGACCTTTTCAGGTACCTTTAATCGAGAAGAACCAGGTATTTATACATTAGAAGTAACGAAATATGATGGCAATGGCCAAATTGTTTATACAGGCCATGATTATTCTGCCTATGCATACTCAGATGAATTTATTAATGCGTTTGATGAAGAAACTTCGATTGTATTAATGGAAGATATAGCTATCAACGGTGGTGGGCAGTATTTATTAGACGGTGATAACTTCTTTACAATAGAAGCTCAAACCATTTCAGAGACAATTGATCCTTCCACAACACTTGTCATTATTAGCTTAATTTTGTTTTTATTAGATATTGTTGCACGTAAATTTAAGTTTAAGTGGCCTCATGAATTTTTTAATAAAAAAGGTATACAAATCGATCAAATATAGGATTAAATATATAGATAATATACATTTGTAAAGAAATCGGTTTATTTATTATGAAAGCGTTGACAAAAGCGATAAAATAATTGTATAATGTAAATAAAGGAAATCGATATCCTAAATCAAAGAGGAGATGAAAAAAATGAAAATGAAGAAATTATTTAGCGTAATATCTATTGCGGTTTTATCACTTCTAGTAGTGGCTTGTACAGATGGTACAAATAAGGCAGAAAAAATTGTAGATGAACTACTAGGTAAAATTGAGTATCAAGGTGATGATTCAAGAACAAGTGTGACAGGCGATTTATATTTTCCACTTGAGTCAAGCGTTGATCCAAATGCAGAAATCGAATGGTTATCTGAAAACTTAGATGTCATAATGGATGATGGTACAGTCATTAGACCAAATTCTAATATGCGTATCAAAGTTGAAGTATTTGTTAGAGTTGATGGTAAAGAAGCATCTGGCTCTATATCATTTACCGTATTAAAAGCTGATGGTACAGGTGGTAATGATCCTGATCCGACACCAGATCCAAACCCAGATCCTGATCCGACACCAGATCCAAACCCAGATCCTGATGTATCTGACGGTAAAATTAGTACAGCTGAAGAATTTATGGCAATTACTGATTTTAGTAAAAACTATGAGTTAACCAATGACATTGATTTTAAAGGTGCTGAAATTAAACCACTGGGTCGTATTGGTTCAGTCAACTGGCAAGGTGTTATTGACCCATCAGGTGTCTTTTCTGGTATTTTTGATGGAAAGGGCTTTGCTTTAAAAAATTTCAAACTAACTGGTAGTGCACATCCGTCAGCTTTCCAAGAAACAAATCAAGATGGTATTACAAGTTATATGTATGTTTCAATCTTTCCAAACTTAACAGGGACTGTTAAAAATTTAGCGGTTGTCAATGCCACAATTATTGGTGATGGTTTTAGTGGCGGTATTGCAGGTTTAATGGAAGGCAATGCTACATTAGACAATGTATTCTTTAGTGGTACGGTAACCTCAAATAAAGCATGGGGATCTACTGAAGGATGGGATGTACCAGGTGGTGCAATTGCTGGTATGATAGGTGGTACTGCAACAGTTAAAAATGCATTAGCAATTCCATCTGCATTAATGGGTAATAACTTAATTACTGGTTTTAACTTTTCACCAAACACATCAAATATCTTCATCGTTAATGATGCAGTGATGGATATTGATGAATATGCAACACCAGAAAAGGGTGCAGAAACTCAATATTTACATCCAGTATCAGCAAATAGGGGCGGTAAAGGTGCAATACCTTCAACATTCTCTCATTGGTCAAAGTATTATAACTAGAAGTATTCTATAAATGGCAAGTATCAAATGCTTGCCATTTATAAATTGCAGGAGGTAAAACTTGAGAAAAATATATCAATTTATATGTATATTAATAATTGCATTAGCACTCGTTGCATGCGATACGACACAATCAAATACAATCTTTGAAGATATTTTTGATGAGGTAACTTTTATATATCAAGGTGATGATTATATGGAGCATATTACTGAAGATATTGATTTACTAAACTATTCTGATATTGCACCAGAGGCTCAATTTGTTTGGGTGTCATCACATCCTAATATATTAAATGAAGAAGGTAAAGTGTATCGTCCTGATGAAACAACTTGGGTAACACTGACACTATATGTCGACTTAAATGGAGAAGAAGCATTTAAGACATATCGCTTTCAAGTCATTGAAAAACCTTTAAAAGATCAATGGCAACTATTTGATGGTTTTGATACATCAATTATTTCTAATAGAAAATTATTATTTCAAGACGAGTTTGATGGCAATTCATTAGATTTATCTAAATGGATTATTCAAGAAGGTAATGGTGCTGATTATGGTTTGGATGATGGCTGGGGTAATGGTGAATTTCAATGGTATAGCAAAGATAATATCGAAGTATCTGATGGTACTTTAAAAATACATTTGAGACAAGAAACAATGCCGCTATCAAAGCGATATAGTTCTGCGCGAATTGCTACTTTAGGAAAACACGCACAAACATATGGCAGAATTGAAGCGAGAATACGTGTTACATCTGGTGATGGTTTATGGCCGGCATTTTGGATGATGCCTAAAGATAATTATTATGGTACTTGGCCTTTAAGTGGAGAAATAGACATTATGGAATCAATGGGACGTGTTCCAAATAGGGTATCTTCAGCATTGCATCATACCAGAGCTGGTGTTCATGCCTCTAATTCGTATGATTTAGGCGATAAATCAGTTCAACACTATCATGTTTATGCAGTTGAATGGCAACCAGGAAAATTAGAGTTTTCTGTTGATGGCTATGTGTACCATACCCGTGCATTTGACGAACCATTTGATAAAGATTTTTACATCATATTAAATCTTGCATATGGTGGTAAATTTGATCCGCTACAATCTATTGATGCTGATGAAGATTTACCATCAGTAATGGAAATAGATTGGATTCGTGCTTATGAAAGGTTATAAAAATGTATAAAAAAATAATTAGTATCATCTTTGCGTTAACCTTAATAATTGGTATATCAGCCTGTGATTTTATTGAAGAAGAAGCAGATGTTTATACAAAAATATTTGATAAAGTTGAACTCTTGTATAAGGCTGATGATAAGCGCGGTGCAGTATATCATGACATTGGACTTATTCGTTTTTTAGATGCATTTCCAGAAGCACAATTAACATGGTCATCATCGCATCCACATGTTGTGACGGATGGAGGCCAAGTGTTTAGACAACAGCAATCGATGTGGGTGGTTCTTACCTTAAAAGTTACTATAGAAGATGATTTTAAAACAAAGGAGTATCCGGTTTACATTATTGGTTTAGAAAATAATGATGTAAAAGATACTTTTGAAGTTACCTTTGATTTTAGTAATGGTACTGAGCCGGTAGTTATTGAAGTGGTTGCCAATAAAACAGCAACACCTCCAGCAGACCCTTATAAAGAAGGTTACAGGTTTTTACACTGGGCAGTTGATGGAGCAATTTATAATTTTAATACGCCAATAACTGGTAATATAACAATAACAGCAACTTATGAATTACTAAACGAAAACTCACGACGATTAACTTTCTATGATGAATTTGAAGGGGATTTTTTAGATACAAACAAATGGGAATATCATGAAGGCACAGGTAGTGAGTATGGTATATGGGCCTGGGGTAACGAAGAAAGGCAGTATTATACCAGAGATAATATAGAAGTTTCTGATGGATTATTAAAAATACATGCAAAACAGGAAACTGGACGTGCAACAGGTGGTCATTTTAAATATACATCGGGAAAAATTGTAAGTTATGAAACAAATCAAAGATTCCGTGATAATGAGGACGGTTTTAGACAAACTTACGGTCGTTTTGAAGCACGCATTAAAGCACCGTTGGGTGATGGTTTTTGGCCAGCGTTTTGGTTAATGCCTGCACAAAATACATATGGTAATGGTTGGCCTTATAATGGTGAAATAGATATTGTTGAGCTTAGAGGGCGTAAACCATTTGAAATATCATCTGCGGTTCATTTTAGCAATGTTGGACCACATTTTGGTGGATATAACGGTGGACATCATAGTTATTTACATCAAAACTATATGTTAACTGGTGGTGTAGCAATTGATGATTTTAATGTTTATGCAGTCGAGTGGCAACCAGGCAAAATTGAGTTTTCAGTCAATGATGTCGTATACCATACAAGGACGTCTAATGATTTTATAAATTATGAAGGCGATAATCCATTTGATCAACCATTTTATATCATTATTAACTTAGCTATTGGTGGTCATTTTGATGGATTTAGAGAACCAAGTGATGATGATTTTCCAGCTATGTTAGAAGTAGATTGGGTTAGGGTTTATGAGCCGCTTACATAATCTTTAAGGTAGGTAATTTAATGGATAATATAAAGTATATAGAAATTAAAGATAATAAAGGTTATTATTTACCATTGTTTAATTTAAATGGTGCATTTAGTTCAATTACACCATTTTTTGGTGGTGATTTTAAAACAGATTATCACCATTATGCACTACAACCTACTTCTGAATTAGGATTGTTTAACTTAGAATTTTCTAGAAATATTTTATTTGAAGTAGATGGACACATCTATAAACTCAATGGACAAACAAGTATTCAGCAACAAGATAGCATTCATTATCATTATGGTATGTTATATCAAGAAGTCTTGCGAACTAATGACATATTAAGTTTAGATACAACCTCGTTTTTAACCTTAAATGATGCGATAGAACTCCATAAAGTAGTTGTTAAAAATTTAACAAAAAAAGCGTTTAAATTAAACATAACAACTGCCATTCCACTTTATGCAAGAAGCGCTAATAACTTATTTGATCATCGCCATGTAACATCTTTGTTGAATCAAATACATGTAGTTGAAGAAGGTATTTTAGTATGTCCTACATTATCATTTGATGAACGAGGTCATCTAAAAAATGATACAACATATAGCGTATTTACGCATATTAAAAATTTAAAACCTACTGCATATATTCCGGTAATGGATGATTTTATTGGTGGTGGATCATTAAGTTATCCAAAATTAGTCAAAAGCTATGAAGTAGGTGATCAAATTAATGGGTATGAAGCTATAGGTGGTATTAGGTATGATGACATCAATTTAAATCCAAACGAGTCTATCACTTTATATTTTAGTATCGGCATTCATAAAGATGGACAAAATGTTTTAGAAACTAAAAATAAGTATTTAAACGAAGTAGGCTTTAATCAAGCACTTGCAGCGCTAAAATCTACTTATAAAACAATGAGTAGTTATATCGAGTTTGATATGGTTTCAAAAGCACGTAATGAACAACTTAAATGGGTCACATTACAACCTATCTTAAGAAGACATTTTGGAAATTCTTATATGCCACATCATGATTATGGTCATGGTGGTCGTGGGTGGCGTGATTTATGGCAAGATTTATTGTCTTTAATTGTAAGTAATGATCTAAGTGTTAAAGATACGTTATTTAATAATTTTAAAGGTGTCCGATTAGATGGATCAAATGCCACAATCATTGGTAATATGCCAGGTGAATTTAAAGCGGACCGTAATAAGATTGTTAGGGTGTGGAGTGATCATGGTTGTTGGCCATTATTAACAACGAAAATGTATATTGATGAAACTGGTGATCTAGATTTCTTATTTAGAAAACAAACATATTTTGATGATCAGTTTACGCATTATACAAAGTGTACTAAAAACAACTGGTCAAGTGATAATTCAACAACTTATGAAGGCACGATATTAGAACATTTATTACTCCAAAATTTAATTGGTTATTTTAATATTGGTCGCCACGGATATACTAGGTTAGAAGATGCTGATTGGAATGATGGTTTAGATATGGCCAACCAACTTGGTGAGACGATAGCATTTACACATTTTTATGCCAATAATTTAAGTATTCTAGCAGAACTTTTAAGTCATACCGAGGATGATACAGTTGAATTATTTGAAGCATTATATGAGTTGCTTGATCAACGACTCTCATTAAATCAATACTTTGATCGCGTTAGCCACTTTAATGAAAAAACCAATACATATAAAAAAGGCAAAATAATTGAACTATTAAATAATTTAGCCGCAGAAAAAAAGAATTTGTTAAGACAAAAAGCTTGGTTTGATGGTTATTTTCAAAGTTATATTAACAACGATGGAAACTATCAAGACAAAGCCGGTCAAATGTCATTAACTGGGCAAGCCATGGCTTTACTCAATGAGGTCGCATTACCTGAACAAGCCAAAACATTAGCAAAACATGTTAAGGATGCTTTATTTGATGCTGATCTTGGTGGTTACCGATTAAATAGCAATTATCGTGAAGTATTAACAAATATGGGGCGCGCCTATGGATTTGCTTATGGACATAAAGAAAATGGCGCAGTATTTTCTCATATGGCAATTATGTATGCTTATGGGTTATATCAATATGATTTAGTACACTATGGTCAAGAAGCATATGAAAGTATTTTAAATCGAGCATTCAGTCAAGATAGTGGTGTATTAGCAGGTATTCCAGAATACTTTAATGACCAAGGTATTGGTAAATACAGTTATTTAACCGGATCTGCAAGTTGGTTGATTAAATTGTTAAGAACTGAAGTTTTTGGTATATGTATGCATTTAGGTCAACTAAGTTTGAAACCTAAACTGAAATTAAAAGAATTCTTAGATGGGAAAGCCACAATACATACCTACATATTTGGGCAACGTACAACAATAACTTATATCAATGATAAGAAATTAGAATTCGGAAAATATCGCATTAAAAAAATAAAAGTGGATGGTAAAGTAACTGAAGTCAGATCCTTTACACAACCATTTAGAAAAATGGAAGTATATTTAGATGAACATGTATAAAATTTTAAGTTATGATGAACCAGGTTATGCCAAAGTTTTTTCATATTTATCGTGGCGAGTTGCTGTATTAAACTTTATTGATGAATTAGAACTTCAAAATATTCATTATGTTGAGTGTCATCGAAATACGGATGAAGTTTTTATATTGTTAGAAGGTACATGTAGCTTAATATTTGCAATCACAAATGATCAACAAGAAGTTGTTGAGTATGAAAAAATAAATTTAGAAAAAAATAAAATTTATGTGGTCAATCAAGGTGTATATCATACACATATACTGAGTAAAGATGCTAAAGTTGTTGTCATTGAACAAGAAGATACATCTTATGAAAACTCAAATCGTATATACTTAGATGAAAAAGAAAAATCAAAGTTGGTGAATTTTATCAATGGCGTATAAATTAATTTGGGAAGATCAATTTAATCAAAAAACGATTGACGAAAGCATTTGGAATATTGATCAAGTAGGTGGCACATCTGGTAATAATGAAGCACAATATTACCATAGAAACAATGCTTATATTAAGGATAACATTCTACATTTAGTCGCTAAAAAAGAACTTGTTGAAGGTTTTGAATATACTTCAGCTAAATTAACTACAAAACATAAAAAAGAAATTTTATACGGTAAAGTAGAAGTTTTAGCTCAAGTGCCTAAAGGTAAAGGCACTTGGCCTGCAATTTGGCTTTTAGGTTCATCAATTAGTCAAATTGGATGGCCGCTTTGTGGGGAAATTGATGTTATGGAACATGTAGGACATACACCCAATGAAATTCACATGTCCTTACATACAAAAGCAAATAATCATTTAAAAAAAAACCACCAAACGAAGTATTTGCATATAAAAGATGCAACAGACAGGTTTGTCAAATATGCAGTAATCTGGCAAGAAGATAGTATTGAATTTTATATTGATGATGAAAAAATTGTCAAATTTGATAAGCCTAATGATCCCACACAAGATAACTGGCCTTATCATCAACCATTTTATTTAATACTAAACTTAGCTATCGGAGGCTGGTGGGGTGGAAAAATTGATGATGATATATTTCCGGTAACTTTTAAAATTAAACATGTAAAAGTATATGAAAGTAGGGAATGATAAATGAGAAAAATTACTATTTATGATATATCAAAAGCTTTAAATGTTTCAACATCTACAATTTCAAAGGTACTAAACAATACAGGCAGTGTTTCTGCTAAAACACGAGAAAGAGTTCTAGCATATATTAAATCGGTTGACTATGTACCACAAGCCAGTGCACGTATGTTAAAAAGTAAACGCACCTATACCATTGGTGTAGTTTTTACAGAAGAGTCATCCGTTGGATTAGAACACAGCTTTTTTTCAAGCATCTTACAACATTTTAAAAATGAAATTGAAAAGGAAGGTTATGAATTATCATTTATTGTCACCCAACTTGGTAAACATAAACTTTCATATAAAGAATGGTGCATTAATAAACGTGTTGACGGTGTTTATATAGTCGTTGGCAACTACGATGATAAGGGACTTTATGAGCTAACTGAAAGTGGTATACCATCGATATCAACGGATATGATTTTACCGAATTTAGTTACGGTTATTAGTGATAATATTCAAGCGATGCAAATCATTATGAATTATATTCGTGATGATTTAAATCTCAAAAATGTTGGTTATTTATCAGGACCAAGCAAGTCTAAAGCTTTTGCAGAGCGTAGTAAATATTTCCTACAACATGCAGCAAGTTATGGGTTTAATTTCAAACCTGAATGGTTTGCAGAAACTACTGGATTTGGATTTAATTCAGGCTTTACAAAAACAATGGAAATGATTGATAAAAACAATCTACCAGAGATTTTAATTGTCGGTAGTGATGATATCGCATTGGGGGCTTTTAAAGCATTAAAATCGATGGGAATCAAAGTGCCAGAAGATATACAACTGATAGGTTTTGATGACATAAACTTTGCACAGCACTTTGAAGTACCTTTAACGACTATTCGACAAGATAGAAAAACAATTGGCAAAACAGCTGCTCGTACCTTAATCGATATGATTGAGGGTAAGCACGATGGTTCAAATTGGATGATTAAAATACCGGTAAAACTCATTGAACGTGAAACAACAATAAAAAAATAATATATATATTGAAAACGATTACACATTTATGGTATTATAGAAGTAAGATAATTAGGAAATCGGTTTCTTAGGAGGCAATAATGGATACATCTCAAATTAAAAACTATCAAAATAAAAAAACCTTTTCTAGTTTTTTAAGTGGTATTGCGGGTAAAGAGGGCATTCCATTGTGGACATTTTATGTCAACCGCGGTCAACTTATGGCATCATTTGGCATACGCGATAAAAATGGTATGATTATGGAGTTTTTCCCTGCAAATCAATCCTATATGTATACACCAGTTATAGGTTTTAGGACTTGGGTGAAACTTGATGGTCATGTCTATGAATTTTTTAAAGATGCCAATGAAAATCAAGTGATGCATGTTCGTAGAGATCAAGTCTCTATAGAAGAAACAAATAAATCATTAGGTATACATGTTAAAGTCACTTATTTTACATTACCAAATGAAAATTTAGCAGCACTGGTTAGAAAAGTTGAAATTAATAATTTAACACAAGAAGAAAAAGACATTGAAGTCATTGATGGATTAGCGCAAATTCTGCCATCTGGTATTGATTATGGTGGTTATAAGGCAGTCTCTAATTTACTACAAAGTTGGATGGAAGTTAAAACAACACCATCGTATAGCTTTTATAAATTAAGAGCATCCACAGCAGATACGAGTGAAGTAAGTGCAGTCCATGACGGTAACTTTTATACATCCGTCTTTTCAAAAGCAGTGGATTACTTATATATAAGTGATTATAGACTAATTTTTGATCAAGATACAACACTTTCAACACCCAACTTTTTTATGAATCATACATATGATGAAATTAAAAAGACACCACAATACAGTATCAATATGGTACCAAGTGCGATGACAGGCTATAAGCTTACTTTAGGCCAAGAAACATTTAGACATACATCAGCCATTGGCTATGCCAAACTTGAAACCGATATTGAAGACTTTTCTAACCGTATTAATGATGCATACTTTTTAAGTAAAGAACAAGAAAATCTTGCATTACATGAATCTATTGTAAGTCATATCGAAACTAAAACATCCAATGAGACATTAAACAGTTATTTTAAACAAAGTTATTTAGATAACGTACTTCGTGGTGGTACACCACTATTGTTTGAAACGAAATCTGGAACAATTGGTTATCACATCTATTCTAGAAAACATGGTGATTTAGAAAGAGACTATAATTTCTTTAGTTTAGAGCCAAATTATTATGCTCAAGGTAATGGAAACTTTAGGGATATTTTACAAAATAGAAGAAATGATTTATATTTCTTTCCAAAATTAGAAGATAGTAATATTTATCAATTTGTTTCATTAATTACTGCAGATGGTTATAATCCATTAAGTATAGAAGGTTTACAATTTAAATATACAGGGGTTAAAAAGTATGGTAAGAACTTAGATAAAATACTTAAAAAACCATTTACACCAGGCATTGTTGCAAGTTATTTAAAAAATGCACATTTAGATATAGATACACATCTTAAAGAGATTTTAAAGGAAAGTGAAGTACTTATTCAAGCAAGTTTCGGTGAAGGGTATTGGGAAGATCACTTTACTTATATTGATGATGTTTTAGATGCATTTTATGACATCTATCCAGATCAATTAAATCGTTTATGGTTTGATGATAAAAAATATAAATACTTTTTATCACCTGCCAAAGTCCTACCAAGAAATAAAAAATATGTTTTAACCAAAGAAGGTAAAGTTAGACAATATGATGCAATTAATCATGATCATACAAAACCAGAAAGTGACTGGTTAAGTATTGATGGCAAACCTGTAGAAGTTAATTTATTTGGAAAAATACTAACCCTAATTATTAATAAAACATTACACCTTGACCCATTAGGTATTGGATTATCATATGAAGCTAATAAACCTGGGTGGAATGATGCAATGAATGGATTACCTGGATTATTTGCATCAGGTGTTAGTGAAATGATTGAGTTAAGAAAACTTAATAAGCGCTTATTAGATAGTGCAATAAACTACCCGAATGAATCTGTCCACTTATTAGCATCAACCCATCAATTACTACAAGATAGTCAAACCATTCAAGCTGATACTTTTGATCATTGGGATCATCGTATGAATTTATTAGAAAACTATCGTGAACAATTAGATAAAAAACAAGCATTAACCATACAACCTGTTAGAAATTATATAACTGTCTTACAACAAATTGATAATATATTAGATGATGCATTAGATAAGGCACTTAAATTAGATGAAATTATTCCTACCTATTTAACTTATGAAGTTACAGACTATGAGTTACTTCCTACTAAAAATAAACAAGGATTAAATCATGTACGTGCAAAAGCATTTAAAATGCATAAGGTTCCAACATTTTTAGAAGGTCCTGCTAGACTACTTAAAAACTTATCTGACACTGACTTAAAACATACAGTATATGAACAAGTTAAATCATCAGAATTATTTGATGAACAATTTAAATTTTACAAAACGAGTGTCGATTTAACAAATGAAACACCTGAAATCGGAAGAATCCATGCTTTTACTAAGGGGTGGTTAGAAAGAGAATCAAACTTTTTACATATGGGATATAAATATATCTATGCGATGTTAAAGTCTGGTTTATATGATGAGTTTTATGAAGCTATTCAAACCAATTTTGTCTGTTTTATGGATCCAGAAGTTTATGGTAGACCAGTGACAGAAAACTCAACATTTATCGCACCAAGTAATAACCCTGATCCTAAAAAACATGGACAAGGCTTTGTTTCTCGCCTAACTGGTTCGACAGCAGAAGTTATCTCGATGTGGAAAAACATGTTTTTTGGTCATAAACTGTTTGTTATGGAAGATGATCAATTAACCTTTAAACCACAACCTATTTTAAAAAACACTATGTTTAAAGATGGTCAATTAAAAGTTAAACTATTTAATTCAATTGAACTCACCTACTTTAACATAGATGGTATAGATACATATGATCCATCAGCATATATTGATAAGATTGAACTCTTACAAGATGGTAAAACATTCACATTCGATCAAAGTGTTGCTGGATCAAAAGCTTATGAAATACGTCAACAAAACGTTGATAAAATCAACGTATATATTAAAAAAAGAAAGGATACAAAATAATGAAAAAAATACTTTCATTACTCGTTTTATCTATTTTGTCGATCGCGTTAGTTGCTTGTAATGGTGCAAGTGAACTAACAGAAGTAACATTTTCTGGTGTTGACAATACAACTGTAGCATTTGATGCACCTTTTAATGTTAAAGATGGTGTTCAAGCAACAGGCAATGATAACAAAGACTATACAGACCAAATTACTTTTTCTTCCACTTCAACACTTGTTGGAGAAGATGGTACTGTAGATACTAAAACACCGGGTTCTATTACAGTTTTATATACTGTAACCATCAATGATGAAGAATTAGGTCGCGCACTTAGAACTATCACAATTCAAGAACCACCAAAACAAGAAGGATTCTTACAAAATGGTGATATTTCAGATGGTGCAGCTTTCTGGAATAAGTCAGGAGATGGTAAACCAGTGAGTCAAGTAGATGGTGGTCTCATTAATGTAGGTACAGAAGATGGTGTTTTAAAAATAGATTATACAGCTGGTTGGGCTGGACCACATACTGCAAGATTTGGGCAAGATGAAATTGAAACAGAATTGGGTCAAACCTATGAAGTAACCTTTAGAGCGAAGTCACTTGATGAAAGACGTATTAATATTCAAGTTGGTGAGTTATTACCAGGTGCACCTTGGTTCTATGACTTCCTACCAGGTGTTACAATTCAACCTACGATTACTGAAGAATGGGCAACTTATAGCTTTAAATTCACTGTAAATCCACTTGAAAAAGATCGTGATGAAATTACATCCGCCGATGGTAAATATACGAATACTGCACTTTTATTCGGTCTAGGTGCTATGGGAGAAGAATTAGAATATAACGGCTTAGTATCTACAATTTGGTTTGATGATTTCACTATGGAAATTGCAGAACCAGATGCAGATACAACACCACCAGTAATATCAGTTGGACGTGAAAATAAAGAAGTAAAAGTTGGAGAAACATTTGATCCATTATCAGGTGTTACAGCAACTGATGTTGTCGATGGTAACTTAACAGATGCATTAACCTTTGTCATTAAAAAAGATGATGAAGTTGTCACAGAAATTGATACAAGTGAAGTAGGTTTAAGCTATGTCATTACTTATAGTGTCTCAGATGCCGCAGGAAACACAGCAACTGCAACCGTAAATCTAGTCGTTGTCAGTGGTTATGAAAATGTGATTGCTGGTTTTGAAGATGAAAATCATAAACTTGAGCAAGGTTCAGATGTTACATTTGCAAGTATGGTTAAAGATGCTGAAAGTATTGTCATCACTTTAGATGAAGTTGGTGCTGAACCGTACATGCCACACTATGCTTATGAAATACATGGCGGAATTGAAGCTGGTACTTATACCTTTACAATGGATATTACCTCAAGTGTTGCACGTGATTTGAGAGCAAACATTATTATCCCTGATTGGGGATTTGCATCGATCGTTGAGGATGGAAAATTTGATGTCTTTGTTGAAGCAAATGAACTCACAACAATAACATTTGAAATTATAATTGAAGAACCTATTACTTCAATGGTTAAAGTTGAACTTGACTTAGGTAATTTAGGTGAAGGACTAACAAGTGAAGTAGGTACATTTACAATAACTAAAGTCGTTCTAATTAGAAAATAATAAAGGAGTTTGATTATGAATAAAAAGGGCATCATCGTTATTTTCTTAACATTTTTATCCCTTATTTTAGTCGCTTGTAATGGTACGACGTCCAATCGTAAAGTTGTATTATCATACGCTGCATGGGGTGATCAAAGCTTCCATCAGCGTATGATCGATGCATTTATGGAAGAGTACCCACATATTAGTGTGACTTTACGTACCGATATTACAGGAACAGGTGATGCATTTACAGGCGCTATCGTAGATTCAGCAAAGGTTGGTATGTTACCAGATGTTTTTATCATTGATAACGTGACAACTGCCGTTCATGAAGGTTTAGCATATGATGCAACTGCTTTATGGGATGCTGACGAAGATGCACAAAAAGTTTATGAAAATATCGCAGAAACTGCTGTCTACAATGGTAAAAGATTAGGGATACCATCATTTCAATATTTAAAAGGTGTTCTCGTAAATACAGATAAGTTTTATGAAAGCACGCAATTAGATCCTAATAATACAAAATATCGTCTAAATCCTGATACCAATGCTCCAGTATTTGATTGGACATTTGATGAAATGTTAGAAATTGCTCAAGCAATTAATGTGTATCCAGAATCAGATCCCACAAAACTATTATTAGGCATTAACTACTGGGAAGGTAACCCGTTTGATTTTCAACAAGTTGTACCGAGTATGGCACCTGATGGTGGATCTTATGATACATGGGATGGAATGAAGTTTAACTATACATCCAATCCATTATGGTTAGATGCTATGCGTAAAAAAGTTGATTTAGAAAATAATGTTTATGATAGTGGTACAAGTGGGCGTCTTACAGAAGAAGACATTTTACAACATGAGTTTTTAAGAGATCAATTCTTTATTCGTGAAGGTTATTTAGCGATGGAAATTACAGGTTCGTGGACTTTCCAAACTATCATTGAAGCTAGAAAACAAGAGGTTAGATTAGGATTTTGGCCATATCCACGTGTCAATATAGGTGATGAATTGTATCCACCAACGATTTTAGACTATCATATCATTTCATCTCAAACCAAGTTCCCAGAAGAAGCTTTCTTACTAACGAAATGGATGACATTTGGTGAGGATGGTTGGAATAAACGCATCGAACTTATTAATGAAGATCGTACGGAATCACTACTTTTAGGTGAAATTCCTGCACTACTTGATAGATTCCCAATTGCAGATTATGACGGACTTTGGGAAAAAATTAAACCATTAGTTTTCGATGTAGTTGGTATGTCTGAAATTATAGATAGACTACCATATTCTAGACCTGATTTAGATAAATGGCTGCCGGGCTACATAGATTTTTGGTCATGGGTAAACAGCGAGGAAAACCCAAATAGTTATGCAGCATTGCTCGCTGCCGGATCAAGTGCAGTAGAAGAGTTTGCGGCTGTTTGGGAAGCCAAAGTAAATGAAATTGTTAGTGAAAGATTATTAAATTTAGGTAACGAATAAACTTATGAGGCAGTTAAGAGGGCATTGAATATAATGTCCCTCTTGATGCTTCATTCAATATAGAGGAGTGCAGCATGAAGGTTATTAAAACATACTATAAAAAAGTTATTGAAAAAATTCAACAATTTATACAATTTATTGGTTTAAAAAAATTGATATTATATGTGTTATCTTTTTTCATCATATTTTTTATAGTATTATCGTTCTTTCAAAAGACCACACTCAATACATATGTTGAGACAAGACCCTTATCCCATACATATCATCCTTTTGAAAATGATGATTTAAATGTGTCTTCATATACAGAGGTATATAATACATATCAAGCATCAAATATAAGTGAATTTAATACATATGAAAGACTACCACATGACATTTTATCGGGTGATCAAAACATTGGTTCATTAGAAACTGTGGATTCAAATGAAGTCTTAGCATCTTACCGATCATTTATTGATGACCCTAATTTTGTAGGCGATTTTTATGTTGTTAATCGCTATGATCGTGTTAGATATACCCTACCCATGGATTTTGAATCTGGTCTATATCATTTAGGTATTGATTATTATGACTATACACAGCGTATCGATGAAAATAAAGTAAATATGACTATCAATGGGGCACCACAATTTTATGAGATGCAAACCATTACACTAGCATCTATATGGACCTTTGATACTGAAACTTTTGCTTTAGATAGGTATTTTAATGAAATTCAACCTAGTTCATCTAAAGTCATAGGCTGGCGTCACCAAGCACTTTATGATGTTAAAGGGCAACATCCAGGTTTATATTATTTTCATTTAAAAGCCGGGGATGTCATCGAACTTTCATATGTTAATAATGATATGATATTTGGCGGCTTAACATTAGAACAATATGAAGCACCCCTAGATTATGAAACTTATTTAAGCCAATATCCGAATGCAAAATTAATTGAGTCCATTTATGAAGTTTCAGCAAGAGATATGTATTCTAGAACAGATCCATCGATACGATTAAGGTCTGATCAAAATGCTGAAAATATGTATTATGATACACAGTTTTTAATGCTCAATGTAATCTTTAGTGAATCATGGCAAAATGGTGGCCAAACTGTGCATTATAAGGTTTCTGTAGCAGAATCAGGCTTTTATCACTTAAGTGTTAAGTATCGTCAAAACTTAGTGAAAGATATGCCAGTATTTAGAAAGGTACGTATTAATGGCGAAGTGCCATTTGATTTATTAGAAACTTATGCTTTTCCATATACTTTAAATACGTTAAATAGAACACTGACTGATGAAGATAATGAGCCATTAAAAATATATTTAGAAGCTGGTGAAAATGATATTTCATTTGAAGCAGTCAATTATCCTTATCGTATAGCAATAGAACAAATTAAAGAAACAATGTCAAATATTCAAGAGTTGTCGCTTGCTATTAAAAAGTTATATAGCAACTCTAGTTCACAAAATCAAGACTTTGAAGTAGAAAGAAGAATTGGTAATGTGCGTTCACGTATGCTTCAGTGGGCAGATGAAATTGAAGAATTATATGATAATCTAAGTGTATTAAGTCAAAAAAATAATCCTGCAGAAATATCAGGATTGATGGTTTCCGTTAAAAGATTAAGAAGTTTAGCTCAAAATGTTGATACTTTACCATTTAAACTTGTTCAACTATCAGATGGTGATGCCTCAATTAATAATTTATTAGGTGGCGTGATGCAAAGGTTATTAAGATCAGGATTAGAGTTTGAAAGAATCACTGTATCTTATAATAGAAAACTCAGCCAACCGAATGCAAACATTTTTGTATCTACTTATGAGGCTATAGCAAGACTTGTATTATCTTTTATTAATAATCCGTATGCAATACAAAGTTCAAATAAAGATGAACTGACTGTTTGGGTCAATCACCCACGACAATATATTGAAATTATGCAAAAGATGGCAGATGATTATGTTACAATAAATCCAAATCAAATGCGTGTGACATTTTCTCAAATGCCAGACCAAAATAAACTTATTTTAGCAAACGCCAGTGGTGATGCACCAGATGTTGTTGTAGGTATTGACCACTGGATTCCATATGATTTTGCAATTAGAGAAGCAGCTTTAGATTTAAGACAATTTGAAGGCTACGAAACATTAGTTCAAGAATTTTCTAAAGGCGCGATGATACCTTATATTTTTGAAGAAGGTGTTTTCGGTTTACCTGAAACACAAAACTTTTGGGTAACTTTCTACCGAAAAGATATTCTTAGACTTGTTGGTATTGACCATATCCCAGATACTTGGGATGAAGTAACTTCTATATTATCTACACTACAAACTTATGGGATGAACTATTTTGTACCTTTAGCACAATTTAGTGGATTAAAACCCTTTGTTGCCACACTACCATTTATATATCAATTTGGTGGCGATCTTTATACAGAAAATGGTATGCAAACTGCCATCAATAGTGAGGAAACATTGCAGGGTATGCGCTTAATGTCTGACTTATTTGTTAAATATAATATAGAGAAATTTGTAGCTAACTTCTATAACCATTTTAGATATGGTATGTTACCTATTGGTATTGGTGACTTATCTACCTACATATTACTGCAAACTGCTGCAATCGAATTAGATGGATTATGGGATATCGACTTACATCCTGGCTATGAAATTAGTCCTGGTGTAATTAACCGATATGCAGCCAGTGGTGCACAAGCATCGATGATTTTAAGTTCAACAAAGCATAAACAAGCATCTTGGGACTTTTTATCTTGGTGGATGAGCAGTGATGTTCAAGCAGAATTTGCATTTTTACTCCAAAGCACCTATGGTCAAGCATATTTTTGGAATACTGCAAATTTAGAAGCCTTTAAACAATTATCAATGCCAGAACACCATAAAGATGTTATATTAAAACAATGGGAATATGCGTTAGAAGCGCCACGAATTCCAGGATCTTATATGATTGAACGTGAAATCTCAAATGCATGGACTAAAATTGTCTTTGATGGTACCAATCCACGTCAAGCACTCGATGAGGCTGTTCGTATCTCTAACCGTGAAATTACTAATAAGATGAAAGAATTTGGTTATGATATTCATGGTGAAAAGAACACTTATAAAGTGCCAAGTATTTATAACGTAGATTATTGGCTAACTGAGGTAAATAAAAATGACTAAAAAAATGAACAAACCCGCTTGGTTTATTGTACCGTATTGGCTATTATTTACCTTATTTATTGTCATACCTGTCATCGGTGCGATAGGACTTAGTTTTACATATTTTAATGCCATTCAAACACCGCGTTTTGTTGGTGTTAACAACTATATTGAACTGATTACAACCGATACTGTTTTTATGCAATATGTATTATCAAATACCATACAATTTGCTTTAATTGTCGGCCCTGTTGGTTATTTACTATCGTTTTTACTAGCTTGGATGTTAGCTCAAATTTCAAAGGGTCCAAGAACAGTGTTGGCAATCATTTTATATTCACCGTCTTTAACGATGGGAGTTGCGATGTCAGCGATGTGGCGCATTATTTTTTCAGGTGATTCGCAAGGCTATTTAAACAGTCTACTAATGAACTGGGGATTTATCATTGAACCTATTCAGTTTTTACAATCACCAGATTATTTAATGACAATTATGATTATCGTATCGCTTTGGAGTAGTATGGGTGTTGGCTTTTTAGCAATGATGGCCGGTGTTTTAAATATTGATCAAACACTTTATGAAGCTGCATATATTGATGGTATTAAAAATAGGACACAAGAAATTTTATATATTACCATTCCTTCAATGCGTCCTCAAATGTTGTTTGGGGCTGTAATGGCTGTTGTAAATACCTTCCAAGCGGGGGCTATTGGTGTAACGTTATCTGGATCAAACCCAACACCACAATATGCAGGACAACTGATTGTCAATCATATTGAAGACTTTGGTTTTATACGCTATATGATGGGCTATGCATCCGCTGTAAGTGTTGTATTACTGCTAATGGTTTATATACTAAGTAAAGTGACATTTAATTTACTTGGGGATAAGGAGTGATGAACGATGAGTTACCAAGGCACAAAAATAAATCCTACCCAATTTCATCGCAGTCAACTTAAATTTTATTTATTTTTAGTACCGTTATCGATATTAATGTTGCTGCCGATATTATTTATTATGAATCATGCGTTTAAGCCACAAAGTGAGTTGTTTGCTTATCCTCCTGCATTTTTTGTAAGAAATGCAACGACCGATAACTTTACGGAACTATTTTTAATTATGCAATCTTCTAGTATTCCATTTTCAAGATATTTATTAAATAGTTTAATAGTAACTGGTTTGGGGGTACTTTTAACAATTTTATTTACTGCACTTTCAGCTTATGGTTTATCAAAACTACATTTTAAAGGGCAAAAAGTACTATTTGAGATTAATACGATTGCTTTAATGTTTGTCCCGATTGCAGTGCAAATACCGCGTTATATTGTGATTGCACAAATGGGATTGATTGATAATTACTTAGTGCATATTTTACCGATGGTCGCCATGCCGGTCGCAATGTTTTTACTTAAACAATTTATTGATCAATTACCAAATGAATTAATCGAAGCTGCCAAATTAGATGGCGCATCCGAAATGCAAATATTTTTAAAAATAGTTTTACCACTTATTAAACCAGCCTTAGCAACCGTTGGTATTTTAGCATTTCAAGTTTTATGGAACGATGTGGCATCATCAACTTTATACATTAACGATGAATCTAAGCGAACTTTGGCATTTTATCTGATGACTTTAACTTCCATGCAAGGTAATACGATTGCGGGTCAAGGTATTGCAGCAGCTGCCAGTCTAATTATGTTTTTACCAAACCTAATATTATTTATTATTATGCAAGGACGTGTTATGAATACGATGGCACACTCAGGTATAAAATAATGAAAAAAATACTTATAACTTTATTTGTAGGTATACTGATTACAATAAGTAGTTTGATACACATCACATATGCTGATAATGGCCTACCTTATAAAACGTATACTTACAGTAGTTCAACTAAAGAATTTATTGGTACCCAAGATGCCTATATTCCATTATCATTGACTAAAAATATTAGTGATATTACTTTAAGTAAGCCTGTTGATATGACCATTGATAAAGATGATTATATGTATATTGTCGATGAAACGATACCTTATGTCATTCGATATGGACTAGAAGATCAAAGTCTATTACGGATCGGTGAAGGTTTAATTCAACAACCTACTGGAGTCCATGTAGACCGTTTTAGTAACGTTTATGTTACAGATAAGCAAAGCAATGTTGGTTATCAATTTAAGTTTGACCTTAACTATGATATTAATCAAGCAATTACTTATAAACGTCCTGAAAACTCACCATTTTTCATTGAGGGTGATGTCTTTCAGCCTAACAAGATTGTTACAGATAATGGTGGTTTAGTTTATATTGTTTCAGCAGGGAATTCAAACGGTATTTTAAGATTTTCAAATGATGGTGAATTTAGTAGTTTCTTTGGTGCCAATTCAGTGCCAAATACATTTGAAAATATGATGAAGCGTATTTTTATGACTAGAGACCAACGCATTAACTTAATGAAGCCAAACCCAGTTACAAATGTTGCAGTGGATGAATCAGGATTAATAATTAAAACGACTAAAGGACAAAGAGGGTTTGTTAAACTTGATTTAGCGGGTAACCCTTATATGACATCTATTTGGGGTTTTGCTGAAGTAGAAGATGTTTTTGTAGGACCACATAAAACGATTTTTACAGTCAATGGAACAACATCCGCAACGGCTGATAGTCAAGGTGGTTCCAATGCGGGTATTATTACTGAATATGCACCAGATGGCACTGTATTATTTATATTTGGTGGTCGCTCTTTATATCCTGTCAAAGGGATGTTACATGCACCAACATCCATTGCCGTGGATAGTAAGAATAATATTTATGTACTTGATCAAACACTGCAAGGACTACAAATGTATATACCAACAGAGTTTGCTAATCTTGTGCATCATGCAGTAGATTTATATCAAGATGGTCAATATGAAAAGTCATTACCTTATTGGCAAGAAGTCTTGAAAATGAATGGCTTATTTGATTTGGCCAATAAAGGTATTGGTGATGCATATTTCACACTTCAACAATATGATAAAGCGATGGAAGCCTATATGATCGCAAGGGATACTCAAATGTATTCTGAAGCATTTTGGGAAGTACGAAATGAAGCACTATTAAGTAGTGGTCCAACAATTGTTATTGTTTTATTAGTACTCGTAGTCTTAACTATTATCAATTCATTTGTGAACTTTACCAAATATTTAGTCTATCCTATTAAGCGTCTTCATAGCTATTTAATGAACTTTAAAGTCTATCGTGAAATCATATACGGATTTTATGTTCTAAGGCATCCTGAGGATGGTTTTTACGGTATTAAAAGAGAGCAAAAAAGTTCTAATTTAACAGCATCTATATTATTTATATTATTCTTTATTGCTTATATGACTTGGATGTATCAAACAAATTTCTTATTTAATAATGTTATTGCATCAGAAATCAACTTCCTACAACAAGTTATTGCAGTGTTTTTACCATTAGCATTGTGGGTTATTTCTAATTACTTAGTATCCAGTATACGAGATGGTGAGGGTAAATTATCAGATGTATATCAAGCAACAGCTTATATACTCATACCAATGATTATTACGCTACCGCTTTTAACGCTTATTTCACAAGTACTCACAAATCAAGAAGCTTTTATATATGATGCAATTATGTTTATTGGATTATTCTTAAGTTTTGTATACTTAATATTTATGGTTAAAGAGGTACACTTTTATGAAATGAGATCTACGATTGCCAATATTTTAATTACAATATTTACAGCGATTATGATTTTATTATTTGTACTTATTATATATTTATTATTGGGTGAAGCCTTTGGATTTATTTCAGATATATTAAGGGAGGTCAATAGCCGTGGTTAAATATTATAAAAAAATTATTTTAATAGCTTTATCAATCCTTACGATTGCCTGGCTGATTGTACCAATTTTTGCAGCTTATGAAATGCCACTTGAAGCACAATTAAATGCTATGGATGATAACTTTTCATATGTGAATGATTTAATGTTACAAAGTTCAAGATATACTCAATATAAACCATTATCCACTGAACAACTTCAAACATATGAAGATAACAAATTAAACTACACCGAAGAAGAATTACAATTAATGGGTTATGAAAAAGTAGTCACGCATGCAAATGGTAGTGAATTATGGTTTGAACAAAGAAGTTTCTCAGTCATAGTTGTAGATGAACATGGTTATATGTGGTCATCAAGAGCTGAATGGCAAGCAGATTTAAACAACACACCAATTGTTCGTAGAAGAATGTTATCCGGCTTAACCATACAATATGTCAATAGCGCTTCTGTGAAGTCTGGAACAGTCACATCACTGCCGATTTTAGATGTTACACAAGCACTTTTTAAAGACTTTAGTCAAAATGATCCAGATGATGCTATATATACAGAACGTATTCGTCCTTACATCATCGATCGCCTACAACCAAATAGAGTTGAAATCAGTAAAAAGATAGAAGCCAACACCTTAATTACAACAGTTCATTATAAAGCGGATATAGATGATCGTATGATTGATATAAAGTTTGATGTCGAAATGTCTCTTACAAATGAAGGTTTTAATGTCTATATACCACAATCATCCATTGTTGAAGGACATCCAACATTAAGACTTGTATCAATCAACTTATTTAGATATTTTGGTGCAACCTTAAAAAATAACCAACCTGGTTATCTAGTAATTCCTGAAGGTGTTGGTGCTTTAGCACGATTTGATCGACTTCAAACCGAAAGTATGAGTGCCAACTATTATGCGACCGATCAAGGATTTACAAATGACCGACAAGCTGCTCACCTAAATTTACCTATTTATGGCATAGTCCATGCAGAAAATTATCATGCAATGTACGCATACTTAAAACAAGGCACTGATAACTCTACTTTCCAAGCACGTTTATTTGAAGCAAATTCTTTTAATAGTGCGTATAATACGTATCAAGTTCGGACAATTTTTAATCGACCAATTGATCGTAGTGGCCGTACAATCCAAGCTATTTTAGAGAATCCTTATCCATCAAACTATGAAGTTGAATACCGCTTCTTAAAAGATGATAAGGCAAGTTATGTTGGCATAGCTAATGAGTTTAAAGATCAATTAATAAAAGAAGGTTCACTTTCTATAGCCGATTTAACACAAAATAAAGACAGTATTCCAATTTTATTATCATACATTATGGCAGATAAAGAAAATGCCTTTATTGGTACTAAAGACATTCATATGACACGTTTAGAGGATGTTGAAACGATGTATCAATATTTTAAGGAAAATGGTATCAACAATCAACAAACAATTTTAAGCGGTTGGTCAAAAGATGGTTTTGTCAATAGAGCGCCTTATCGTGTCCATACATTGGAAAGTAGAAGTAAATTTGAAAAGTTAGCACAGCTAATTAAAAATGACCAAAATCATTTAATATTAGACAATGATTATGTAACAACTACATCTTTATCAAGTAGGTCGCATGCTTCGAATCATACAATGAAGTCTTTATCAAGAATTCGTTATGAATACAATTTAGATGATACAAGGCATAAAGTGTTTTTATTAAAGCCTGAAGATAGTTTACAAATGGCGATCAACGATCATGAATCCATTGTTAAACTTGGTGTTACTGGCTTATATAGTCCTAGCATTGGTCACACGTTATTTAGTTCTTATGAGCACGGAAAGTTACTATCTAAAGCAGATAGTTTTGAAATATATGATCAATTATTATCACTATATGATGTTCATTACTTAAATAAAGCCAATGCCAATGTATTCAAACATATGAGCGCATATACTCACATGCCAACGACGAATAAACAATTTACAATCTACACTGATTTAGTTCCAATATTACCCATTGTATTAAAGGGCTCTGTACCATATTATTGTAACTATTTAAACTTTAATGAGATTGGTAATCAAAGATTATTACAAATGATAGACTATGGTATCAACCCGAGTTATATTTTAACGATGGAAAATACATATAAAATGCGATTTACGATGGCAAAACAATATTTTTCTACAACTTTTAGTCATTATCAAGATGAAATTGTTTTAGACTATCATCGCTTAAACGATGTGTTAAGCCATACCATTGGTGCCAGACACGCTGCAAGACAAATTTTAGGTCAAGGTGTTGTTAAAAACACATACGTACGTGACAATAATTATATTTATATATACATTAATTATACAAACCAAGTTGTCAATTACGAAGGTATCACCATACCGGCAGAAAGTGTTGAGATAGTATGATGAAAAAGTTTATTGAAAAAACAAGTCAAATCCTTAAAAAGATAAAACATTTTTTGACGAATAATTTCATATTAACCATAACAAAAACACATGTCATATTATTTAAATTGATTAAAATTAAAATATTAAGACATCGACGTGCAGCCTTTTATGGTTACCTATTTATCGGTTTGTGGCTTATAGGATTCGTTATATTTTCCTTTTATCCACTAGTGTATTCACTGTTTTTAAGTTTTACGCGATCATCTTTTAATATTCAAACCGGGATGAATAGTCAAATGATTGGTATTGCAAACTATGTACGTATTATTAGTGACGTAGAAACTATTATGCCTATGTACTTAGACTATATATCAAGAATCATTATTGCGGTACCACTTGTGATTGTATTTTCAATCATTATCGCTGTATTAATTCAACAAGTAAATCGTGGTAAAGGATTTTGGCGTACTATCTTTTTCTTACCGGTTGTTATTGCATCAGGACCAGTATTAAACGAACTCATTCAACAAGGTATGACCTCACTACCTTCAATCGAAGATAATACCGGTTTACAGTTTATTATGGATAATTTAGGACCTTGGGTAGCAAACCCAATTGAATCCTTAATGAATTCTTTATTGTATGTATTATGGTATGCAGGTATTCCTATTTTAATTATGATTGCAGGATTAAATAAAATTGATCCTGATTTATATGAAGCATCCAGTATTGATGGTGCCTCACCATGGGATAACTTTTGGAAAATTACTTTACCTTCCCTAAAGCCGCTTATTATGGTTAACATTATATATGTACTTGTATCGATGTCATTATTTGTTGAAGAGGGGGGCATTTTACAATTAGCAAGAGCGCATATGGACAATACGATTAGTGAGATGTGGTTTGGTTATGGTTACGCTGCTGCAATGATGTGGATTTATTTCATCATTATGGTCATTATTATGGGTCTATTTGTAGGTTTATTAAGTATTAATAAGAAGGTGAAAAGATCATGATGAAAAACATAAACAAAGCTAAGATAAAACGTATATTTTTTGGTCTTAATTTTACAGATGGTCTCATTTACAAAATATTTTTATATATTTTATTAATCACCTTTAGCTATATTTACTTATATCCATTATTATTTATGGGCGTAACCAGTATTATGGGGGTTGAAGATTTAATTAATCAAGGTGTTCGTTGGGTGCCGAATTCATTTGAAATCACAAATTATAGACGTGCTTTTGAAGTATTAAATTTAGGTGAATCTATTTTTACGACAACCGGCTATGTTTTACAAGTGAGTGTGGCTGCAACTGTATCAAGTGCTTTAATCGGTTATGGGTTTGCTAGATATGAGTTTCCATTAAAGAAAACATTCTTTGTTTTAATGTTGACAACTTTTATATTACCACCACAACTATTAATGGTTGCACAAGCTCCTTTATTTAATCAATTGGGCTTAATTAACACTATATGGAGTATGGTTTTACCCGCTTTGTTTGGTCAAGGTATCAACCAAGCAATCTTTATATTAATTTTTTACCAGTTCTTTAGATCAATTCCTAAAGTATTAAATGAATCTGCAGAAATTGATGGTGCAAGTCAATTTAAAGTGTTTTATACGATTAACTTACCACTAGCGATTCCATCTATTGTTATTGTTTTCTTGTTTGCTTTTGTTTGGTATTGGAACGATACCTTTATGGTGTCTTTATATGCAAGAAGTATTGATACATTACCAATTATGTTACAACGTTTTAGAGCAAGTTATGAAACCTTATATCCATCTGGTTCAGATGCATCGACTATAAATGAAGGTATTATTATGGCAGGTAATGTATTAACAATTTTACCGTTATTAGTGTTATACTTTGTAGGTCAAAGACAATTTACACAAAGTATTGATAAAACAGGTATTACAGGTGAATAGTATGAAAAGGATTGTTATATTAACATTAGTTTCATTATTTGGTCTTGTTTTAGCAAGCTGTTCGCCAACTTATCATATTAAACCTGTCAAAGAAATTAAAGTACCTTATTTAGATGATGAGTGGGTTGGTGTATGGGCTGATGAATTTGAAGGTGATCAATTAGATGTCGATAAATGGAATTTTGAAATCGGTGGACATGGTTGGGGTAACCAAGAACTACAATATTATACTTATACAAATCATGAAGTGTCTGATGGTACATTAAAAATCCATGTTAAAAATGAACCACACTTTAATCGACAATATACGAGTTCTAGACTGACAACAAGACATAAAGGTGATTTTAAGTATGGACGTATTCAGGTAAGAGCAAAATTACCAAAGGGGCGTGGCTTATGGCCAGCAATATGGATGATGCCAACCGATAGTACATATGGTGGCTGGCCACATAGTGGTGAAATAGACATTATGGAATATGTTGGTTATCAGCCTAGTATTGTACACAGTGCTTTACACACAAGTGCCTATAATGGGATGCATGGTAACAACCATCATAGTAGTTTAGAGTACCCTACGCTAGAAGATACGTTTAAAGTATTTGAACTTATTTGGGAACCAGGTCAAATTACTACCTATATTGATGGTTTTGAAATATTTAAATATATTTATACACCTCAATTTAATCAAGCCCATCATGCGCATGAAGTTTTTCCATTTACAGAACAATTTTATTTAATTATGAATGTTGCTGTTGGAGGATCATGGGGTGGTATTCAAGGTGTTGATAACGAAATATTTCCACAAGTATTCGAAATTGATTATGTAAGAGTTTATCAAAGAGATTATCGAAAAATTGATAAATTAAAACCGGAAGTACCAACAGGTTTGACAGCATCAACTCAACTACAAAACAGTTTATTTTGGCATAGCGCTGAAGATGATTATAGTATTGATTACTATGAGGTTTATATTGATGGTGAAAAGTTTACTGAAGTGCCATTAAACCAAATTACTTTACGTCAATTAGAGCCTAATAAGACATATAATATTCAAGTAAGAGCAGTTGATATGACTGGTAAGAAATCAAATTTAAGCGAAAACTTTACCTATACCTATAAATAAAGGTTTGATTAATTCAAACCTTTATTATTTATATATGATTTAGTTATGTACAACTTATGTTAAAAAACAAATACTTACGGCATCTAAACCAATGTGTGCAGTCATTACACTGGCGATGGTACCAACTCTAATGTTGGTGTATCCTAGTTTTTTTAGACTATCATACAAATTATTAAATAGATCATCATTAGCAGTTCTTAGTATACCAATGGTATGGTCTTTAGCAAGATGATGTTTTTCTACATAGTTAACAAGTTCTTTAAGCGCACGTTTCGAGCCTATAGCGCGTTTATAAGACTTGATGGCACCTTGGACCAACTCCAATACGGGACGAATTGTTAATGCAGTAGAAAGTGCGGAGGCAATAGCTGATATACGACCACCTTTTCTTAGTTGGCTTACATCTTCAAGCATAATTAAATGTTTCATATGATTGGTTAGATTGTCACTAAAGTTTACCACCTCATCAAAGTTATTGTTTTTTTGAGTAAAACGCACAATTTCTTCAATCAGTAAAGTGCTACCTAAACCACCATTTTTTAAATCAATGACTGCCATAGGTGTATCATATTTAGTTTTAAGTTCTTCAACTAAAATACTTGCAAAGTTATATGTACCAGAAAGTGCTTTAGCAAATGAAAAGAAAATAAAAGGTTGATTTGTTTTGGCATAGTTTTCAAACAGTGGAAACATATCATCATAACTAGGTAATGAGGTTTTAACGTCATCACCTTGTCTAATATGTTCATAGAGTGTTTCTAATTCAATTTCTAGTTTATCTTTATAAGATATACCATTAATTAATACTTGTAAAGGTATTACATTAATATCATGTTTTTTTATAAATGTTTCATCTAAGTCACATGTTGAATCTACAATTAATTTGATCATTGTATGTCCTCCTTATTGATTTTGACTTACAATTATTATAATAATATAAGTATAAAAGGTATACCTACTCTTTATTTTCACATAATAGAGAAGAAAAACAATGTTCTACTATGAGTAGAATCGGCGATTTATGTTATAATAATGCCATGGAAAATAATAAAAAAGAGACGACAACTCAATTTATTGCTGATAATATTGCTTATTACCGTAAAAAAATGGCACTTACTCAATTAGAATTAGCAGAGAAACTCAATTACTCGGATAAATCCATTTCCAAATGGGAAAGGGCAGAAGGTGTGCCGGATATTTTTGTCTTACAAAAGTTATCAAAGTTTTTTGGTATTACGGTTGACCAATTAATTTCAAAAAGAAAAATAAGATATTCTTTATTTAAACATCGCTATATACTGGCTTATTTTTATGCCTCTATTGTATGGTTACTTGCAGGTATAGCTTTTGGTGTACTATCTTTAATGGATGCCAATTATCCGGCTTGGACGCTACTTGTTTATGCAGTACCGTTATCAAGCCTTGTGTTAATGTGCTTTTTCTTTTATTGGCGGCAAGTACGGTATATTGTTTTATACATTACAACATTTGTATGGTCGATGGCATTTTCTATTACCGTAGCGATTCATGATTACAGCAATTATTGGGTTTATATAATTATATTGCCTATATATTTATTTACGTTATTTATGATTTATATTATCTACAAGCGAAAAAAATAAAAGGAGAGATTCAATGAAACAACAATTACCCAAAAGAGAAGATGTTAACAAAGCACATACATGGGATGTGCATACAATATTTAAAGATGATCAAACTTTTGAAGCTGCTATTAAAAGTTTGGAAGTAAAAGTTGATATCTTTGTCGATCAATACGAAAAACAACTAAAAGATGCCCAAATTATTAATAGAAGTTTGAATGATTTAAAAGTTATTTATGAACTAATTACATCGATTAATGCATATGCATCACTCCAATCATCCGTTGATGGTGTTAGTGAAGCTAATCAAATAAAAAGTGGTAAAACTTCCATCATACTACAAACCATTAGTAAAAAGTTAGATTTTTATGACAATGAACTTAAAAAAGTGCCTCGTAAAGTTGTCTTAGAAGCAGCCCAACTTGATCCAGGTAATACACTTTATTTAGAAGAGATGCTTGCATATAAAAAACATACTTTAAAACCAGAAGCAGAAAAACTTTTAACCGCATTATCGCCAGTATTAAATGCACCTTATGCAAGCTATAACCGCTTTAAACTCGTCGATATGAAGTTTAGTGACTTTGAAGTGGATGGTGTTATGTATCCTAATTCATTTACTTTATTTGAAAATGAGTATGAATATGATGCAAGAAGCGATGTACGCCGTCAAGCATATGAAAGTTTTTATGATAAATTAAGTGAATATCAACATGGGTTTGCTAGTCAATATTATGCACATCTTCAAAAAGAAAAGGCACTGGCTGATGCTAGAGGTTTTAAATCGGTTTTTGATTATTTACTCTATAATCAAAAGGTACCTAAATCATTTATGGATCGTCAAATTGATGTGATTATGAAAGAACTTGCACCTGCAATGCGTAAATATGCAAAGCATCTAGGTAAAATCCATGGTTTAGATAAAATGACTTATGCAGATTTAAAAATAGCAGTTGATGATAGTTTTGAGCCTAAAGTAACGATTGAATCTTCTAAAGATATGTTATTAGATGGATTATCTATATTGGGTGAAGAATACTTAGAAATTGTTCGTCGTTCATTTGATGAACGCTGGATCGATTTTCCTCAAAATGTTGGTAAATCAACTGGTGGTTTTTGTTCATCGCCTTATGGTCAAAACTCATTTATCTTAATTAACTGGAATGGTCAAATGGATGAAGTTATGGTTTTAGCCCATGAAATTGGTCATGCAGGGCACTTCCAATATGCAAATAAACATCAAAATATCTTTAATACAAGACCTTCACTTTATTTTATAGAAGCGCCTTCAACAACTAATGAACTTATTATGAGTCGTCATCTCATGTCTAAGACAACAGATCCACGTACAAAACGTTGGATCCAATCTGTGATGATTTCAAGAACTTATTATCATAACTTTGTAACGCATCTTTTAGAAGCTGCTTTCCAAAGAAAAGTTTATGAAAAAATTGATAATAACGAACCAATTTCTGCCAATATTCTTAACAATATTAAATTAAGTGTCTTAAAAGAGTTTTGGGGAGATGCAGTAGAAATTCCTGACTATGCAGGCTTAACATGGATGCGTCAGCCACACTACTTTATGGGCCTATATCCATATACGTATTCAGCAGGACTTACACTAGGTACTGTCGTTTCAGGTAGAATCTTTGATAAAACATTAGATCCAGCCGACTGGATTGAAGTGCTTAAAGCTGGAGGCACTAAAAAGCCATTAGATTTAGCACGTATGGTTGATGTAGATTTAAAAACTTCAAAACCACTCAAAGAAGCGATTAAATTTATCCGTCAAACAATTGATGAAATTATTAAATATAAAGCCGAATAAAATCTATTGTATATTTACTCAGTTTTGTAATAAATTATAGTAAAATATAAAAAAACGGAGGATTATCTATGAGACGTTTAGTAGGTTTAGTAGGGTTAGTTGTAGCAGGTGTTGTATTTGCATCATTATTCTTAGGTTCTTTTCAACAATATATTGATGCATGGAATTCCAGTAGTGATTTATGGACACAAGTCCAAGCAGTTGTAAACATTATTTGGAACACAGTATACCAACCGTTATTACTACTTATTGTGAGTTTAATTGCTTTAGAAGGAAAATAAAATCACACAATTAAAGTTGCCTGAGCCTAGGCAACTTTTTATTTGGTGTCATCTGATACAATAGACAGTAGATGAAAGTAGGTGGAGTTATAATGAAAGTTGAAGTTTGGAGTGACTTTTCATGTCCGTTTTGTTATATTGGTAAAACAGTTTTTGAAAAAGTGTTAGATGCATTTGAGCATAAAGATAAGATTGAAGTGGTTTATAAAGCGTATCAATTAAATCCTGATGCACCATTTGAAACAAACGAAGATAGTTATACAATCTTTTCTAAAACAAAAGGTGTTTCATTAAATCAGGCTAAAGAAATGTTTATGCAAACAGTTCAACGTGCTAAACAAATTGGTCTAACATATGATTATGATAATATGCAAATGACCAACACCTTTAAAGCACATCGTTTAGCAAAATGGGCCCGTAAGTTTGGTAACGAATCTGATATTTCTACAAAACTATTTGATGCATATTTTACTAGGGGGCTAAATATTCATGATGACAAAGTATTATTAGATATAGTAAAAACATTGGATATGAATGTAGAAGAAGCTAAAACAGTATTGACATCAAATCAATTTGAAGATGTTGTATTAGAAGAAATTAATGAAGCACAGCAAATAGGTGTACGTGGTGTCCCATTCTTTGTGTTAGATAGAAAATACGCAGTGAGTGGTGCACAACCAGAAGCAATGTTTAAACAAGCTTTAGAACAAGCGTATAAGGAAGCAAATCCGTTTAAAACAATTGGATCAGATGATGATGTATGTGGTCCAGATGGCTGTGCAATATAACCAATTATTTAATAGAAAACATTGTAAAAGCTTAAAAGGGAGAGTTGAAAACCTCCTTTTTTTTTTGTATATTTAACCTAATGAATAACCTATTATTATCCCATAATGTGATATAATTAAATTTAGAAAGTAGGTATGTATGAATAAGTTAAAAGCAATCATTTTTGATTTAGATGGTACCTTATTAGATACACTAGATGATATTACACATAGTGTAAACTTCACTTTAGATCAACTCAAACTTCCAAATGTTGATAGATTAGATGTTAGAAGGTACTTAGGTCATGGTGCTAAAAGACTGTGGCAAAGCGTTTTAAAAGATGATGATAAATATTTAGATCAAGCTTTAAATATTTATATACCGTACTTGGAAAAACACTCCAAAGTACATACAAAACCTTATGAAGGTATTGTGGATTTATTGCATCAATTAAAGAAAAAGTATATGCTCGCGGTTGTGTCAAATAAACACCAAAGGGCCGTTGAACACATCATTAATCACTATTTTAAAGGCTTATTTGACTTAGTCATAGGCGAACGACCAAATATCGCCAAAAAGCCTGATCCAGCACCCTTATTATATGCATTAAATACACTTAAATTAGATAATGCAGAGGCTATATTTATAGGGGATTCAGAAGTAGATATTCAAACCGGTAAACATGCAGATGTTGATGTTATCGGTGTTACATGGGGATTTAGAGATAAAGAACAATTGATTGGTGAAAAACCAACTTATTTAGTTGATAAAGTAGATAAAATAATAGAGATTATAGGGGAATAACTATGTCGCTCATAAAATTAGAAAATATAAGTAAATACTACAAATCAGGTGATGGTGTATCTGTTGGTATGCAAAAAGTATCACTTGATTTTAATATTGGTGAGTTTGTTGCAGTAACAGGTGAATCTGGTAGTGGTAAATCGACATTATTAAATGTTATATCAGGTTTAGATACATATGAAGATGGTGAATTATTCATTCAAAATGAAGAAACATCACACTTTCTAGTTAAAGACTGGGAAAATTATCGATCTAAGTATATTGGGTTTATCTTTCAAAACTATAATATTATCGATTCTTTTACTGTTTATGAAAATGTCTTGTTAGCATTGGAAATACAAAATTATCCTAGAAAATTACGTAAAAAACGAGCGTTAGAACTCATTGATAAAGTCGGCTTAACTAGTCATAAAAATCATCGTGCAGCGAAGTTATCTGGTGGTCAAAAACAACGTGCTGTTATTGCAAGAGCACTAGCAAAAGATACACCAATTATTGTTGCCGATGAACCAACTGGTAACCTGGATTCAGAAAGTTCTAAACAAGTCATTGAGTTATTAAAAGAACTATCGGAAGATAAATTAATTATTATCGTCACACATGATTATGATCAAGTTAAAGATATTGCAACACGTCATATTAAAATGCATGATGGTGAAGTCGTAGAAGATAAAAAATTAAAAAATGTTGCTACAATGACACTAGAAAAAGAACCAGACCCTGCAAAAATGACTATGGACACAATTGCAAGGTTTGCTTTAAGAAATTTGTTATCAAGACCGCGGTTACTTATCTTTTTTATTGCCCTACAAGTGATGATTGTTTTGGTATTTACGATGACTTATACCAATGCAATGAATGCTGCTCGTAGTGAGATTTTTAGCTTTCAAATAGGGAATACGGAAGGTGAATATTTCGGGTTTTATGGTAAGAATATTTCGGATAATCGTATGTATGTTATTCGTAAAGACGGCCAACTCTTAACCAATAATGATTACAATTATATACGAAATTTAAGTGGTAATCACTATGTTTATGAAGGTGTATTTGAACTAGATCAATACGATACATTATCGATTCAATATATCGATAAAAATCAACAAATGATGTATTTAAGTGGTAGGTATGAGTTTGATACGACCTATCATATTGCCAAAAGACCACAATTTATCATTGAAGGTGATGTAAATTTAAATAATTTAGCACCAAACCAGGTTATCGTATCTAATGCATTTCAAGTTGAAGTAGGTGATAAACTTAACACATTCACCTACTTAAGAGCTACTGATCTATATGCAACAGAACATATTGGTGATTATGCTTATAGATTAATTTCTGAACCTACTAACATCAATTTAGATGTTGTTGAATATCGAATAAATTTAACCGATGGAGGATCACACACATTAAGTTATTGGGGATATGAAATTGATCTAAAAAATTACTTTTCTAGTGATGTTTTGTTAGAAATTGAAAGTGTTGATGCCTATGTGAAGTATTATAAAGAAATCCAAAACACTTATGAGATTGCTGGAAAATATGATGATTCAAATAGATCAGTTATATATTTTCCTCATAATCACTTAAACGTTGTTAAAGACGATAGTGTGGCGCTTGTTACAGCATCAAGTAGTATCAGCGCTAATCGACTATTTAATCAATTAAAAGATTCTAGTGACTACCGCGTTATCTATCCTGAGAACGAAAAAGATGCCTTAAGCAACTTGTTTGCTCCTTTAAACTTTTTATTCTCTTTATTCTTTTATGCATTTATATTCTTTTTTGCATTATTCTTATACTTCATTTTATATGCTGTCATGAAAAATGTCATGAGTTCCAGAAGAAAAGATTTTGCTATATTTAGATCGATTGGAACCAATGAATCTAAATTAGGTATGCTCGTCATTTTTGAACAATTATTTATGATGATAATTTCCTTTATTATTAGTTTAATTGTTCTGAACTTACTAAGTCGAAACTTTTCAAACTTCAACTTTATTCTTGAAACACTCCTACCAATTGATTATGTTGTTTTATTCTTAACATTTACTTATCTCTCTATTTGGTTAGCACGTCGTTTCAATAAGAAAACATTTAAAATTTCAGTCATAGAAAATCTAACAGAAAGTAGAGAGGATACATTATGATAGAAGTTAAACACTTAAATAAACACTTTAATCGTGGTAAGAAAAATAGTATTCATGTTTTAAATGATGTATCTTTACAATTTCCTGAAAAGGGATTACATGTCTTATTAGGACCATCAGGTTCGGGTAAAACGACATTACTTAATGTTGTTGGCGGCTTAGATAAGGTACAACAAGGTGAAATTAAGTTCTTTGATCAACATATCAAGCATTACAATGCAAGTGTTTGGGATAAAATACGCACTGAATCTGTGGGTTATATTTTCCAAAACTATTACTTGATGCCTAACTTAAGTGTCTTTGATAATGTGGCATTTGTATTAAAGATGATTGGTATTAATGATAAAGAAGAAATAGAAACAAGAGTCAACTATATCTTAAAACAAGTAGGTATGTATCGTTTTAGAAAAAAACGTAGTACACAACTATCGGGTGGTCAGCAACAAAGGGTTGCGATTGCACGCGCCTTAGTTAAAAATCCTAAAGTCATTATTGCTGATGAGCCAACCGGTAACCTAGATAGTAAAAATACACTCGAAATTATGAATATTATCAAATCAATTTCACTTACTAAATTAGTTATTTTAGTAACACATGAAAAAGAACTGGCTAATTTTTATGGTGACCGTATCATTGAGATTCAAGATGGAAAGATTATTGAAGATAAGCAAAATAATTTTGTAAGTGAGCATGGTATTTCAAGTGAAAATACAATTTACTTAAAAGATTTACAAAATTTATCGACACTAAAATCTGATAAGTTAAATGCAAGCTTTTACACAGATAGTGAAGATGATGTGGTAGCCAATGTTCGTTTAATTATTAAAAATAAAACACTATATATTGATGTGGACAGTGATATTCAAAAAGTAAAGTTATTAAACGATGAATCGCATATTGAAGTTAAAGATGCCCATTATACTAAAAAAACAAGAGAAGAATTACTTCAAACAAACTTTGATGAATCGGTATTAGATCATAGTCAAGTCGAAAAACAAAGACGCTTAACGATTTCAGTTAAAAATAGTTTTTGGATTGCTTTTAAAAAGATTTTAAACTTTGGACGTAAAGGTAAATTGATGCTCGCTATCTTTATGATTAGTGGTATGTTGATTGCATTTTCATCAATTAACATGTATACCATTTTGAATAGAGACTATAAAAACATGTTAAGTATCGATGAACGTTATATTTACGTAGAAAAAGATACTTTATACAATCAAAAAGGTGCAGCAAGTGGGCTCTTAAACCACGTCAACACATCAACAAGTGGTGACTATAGAATCCATTTTACTAATTCTGTTTTGTCAAATCTCAAAATAGATTTGGGTAATGGCAAATATAAGAATCTACCGAATGCTATTAGAACAGAATATGCAGAACAATTAACTCAAAGTGATTTATATAGCGGTAGATTACCTTTAAATGAAAATGAAGTCGTTATTAGTTATGGTATTTATGAAGATGGTAGTTTAGGTGCCTTAGGCTACAATGATATAGGTATATGGAGTGCCAAAGACTTTGTTGGTGAAATATTATCGTTTGATGGTTATTATGCTGGTGAAGATTATGCATATGAGATTGTAGGTATTACAAAAAATACTAATAAATCCATTTTTACATTTAATTATAAAACTGCATTATTGTTAGTAGGGGTAGATACAACGACGACACCAATGACTGATTTAGAATACGAACAACAATATATTACCAATGATCATAGTAAATATATTTATATTTATACACCAAATTATCAATCATTGATTGGTGATTTAGAAACAGCGGGATATAATGTCACTTTAAGTAGCCAGCAAGCACGTGAAGAAAACCGTATTACTATTGCTCAACAAATTGCTGCAAATATTTCTATTACCGCCTTTTTAATTGCCGGTGGCTTATTAGCATTTTACTTTGTGATGCGCTCGAGCATGATTTCTAGAATATATGAAATTTCGGTTTATCGTGCACTAGGCATCAAAAAGATTGAGTTATACAATTCGTTTGCTGTTGAAATTATCATGTTAACTTCAATATCAACATTTATAGGTTTTATACTCATGTCATTTATACTTAACTCATTTTCAAATTCACCTTTAAGTGATTTTGTAGAATTTAAAATTGATCCACTTATTATGTTTATAGGTGTAGTCTTTGTCTATCTGGCAAACCTAATTATTGGTTTACTACCACTAGGTATGTTGTTAAGAAAAACACCGGCTCAAATTATTAGTTCATACGATATTTAATGAAAAAAAACGACTCAAATATAATATTTGGGTCGTTTTCATTATTCAATAAAGGTTGTAACTTCTTTGGCGCTTAATCGAATAGATTCATAGCCTGTTTCATCAGCTTGACCAATTGATATAAGTAATACTGGTAAATAACGCTTATCAATGCCTAGTGCATCATTAATGTTTTGCTTATCAAAACCACCGATTGCACATGTATCATAACCATACATTCTTGCAACTGTCATAAGATTCATAGAAAATAAACCGCCATCTAAATGAAGTGAGTTTAAATAACTCGTATCATTCGGATCAATTTCTAGTGATTTGAAACTTTCTAAATTTCTATTTCTAATTTCAATCGGCATTTTACCTAAGGCAACAGAACGATCAAAAATGATATGTGCATCATCATATTTACGTATATCTGACGTGACTAAGATAAGTTGAGAAGCAGTATCTAATTGTAGTTGGTTACCATATAACAATGGCCTTAATTTTTCTTTTGCTGATTGAGATTCAATAATAAATAATCGAACTGGTTGTAAATTTCTACTAGAGGGTGCACGCAGTGCATCGTTTAATATACTATCTAATTCATCACGAGAAATTTTATGATCTGTATATTTTCTAATAGAGCGTCTGCCTAAAATAATGTCTCTCATTTATAAATCATCCTTTCATCTTTAACATTTTAGCATCAATTAACAATATATTTGATACAATAGGCTTTAGGAAGGGACATTATGGCATATTTACGACTATTTAATTGGTATCAAGCAAACAAACGCGATTTACCGTTTCGACATACGGACAATCCCTATCATATTTGGGTATCTGAAGTGATGTTACAACAGACCCAAGTGGATACAATGTTACCGTACTATGAACGTTTTTTAAAAGTGTATCCAACGATTCAAGCATTAGCCGATGCTGAAATCGAAGATGTTTTAAAACTTGTGCAAGGTATCGGATACTATAGACGCTTTAGATTGCTTCATAAAGGTGCACAGTATGTCATAGATCATCATGATGGTCAATTACCGGATGATTATTTTAAAGTGCTAAAAATACCTGGTATTGGCGCTTATACGGCGGGTGCGATTATGAGCATTGCCTTTCATAGGCCGTATCCAGCAACGGATGGCAATGTGATTCGAGTGTTGTCACGTGTTAAGATGTTAGCAGACGATTTTAGACTGGATAAAAACAAGAAGAAGTTAAATGAACTCAATAAAGAACTGATTGAAGCATCAGGCGATCCTTATTTATATACGCAAAGCATGATGGAATTAGGCGCGACAGTATGTAAACCAACAAATCCGCTTTGTGGGGCGTGTCCATTAAAGGATGTATGTTTAGCAAACTTAAACGAAGTACAGTTAAACTATCCAAAAATGTCCCCACTTGCAAGAAAAAAAGAAATCCATTTATATGCATTCATACTAGAACACAAAGATGGATTTCTTATGAGAAAACGTGATGAAGATTTATTACATGGTTTTTATGAATTTGTACAATTTGAATCAGATAGTTTAAATGGTGCAATTAGCCAAGCAGATGACTTAGGTTTAGACATACAAATTACAGAAGAACTTAAACCCGTTAAACATGTATTTACACATCTTGTATGGCATATTCAGTTATATAAGGGTGCAGTATCTAACGTCGTTAGTCCTTTTGAAGTTATATCCGACTTTAGTCAAGTACCAATTCCAACAGTTGTTAAAAAACAAATTAAAAATCTTAAGTAATATAAGGCTTTAAAACATCTGTTTTTTGTAAGCTAAGCATAAGTGGAATCCCTAATAATGCAACAACTACAAATTCACCAAGTGCAATCGTTGCAAAGTTAAGCCAGTAAATATTAAAGGTATCAAAGTGATAAGATATTTCAAAAGCAATCACTAAACCATTAAATAACGCTGGAAATATAAGTAGTGCTAAAACCCATTGTTTTCTAAATAAATATAAGAAAATACAAACTAGTAGGGTGGCAAGCGATCCGTAAAGTGCATCAATTAGCCCGAATGCACCGAAATAATTGGCTAAAAACGTACCAAAGACAATACCAATGGTATGTTTTTTATTAAAAAACACCAACACAAGTAGTATTTCCGCAATTCTAAATTGAATCGCTTCAAAACTCATAAAATAAAATACAAAGACTAAAACAACATAAATAGCTGAAATAGTCATTTGTATGACAATATCTTTTAAATCAAAATTTCTATTCATATATTTCTCCTTGTTTTTTTAAAGCGGGTATTTTCCTAGGATACCGCTATTTTTACATTCCTTATTCTACCACTTTGTGGTATAATTTCAAGGATGGAAGGTGATTTTAATTGATTTCATATGAAGTGTTACATGTTTGTAAGCAAAGTGGTGCCAGACTTGGTAAATTAACTACACCCCACGGTGTATTCGAAACACCAATTTTTATGCCTGTTGGTACACTTGCTACAGTAAAAACTTTGACCGTTGAAGAAATAAAAGAAGTCAGTGAAGGACTTATACTTGCAAATACATACCACCTATGGCAACAACCAGGTGAAGATATTGTAAAAGCACACGGTGGTATTCGCAAATTTATGCATTGGGATGGTGCACTTTTAACCGATTCCGGCGGATTTCAAGTGTTTTCACTAGCGAAACTACGAGATATTAAAGAAGAAGGCGTTTATTTTAAACATCATAAATCAGGCGCACCACTGTTTTTAAGTCCAGAGGATGCTATTCGTATTCAAGAAGACTTGGGTGCCGATATTATTATGTCTTTTGATGAATGTCCACCACCGTATGAGTCTTATGAATATATGAAAGATTCGGTTGAACGTACGATTCGCTGGGCAAAACGTGGTAAAGAAGCACTAAAAACTGACCAAGCATTGTTTGGTATTGTACAAGGTGGTTTAAATAAAGATTTAAGAACACATTGTGCACAAGAACTCATAAAAATGGACTTTCCAGGGTACTCGATTGGTGGTCTATCCGTTGGTGAAACGAAAGCAGAAATGTATGATATGACAAGACATTTAAATCCGATATTACCATTTAATAAACCAAGATATCTAATGGGTGTAGGTGCACCAGAAGACTTATTAGAAAATGTTATCAATGGTGTAGATATGTTTGATTGTGTTTTACCAACTAGAAATGCACGTCATGGATCAGCTTTTACAACGGTAGGTAAAGTTAATGTCAAACGTAAAGAATTTGAACGTGATATGTCTAGTTTAGACCCAAATTTAAACACAAGTATTTCTAAATATACCAAAAGTTATATCAGGCATTTATTTAAAGCAGAAGAACAATTAGGTCAAAGACTTGTTACTATACAAAATTTGGCCTATCTAAAGCATTTAATGGCTGAAATTAGGCAAGCAATTAAAGAAGATCGCCTACTGGATTTTAAAAAAGAGTTTTATGAAAAAACGAATTATCCTAAAGTAGCATATTAAAGACTTTATTTTTTATCAAAAATAGTTTACAATGAGAAGTAGTATGAATAGGAGTGATAGCATGGTTTTTGGAATGCAAGACGAATTTAATCAAAAGCCCGTTATTAAAGTCATTGGTGTAGGTGGTGGGGGTAACTCAGCAGTCAACCGAATGATTGAAAATGATGTTAGAGGGGTTTCGTATGTTGCGATGAACACAGATGCTCAAGTACTGAAGGTATCTAAAGCAGATGAACGCATCCAACTTGGTAAAAAATTAACAAGAGGATTAGGTGCAGGTGCTAAACCAGAAGTTGGTAAGCAAGCTGCATTAGAATCCGAAGATGAAATTAGAGAAGTCTTATCAAGTGCAGATATGGTTTTTATTACTGCAGGTATGGGTGGAGGCACTGGTACAGGTGCTGCACCGGTGGTTGCACGTATTGCAAAAGAGTTGGGTGTTTTAACTATTGGTATCGTTACAAAGCCTTTTGTCTTTGAAGGCTCATTACGTATGCAATATGCCATTGCAGGGCTTGAAGAGTTAAAACCGAATGTGGATACACTCATCGTCATTCCTAACGAAAGATTATTTACAATTGCTGATCGTGATATGCAACTATTAGATGCATTTAGAGAATCTGATAAAGTACTACGTCAAGGTGTACAAGGGATTGCAGAAATTATTGCAGTACCTGGTATGATTAACGTTGACTTTGCCGATGTTCGTACAGTAATGGAAAACAAAGGTACCGCACTCATGGGTATTGGTATGGCAAGTGGTGAAGACCGTGCGATTGAAGCAGCAAGAAAAGCAATTCACTCGAAGCTACTTGAAGTTTCAATTGATGGAGCAACTGATGCAATCGTTAATATCTCAAGTGGTGCAGAAGTTACATTATTTGAAATTGAAGCAGCATTAACCGAAATTAGAAATGCAACAGAATCTGATTTAAATGTCATCTATGGTCATACCGTCAGTGTAGATTTAGAAGATGAAATGATTGTTACAATTGTAGCAACCGGTTATGAATTACGCGCTAAAGGTAATGAAGTTGAAGATTTAGCTGGAGAGATATTTAGAAAAAGCAGTGTTGATCAAGTTAAACTAACACAATCTGGTTTAGAACCATTAGAAACTAAAGAAACGAATGAAGAACCTAAGAAGCGTACATTACCTTCTTGGTTACAGAGAAAATAAAAAAAGGCGTCTCGCCTTTTTTAACGAAAGGTCTAAAATATGTTAAGTATCGGAATCGTAGGTTTACCGAATGTTGGTAAATCTACACTTTTTAACGCAATAACTAAATCACAAGTCACAGCAGCAAACTATCCATTTGCAACCATCGACCCAAATGTAGGGGTTGTACAAGTCAAAGATGAACGCTTAGAAAAATTAGCAGCAATCTATAAATCTGGTAAAATTTTACCAACTACGATTGAATTTATTGATATTGCTGGCTTAGTAAAGGGTGCATCCAGTGGTGAAGGACTAGGTAATCAATTTTTAAGTCATATACGTCAAGTAGATGCAATAGCACACGTCATTCGCTGTTTTGATGATACAAATATTACACACGTTGAAGGTAAAGTAGATCCTTTACGTGATTTAGAAATTATTGAAATGGAATTACGTTTAGCTGACTTAGAGTCTATTGAAAAAAGGTTGGTGCGTTTAGAAAAACAAGTTAAGGTAAAAATTAAAGAAGCCATCACCGAACAATCTGCTTTATTAAAGGTTAAAGAAATGATTGAAACTGATGGTCTTGCAAGTGATTTAGAGTTTAGTGAAGAAGAAGATAAAATTGTCAAAGGTTTTAATCTTTTAAGTTTAAAACCAGCATTATATATTGCTAATTTAGCTGAAGATGATTTATCAAGTCCGATGGATAATCCCCATTATGTTGTTTTATATGAAAAAGCTAAAAAAGATCAAATAGAAATTATACCGATATCAGCTCAAGTAGAATATGAAATATCTTCATTAGATGATGAAGAAGAACAAGCTATCTTTATGGAAAGTTATGGTTTAACTCAATCAGGGCTTGATACAGTCATTCAAAGTGGTTACCGTTTGTTAGGTTTAAAGACTTATTTTACGTGTGGCCCGATGGAAACACGTGCATGGACTTTTAAAAATGGTACCAAAGCACCAGAAGCTGCTGGTATCATTCATACGGATTTTGAGCGTGGATTTATTCGTGCAGAAGTTTTAAGTTATGATGATCTTATGCTTTATGGTACACCACAACAAGCAAAAGAAAAAGGCAAAGTACGCCTGGAAGGTAAAGAATATATCGTTGAAGACGGTGATATTATTCTATTTAGGTTTAATGTATGAGTTTTTTAAACTATTTAGATAAAACGGTTGTTGCATCTAAATACTTTAGTATCGAACAGATGCAAAAAATATATGATTTAGGGGCAAGACATTTTGGTGAAAATTATGTCCAAAACCTACTTGCTAAAAAGCAAGCACTCAAAGCTTACCCCGATATTAAATGGCATTTAATTGGTCATCTTCAATCCAATAAAGCGAAACTCATTTTAAATGAAATTGACTATTTTCACACACTTGACTCGGTAAAGCTTGCTAAATTGATTCAAAAACATCGAAATACATCATTAAATTGTTTTATTCAAATCAATTTAGAACAAAATCCACAAAAAGAAGGCATTTTAGTAGAAAATCTTGCTGATTTTGTACGAGAAGTTAAAAAATATGATAAAATTAATTTAGTCGGATTTATGACAATTGGTGCTTTAGATGATTTAGAAAAAACCGAAGAAATCTTTAAAACATTGGATAATTTAAAACATCAATATGGACTAAAATATACTTCCATGGGCATGAGTTCTGACTATGAATTGGCATTAAAATATCATAGTGATTTTCTAAGAATAGGATCACTATTTAAAGGGGTCATTTAATGGGGCTATTTAGACGTAAAAAGAAGAAGGAACAACCAATTGATATTAAAACATCAGATCGTATTATCATGGAACAACTCACAAACGATGATGATGAATATATTACTGCACTGGCTAGACAAATGATGGCAGGCGCACCACTGATATTAAATTTTGATGCACTACACATTGATAGAGCCAACAAGGTCATATCCTTTATTTCTGGTGTGGTGTATGCCGTAAGTGGTCATATTGTAGCGATTAATGATACAACCTACTTATTTGGCAACAAAGAATTATATGATGACCAATCCATTGAGACTTGGTTAAGAACAAATTTAAATTAATATTGCTGTGATCAGTCCGTCATAACATTGTAAAGGTTTAAAGCGAGTAAGGGATGGTGTAAGCCTTATAAACAAACACAATTGTTATCATCAACTAGGAGCAAATTTAAAACAATTGAGGGCACATATGTTACATATGTGAACTAAGGTGGTACCGCGAAAATAAACTTTCGTCCTTAGAATTTATTTTTAAGGACGTTTTTATTTATATATAGAAAAGAGGTTAGACATATGAATTATAAAGACACATTATTAATGCCTGAAACAAAATTTGAAATGCGTGGTAATCTTGGTAAAAGAGAACCTGATATTCAAGCAAAATGGGGAAAAATAGATTTATATAATCAAGTACTTAAACAAAATAAAGATAATCAACCGTATATTTTACACGATGGGCCACCATATGCAAATAACAATATCCATATTGGCCATGCCTTTCAAAAGACTTTAAAAGACTTTGTCTTAAGATATCAAACCATGTCTGGTCGCTATACACCTTATGTACCTGGATGGGATACACACGGTTTACCGATTGAAAATGAAGTCACCAAATCTGGTGTTGATCGTAAGGCATTATCGAGAGCAGAATTTAGAAAGATTTGTCGAGAGTATGCTTTAAAACAAGTAGAAGTACAAAAAGAACAATTTAAACGATTAGGTATTTTAGGGGATTGGGATCATCCTTATTTAACCTTAGATAAAAGCTATATTGCAGATCAAGTACGTATTTTTAGCCAAATGGTTGAAAAAGATATTATCTATAAGGGATTAAAACCAATTTATTGGTCACCTTCTTCTGAATCTGCACTAGCAGAAGCAGAAATTGAGTATATTGATAAACAATCAAAATCTATTTATTTTGGTTTTGATATATTAAATGATAAATTTCCTAATACAAGATTAATCATTTGGACTACCACACCTTGGACCCTACCAGGTAACTTAGCAGTATCGGTGCATCCTGATTTTACTTATGTATGGTTTAATAACGATGGTAAAAACTATATCATTGTCAAAGACCTGTTTGAAAAAGTTACAACAAAACTTGGTTTTGAACATGTTAAGATTTTAAAAGAATTTAAAGGCCATACGTTAGAAAATATGATGTATAAACATTCTTTATATGACCGTCAATGCCCTGTGATTTTAGGTGAACATGTTACAGCCGATGATGGTACTGGTTTAGTTCATACTGCACCGGGTCACGGTGAAGATGACTATATTGTTGGTCGTAAATACAATCTTGATTTATTATCACCAGTGGATGAGCGGGGTCATATGACAAAAGAAGCAGGTCCTTATGAAGGTATGTTTTATGAAAAAGCCAATACACAAATTATCGAAGATTTAAAGGCTTTAGGTAATTTATTTTATGAAGAAACGATCACACACTCATATCCACATGATTGGCGAACTAAAAAGCCAGTTATCTTTAGATCTACACCACAATGGTTTGCTAATGTATCCATGTTAAAAGATGATTTATTAACTGCTGTAAAAGGTGTCAAATGGCACACATCTTGGGGTGAGACAAGATTATCGAATATGCTAAAAGACCGTGTAGACTGGGTCATTAGTCGTCAGCGTGTTTGGGGTGTACCAATTCCAATCTTTTATGATAAAGATGATAATCCACTGCTTGAGCGTCATTTAATTGATCATGTAGCAAATTTATTTGAAGAACATGGCTCAGATATTTGGTATGAATGGGATGTCAAGGATTTATTACCTAAAGATTATGAAGGCGATAAAAACTTAACAAAAGAAGTCGATATTATGGATGTTTGGTTTGATTCAGGCACAAGCTATTCTATATTAAAACGTCGCAATCTACCTTATCCAGCAGATCTTTATTTAGAAGGTTCTGATCAATATCGTGGTTGGTTTAACTCAAGTTTAACAACATCAGTAGCAGTCAATGGTGTTTCACCTTATAAAGAAATTGTATCTCATGGCTTTGTTTTAGATGGTAAAGGACGTAAAATGTCTAAATCATTAGGCAATGTCGTTGATCCACTTAAAGTGATGAGCCAACAAGGTGCAGATGTTTTAAGATTATGGGTGGCATCCGTTGATTATGAGGCGGATGTGCGTATTTCTGATGAACTTATGAAACAAGTTTCTGAAAGTTACAGAAAAATTAGAAATACGATTCGTTTCATGTTGGGTGTTTTAAATAACTTTAATCCATCAAAGCACTATATTGGCTGGTCTATGCGTGGTCAATTAAACCGTGTTATGACCGATAAATATTATCAGTTAGCAACAAGGGTCAATGAAAGCTATGCTAAATATAAATTTGTCGATGTAACGCGCTTAATCGTGCCATTTGTTGTCAATGATTTATCTGCATTTTACTTAGATTACACCAAAGATAGTCTGTACTGCGATAGTGAAGATGATTTTGAGCGTCGCGCAATCCAATCAACCATTTATGATATCTTAATGGGCTTATTAAAATTATTAACCCCTATTATGCCTCATACGATGTCTGAAGCTTATGATAGTTTCGAATATCGACTACAAGATGATGTTTATTTGGAAAAAATGCCAACCGGTGGTAAACTTAAAGAACCAAAACTACATGATGCATATTCATTATTTGATACATTACGTGATCATGTATTAAAACATTTAGAATTAGCACGTGAAGCAAAAGTTATTGGTAAATCGTTAGAAGCACATCTCAATTTAGAAGTTGATGAAAAAACATATGACGCTTTAAAGTATTTAGATTTATTAGATAATTTACATAAAGTACTGATTGTATCAAGTATTGAATTTACAGTTGGTAAAGCACTAAAAGTTACAGTATCTAAAGCAGATGGTCACACATGTGCACGCTGCTGGAATATTGTCAAAGAAGTCAATGACAATAAAGTATGTTTACGTTGTGAAAAAGTTTTGGAGGGGATTAAATGAATATTTTAGTGGTAAATGATGACGGCATTGATGCTAAGGGGTTAAGTATATTAGCAAAAGCAGCCAGTTACCATGGTAGCGTATTTGTTGCTGCTCCAAAGGTGCAACAATCAGCAAAATCAGCATCTATTACCTATTTTGGCCACATCGAAGTTGAAGAAGTCGAGCCGATTTTTGGTAGTGTACGTACCATTGTTGTAGATGGTACACCAGCTGACTGTGTCCGTTTAGGTGTTAAAGTATTTGAACAAGAATTTGATTTAGTTTTATCAGGTATTAACCATGGTGTCAATTTAGCGATGGATGTTCAATATTCAGGTACGGTTGCTGCTGCTTTTGAAGCATCGATTATGGGTTTAAATGCGATTGCATTTTCAGCTGCAGATATTGATTTAGACTACATATTTGATGAAACTGTCAAATTATTAGATGAAATCATCGATAATGAACTTTATTTAGATACGGATATATTAAACATTAACTACCCACATCAATCTTTTAAAAAGGTATTAGGCGCAAGATTAACAGCGATGGGCTTACGTATTCAACATTCCGAATTTATTAAAACAGATAAACCGAATGAGTATCGTATATTAAGTTCAAATGTCTTTGTCAAAGAAGGTGATGATGCGGATATGACAGCATTTAATGCCGGTTATGTTTCAATTACACCGCTTCAATTAGATAGAACAGATTATAAGAAGTTAAAAAAGGTATTCAATAAATCATAAGGGGTGAAGCCATTTGAGTCATTTTTATATCCACTTTTTCAAGGAAAAGTCACGACAACTTGATATGGTAGAAGTTATTGAATTTTTTGATAGTTTGGAAGGCTTTGAGGTTGAAATGGATGAAAAATCGGTTAGATTTCTATATCAACATCCACGTTTAGGTTATACATGTGCATTTTATATAACACCAAAATCTCAAGTACCCAATATTCAAAGACTTAGTCCACAATATTTAGAAGTAAATTTTCACTTAAAACTACCAATTTTAAGTCCAAATTACATTGTTAAACACATTATTCAACTTGTCAAAAGAATATGTGATCGTTTTAATTTCTTTGTTTTATCAGAGATGTTTGAAGATGTCTTAGCTTTTAATGCGGAAAGAATCTATAAGGTTTATAGCATGGTTAAAAAAGCATACATTGAAAAATACCCGAATGAATCGAATAAATACGTATTTTTAAGTGATGAAAAATTATCTGGTATTTTAAGATATATCGATGAAAAAGATGACCTACAATCCTATTATGATGACATGGATATCTTATTACCAAAATATTACTTTATAAAAGATGAACATAACACATCTTATATTGCAACCGAATGGAAAGAAAATGAATCTATTGTGTTTCCACCATTTTTAGATTATATTTTATTTCACCAAACCGATGGTGTCATTAAAGTGATTGACTATAATGCATTTGTTCAAAAGTTTAAATCAAGCTTACTCGATGTACCAGGGTTTTTACAAGATACGAAAGTCATACCAAAGAAAAAGTCAAAAAGAATTAATCGTAAAACACGTAAGACGAAGTGGGAGCCGATTACTAAAAGCTTTACCAAACAACATTTAAGTATTTTTATGGATGTATAAAAATTAATTTGAAAGGAATTATATATATGAAATTAAATACATATATAGATCACACCAAGCTTGGGCCAACTGTGAATCAAGCACAAATTGATCAATTAATTGATGAAGCTGTTGCTTATCAATTTAAAAGTGTGTGTGTATCGCCAATTTGGGTACAATATGCAAAATCTAGACTTGAAGGTACCGGTGTTTTAGTGTGTACAGTCGTTGGGTTTCCTTTTGGTACACATTTACCAAAAGTTAAAGCCTTTGAAACAAAAGAAGCAATCAAATTAGGTGCAGATGAAATTGATATGGTCGTAGATATCGATGCAGTTTTACAAAAAGATCGTAAGCGTATCTTAAAAGATATTAAAGCGGTTGTTAAAGCTGCTCAAGGTAAAACGGTCAAAGTCATTATAGAAACTGCTTATTTAGAGCCTAAACACATTGAATATGTTTCTAAATTATGCGTTAAAGCTGGTGCACAATTTGTTAAAACATCGACTGGTTATGCATCAAGAGGTGCCACAACAAAGGATATTGAAATCATTAAAAAAGCTGTTGGTGATGATGCCCTCATTAAAGCAAGTGGTGGTATTAGAAGTCAAGAAGATGCATTAAAGATGATTGAAAAAGGTGCCAACCGATTAGGTGCATCAAGTAGTGTAAAAATTATAAAAGGAGAAAATATTGATGGGAACACCACATATTGAGTTAAAAGATAAAAGTTTAATCGCAAAAACAGTTTTAATGCCAGGCGATCCATTACGTGCAAAGTTTATTGCAGATACATTTTTAGAAGATGTCGTACAATTTAATAGTGTACGTAATATGTTTGGCTATACAGGTACTTATAAAGGAAGAAAAATAAGTGTGATGGGTTCAGGTATGGGTATGCCAAGTATTGGTATATATTCTTATGAATTATATAAATTTTATGATGTAGAAAACATCATCCGTATCGGTTCAGCAGGGGCTTACACCGATCAATTAAATTTATATGATGTTGTTATTGCTAAAAATAGCTGGTCTGAATCAAGTTATGCTAAAACTATGGGTATTTCTAATAAAAAGAAGTTATCTGCAACAAGAACTTTAAATACTAAATTAAAGAAAACTGCTAAAAAATTAGGTATACCGATGGTTGAAGGTACCATTCACTCATCCGATGTATTTTATCGTATGAATCCAGATGAATATAAAGATATTTATGAAAAACATGGTACTTTATGTGTTGAAATGGAATCCTTTGCATTATTTGCAAACGCACTAGCAACTGGTAAAAATGCAGCATGTATTCTTACAATTTCTGATTCACTTGTTACAAAAGAAGCAACAAGTGCTGAAGAACGCCAAAATGCCTTTACAAAAATGATGGAGATAGCATTAAACACTAAGTTATGATCTTTTTACCAACCAAACAATATCAAGCGGTACATATATCATTTTATTTTATCGATAAGATAGAAACAGATGCATTCTTGTATCGCTTTTTATTAGCACGTATACTAACAAGTTATACACAAAGCTATATGTCAAAACAAAGTTTATCCAAGAAGTTAAATGCACTTTATGGTATGTTTATAACAAACCATATTTTCATCTTAAAAGATTATCACATTATGCGTTTTAACTTTGTCTTTCCAAATCCTAATTTAGTGGGTTCACCTGAAATTATGGATGATATCATCAACATCATCAAAGAGATGTTTTTTGATCGTCCATTATTTAAAGAAGATATCTTCGAAGAAGCTAGACGTTATACTATCGCGCATATTCAATCAAAAAAAGACCATAAACTATCTTATGCCAAAGATAGGTTAATGCATCATATGTTTTTGAATCACCCATATGGTATGCCCATAACAGGTTCATTAGAAGAAGTCTATCAAGTGACATTAACAGAAACTTATGATTATTACCAAAAATACTTTTTAAATAACCAACTGCAAATTTATGTATGTGGTGAATTAGATGATGACTTAAAAAATAAGTTATCTATCTTTGAAAGTTATGAAAAAACAATTAAGATACCACCATTAGAACACTACAATATGCACCGAAAGATTCAAACGATTGATGAACATATGAATATGCATCAAACCTACATATTTTTAGCATATCACTTACCGGTAAAACGTGATGATAAACGCTATGTTGCAGCACTTTTAGCACATACCTTAATTGCAGGCTATCCTGAAAGTCTTATGTATAAAACATTAAGAGAAACTTACTTTATGGCTTATGATGTTGATTCAACTTTTGAGTATGATAAATCGGTATTAATCCTTTATGCTGGTGTTAATATAGAAAGTGCATCTAAAGCGTATCATTTAATGATTGAAACAATGAACAATTTTATTTTTGATGGTCCATCAATTACTTCATTAAACCAAGCTAAAGATTATTTAAAAAATGAAATATTATCATCACTTGATTTTCAAGATAGTATAATTCCTCAAAGATTTATTGCAGACTTATTTCAATTAAATGATGTCCCAACTGATTTGATCGATCAAATTAATGCTGTGACCTTAGAAGATATGTTGGAAGTTATAAGTATGCTCAAACTTGATACAACTTATGTGTTAAATGGAGATACAACTTATGAAATTTAAAAACATTTTTGATCAAGCTTTAAAATTTAAACTCCCAAACGGCTTATATGTTGAACTTATTTATGCACCAACGCATCAAACGTATGTGCAATACGATATTCCTTTAGGTTCCATCCATTCACGTTATAAAATCGATGATACAATCTATGAACTTAAACCAGGTATTGCCCATTTTTTAGAACATATGATGTATATGATGCCAGATCATGATGCCTTTGAACATTTTCATCAATTAGGGGTTGTTGCTAACGCGATGACAACATATCGCCAAACAACGTATGATATCATCGGTCATCAGCATATGTTAGAAGCAACACTTTACTTAATTGATATGCTAGAAACTCCAGTTTTTACCAATAAACGCGTTCAACAAGAAAGAGCCATTATTCAAGAAGAAATTGCGATGTATGATGATGAATTAGATACGATTATGCAAAAAAAGATGTTTGATCAGCTACTCATTCATCATCCTTTAAAATCACAAATCACTGGTCATAAAAAGGATATTGCTAAAATAAAAAAAGAAGACTTAAATGTGGCCTATGATCACTTTTATCGTGCAGATAATCGCCAATTACTCATTATGGGTCCAATTGATGTTGAAGCTTTTGAAAAAGCACTTAAATCTTACGCATATAAAATAAAATCACCAACAAAGCCAATGATGATGCCACATCACGAGCCACTTATGATTAAACAATCCGAAGTGTTTTATCATATACCAATTGAAGTCAGTGTTTTAAATGTCGGTTTAAAATTAAACATTGATAATATCAATGAAAGTCACTTATTTAAAACGGAAGTGACGATGTTATTTTTAATGCGTCTTTTATTTGGTACAACTTCAAACTTCCATGATCAAATGATTCAAAACAATTTAATGATAGATGGTTTTAATTTGAATGTCACATTAGAAGACCAAACACTCATCTTTATGATGGATGTTGAATCCAATGACACCATCTCATTAAAAAAACATGTTGAACAACACATGTTGTATGGTTTTGAAAATGAAATGGATGCATCTACATTTTCCGATTTAAAAAAGGCATATATCGGGCATTTTATGATGGCATTAGATGATATTGAAAACAGATTGTTTATCTACGGTAAATACCGTCAATATAACTTTAGTTTGTTTGATGCTTATAACATTTTAGAAAGTATTACTTTAAAGGATGTATTGGAACTAAAAGCACACATTAAACCCCAGTTGATTAGTTATTCTCACTTTATTACAAAAGACTAAATACGCGCAAATTTAAGCAATTTAACAAATGATTTTAAAGACAATACAGCTGATATTGTCTTTTTTCATGAAAAACGTATATAAATTTACTCTTCATCCATTGTTTAGTCATTTTTAGTATGAGATAGTCTATGTTAAATTAAACTAAAACATATAAAGGAGTATTGACATGACATTTGTTAATATTATTGGTCGCGTTGTGAGCTTTGATCAAAAAGAAAGTGCTACAGATGTAAAATACACAGATTTAAGAGTCTCTGTCATGAGACCTTATAAAAATTATGAGGGTAATTATGATACTGACTATTTTAGAATCGCATTATTTGAAAATAATCATAAAAAAGCTCAAGATTACTTTAGAAAAAATATGGGAATAGCGATTAAAGGTCGCCTTGAAGTAAGCAAGTGGATTGATGAACAAGACAAAAATCGTTCGAATATTAATATTATTGCAGAACATATCATCTTTTTACCAAGAGAAACTGATGCATATAGTGCGGATTTAGACAGTTAACAAGCACGCTTTGTGGTATAATTAATACCATGAAGAAGGAGTGAACATGTTATGGTGTTTTGGACTTTATTAATAAGTGCATTATTTACGATGAGTTTACTATATGTTTTATGGGGTCCTAAAAAAATATGGGGAACCTTAATAAGTTATGGTCTACTAGCAGCTGGTGCAGTTGTCTTAATTTATTATCAGTTTCATGGTTTATTTACATTAGATTTAATGTCATTTTTAATCCCGTATTTATTTGTTATACCGCTTCATTTTAGTGTCAGTTCGATTATTAAGCATTATGTTTTACATGATGATACGCGCACATCAAAATATTTTATAGCGTTATATAACCGCATTTTAATAGCCTCTATTTGGATTTTTGTTATTTTACTTGTAGGGATTGCGATGGCGGTGATCGATGGTGTCATCACACAATTTGACCCGGAAAATATTTGGAGTATATCTGTTACTGGCATCATTGCAGCCTTAGTACTTATTAGTGTGATATCCTTAGGTTATAGAGCAAAGTTTACATTTGTGGTTGTTGTAGGTACTAAGCATAGAAAAGTTTATGAGCTAGACGCTAGCCGTTCTAGATTGTTGGCAAAAAATTATTTAGCAGTTGATTTGGTTTATCCGCGTGGTATCTACTATGATCAGGGTAAAATGAAGTATCTGTATTATATAAAAGAAGATATTTCGTTAGAAGATAGCATCTTTAAACCGATTCAATCTGATTTATTTGATACACTTAAAAACGATATTGAAAGTTACGAAGCACTCGAAAAATCATATAATGAATATATAGAACAAAAGAGCTCTATTTAATAGAGTTTTTTTGATATAAATGTTAAAATATTGAACAAGGAGATGATTATTATGTCAATAGATTTTAAAGCATTGGTTGAAAAGTATAAAGACCAATTTATTAAAGATACTCAAGAGTTATTAAAAATCAATTCTGAGTTAACAACTTTTGATCCAAATAGAGTTGGAGCACCTTTTGGTGAAGGTAACAAACAAGCATTAGATTTTATGCTAGATTTAGCAAAACGTGATGGTTTTAAATTTGAAAACGTTGATGGTTATGCTGGTCATATAGAATTTGGTGAATCCAAAAAATATATCGGTTCTATTGGACACTTAGATGTTGTTCCAGCTGGTAGTGGTTGGACTTATCCAGCATATGGAGCAGAAATTCATAACAACCGCATCTATGCACGTGGGGCAGAAGATGATAAAGCACCAACTATGGCAGTATACTATGGTATGAAGATATTAAAAGAATTAGGTGTTGAATTAAAGACAAGAATCAAACTTATTTTAGGTTTAGATGAAGAAAGTGGATGGCGTTGTATGGATTATTACTTTAAAAAACATCCAGAAGTGCCAATTGCAGGTTTTATACCAGATGCAGATTTTCCATTAATTTATGCTGAAAAAGGTATTACAATGACCATCATTAGAGGACAATTCCACCAAGATAGCTTACTTAAAGTATCTGGTGGTTTACGTGCGAATATGGTCCCTGAAAGTGCTATTGCACATGTAAAACCTGATTTAGTTGTTAAACATAAATTTTTAGATTATTTAGCTAAAAACAATTATCAAGGTACAACCAAACTAGAAGATGATGTACTGATTTTAGAAACATTTGGTAAATCAGCACATGGTTCACTACCTGATGACGGTGTTAATGCACTGCATATTATGTTTGAAGCTTTAAGTTTTGCAGGCATTCGCAATAAGTTAGTTGATTTTGCAACCAAGTACTTAACTTTTGATAATTTAGGTAAAAAACTAGGTGTTAATTACCATGATAAAGAAATGGGTGATTTAACAGTCAATTTTGGATTAGCAACAACAAAAGATAATAGATTTGAACTTGTATTAAATTTAAGATATCCAAACGGTGTAGATTATCAAAAAGATGTTTTTGAACACATACAAACACTGTTACCAGAGGGCTTTAGTTTAGATGTAGATCATCATCAAAAACTACTTTATAAAGACCCTAAATCCGAATTAATACAAACTTTAATGAAAGTTTATCAAAAACACACCGGTGATATGACACCCCCAATGTCGATTGGTGGAGGTACGTTTGCAAGAGCAACTGATAATGTGGTTGCATTTGGTCCACATTTCCCTGGTAAACCAACTTATATTCATCAAAAAGATGAATTTATTGATATCGATGATTTAATGAAAGCATTAGCAATTTACACAGAGAGCTTATATGAATTAGCAAAATAACATACAAAGGGGAAAATGATGAAACAATACTTAGATTTAGCACGTCATATTTTAGACCATGGTGTTAAAAAAGATGACCGCACTGGAACAGGTACTACATCAGTATTTGGATACCAAATGCGCTTTGATTTAAGCGAAGGTTTTCCATTACTCACAACTAAAAAAACCTTTATAAAAGGTATAATCCATGAATTACTATGGTTTATTCGTGGAGAAACTAACATTAAATACTTAGTAGATAATAAAGTCGGTATCTGGACGGATTGGCCATACCAAAACTACAAGAAATCTGAAGAATTTCAAGGTGAAACATTAAAAGAGTTTTCAGACAAAATTAGAGCAAGTGATGACTTTGCACAAAAATGGGGTGATCTAGGCCCTGTTTATGGTGCACAATGGCGTGATTTTAACGGTGTTGATCAAATTGATTATATTATCCAAACACTTAAAAAAGATCCCAATTCGCGTCGTATGGTGCTTTCAGCATGGAATCCTGCTGAAATTGGTCAGATGATGTTGCCACCATGTCATACACTGATTCAATTTTATGTTGCAAACAACAAATTGTCCTTACAACTATACCAAAGAAGTGGTGATGTCTTTTTAGGTATTCCATTTAACATTGCATCTTATGCACTGTTTTTAATGATGGTTGCACAAGTCACAGGCTATGAAGTTGGAGAATTTGTCCATACCATTGGTGATGCACATATTTACTCAAATCATATGGAACAAATTGAACTACAACTTACTAGAACACCTAGACGTCTACCAATTATGAAAATCAATAAAGATATCAAAAATTTAGAAGATTTCAAGTTTAGAGACTTTGAATTAGTTGACTATGATCCATATCCACCTATTAAGGGCGTTGTAGCTGTATGATTTACGCTATATGGGCAATGGATGTCAACTGGCTCATCGGTAAGGACAATGAACTTGCATGGCATTATAAAGAAGATTTAGCCTATTTTAAAGCCAAAACTAAAGGTAAAACAGTTTTAATGGGTGATTTAACCTACCAATCTTTAAAAGGTTATTATAAAAACAAACCTTTTCCGTTTGGTAAAATCTATGTTGCTAATTTAAAAGAAACTCAATATGAAGATGCAACATGTGTGACGGATGTTGTTTCTTTTGTAAAAGACTTTAAAGAAGAACTCTATATTATCGGTGGTAAAATTATTTATAATCTTACATTACCTTATGTAGATACATTACTGATTACTCATGTACTGAATGTACATCATGGTAATGTCTATTTTACACACTTTGATTTATCAAAATATAAACTAGTAGACAAACAAATGGCACCTAGTTTAATATTTGCAACTTATAAAAAGGAATTTTAAGCTTATGATGACAATTATATTTTTACTTTCATGGATAGCATTTTCTAGTTTAATGTCCATTTATGTACTCAGTGGATGGTATATTATTTTATGGGTAGTACTAGGTTACTTTGTCGGAGTACTTGCAGTCGTCACTGCTATTATTTTTCATATTTATTTATGGCAAAAATTACCGATGATGAGTCGTTTTAAGTATTACGGATGGCAAAGTGCTGCCAATTTTTTAAGTATTTTTATATTCAATTTAAAAATACGTGTTGTTGGTAAAGAAAATATACCTAAAGATGGTAAACTCGTTGTTTATACCAATCATAAATCATACTTAGATCCCGTCATCGCAATTCAAGCAATTGATCGACCGATGGCTTTTACACCAAAATCTACTTTATATAAAATACCTATTTTAAAAGATGCTATGAAACAAATGCATTGTATGCCAGTTTACAGAGATGATAATCGAAAAACTGCTAAAGCATTAGTTCAAACGATTAAGAATATTGAACAAGGGTTTTCAATGGTCGTCTTCCCAGAAGGTGGCCGAAAAAATCGTGATCAAGATAATGTCGTAGCAACCAGAGCAGGGGCATTCCAAATAGCTGTTAAGCCTAAAGCTACTATTTTACCAATGACGATTATTGGTAACTCTGAAATACAACATCGTGCACCGTTTAGAAGAACTAAAATTGATGTCATTATTCATCAACCTATCTTATATAAAGATTACCAAGCATTGAAAACATCTGAAATTGGTGATATGGTGATGAAAGTTATTAATTCAGGGTTCAAAAAGCAATGATACAAGTACTTGATTTGCATGATGAAGATGTAGTTACAGCTGCAAACCGTCTTAGAAAAGCCATCGATAGTATCGGTCAAAAAACGCTTGTTGTAATTCATGGTTATGGTTCAACAACAAATCAATATAAAAAATTAACCGAGATACGTAATATTGGAAAATCACGTAAAAAAAAGGGCCAAATAGCGATTGCAATTTCTGGACCAGATTTAAATGATCCAATGGTGCGTGCTATGTTTGACCCTAAAACTTTAAGTCATCTTTCACAATATATTGTCAATAGTGGTGTAACAATACTTAAAAAACATATATGAACCATTAAAATAAGCCAAGCAATATTGCTTGGCTTATCTTTTATTCTAGATGCTTTGATTTGATAGGATATATGCCTGAAACTGGCATTGTAAACATAAACCCAATCACTGCACGTTTAGATTCTTCTAAAATTTCACGTACCTCTTGAATAATATGTTTCTTATCATATGTATCAGGTAATACAGTAAAGATCATTTTAGATTCATTGTTATCATTCATTAAAGCTTTGTAAAATGGACCTGAAAAGATACCTTGACCACCACCATCTTTTTGGATGATTGCTTGAGCCATACCTTGTGTATCAACAATGGTTGCCCCTTTAATCTCTAAATCTACAAATTTTTCTAGTATGTCATCCATAAATGTTAAATCATTTAATACTATAAATAAAGCTTCCATAATAATTCTCCTTATTAATTTTCGGTATCCACATCAAACATGGATTCATTGAGTTTATCTAAGCCATATAATTCATCTGATTTTGTTAGTGCATATTTAGCAAATACAGGCCCCATGGTTTCATAAACAAGTACTGATAACATAATAATTGCTGAAATAGCAGGATATAGTTGAGTTAATTGAACAGCTAAAATGGTTAGTAATCCAATCGATACGCCACCTTGTGGTAACAATGCCCAACCTAAATATTTTTTAACATTTGGATGAGAACCTGCAATTTGAGCACCTGTCATGATACCTAATATTTTACCACTTCCACGTGCAAAAATATAGACCACTGCAATAATTAATATAACATAGTCTTGACGTAAGATGCCTAAATCTAGGCTTGCACCTGCAAGTGTGAAAAATATAATATAAAATGGTGTTGCTAAATCATTAATGGATTGGAACGTTTTACTTGGCTTTTTAACTATATTCGCCACAGCAGAACCTAACATAATACATGCTAGTAGTGGTGAAAATGATAAGCCTAAGTCAAATGTGTAATGGTTGATTAAAGTTAATCCACCGACGACTAAAAGAATAGATAAAAATGATAATACTTGAATGTCATCAGAAAACTTATCAAACTTTTTAACACCATAAGATAAGCCCATACCAACAAGTAAACCAATAATTAAAGATCCAAACACCTCAATAAATGGTTTGGAGATCATAAGCCAAACAGGTAATGGATCACCTTGTGGTAACAACAATTGTGCAATTGATAAGAAGAATCCAAAGATAACAATACCATATATATCATCTAATGCAGTAATCGGTACAACAGCTTTTGATACCGGACCATGTGCTCGATATTGACGCATGACCATTAAAGTTGCTGCTGGTGCGGTAGCTACTGACATAGAAGCTAAAATAAGCGCAAATGCAATACTTTCTTTTGAAAAAGGATTATAACCTGAAACAACACTATCAGGCTTTGGAATAAAGAGCATGGCCACAAATACAACAAAAACTGCGCCAAGCACTTCAAGTAAAGTTAAAGTAGATATTTCTTTACCCATTTTTTTAATACGTTTAATGGCAAATTCACTTCCAATTGAAAACGCAATAAATGCTAATGCAAGCTCGCTAATGAAACCTAAGACATCTTGGTCACTTTGCGTAATAAAACCTTGATAACCAGGAATTATGAGCCCCAAAGACGGCCCCAACAATAATCCTAAGATTAAATAACCTGAAACATTTGGTAACTTGAATTTGCGTGCAATTAAACTACCAATAAACCCAACCAAAAGTATCACAGCTACTTTGGTTAAAAGCATTCCAACTTCCATATATATCCTCCTTGTAATTTATATACATCTAATAGTAATTGTAATGTAAAATGAAATAAAATCAATAGCAATCAGTCGCTTTGTCTCACAAAGTAATTAGCCCTTAAAAAAAGAAACCCAAGTGACAAGATTTCTTTATTTTAAGATTATAAATCAATTTGTTTTATAACTGATATTTCATCCTTTGATAACTTAAAATATATAATACTTGAGTTACCAACAAAATGATTCATATAATCATACTTATCAAAGTCTGCTAAGATAAGTGCTGACTTTATGACATGAGCATGTGCAACAATTAAAACTTTTTTATCCCGATATTTTTCATAAAGGTTTAATAGCGCATCACTGAGTCTTTTAATAAGTGTTGGATTGTCTTCATAGCCCTTTTGTTTAAAATCATGTTGTGTAATTCGGGGTAAAGTCTCTTCAACTTTTTGACCTTCAAAAGGTCCAAAATCTCTTTCTAAAAAGTCATTGTTTTCCAAATCTATTTTTAAACCAATATGTGATCCAACTATTTGTGCAGTTTCTTTTGCACGTAATAGTGGAGAAGTAATAAGTAGATCAAATGTTTCATTGTTTTCTTTTAGGTATTTACCAAGTGTATGTGCTTGATTTTTACCAGTTTCATTTAAGACATTATCTATTCTGCCTTGTATGAGTCTTTGCTTATTATAGTCTGTTTCGCCATGTCTAACCATTGCTATTATCATATTTAATCACCGAGATTCATTATAGCAAATTTAGACCTTTAAAACAAGTTGAATTTTTGGTAAAATAATAATGGTAAAGGAAATGGTGAACAAAATGAATATATTAAATAATTGGCAAGAAATACTACTCAATATATGGGAAACTATCGTTTCATGGTTTGAAAGTGCAACAGGTTGGTTAGACCCACTTTTAAAACCTACTACAGACGGTTGGTGGCAATCAGCATTTGATTACTTTAATTCATTTCCTGTATTACTTCAATTAATCTTTGTAGGATTTATAGGCATGTTATTAGTGATGGGTCTATTATCACTTATAAAAAAATCATTGAAGATAGTAATCGTTATTGGTGTAATCGTATTAATATTTATGGTACTTAACGGATAAAATTAAAAAATAGAAATGAGGGTAAAGTCAAATGCAAATGGTTGATCTAATTAATAAGAAAAAATATAATCAAGCCTTAACAAGGGAAGAAATTAAATTTATTATTGACGGATATACTAAAGGTGAAATTCCTGATTATCAAATGTCCGCTTTTTTAATGGCAGTTTATTTTAACGATATGACTGCTGAAGAATCCACAGCATTAGCAATGGCAATGCGTGATAGTGGTGAAGTATTAGACTTATCAGATATTGAAGGTACCAAAGTAGATAAACATTCTACCGGTGGCGTTGGTGATAAGGTGAGTATTGTCCTAGCACCACTTGTTGCACACTTGGGTGCTAAGCTTGCCAAAATGAGTGGTAGAGGTTTAGGACATACTGGTGGTACAATTGATAAGTTAGAATCTATACCAGGATTCAATGTCGTATTACCTTTAGAGCAATTCAAAAAACAAGTAGTTGATTTAGGCTGTGCAATTGTTGGCCAAAGTGGTGATATCGCACCAGCCGATAAAGTGATTTATGCACTTCGAGATGTGACTGCAACAGTAGACTCCATGCCTTTAATTGCATCGTCAATTATGAGCAAAAAACTGGCTTCAGGTGCAGATGCAATTGTCCTGGATGTTAAGGTTGGTTCTGGTGCATTTATGAAGACTCTAAAAGATGCAGAAGAATTATCTCGCATCATGGTTGACATCGGTAAAAAGGCAGGTAAAAAAGTTACAGCAATCTTAACTGGTATGGAAGAACCATTAGGTCATAAAATTGGTAATGCTTTAGAAATATATGAATCCGTTCAAACACTAGAAGGAAACGGTCCTGAAGATTTAACTCAAGTAGTATCTGTTATATCAGGTCACTTATTAAAGCATGCAGGTGTAGTTAAAAGTTATAAAGAAGGTTATAAATTATCTTATGACACTTTAAGAAATGGTAGTGCATTAAATAAGTTTTATGAGTTCGTAAGTGCTCAAGGTGGGGACATTAATTTCCTTAAAAATAAGGATGGAATTTTAACCAAATCTAACACCTATGAAATCAAATCATCAAAAGATGGATTCCTTGAAAAAGTTGATGCTTTAAACTTTGGTATTGCAGCAATGAAACTAGGCGCAGGTCGAGCAACAAAAGACGATGTCATTAATTTATTTGTTGGTATTGACCTACACAAAAAAATTGGTGACCCAGTTAAAAAAGGTGAAGTCATTTGTACAATATATCACGAAGATAAAGGCTTAAAAGATGCCATTGAAATTATCAATAATTCCTATGTAATAGGTAATGAAAAAATCAAGATAGATTTAATAAAAGAGACGATACAATAATGCGTATAATAGCAGGTACTTATAAAAGTAGAAAACTAAAAATGGTACCAACTAAAGATACTAGAGAAACTTCAGATAAAGTTCGTGGTGCTGTATTTAACATGATAGGATCTAAAGTTTTAAACAGTGTAGTTTTAGATTTATTTGCAGGTTCAGGTAGCTATGGGCTTGAAGCAATATCTAGAGGATCTAAGAAAGTTGTGTTTAATGATTTTAAACTTATCGCTTATAAAACACTATTAGAAAACATTAGTAGTTTGGGCGTATTAGCACAATCAATTATCTTAAAACTTGATTATGTTGAAGCATTAAAAAAACTAAAAAATGAAGCATTTAAATTTGACATTGTATTCATAGATCCACCTTATCAACTTGGAGTTTATACAAATGTTTTAACAACTCTAGAAGATGTTTTAAACAAAGAGGCTACAGTTGTATTAGAGATGGATAAAAACAATTTCATAGAAATAGATGACTTCAAAAACTATGAGATCAGTAAGGAAAAAATATACGGTACTAAAAAGATAATCATATTAAATCATTTTAAATGATTGTAATTTATATATAAATCAAGTAAAATGAAATATATATGAAAGGAGTTGTTACGATGGAATGGTGGGCAGTATTATTAATTAGTATAGGTGCTTTATTAGTAGGAGCAGTTGCAGGATTTTTTATAGCGAGATCTTGGTTCAAAAGATACTTAGAAAAGAATCCTCCAATTGATGAAAGATCCATTAGAGAGATGTTCAGACAAATGGGAAGAACTCCTTCAGAAAAACAAGTAAGACAAGTTTTAGCATCAATGAAACAAAATACAAAATAATAAATCAAGTGCGTAAGCACTTTTTTTATTGCCTAAATTTTTAAAATGTAACCTTACTAAATATAAACTCAGTTTATATTTAGTATACATAGAATAAAAAAGATAAATTTGTAAACTTACTAAAAATAAACTTCGTATAAAATTATTAAACATAAAAGTTTAGAATTTTTAAACTAAATTTATTGTAGATCAGCTATCCGCATACAGATATCACCAGTGACAAATTACTCGTTTGCTCTAAGCTTGTGACTAGATATATGGTATTAAGTATATTTATTTTTTTAGACATTATAAAACTGATTTTGAAAAATGAAGTGATGTAAATACACACACCTATCCATTAATGGTAGTAGAAGTAATAGATATGCAGAGGGTATAAAATTATTAATATTATGACGCGTGAGATGATTAGCACTTGAGACAGGGAAATACTCGTCACAAGTGAACTCAAACGCTGATTTACATCTCTTTAAATCATTATTCACATTCATTATCATGTTATGAATATGATTATATATAAGAATATAATCCAATATCATGCTTAATCATAATCATATACATTATAATATACCCATTTAACTGATAGAACCAAACTGTTTTATTTATCAATTGGTGCCTATAATGTATATTATGTTAACCTAGTGATATGACCTTAACTGTGCGGTCAACTCATTTAGTGTGGAAATGTTGTTTAAAACTTTAGGTTAAATTTGTGGCTTCTTAGCTACAATGGGGTCTATGCTATGTGAATTCATACATTAATCAGTTCATGATTTATCAAGTTCTCAGTGTTAACTATTTTTGATGGAAAAGTTCGAAAATCAGACTAAAAATATACTGATTGAATCATATACTTTTAAATGTGGCACGTATAAGATCAGCTAGCTAATAATAAATAATAGCTTTATTTTAACTATGAATTGTTATTACTCAGAGCGTCATATGAGCATTCCAAGTTCTATTTACACGGTTAATACCCCATTCGAATTGTCTATATTTTTGCCTGTCCATGTGAATCATCATACGTTATTTACTATACAATGTTTATTTTTAGTAAACATACATTTTCATGATATTGATATATCATCATATTTTTATTTTAAAATAATTCTCAAATCTATTTTTAAAAATAGATGTTTAAGTATATTTTTTTAAAAAATTACACCTTTATTAAAATAATATAATGTGCATTTTATAACTAAATTACTTCATTCAATACAGTTTCATATTTGCTATTTTTCACTTTTTATTTTTCTCTTAAATATTTTTTTCGGATGGATCATTACTAGATTTTTTTACTTTTTAATTCATAACTCTTTATAATTTGATTTTGATTTAAAGCTAAATTTTCGATGATTTTCTACTTGTTCTTATCATGTAAATCTGTTATTTTTCTACAATAAACTATTTACCCTATGTTTACTAATATTGTTATTAGGTTTATATTTAATAAACATACAATTTGAATATTTTTCACCAATCATATATAACATTTTTGGTTAATCTAACTCAAAAATGATGACGTCATATGAGCGATTGAGTTTACAAAATGTAGGTAGTTATCTATCTCAAACTTTAATAAAAATGATCGTAATATCGTTTTTTTATAGTCACTAAGCATCTTCCATAATTTAATTTTAGTTATATATTTTGTATTTAGTTTTAAGATTGGATGATTTTCAAACATCATTTTTTTATGTTTTTTTGTTGTTCTATCCAAAGTGGAAATTACAGTAGTTCATTATAATCATGATGGTATAAATTCTAAGTTTTCTTGTACATTTATAGACAAAATAAAAAGGTGTAGTTTGACTACACCTTGTTTATATTTAGTAAACTTAAAATTATTTTAATTTATTTAAAAATGAAGTTCCATGCTCTGTTTTTTTTACTTTGAAGTTATCAGAAATTGTAGTTCCAATATCTGCAAAAGTTTCTAATACTGGTAACTTACCACCTGATTTAAAAGACTTACTATATGCAATCATTGGTACAAATTCTCTTGTATGATCAGTACCATGATAGGTTGGATCATTACCGTGATCAGCTGTTAAAATGAGTAAATCATCATCGTTTAATTTATCCATTAAAGCAGGTAATTGTTTGTCAAAATCCATAATGGCTTTTCCGTATCCTAATGGATCTCTTCGATGTCCATAAAGTGCATCAAAATCTACTAAATTTAAAAAGCATAATCCTGTAAAATCTTTAGTAGCCCAGTTTGTAATTTGTTCCATACCATCATCATTTGAAACAGTCTTACTAAATTTATTGATTCCATATCCATCAAAGATATCATTGATTTTTCCTAATGCTACTACATCATAATTTGCATCATCTAAGAAGTTTAAAGTGGTCTTTTCAAACGGTTTAATTGCGTAGTCTTTTCGGTTACTTGTACGTTTGAAATCACCCTTATTATTACCAATGAAAGGTCTTGTAATTACACGTCCAACTTTCCACTCTGGTTTCATAGTAATGTCTCTTGCAATTTGTGAAATTCTATATTGTTCTTCAATCTGTATGACTTCTTCATGCATCGCAATTTGAAGTACACTATCCGCTGAAGTATATACAATTAGGTCACCTGTTTTAACATGTGCTTCACCAAGATCTTTAATAATTTCAGTACCTGATGCTGCAATATTACCGATAACTTTACGTCCTGTTTTTAACTCTAATTCATCAATTAATTCTTGTGGAAACCCATGATCAGTAAATGTCTTAAATGGTGTTGTTATATAAAGTCCAGTAATTTCCCAGTGGCCAGTCATGGTATCTTTTCCTAGAGATTTCTCGCTTATTTTAGTGACATATGAAGGGTGTTTTTCTATAGCTTTTGTACCTTTAATATCTATGATATTTCCAATACCTAATTTTTCTAAATTCGGTATTTTTAAATCCATACTTTCTGCAATATGTCCTAGTGTGTTTGACTTAGAATCATCAACACCATCATTAAAATATTGATGTGCATCTTCTGATGCACCTACGCCTAATGAGTCCATGACGATTAAAAATATACGTTTAAATCTCATTTGTTTTCTCCTTTGCTCTTGGATGTGTTTTGCTATAAACATCCTTTAATCTTGTTTGTGAAATGTGGGTATATATTTGGGTTGTAGATATATCTTCATGTCCTAATAAGTTTTGAAGACTTCTTAAATCCATCCCATTTTCTAATAAATGTGTCGCAAATGAATGCCTTAATGTATGAGGTGAAACTTTAGAACTTTCTAAATCTGCATCCTCTGCAAGCTTTTTTAATACCTTATAAAACCCAATTCTAGATAAAGGTTTTCCTTGGTTATTTAAAAATAATATGTCTGTTTTAGTTTGCCTTAGACTATCTCTGGCATCCACTAAGTAATTTCTAATTGCAATAATTGCCATATCAGATACAGGTACCATGCGTTCTTTATTACCCTTACCTGTTACAATAACATAGCTTTGTTGGATGTGGATATCGGTTGTTTTAATACTTAATAATTCAGAAACCCTTAATCCGGATCCATAGATCAATTCAATTAAAGCTGTATTTCTTAAACCTAAAGGTGTTGAATTATCAATTGTTTCAAGCATCGATACAACTTCATCAATACTTAATATCGTAGGCAGATTTCTTTCTATTTTAGGGCTAGCAATTAATTGTGTAACATCTTCATCCACTTCTTTTTCCATCATTAAAAACTTATGAAATGATTTAATTGATGTTAACTTTCTAGCCACCGACTTTGAAGATAACCCTTTATTTTTAATACTTTTTATAAAGCCTTCTACTTGTTTGGTCGTAATACGATCAACAGATTTTATATGATGATACTTTTCCAAAAACAATTGATAGTCTTTTAAATCTCTTTGATAAGCATCCATTGTATTTTTAGATAGGCCTCTTTCATTATTTAAATAGTATATAAAATCATTTATTAAATAGGTCATACAAATATCATAAATACTTGATTACCAAGCATTGTACCTTCCTTTGTTAATCGTATATAATCGTCTTTGATTTCTAATAAACCAAGCTTTATCTTATCATGTATTTGTGGATATTTATCTAATAACTTCACATCATATTTAGATTCTAACCTAGGTATGTGTACACCCTTTGTAAGCCTTAAACCAAAGATGAGTTCATCTTGTAGTTTTAAAGATTCTGTTTGATAAGTTTTTTCCTTTATAAAATGATCCATATAATGACTCATACCACGTTCATTATATGTGCGGTAATTATCAATAAATCCATGAGCACCTAAACCAACTCCGATATACTCACCCAAAGTCCAATATATCGTATTATGCAATGAATAATGATTATCTTTAGCATAATTACTAATTTCATATTGTTCAAAGCCATGCTTCGTTAAATAATTCATTACATACTCATACATGATTGCTTCATTATCCTCATCCATCGGTTTAAAGTTACCTTTTAAATATTGATGATAAAAATAGGTTTTATCTTCTAAAATTAAAGAGTAATAAGATATATGTGTTATATCTAGTTTAATAAACTGCTCTAAGTCATATTGAATGTGTTTTAATGTTTGACCAGGTATGGCAAATATTAAGTCAATTGAAATATATTGTATACCTAATGATTTTAAATCATCTACAATCCAAAATACAGATTCTGCTTTATGTCCCCTATTTAAATACTTTAATATATCATCATCAAAACTTTGAACACCCATTGAAACACGGTTAATACCGTATTTTTTAAAAAGTAAGCCTTTTTCATGGGTATAGCTTTCAGGATTTAATTCAATACTATATTCTATAGGTTTAATAGCTACAAGTGAATCAAATAAATAGGTCAGTTGATCAACACTAAGCATTGATGGTGTGCCACCACCAATAAAGATTGTTTCAATCGTATCAAAGTGCTTGCTGTAAGTCATTATTTCTTCTCTTAATTTCATTAAATAGCGATCAATAACATTTTGATTTCTAGGAACACTTTTAACAAAATCACAATAATGACATATATATTCGCAAAACGGTATATGTACGTATAAACCTTTCATGTTGTTACCTGCCTTCATATATATTATATCAAAATAAAAAGGTATCTAGCCTGAAATAGATACCTCTTTTAGAGAGAGAAAATTTTCCTTAGAAGGAAAGTTTATCTTTTTTTATCAATTGATTGGTTGAGTATGTGAGATAAAAGTTCATCATTCACTTTATCAAGTTCCTCACTTACAATCTTCAAGTCACCTGTATCTGGATTTTTAGAAACTTTTTTAATCGTAGGACGTGTTGCTGTAATGTAATCTATTGTATACATTTTATAACCTCCAATTCATAAAAAAAGGTATGAATATATAATATCCTTACCCTTTTAGTATATGTATTAAAAATATGTCAATTATTTGACCAGTAACTAATGAATTAATATGAACATTGCCTGTCGTAATACGCTTCATTTAATTCCCTCACAAGTGTAATTATGTTTACACCATAATGATAACATGAAAGCGCATACATGTCAAGCATTTTAATATTATTTGCGACACTTTTACACAAATAATTTATTGTTATTTTTAACTATTACTTATAGCAATTAAAAAGGATGTTTAATATGAATTTAAACATCCTAATTTAGGTCTTTTAATCATCTGAATTCGATAAGATTGCAAGAAACGCACTTTGAGGTATTTCAACACGACCAAAGCTCTTCATACGCTTTTTACCTTCTTTTTGTTTTTCAAGCAACTTCTTCTTACGAGAGACGTCACCACCATAACATTTTGCTAAGACGTCTTTACGCATTGCCTTAATAGTTTCTCTGGCAATAATCTTACCACCTAATGCAGCTTGAACTGGAATTTCAAACATTTGGCGCGGAATTAAGTCTTTAAGTTTAGAAACAATTGCCTTACCACGTTGATATGCAAAATCTTTATGTACAATTACTGATAAAGCATCTACAATTTCACCATTTAATAAAATATCCATTTTACGCAATTTAGATTCTATATATCCATCTAGTTCATAATCGAAAGATGCATAACCTTTCGTGCTTGATTTTAACTTATCAAAGAAGTCATAAACAATTTCTGATAAAGGTATACGATATACAATCATGACACGCGTTTGATCAACATAGGTCATATCAATAAAGACACCCCGTTTTTTCTGACATATTTCCATAACTGCACCAACATAGTCTTTAGGACACATAATGGTTGCTTTAACGACTGGTTCTTCGATACGGTCTACCTTTTGTAAGTCCGGTAAAAATGTTGGATTATCTACTTTAACCACTGTTCCATCTGTTAAATATACATCATAAATAACCGATGGTGCTGTCGCAATCAACTCAATATTAAACTCTCTTGAAATACGTTCCTGGATAATATCCATATGTAGTAACCCTAAAAACCCAGTTCTAAATCCAAAACCTAAAGCCTGAGATGTTTCAGGTTCATAAATTAGGGATGCATCATTTAATTTAAGTTTTTCTAATGCATCTTTTAAATCACGATATTGGTCTGGATCAATTGGATATAATCCACAAAATACAACAGGATTTAACGTTCTATAACCCGGTAGTGGCTCACTTGCTTTTTTATGAACATGCGTAATCGTATCACCAACGTGCACATCATCTAATGTTTTAATCGATGCTGTAATATAACCAACATCACCTGGCCCTAAAACATCAACTGGTTTTTGAGTTGGTGTATAAACACCTACTTCAACTACTTCAAATTGAGCTTTAGTTGCCATAAACTCAATCATGTCACCTTTTTTAATCGATCCATTCATAATACGTATAGTAGGAATGACACCTTTATACATATCAAAGTATGAATCAAATATTAAAGCTTGTAACGGTGCGGTTTCATCACCTTCAGGTGCTTTAATATCTCTAATAATACGTTCTAATATATCTTCAACACCTAAACCTGATTTACCACTTGCTTTAACAGCATCGGATGCATCAATACCGATAACATCTTCAATTTCTTTACGTACCTTTTCTGGGTCGGCACTTGGTAAATCAATTTTATTTAATACAGGAATAATTTCTAAATCATGATCAAGTGCTAAATAGACGTTGGCTAATGTTTGAGCTTGGATACCTTGAGCAGCATCCACAACCAAAACAGCGCCTTCACAAGCAGCCAATGATCTTGAAACTTCATAAGTAAAGTCAACATGCCCTGGTGTGTCTATTAAGTGTAGTATATATTCATTACCATCTTTAGCTTTATAAGTTAGCTGAACAGCGTTCAATTTAATGGTAATACCTCGTTCACGCTCTAAATCCATGCTGTCTAATAATTGAGATTTCATCTTACGTTCTTCGACTGTTGATGTCATTTCAAGTATACGATCGGCCAAAGTTGATTTACCGTGATCAATATGGGCAATGATTGAAAAGTTTCTAATATTTTTTTGTCTTTCATTTAATGTTTTTTTATTCAAGTTATTCATACCTTTCATGCTCTTAATATTTTATCACACTTTATGAAATGTAAACAATGTAATATGTTTCACATAAATTTTCATTACATTTTAAGCAAAATATATAAGTAATTATTTATTTAGCAATATAATGTATACATCAATTCACAAGAATGGGGGATAAATTTGTGAAAAAGCTATATATTTTTGCTGGCGCTGTTTTATTTGTTGTTGTTTTAATTGGAGCACTTTGGATCAGTGCTTATAATGGGGTTGTTACTAAAGAAAATGATGTGATACAAAAGCGTGCTAATGTACATGCTACCTTATCTACACGTTTTGATAAAATGGGAACGATGATCGATGCTATAGAAAGTGCTAATACTACTGTACAAGGTTATCTAGATACAATTATGGCAGCAAGAATCGCTTTTGCTAATGCACTTGCAAACAATGATATAGATGCATTAGATGCATCTGTAACAGAAATCAACTCAACTTTTTTCGATTTAGTTTCATATGTGGAAGATAATCCATCAAGTTATAATACAACGAGTCTTTATGCCAATGCCTTAGCAGAGTTTAATGCCTCTACGAACGTTGTTCTTACTGCCATACTTGCTTATAATACATCTGTTACGAAATATAATAATCATATTAAGACATTTCCAAATAATATATTTGTTGGTTCTAATAGTTTATTTGCGACATACGAAGTTGATAACTATAACCAAACACTTCCAAGCTTTAATAGCTAATTCTTTTAATTATGATCATCAAACGCTTTGTAGTTGTTTGGTTATTCATGCTACTTACATTGTTGATTGTAAGTTGTCAACCTACTTCTAATACTGCTTTAAAACCTTCTAAACTATTTTATATACATGATAGTCATAATGTTTTACTAAATGCCACGAGTTGGTCTATTTTTACTTATGCCCTTGAATTATATGAAGATTCCAATGACCAAAGCATTCTCAGTTCAATTCGTGGTAGTCAGGTTGTTGTTTTAACACATGTAGGTGATACAAATGAAATAAATTCAACTAAAATCTTTAATCAGTGGGGTATTGGTAAAAATGATATGGGTATTTTAATTATTTTAAGTTTTAACAAACAAGGTGATGAGTTTGTATTTAATCATATAACATTTGAAATTGGCCAACAAATGAGTCATTATTTATCTGCATTTGAAGCCAATCAACTTATTTCTGATTACTTTAATGATCCACTTATACCAGCTTATGATTATGATGCCCGCTTAATGAATCTGTTTTATGCAGTATTATCTTTTATTTACTTAAATGTTTATGATTATGATGCTTATAATCATAACTCCTATATGGAGGCATACTATAATATCCAATACGAATATATTGATCAAATACCGACATATAAAATATACGATGATTTATTGAGTAGTTACTGGTTTTGGATTATTGTTGGTTTTATTATTCTATTTGGTGGTTCTGTCTTTAGGTTTATGCCGCTATTATTCTTTTCTAGCAGTAAAGCATTTAAAGGTGGCGGTGGTAAATCCATAGGATACTGGTTTAGACGTTAAAAAAGGACTAATGTCCTTTTTTTGTTAGATTTAATGTCCCATCATCAATTAATCGGAAAAACAGTAGCGACTACATTGAGGTTTCTTGGTAAAAATATAAATGATATACATGCAATTAAATTTGTTAACATACCGAGTATGTAATATTCCAAATATTCATTTTTAAATTGATATTTTCTTTACTTAATACGCCACAAAATACCAATAACCATACTTGCGACAATTGTGAATATACCAATGATCATACCTGTACCACCCATATACAGTCTAAACAATACTGCTATCGTAGTTGTAATAGTTACTGGTATGATTCCAAAAAAGAAAGCTGTAAGCGGTAATAGAATAGTTCTTGTATCAAATATAATACCTTCTGCAAATTCAAATGGATTACTCATTAAAAAAAGCGCTATAAGACCAATGACGATACCCGTCATAATCTGTTTTAAGCGCTTATTCATATTTAGTTCATTATCTGTGATTGCATATAAAAGCACTATGGTAAACAATATTAAGATATTATTAGAAATCGATATAAATATATCAATAATATGATTAAAATTCGTATATGTCACCACGCACCAATAAGGTTTTCTTGTGTTTTTATACACACTTATTATAACAAACAATCGCCTTATATTCTATGAGCCTGCTTATAAGATAACTTTTTTTATAGATCTTAATAAGTTAAAGGAAAACTTAATTTGTCAAATGATATTATAAAAAAAGTTTTCATGAAAATTAATGTAAAAATTTTCACACAAATTACATTTTTAATTATAACTTCCTTTGACTTAATTATTTGATTAAAATATAATATAGGTGAACAAACGATATCTTATAAAAAATTAAATGGAGGGAACCATGAAAAAAGGATTTTTTGTTTCACTATTTTTAATTATGGCAGTAATGTTAACTGCATGCGGACCTGCAAAAAGTGAATTCTATTTTGCAAGTCAAACACCAAATGAGGACTCAAGTTGGGTATACTGGGTTGTCATCGAAAAAAAAGGTGACAAAGTTGTTGATGCTGAATGGAATGCATTCAATATCGAAGGTGATGCAAATACAACTTATAAAGGTTTAGACAAAGTTGAAGCTTCTAAACAAGGTATATATGATATGAACTCTGATTTATGGTGGCATGAACAAGCTGAGTTAGTGATCGATAAATTCATCGAATCTAACGGTAATGTCAATGATCGCATTCCAGCACCTGCAGGTGTATCTATTACAACAGATGATTTCTACACTTTAGCTGAATTAGCTTTAGCAAGTGATCCAGTTGAAGCTGGTGATTATAAAGATGGTTATCACTTTACAACATTAATTAGCAAAGCTAAGCCATCAACTTCAAAAGCTTTTTGGGATCCAGTTAAAGAGGAAGTTGTTGAACCAATCGAATATAATTCACATACATTTGGTTCATTTGTAGTTGTTAATGGTCGTATTGTCTTAGCTTACTTCAACAACGTATTCTATGGCTATAGAGCACAATTAGCAAACGGATTTATTAAAACTATTGATCATGATAATGATCCAGAAACTCCAGCATTACAATTAATGGCTGAATATACTTCTGCAACACCTAAATTATACAAAACTAAAAACCAATTAGGTAAATCTTATGGTATGACTGGTGCATCACCAATCGGTAAAGATTATGATGAGCAAGCATATGCAGCTGGTGATTATTTAATTGAGAACCAATCATTCCCTGAACCGAATGATAACGGTGACTTTGAAGGCGTTGCAGGTGTGACAATTACTGCTTCTGACTTCTATGATTTATGGAAATTAGTTCCAACTAAATAGTTAAGACAAAAGGTATATTTCTAAAGAGATATACCTTTTTTATTACATCGATAGTTAGATAAAAAAAGATGCTTAAATTTAAGCATCTATTTCTATATCTTCAGTTGATTCTTCGGTCTCTTCGATACGTGTGACTAACACACTTTCAATAATCTTATCTTCATAAGATAAAACCTCAAAGCGGTATGAGCCATAAACGACAACAATCGATTCATCTGGATCAGGGAAACGTCCTAATTGGCCTAATATAAAGCCGGATAACGTATCATATTCATCAACTGGTAAATTAGCATGTATTAAATCTTCAACGTCATCTAAGTCGATTAAACCTTCGATTTCATATTGGTCTTCATTAATCGCTTGAATTTCGATTTCATCTTCATCATACTCATCTGAAATATTACCTAGAATCTCTTCAATTAAGTCTTCTAATGTAATAATACCTGCAGTACCACCATATTCATCAATTACAATGGCAATATGGGTTTTAGTGAGTTTCATCTCTCTAAAGAGCGCACGTATGTTTTTAGATTGTGGTACAAAAAGTGGGTCTCTTAATATTTCATGAATATCAAATACGCTTGTATCAGGATGTGCAGCTAAATATCTTAGTAGATCTTTAACATGTAAAGTACCTACGATTTTATCTAAAGTTTCTTCATACACTGGGAATCTTGTAAACTTTTCATTGGTTACAAACTCAATGAGTTCTTCCCTTGCTGAATCAACTTTAATCGCGGATACTTCAGTTCTATGGGTCATGACTTCTTCAACAGTTGTTGAATCAAATTCAAATATGTTTTGAATCATTTCATTTTCTGAACGGTCAATAAACCCTTTTGATTCAGAAGCATTCAATTCTAAGATTAACTCTTCTTCTGATAAGGTATCATCATTATCATCTGGGTTAATCCCAAATAATTTAATGATGAGGTTCGCAGATGATGTTAACAAGACCACAAATGGCTTCATAATAACTGCAATCACACTTAAGAAACCTACGAATAGGTACGATATTTTCTCTGGCCATTTCATGGCAATTCTTTTTGGTACTAATTCACCAAAAATTACTTGGAAATACGTTAATATCAGTGTAATAATAAACGTAACGACTGGTGCAACAACAACAGCATCTAATTGGATGATGTTGGCTATTGTATCAGATATCATTTTTGAAAATGCATCTGCTGCAATCGCACCGTTAATAAATCCAAACATGGTAATACCAATTTGGATAGTGGATAAGAACCTTGTGGGCTCCTCGACTAACTTCAATACTCTTTGCGCTTTTTTAGCTTTTTTACCACCCAAAAGCGTATCTTCTTCTAACTCTCTTTTGCTGGCAGATACTAAAGCTATTTCACTTGCTGCAAATATGCCGTTTAAGACGATAAAAAACGCAATTAAAAATATTTGTAATCCCATCAGAAGCTTACCTCCTCATAAGGATCATCTGTTAACTTAGTCCTCTGGCCACTACTTGAATCTTCCATTTTATATTTTCCTCCGTGTTATTATTTCATAATAACAAAATAATGATATCAAACAACTTAAATTATGTCAATATTTATCCTGATTTACACACAATTACTATAATACTTTTTTAAGATATGGTTCTAACTCTTTTGGTGTAACCTTTGGTGAAAATCTATAAAGAATTTTTCCATCTTTACTAATTAAAAACTTTGTAAAGTTCCAACTAATTTTGTTTTTAGGTTTACCTGAAGGTACTAATTTGTCATTTTCTAGTATCACTTCATCTGGACCGTGCTCTTTTAAGTAAAGATATAATGGATGTGCATTTTTAGTGTTTACTTTAATTTTTTCAAATAACGGAAACTGTGTACCAAAATTTATTTTACAAAATTCATCAATCTTTTTAATAGAGCCTGGTGCTTGTGCTAAAAACTGATTACAAGGAAAATCTAGTATTTCTAGACCCTGATCCTTATAAGCATCATAAAGTGTTTGTAAGCCTTCATATTGCGGTGTATAACCACATTTGGTGGCTGTATTAACAATTAATAAAACTTGGCCTTTATACTTTTCCATCAACTCTTTTGTACCATCTGATCTGGTAACTTCGATGTTGTATAAACTCATTGTATCCTCCTTTGGATATTTAAAGAAAAACAGAAGAAATCCTCTTGCTAGATTTCTTCTGAATATTCATAGTTTTTTAATCGTTTACGATTATATCTTTTCTTAGATTCTTGAATTGTCATTTTATATTTTAATTTCTTTTCGATGAATTCTTCATCATTGTATTTGAGTTTTTCTCGTTTAATGACAATCTTTCGATCTTTATATTTCATAGGTACTTATTTTTTAGCTGCCTTCTTTGCTGGTGCTTTTTTAGCTGTAGCTTTTTTTGCAGGCGCTTTTTTCTCAGTTGGTTTAGCATCTATTTTAACTTCTTCTAATTTTTCTTCGTTATCTTGAGATGCTGTTGGAAGTTCTTGACCTGCTGCTTTAGCTGCTTCAACAGCCATACGCGCATGTGTTGTCACATTTGGGTCAACTTCTAATCTTAATTCTGTTTCTGGATCAAAGAAATGTAGTTTATTTAAGTCAAAACCTAATTTGATCTTATCACCCATGCTAATGTTGGTTCTAGCATCAACTTTAGCAATAACATTTGATCCATTGACATCGAAGTAAATATTTGTTTCAGAACCTAATAATTCTGCAACGTCTACTTCAATATCTAAAATACCATCCGGATGTGCTTTCATGACTAATTCATCATCATGAATGTCTTCTGCACGAATACCTAATACAATTGGTTTTTCAATAAACTTGTTTTGTGTAACAATTTCAAGTTTATCATTTGGTAATTGAATTCTGTATTTACCAGCTTCAAATACACCTTTTGTATTAACTTTACCATTAATAAAGTTCATTGGAGGAGTTCCAATAAAACCTGCTACGAAAATGTTTGCTGGTTTGTCATAAATTTCTTTAGGCGCACCAACTTGCATAATGTAGCCTTTGTTCATAACAACAATACGTGTTGCCATGGTCATCGCTTCGATTTGGTCATGGGTAACGTAGATAGTTGTTGTATCTAATTGCTTGTGTAGTTTAATTAACTCACCGCGCATTTGGACACGTAATTTCGCGTCTAAGTTTGATAGAGGCTCATCCATCAAGAATACTTTTGCATCACGAACGATGGAACGTCCTAATGCAACACGTTGTCTTTGTCCACCAGATAAAGCCTTTGGTTTTCTATCTAAATAAGGCATTAAGCCTAAAATTTCCGCTGCCGCATGTACTTTTTCTTTGATGATAGCTTTAGGAACTTTACGTAGTTTTAAACCAAATGCAATATTATCATACACAGTCATGTGTGGATATAAAGCATAGCTTTGGAAAACCATTGCGATATCTCTATCTTTTGGAGCTGTATCGTTCTTGTATTCTTCATCAATGTATAATTCGCCTGAACTAATGTCCTCAAGGCCCGCGATCATACGGAGGGTTGTGGATTTACCGCATCCACTCGGTCCGACAAATACAATAAATTCTTTATCTTCGATTTTCAAGTTAAAGTCAAAGACTGCTTGAACACCGTTGGGATAAATTTTATTGATGTCTCTTAATTCTAATGTTGCCATATTTTCCCCCTAGGAATTATATTTTGATTTTGTTTGATAGATGCAAGATTTCTATCATGATTATTGTATCATAACAAAGCCCTTATTTGCAAACGTTTTCAACTTTTTAACACTTCTAAATTAAAATATAAATATGAAAATTGTAATTTGTGTGAGATATTTATCATTTTTATCATCCTTTAAATAAAATAAAACCGTTTGCAGTGTTTGTTTAACTCTATCATGTTAAGCGTTTTCATCAAATTATGTTAAATTATAACTATACTTATAATTAGAGCATAAGGAGATGATTCAATGAAAAGATTATTTACATTATTTACATTACTTTTATTAAGCTTATCATTATTAGCATGTACGCCTACTGATGATGGTGATAATGGTAATAATGGTGGTAACAATAACAAACCACCCATTAACTTAAGATTAGAAAATCAAAGAAACGATATTTACTATCAAATATTTATCCGTTCTTTTGCAGATAGCGATGGTGATGGTATTGGTGACTTTAATTGCATTACTGAAAATCTAGATTATATTGAAAGCTTAGGTGCTACTGCAATTTGGATGATGCCATTTAATGAAACCGATACTGACTTTGGCTCACATCATGGTTACCGTATTAAAGACTATTATAAAATTAATCCTGAATATGGTACAATGGCAGACCTAGAAAACCTAATTGAAGCTGCCAAAGCACGTAATATGCGTGTTATGATGGATTTAGTAATCAACCATACATCAGATACCCATCCATGGTTTGTAGATGCAAGGGATAACCCAAATACATCACCATATAGAGATTGGTATATATGGCAAAATCAAAATACAGCTTTTGAATCATTTGCGGTGGTATGAAAGATTTAAATCTACATAATGAAGAAGTTGTTAATGAAATTAAAGATATAATCACCTTCTGGCATGATAAAGGTATTTCAGGCTTTAGATTTGATGCAGTGGGACGATTCTACTTATGCGGGTTTTTCAAATGTTAAACCGTGGTTTCATGTGAACCCCAATTATCAATCGATTAATGTAGATCAACAAATGAGTGATCCTACGTCTATTTGGAGCTACTACCAAAAATTAATCAGTTTAAGAAGGTTTTCTGCGTATTCAAAAACCATTATACTTGGTAGTTATCATATGATTTTAAAAGATGACCCTAATTTATTTGTTTACTTAAGGAAACACAATGATGAAACACTTTTAATCATTGGATCATTTAGTGATCAAAAACAATCATTTGACACATCTTTATATCCAATAGATGATATCATCATTCATAATTATGAAGATACTCAAATTGATGCAAATATAATTCATTTAAGACCTTATGAAGCATTATGCTATAAGGTAAAGGAGCGTATATGAGAAAAGCAGGCGTACTACTACATATTTCATCACTACCATCTAAATATGGTATTGGTAGTTTTGGTAAAGCAGCTTATGAGTTTGTGGATTTTTTAGAATCTACATACCAAACATACTGGCAAATATTGCCGCTAGGACCAACCTCTTATGGAGATTCGCCATATCAAACATTTAGTGCGTTTGCGATGAATCCATATTTTATTGACCTTGATATTTTAGTGACAGAAAAGTTATTAAAGCGTCAAGAAATCATTGACTCTGAAACCGAACCTCAAGCGGTAGATTTTGCTAGGTTATATGATGAACGTTTTCTTGTTTTAAAACTTGCATACGATCGTTTTAATTTAAATGATATCCATTTTAAAGAATTTGTTAGAAATGAAGGCTACTGGCTGCATGATTATGCATTATTTATGGCCATTAAATCCAATCATGATGATGTAAGTTGGACAATGTGGCCAGATGAATTAAAATTTAGAAGACAAGATGCGATTCATCAAGCCAAACAAACTTATGAAACCACTATTAATTTCCACTACTTCTTACAATACCAAGCATACAAACAATGGTTTGAATTAAAAAACTATGCCAATTCTAAAGGTATTGAAATTATTGGTGATATGCCAATTTATGTGGCATTAGATTCTTCTGATGTTTGGACAATGCCACAATACTTCCAATTAAATGACAATTTAGAGCCCACTTTAATTGCTGGTGTTCCAGGCGATAACTTTAGTCCGGATGGGCAATTATGGGGTAATCCACTTTACCGTTGGGATATCTTAGAGCGTGAAGACTTTAAGTGTTGGATAGATCGTGTGCATTCCAATACATCCATGTTTGATGTATTAAGAATTGATCATTTTATCGGTTTTGTACATTATTTTGGCATACCTTTTGGTGATCTTACCGCTAAAAATGGCAAGTGGTATGAAGGTCCTGGTTATAAACTTTTTGAAGCAATACACCGCCATTTAGGGCCAAGAAACATTATTGCAGAAGATTTAGGTATGATTACTGATGAGGTCCGTGCACTCATTAAAAAAACAGGATACCCTGGTATGAAATTACTTCAATTTGCATTTGATGCTAGAGAAGCTTCAGATTATCTACCGCATACCTATCATCAAAATGTTGTAGCCTATACCGGCACACATGATAATGAAACTACTGCACAATGGTTTAAAAACTTAAATAATAGAGATTTAAAATACGCATTAGACTACATTAATCATGATCGCGGATCAAAAACAGATTCTTTAATTAAAGCTACACTTGCAACTGTTGCTAATACGGCAATTATACCGATGCAAGACTACTTAAATTTAGGTGAAGCAGCTCGTTTTAATGTCCCATCGACATTAGGCGGTAATTGGGTATGGCGACTCATACCAGGTGAAATTGATCGCCTGACCCGTAATAAAATGAGACGCTTTACAAAACTTTATGGTCGTATACCAAAAACCAATGATAAATAATAACAATTTTAGCTATATAAAGTAAAGCGAGCATGCCATATCGGCATGCTCGTTTTATGTTTATTGGTCTTCAAATAGTTTTAGGTATTCTCCGTAACCTTCTTCTTTTAACTCTTCAACTGGGATAAAACGCATACTTGCTGAGTTCATACAATATCTTAAACCACCTTTATCTTTAGGACCATCTTCAAACACATGGCCTAAATGAATATTAGATTCTTTCGTTCGTACCTCAGTTCTTATCATACCAAAGGATGTGTCTAACTTTTCAACAACAATATTTTCGCTAATTGGTTTGGTAAAAGAAGGCCAGCCACAATGTGCTTCAAATTTATCATGAGAGGTAAACAGTGGTGTGCCATCTAAAATATCGACATAAATCCCGGGTTTAAAATTATTATAATATGCATTTTGAAATGGTGGTTCCGTACCATTTTCAAGTGCTACTTTTCTTTGTAGATCTGTTAATTTTTTCATTATATACCTCCTGAATTAACGTTTTAACAAAACATAATCTAACCACTTATCAGGCAATATCTTGCGGCCAAACAATGCAACAAAACTTAATGTTCCCATACGATATCTAGTTTTCGGTCTTTTGGCCTTAATTGCCTTATAAACAGCTTTGGCTACAACAATTGGGTTAGAGCCTACCTTACCTGATAAATAGTCTCTTTCTGCTTGTTTCATCACATGACGTATCATCGGTTGATACGGTGAATTCATATCAATATTGGCAGCATAGTCATAGGTACGCTGCATAAACTCAGTTTGGATTAAACCTGGTTGCATTAAAATAACTTGTATGCCAAATTGTTTTACTTCAATTCTTAAACTATCAGAAAAACCTTCTAATGCAAATTTAGAAGCATGATACCAACCACCCAACAACGATGCCACTTTACCACCAATACTAGATGTATTAATGATTTTTCCGTAACCTTGTTTTCTCATGATAGGTAAGACATGCTTAATCATGTTTGCAAGTCCAAATAAGTTCACTTCAAATTGGTCTTTGGCATCTTTTAAATCAATATCTTCAATCGGTCCATATAAACCATAACCTGCATTATTAAACAATACATCAATGTGGCCTTCTTTTTCATAAATTGTTTGTACTGCATCTTTAATTGTCACTTCATTTGTGACATCTAAATAAATGGGTTCAATTCCAAGTGTTTTTAAATCATTTAATTTGTCCATACGTCTTGCTAGAGCATAGACTTGATATCCTTTTTCATTTAAGTATATAGCTGTACTTTTTCCAATACCAGAACTAGCCCCCGTTATGACAACCACTTCTTTTTTCATATCCATCACCTACTTTATGATATTTTACCAAAAAAAGAAGCCTAACTTACTCATTAGACTTCTTTAAGTGACCAAACTTTTCAATTGTATTTAATAAAATCGCTCCAACCCCATTACCAATCAGCATAATAACAAATGACAATAACATATACCAACTATAATTATGAGCCAGTATAAAGTAATATACATTAGCAATAGAATGCTCAAAACCTAATAAAACAAAGATAACTACAGCAAACATATTAACCACAACTTTTGCAACAGAATTATTAATCCGTTTATATCCATCAACACCTATGTACATCATCATACCGCATAGCATAGATAAACCAAATATTTCAAGTAAATTCTTAGAAAGTTTGGTTTCAACAAGTAGCTTTGCTGTATTAATAATTATTTCATAATTGGATAAATATATGATGCTACCGATCAGTAGTCCACCAAGTATATTACCAAAAATAATGATGAGTATTTCAAAGATATAGGTTTTATCACGATCAATTAAATAACCAATTCTACCGGTATATAATTTATAATCTAATGTAACAACACATAACAAACCAAATCCAAATAAAAATGCACCAATAATTTTATAATCTGTCATTAAATATAAATACGTTGTTCCAGCAATCGCAATCAATGCGCCAGCCATTATTGCACTTAGTAATGTTTTTATATTATTTTTCATAGTTTATACCCTCTTAATTTCCATTATACGATAATCAAAATTATAAACAAGCAAACTTATAATTAGAAATAATTTGTGTATTTTTTTCTATAAATTACTTAAACTAACCTTTTTTAAAAACTCGTTTAAGCGCTTTGTTTTTGGATGGTTAAACACATTTTGTGGTGTACCTACTTCAACAACTTCACCTTGATCCATAAATATCACTTGATCAGCTACATTTTTTGCAAATTGCATTTCATGTGTCACAATAACCATATGCATACCTACTTGAACAAGTGATTTCATGGTTAAAAGCACCTCCCCAATCATTTCTGGATCTAATGCCGATGTTGGCTCATCAAATAAAATAACTTTAGGTTCGATACATAAGGCTCTAGCAATAGCAATCCTTTGTTTTTGACCACCACTTAACATGTTAGGATATTGATCTTTTTTATCAAGTAGTCCTACTTTATCTAAATAATATAAAGATTTATTAGTGGCTGTTTCTTTATCTAGTTTTAAAACCTTTATTTGTGCAATATTTAAATTATCAAGTACTGTTAAATGTGGAAATAAATTAAATGATTGAAAAACCATGCCAACTTCTTTACGGTGGATATCAATGGATTTTGTCATTTTGACAATATTTTTATATTGATAGAAAATTTGCCCACTACTTGGTGTTTCTAATAAATTAAGCGTTCTTAAAAGTGTCGATTTACCACTACCTGATGGTCCAATAATGATTGTAACACCTTCATAGATATCTAGTGTGACATCTTTTAGCGCCGCTGTGCCATCTTTAAATGTTATTGATACATTTTTGATTTCAAATAATTTATTTTTCATCTTGTTTTCTCATCCTTATTTCTAACTTTTTCATGAGTTTTGAGGTGGTAAATGTTAATACAAAATAAAGTATTGCTGTAATAATATATACTTCTTTTGTGCGATATGTAGCTGTTTTAATAATTTGAGCGCTATACATCATTTCAGCAATACCTAAGTACATAAAAATGGAAGTTTCTTTAATTAATATAACAAACTCATTACCTAATGCAGGCATGATGTTTTTAACTGCTTGTGGCATGATAATATGTAGCATTGTACTTGGTTGGTTCATACCTAAACTTAAAGATGCTTCAAACTGACCACGATCAATGGATAATATACCTGCTCTAAATGTTTCAGATGCATAAGCACTACTATTAATAATTAATGCAAACATACCTAGTAAAAACGCACTAAAGTCCATACCAAGTACTGTAATGACTGGTAATTGAATAAATGCATATAAAAGCATCACTTGAACTAATAAAGGTGTGCCACGTATAATTTCTACATAGCTTGCACCAATAAAGTTAAGTATTTTATGTTTAGATAATCTAAAATAAGTTGGTAATAGAGCAATAATTGTGCCTAAAACAACCGCAATTAATGCAAGCAACACCGTAATTAATAAACCTTGAAATAAGGTTTTTAGATAAAATGTATCTAAAATAAATGAAAAGTCCATATTAGCTATTTAATATGATACTGTCTTTAACAAATTGATCAATTTTGCCAGTTTCTTGTAACATCGTAATTGTTTCATTAATCAAGTTAAGTAGATCTGTGTCACCTTTTTTAACTGCAACCGCAGATCCATCATCTAAATTACCAATACTAAAGTCAGCAATTGCTAAGCCATCTATATTATTTAAATAACCTTCTGCCACTGGCTTTTCCATAATAACACCTGCAAGTTGGTTATTTTGTAAACCTAAAACTAAGTCTGGTATCGCTTGAATAAATTGCTTTTGAGGTTTAGTAAATAACTTGTCAGCATAGCCTTGTTGAATTGAGCCTAATTGTGCACCAATTCTAATATTAGAAATGTTCATAGACTCTATCGATGTATATTTATCGATATCTTCTTCTTGAATTAACATCACTTGAGTTGCTTTATAATACACTTTAGAAAAATCTACAATCTCTGCACGTTCTTTTGTTGGTGTCATGGCTGCAATAACAAAATCTACACGACCCTTAGCTAAATCTTCTAATAAAAAGTCAAATCCTTTATGAATAACTTTAAGATTTTTTTGAGCCTTTTTAGCAATCTCTTTAGCAATTTCAATATCAATACCGACAACTGTTTGATTGTTATCTTCATCACTAATAATCCATTCATATGGCGCATATTCTGCCGATGTGCCCATTGTAATGTAGGTTGTATAACTTTCATCAATGATAAAGGTAAATGTGTTGCCACCACCCATGTTACAACCTACCATAAACATTAAAATACTTGATAGTATCATCATTAATAAACTTTTTTTAATCATTTTTTTCTTCTCCTTTTATTTTTTAATGATTATTTATAAAAAAAACGCCCTTTAAACATATATTTAAAGGACGATTAAAAAAACCGCGGTACCACCTAAATTCTAGTTAAAAACTAGCGCTTAAAAACGTTAACGCCGTTATACGTTTAAACCTAATATAGTAAGTATTTAAAGTACCTTATAAAAAAGTCCCTAGACAATAATGTCTAAGGACGAATAATTATTCGCGGTACCACCTTAGTTCACATAAAAAATGATGTGCACTTTATCGTTAACGCCGATCTACGTTTAAACCTCAAAATATGTCGATTTAAAAGCTCCGAAGCACGTTCATTTATCGCTTTGACTGATTTACACCAACCATCAGCTCTCTATGCAAAGTTAGACAAATTACTACTCTTTTTCATCGCTTTGAAAAGTATTATATAAAATTGCAAATTAAATTACAATATATAAATTAAATTTATGTCAAAATTTACTTAATTATAGTGGAAATACGTTTTTCCCTAATTCTTCGTTTACAATTTGACCGACTGCAGAATACATTGCAAATAAGCCAGTTACAATACCGACATATCCTGCGATATTCGTAATTAAAATCTTACCTGTAAAATCACCTAATGCTAATAAGTAAAATAATAATGCAAGTGAACCAAATACGAGTTTTGTTATGGTGTTATGTGTTAAAGTACCTACAAACATAAATGTTGTAAACACACCCCATAATAATAAGTAAAAGCCCATGGATGTTAAATCAGCTGTTAACATCGGATAATCTTTTGGTAATAACCAGATTGCAACAAGTGATAACCAAAAAAATCCGTAAGCAGTAAATGCAGTACCACCAAAATTATTGTGATTTTTAAACTCTAAAATCCCTGCAATAATTTGTGCAAAACCACCTAATGCAATACCCATTGCAACTACAACTAAAGACAATTGCGTTATACCTGCATTCGCTAAGTTTAACAAGATTGTTGTCATACCAAATCCCAGTAATCCTAATGGTCCTGGATTCATCTTTTTTGTCATATACTCCTCCAATAAATTAATCATCTAACATATTGTATCTTATTTTATTTTATATGCAAGATGGTTGAATCATTATTCATATATAAACATATAAAATATGTAATAAAGACCTTGAACTACCGCTTTATCACTTATTTTGGTAAAATACAAATAGACAGATTTCCTAAGGAGTATGTAAGATGTTTGCCAAACAATATAAAATAACAAAAAAACCAAGTGATGATATCATTACAGAAGATGAAAAAGAGTCTTTACGTCTTAATTTATATATATCTAAAACCGGGGTTGCATCTCGCCGAGGTGCTGATAAACTAATTGAAATGGGTCGTATTAAAGTCAATGATGAAAAAGCAGTTTTAGGTATGCAAATTACAGCCGATGATACAGTTACTTTAGATGACCAAGTCATAAAACCCTTAGAAGAAAAATACTATATTTTACTTAATAAACCTGCTGGTATTATTTCTACCACAGATACAGCAATCAAAAACAATATGATTACTTATATGAATTTTCATGAAAAGATATTTCCTGTTGGCCGTCTTGATAAAGATTCAACCGGATTAATTCTTCTGACTAATGATGGTAGCATTGTTAATAAAATTTTGCGTGTTGAAAATGGTCATGATAAAGAGTATCATGTGACATTAAATAAACCTTATGATCAATTTTTTATTGATCATATGACATCGGGCGTTAAAATTTATAATCCAGTAGCTCAAGAAAAACAAAAAACCTTACCTTCAATACTTAAACCAATTGATGAACTATCATTTAGTTTAATTATTCGGCAAGGATTAAATCGTCAAATTAGACGTATGGCAGATAGTTTAGGCTACCGTGTAACTGATTTAAAACGTGTGCGTATTATGCACCTAACTATTAATGATTTACCCGAAGGTTATTGGCGCTATTTATCTAATCACGAACTAAAAATATTAAATGATCAAATAAATCCTTAAAATGGTGGGTTGGACACAAAGTGTTCAACCTTTTTTGTACGCATCATTTCAAATGATAGACCACTAAAATGTAATAATAATCTTGAACTACTTACACCATAAATCGTATCACCTACAACCGGATGATTCATACTTGCTAGATGTGCCCTTATTTGATGGGTTCTTCCGGTTTCTATTTGAACTTTGAGTCTTGTTCTAGTTGCTTCATACCCAATAACTTCATAGTGGGTTATTGCAAGTTTACCATGGTTTGAGACAACCATTTTCTGCGTTTTAGTATCCTTAGATAACTTCGTTTGAATGGTTGACTTGCGCACTTTAACTTTATTTTCAACAACGCATATATAGGTTTTTTCTACTTGTCTTGTTTCAAATAAATGCGATAAATATGCTAACGCAATAAAGTGTTTAGCAAACAAGACCATACCAGTTGTATCTTTATCTAAACGATGTGCTGGTAATACTTGATGAAAATAACCATGCTTTTGAAAATACATATTGACAAGTTTGGTTAAATAGATTGGACTAGCACCATCATCATGAACAATCATGTGTAGTGGTTTGTTGACAATTACAATGTCATCATCTTCATAAACGATATCAAGTGATACATCTTCTACCGTATCCATCACATAATTTTCTAAATGGATATTAAAGACATCACCTGTTTTAAGTCGGTATTCTGAGTTCACAATTTTATAATTAACTTCAAATAAATGATTAGAACTGTATTTATAAATTGTAGGTTTTCCTACGTGATAATGTTGTAAGAATTGTCGGATACTGAATCCATTGAATGTTTGATCGATTGTAAAGTTTAAAATTTTCATGTAATTTTATTTTCCTTAAAGTAATTTTTGGTTGCATATGTAAATGTATCTAATAAAAATGTTTTTGCAGAAATAGCAATCTCTGATTTATCACTTAAAATATCAAAAGCGTGATAACCACCATCAAATATTTTAAAGTGAACTTGATTACCTTGTAGTTTTAATCTTTCTACATAATCAATTGTTTCATCTTTAAATGGTTCAACACTACCAACATAGGTTAATATGGGTGGTAAGTTTTTTAAATTAATTGCCCGTGCTGGTGCTGCATAGTAAGGTATTTGAGGATTTCCATAAAGCTCACCTAAATAAAGTTTCCATGCAAGTTTATTTTGTTTAGAACTCCATACAGGATCATCATTATTTTGAGCAGATGGTGTTATCATCCGATCATCTAACATCGGATAAAGTGGCATTTGAAATGCAATTTGTACCTCATTTTTATCTCTTGCCAACAAAGCTAGTGCCGCTGTAAGGCCACCACCAGCAGATTCACCGCCAATCATAAGTTGATTCGGATTAATCATATAGTTCATATGATGCTTTTTCATCCATAATAAAGCAAGGTAACAATCATCAATCGCAGCCGGATAAGGTTTTTCTACTGATAATGTATAATCTGGTGCAACAATCACACACCCTGTTTCATCAATGAGTGATTTGTATAGCTTTTCATGCATTTCTGGAATGCCTAAGCCATAACCGCCACCATGCATATATAATAGACCTGGTGCATTAAATTGTCGCTTAATCGGCGCATAAATTGTCAAACGTAAAAACGTACCATCTGTTCGTGGTATAAAAACTTGTTCATAATATAACTTAGAACGTACGCGACCCTTTAAAGTACCCATTAACTTTTTAGCAAGCTTTAATGTCCCTACTTTAAATGATGGCATAAAAAATCTAATAAATTTTCCAGTTAATCTGATTTCAGGATCGATTGCTTTATCAATTGGTTTCATATGTATTATCCCCTTTAATGGATATCTAATTACTAAGCCTATTATACCAATTAATATGAGAATTGATTTATTCGAATGACTTTAAAGCTTCTAACATATCAATTTTTCTAATTTTGGGAATGGATAAAACGTATACTAACGTTAAAAATACAAATGATAAGACAACTGTATAAAGATAACTTAATGGATGCATTGTATTTTTCAGTATAATACCATCGACATTAACTTGTGAAATAATAAAGTAATGCAGTACTCTACCTAAACCTAGTCCAAAAAGTATGGCAACACTTGAAATAATAAATGTTTCTCTAAAAATATAACCTGAAACTTCTAGTTCCTGATAACCTAATACTTTAAGTGTTGCCATTTCTTTATGTCTGGTACTCATATTAATTAAAGTGAGGTTATAGTTAATAATTACAGCTAAAATGCTTGCAAATATGACCAGTAAGATAATGACACTATCCATACTTGATGATGTTTGTTTAAATGAAGACATTAAATCATCTTTAGTTTGTAGATGGGCAATATCTTCATGATCATTTAGATTACTTAACAGTTCATTTTTTTCATAATCTGATAAATAGGGGAGTTTGACATATATTTTATTTAAAGTGATTGGTATATCATCTTCAATTAAATATTTTGAGATGAAAATTTGATTACCAAAATAATAGGCAATGATTTCTGTAACTTCAAAGCTAATAGATTTTCCTTGAATATCTAACTTGATAACATCACCAGCTTCAATATCATGAGCTCTAGCAAACTGTTTTGTTACAAACACACTACCTGGTTTAAATATTACAGGTTCATCTTTTAAATTTTTAAAATTTAAAAAATCGTTCACTCTATCATCTACTTCTGATACAGCAACATTAATATAATGCGCTTCATTATAAAATGATATTTCTGTCATAAAGTTTAATTGATCATATGCTAATAGTTCATCAATATTTGTTTGATTCGAAACGATACTTAACTCTAAATCAAATTGGTACATATCATTAAATTGTGCATCACCGGAAATATCTACAGCATCTTTAATACCAAAACCAGCTAACAACAGTGCTGTGGAACCGGCAATACCTACCAACATTAAAACTAAATTTCTTTTTTGTCTAAAAATATTTCTAAAGGTAGACTTATATTTAAATTTTAGTCGATTCCAAATAAAAGGTATATATTCTAAAAATATTTTTTTACCCGCCTTTGGTGCTTTATGTCTTAAAAGGTTGGACGGTGCTTCTTTTAGTACATTCATAATACTTGAAAAGGTAACAATAACAACCGATAAAATCATGGTGAGACTAATGAATGTAATATACGTAAAATGATAATCTATACGTAGTGGTGGTAAGTTATAGGTCACCACATAAGCATTATATGCTATTGATGGAATCGAGTATATCCCTAAAGCAATCCCTAATAAAACACCAATTCCTGATGCAAGTAAACTATAGATAATATATTTAGATGCAATTTTAAATTTTGAATATCCAAGTGACCTTAGAGTACCAATTTGAATGCGTTCATCCGCAATAATACGTGTCATCGAAGATAACGATACTAAAATAGTAATTAAAAAGAAAAATATTGGAAAGATTAGAGCAATCACTTCAACAATTTTAACATCAGAACTAAATTTAACAAAACTTTGGTTTTGAAAACGGGTTGTTAAAATGAGATTCAGATACTTTTGATTTAAAACATCTACTTTTTCTTCAATAAAGTCTTCATAACTCGAACTAAAAGTATTTAAATCAGCCGTTCCTTTAAGTGTGGCAGCAAAATGTGTATAAACCATCTCTGGTAAATATGATTGATCTACATAAATCATCGATTCAATTGGTCGACCACTTAATGGTGATATCTCTTGTACATATGCAAAATGCCATGGGTGATTGACAATACCTACAACTTCAAAGGTTTGGTCTTGTATTGTTGTTTTAAAACCAATCGGTATATCTAGTAAATAAGCTTGTCTTTCTTCTACTGCAACTTCAATCACATCAGCATCTGGATTAGGTAGGCGACCTTCAATGAGTTTTAATTGATTTAATGAAAAACCATTTTTAAAATCAAGCAATACAATACGTGAGATATGTGCAATATCATCATAGACAACTTGTTCATCAACTGTAAAGTAGGCCATTGTTTCTGAAAAAAGACTATCATTTTTTAAAATACTAAGTTCTTCTTCAGTAAATGGAGTATACTTTTGAATCATAATATCAGCAGTATGGGTTTCTTTATAAAACTTGTCAATTGTATAGCGCATATTGGGTGCTGTCGTTAATAAACCAACTAAAAAAGCAACACCAACAGCAACAATAAATACAATCGCCATAAGTTTTTTATAAAGTTTTTTAAAATCTTTATAAACTACTTTAGAAAATGACTTCATTACCAATGTACCTCATCAATTGATTTTGGTTTTGGTTGATACATATTTTTATCTACTTTTCCGTTTCTTACTGTAATAACGCGGTCAGCAATTTCAGCAATGGCTTGATTGTGTGTTACGATAATCACTGTTTTATTGTATAACTTTGATGTATCATATAATAACTTTAATATGTGTTTACCCGTTTCTATATCTAAGGCACCTGTCGGTTCATCACATAATAGCATTTTAGGGTTTTTAGCAATCGCTCGAGCAATCGAGACACGTTGTTGTTCACCACCCGATAGTTGTGAGGGAAAATTATGCATCCGTTTATCAAGACCTACTAATTTTAATACTTCTTTAGCATCTAAAGGATCTTTTCCTATTTCAGAAGCAATTTCTACATTATCCAGTGCAGTAAGTTGTGGCATTAAATTGTAAAACTGAAAAACAAAACCTACATCATGGCGTCTATAATTGGTTAATTTCTTTTGATTATATTTTGAAATATCCTCATTATCAATAATAATTTCACCAGATGTTGCCACATCCATGCCACCTAATATATTAAGGATGGTTGTCTTACCAGCACCACTTGGTCCTAGTATGACACAAAGCTCTCCTGCTTTAATTTCAAAATTAATTTCATTATTGGCAATAATTTCTTGTTCACCAAGCACATATTTTTTTGTAACATCTACCATTTTAACCATGATTTTTCACCTCAAATTGATTTACTTTTTCTACAATATTTTCTAGTATATCTACAAGCTTTTCTGCATCATTATAACCAATAAATTTAAACAGTTCATTAAAATAGTTATCAACAAAATTGGTCTTTTGTTCAATATATGTTCTACCATGTATGGTTAATTCTATTTCATAAGAGCGCCCATCTTCACTACTTGGTTTTGTGGTGATATAACGCTTTTTCTTTAAGCTATTTAACATCGCAGTTACACGGCCCTTAGTAATATTTAATACTTGAGCAATACTTTTAGGCGTTGTTACTTCTTTTAAAAACAACCTGAGCAATAATGCATCTTCTCCATACAAAAAAGGTGTTAAATATGTCATCATATTTAATTTAGAAATTGTTTGAAGTTGCATTAAAAATTTATCTTTAAGTGCTTTCATGTATCCAAGCCTCCCATTTAGTTTATAGTGTATACTATCTACATTATATATCATTTATATAAACATGTAAAATTTTATTAAAATGTTGCATGTTTCACATTAAAAAACAGGTTACTACAAGATCATTGGTTGTAACCTGTTTTATACGTTAATTGATATTTAATTTCTACATTAAGAAGTTTTTTTAGTGCCTTTTAGCATAAAATAGTTAAAAATAACGAAAAATACGATAAGTGCTAAAAACGAACCCCATAAATAATACCACTCAGGTAAATATATAATACCGGTTAAAATTAAGATGGGTGCACCAAACATGACAGCAGATGATGAACCTGTTACAAGATCATCTGCGGCAGGTGTTTGAAAGTTTGGATCAATTTCTCTTAATAGCGCAATACCATTGGGTGCCGTACCAGTTAAATTCCCAAACATGGTAGCAAACGCATAATGCGGATATTCTGGATAAATTCTTCTGGTTGTAAAGATTAAGTAAAAATACGTCGCAATTCCAGCAGCTGAGGTCATTAAAATTAAAGTGACCAGTAAACCAGTATCTGCTAAAGCTTCAATATTAATCGACATTAAAGAGGCAACCACCATAAAATCAAATAAAACACCAGATAACCTATTTAACATATACTCATTGGTATACTTTCTTTTCATCCAACCTTTTTTTGTTATGAACTTTAAACCTTGTTTAAACAAAATAGCAAAAAGCATTGCAAAAATAAAGTTAAAGCCCCAAATGAGACTCACCATACTTTGTTTAAAACTGGTGTCTGTACCAATTAAAGATGTAATCCAAGACATAAAGCCCCAAGCTACGGCATAGACTACAAAGATGAAGATAATTTGAACACTCAATTTATCGATTGCTTCACTGACAGGAATTTCATCAGATGCTTCCACTTCTTGATTAGAAACTGCAGTTTGACTGTACGTTGAAGTGCGTTTTAAAACACCTTCTTTAGCACGTTTATTAATATAGTAAATACCGGCAATCGATGCCCATACAAAGCCAATGGTTGCAGTTGCTAGACCAAATGCTTGTCCACCAACAAAGCCATTGATTTCAAATATAGAACCAATATTATTAGCTTGCCCTGGTCCTTGTCCAAAGCCCATCGGTAGTAATAAACCACCATATGGAGCAACTGAGGTATAGACATAACCTAAAATAATTGTAAATACTAAACCAATCATACCTTGTAGTAAATAAGTATTTACAATGAGTAATCCTGATTTAATTGGCTTTCCTTTAATCTTTTTAGTTTTTGCATCTTTAACAGTTTTTAAGCCCATAGCAACAAATCCTAAAGCAAGTGCATGATACGTTATAATTTGTAAAAATTCATTAAAATTTACAACATTAGATTTTACACCTTCTAAAAAAGTTGAAGTATATCCATTAAATAAATTTGCCATAATGTCTGGTAAGTAAAACCATAAATACTTAAACCCTAGTCCTAAAAAGCCGGCAATGATTGCAGTTGGGAATAGTAATTCTCTAAAATATTTAACTTTTCTACGAATTATATTACCCAATAACATCATGAATGATATTATAGCAAACCAAATAATTAGCGACCATGTACTAAATGCCGAAGTTGATATAGTTGTCATCGATTGATAATCCCCCTAATTGAATATATTGATAATACTGGAATGTTAAAACATACTTATAGATACTTGAGTATCTATCTAATTTTAAAATATAGGTTGTATCCTTAGCATATACAATAATTTGATACTTACCTTGCATGACTATATTTGTAATTTCATCATAACTTAAAACAAAAGATTTATGTTCCTTTTCTAATAATAAATGTGTTTTATAAAGCGTTAATTTATATGTACCTAACTTAATTTTACGATTAGATAAACTCTCATTTAGTTTAACATCTTCTTCAAAAAGCTTATCACCTACTGTTTGTTTGTAGTAATTAAAATATGCTATTTTAACTCTTTTTTCCATTTCAATTAAAGTCATTTCATTGCCATCTTGGTCAGTGACACGACCATTTGGTAAATAAGTTAATTTAAAATCACTATCCTTAGAAAGTAGTTGATTGTCTTTGGTATAGGTGACAAATGGTTTATTTGTTTTTAAATCCATGAAAATTAACTTTTCTAGACCATGGGCAATCTTTTTACCGCGATACATGACTTGACTTTCAGCTTGGTCTTCAAAGGCATTTACATGTAATTCTGATTTTAAAACTTCATATAAATATTCATCTGACCAATTTAAATACATTTCAGGTGTAATTATTTTTTTAATAAAAGAGTGACTATTACCTTTTTTACGATAGATGGACCATCTAGGATAAGATAAATATAAACCTTTCATATTTAAAATAATCACTGGTATTTTAAGTAACTTAATCAGTTTAACGGTTGCAGGCTGTATGATGCCAGTTTGTCCACTATAACTTGTATTACCTTCTGGAAAAATACCAATAGATCCACCTTGTTCAACTATCCGCTTCGTTTTTCGTATAGTTTCCATATCAGACACAGATTTAGATTTTTTGATTGGATTGACGATATATTTAAGTAAGCTTGATAAAAAACCTAAATTAAATACTTGTTCAGTGGCTATAAAATAGACATGAAATGGAAAATGAAGCCCCATAATAATAGGATCTATATTAATAGTATGATTACCTAATATAACAAAAGGTCCCTTCTTTTTAAGTGCTTTATAGTGTTTCATTTTAAGTTTATAGCTTCTTTTAATAAAAAAACGAACAAAAGGTGCTATGATTCTTGTCAACACATAATGTCGAAGTTTAACTTCTTTTTTTACTCTCTTCATTGTCTCTCCCGAAAAACACTATAACGTATTGTATTGTCAGGGTATATTATATCAAATATAAGTGTTTTTTTAAATGAAGAGAACTCTATCCATAAAAAAGAACTCGGTTTAACCAAGTTCTTTTTCAATAATTGCTTGTATAGAAGGTAAAGTCCTTAATTTAAAATCATCTAAATTAGGATCATGATTTGGCATTAAGTACCCATCAAACTCAATAAGCATTTCAACATCATTTTCACTGTCACCAGCAGTCACGACATCATATTTATCATCTAATTGAGATTGTAAGTCTAATATAGCTTCACATTTATTGGTTTTTGATGAAATAATTTCTAAGTAATCCACAGTGGTACCAACCACGACATATGCTTTAAACTCATTATTCGTATAATCTTGAATTGCTGATTGGATATCATAATTTGATGAATGTTTACTAAAAGTATAAGACATTTTTAAAACTTGATTAAGCTTTGATAATGTTTCACTGTTCATAAAATTATCAATATAAATTTGAGACTTTAATCTTGCATGATATGGTTCAATCAATTTATCAACACTCTTAACCATACTAATATCCATTGGGTATGCACTTAATATATGATCATCTTTATCTAATAAAAGTGCGCCACTAGCTAAAATCAAATAGTCATACTTAATATTATATTTTTCAATTTCTTTAATGAAACTTTGATAACTTCTACCAGTAGCTATAACAAGTAAGTGACCTTGTTTACGCACCTTTTCCATCATTTGTATGTTTTCTTTCAGTTCTGATTCATGCCTATAATATGTACCGTCATAGTCAAAAACAAACATTTTTTTCATTTTATGCCTCTTTTATGATATTCAGTGTCATAAGATTGACCCTAACTTCATTATAACCTAAATTACATTATATTCAATTGCTTCTTGATTCTTTATATCAATTGTAGAAAATTACCTTAATTTTATTGTTAAATAATAAAACTAAAAGTTAATTATTGTATATATTAAAAATGCTTTTGAATTATTTATTAACTTTTTGGTATCAGTTCAATTTTAACTTCCATATTGAAGTAATATATAGATGTTGTACTTTAATTTAAAAACAAAAAATGAGCCGTATTCATAGAAATACGGCTTATTGTTTGATTAGTTGATGGCTTCATAGGGTTATTTTAATTCCAGTAAGATAATGTTTTCAACATGCGTTGAAAAAACCATATTGCTTGCAAAATCAACCTTGTGTGTATTGAAGTAACATCAAAATCGACTAAAATATGTTTCCCCTTACATGGTTGAACTGATGGCTAAAATACCAAAGTAACATATTTTTTGGTTTTTATGCTAAATTGCCAATACGAACTACACTCATTTTATCTCATCACCTAAAGAGTATTCAAAAGGGTTTAAGTCCTCCGTCACTCTACTGTCTAAGGTTTTGAGGTTTAATACAACTTTAGCACCCTAGTGTCATATATATGTAATTTTCTAGCACCATTAATTTATGGCTTAATGAAGCTGTTTTTATTAGAGACTTGTTAAAAAACATAACCGTAAATTGAATAAACTCTATTAAGTTAGTATAATTTAAGTTAATTATTTATTTTATAGTTATATTTGAGTACCCTCATTGCATTTAGTACTGCTAATAATGACACCCCGACATCAGCAATCACGGCTTCCCACATAGTTGCAATTCCGATAGCTCCTAAGGCTAAAAACAGGAATTTAACTCCTAATGCGAAGTATATATTTTGCCAAACAATCTTTCTGGTTCTCTTTGCCACAAAGACCGCAGTACCTATCTTAGAAGGTTCATCATTCATAATCACGACATCAGCTACATCGATGGCTGCATCGGCACCGAGTCCACCCATAGCAATTCCAATATCAGCTCTCGCTAATACTGGTGTATCGTTGATACCATCGCCTACAAAGAACAGCTTCCCTCTGCTCGATTTTTGGAGTAATAACTTCTCTACAATATTGAGCTTATCTTCAGGCAACAATTCGCTATGAATTTCATCGATATCTAACTCTTGTCCAACTGTATCAGCAACTAATTTCTTATCACCAGTTAGCATGACAGTTTTTTTAATGCCTAATGATTTCAACATTTTGATAGCTGCTTTTGAGTCTTTCTTTATCTGATCTGAGACAACAATATTTCCAACATATTT
>CAZYKH010000003.1:0-141547 GCA_964648225.1 uncultured Acholeplasma sp.
TTCTTGCAACTTCATTTATTAGAGATGGAGCAATAATTGCATTTATTTCAATGGAGGGTGTAAGCATCTTAGAAAACTCAACACTTGCAGGTCTTAAAGTTCCAACAGTTATTAAAAATGTTTTAGAAGTCTTAAATAAGGATGGTAAAAAAGATGAGTAATCCAGAACTAGTAACAACTATTATAAGTATTTTTTTATCAATTATATCTGCAGCATTAGGATATCTATCAAAGAAAAATGCTAAAGCTAAAAAGTATTATGAGTCATATTTAAAGGTAGAAGCTAAGATAAAAGAGCTTTGTATTATTGCAGAAGCTAATTATAAAAAGGGTGATCAAAAGAAAAAATATGTGATCACAAATATTAGTATCTATCTAAAAGAAAATAATATTAATATCCCAGAAGAAGTAATAAATAAAATAATTGAATCAGTTATAAGCATCTCAAAAAACATCAATGCAGAAGGGCAGTCTAGAACATAATCTAGATTGCCCTTTTTTAAATTGAATAATCCGAAATAGTTATAAAAAGAATAATTGAAGAAAAAATATTTGACAAACAAAAATAAACCGTATATACTGTATATAAACTATATACACAGTTAGGAAAGACCATAATGAATGTGTTAAAGATAAAAAATTTAAACAAAAGTTATGAAACATTTAAGTTATATAATGTAAATCTTGAGATAAAGAAGGGATATATAATGGGGTTTATCGGTGAAAATGGTGCCGGTAAAACTACAATGTTAAAAACAATGTTAAATATTGTAAAAAAAGATTCGGGTAAAGTTGAGATATTTGGTAAAAATATTGATGAACATGAAATTGCAATTAAACAAGAGATTGCTTTTATGTCTGGAGATAGTCAATTTTATCCCAAAAAGAAGTTATCTATAATAACTAAAACATTTAAAAGATTTTATGAAAATTGGGATGATGAAATCTATCAGAAATATCTTGAATTATTTAAACTTGATGAAAACAAAAAGATATCTGAATTATCACAAGGTATGAGAATTAAATACTCTATTGCTTTGGCTTTATCACATCAAGCGAAATTTCTGATATTAGATGAACCAACAAGTGGACTAGATCCTGTTGCAAGAGATATGTTACTTGATATATTTAGAAATATTATTGAAGATGGTGAGCATACAATTTTATTCTCAACTCATATTACATCAGATTTAGAAAAATGTGCGGATTATATTACTTTCATTAAAGAAGGAAAAATTATAGGAAGTGATGAAAAAGATGCGTTTCTTGAATCATACCGACTTGTTTCAGGAGATGTTAATCAATTAGATGAAATCAAAGAAGCATTGATATCTTATAAAAAGAATTCATTTGGATTTACAGGGCTAATTAAAACGAAAGATATCAATAAAACAAGTGAACTGAGCTTGTCAATTCCTACACTAGAAGATGTCATGGTATATTCATCTGCATATGGAGGGTTTTAATTATGAAGTCATTATTATTAAAAGAATATAATTTAGCTATTAACAAATTTTATATTTATTCACCCATTATGTTTGCTGCAATGCTTTTAATCCCTGATTGGATTTATGTGATTGCTTTTATGTATTTATTTTGGTTAACAATACCAGCGGTTTATAGTGAATATAATGCTCAAAATGATTTAATATTCACTCAAACTCTACCGGTTAGAAAGAATGATATTGTTATTTCTAAAGTTTTAGCAATTGTTTTTAATGAATTACTTTATATTTTGGCAGCTATAATATTTGCAGTAATTAGTAACATTATATACGGTCCAAAAAGATTATTTTTGGATCTTAATCCAGCATTCTTTGGACATATATTAGTTATGTTTTCAATTTTCAACTTAATATTTTTTCCTAAGTACTTTAAAACAGCTTATTTTTTTGGAAAAGCTGCAATATTAGGGTCGGTATTTGCAATTTCATACGCACTCATTATAGAAGGATTAAATATCGGATTAGTTTCAGTTAATAATGTAATTGAATCCAATAATGGATTGATTCAATTAGGTTTATTAGTAATTGGTATTTTGATTTATTCTTTAGGTTTATTTATCACAATTAAAAAATCAATAACTAATTTTGAAAATAGAATATAATGAAAAAAATATATCTTTCTAGTAAAACTAGTGTTCCAATCTATAAACAATTATATGATCAGATTGTAATGCAGATATTTAATGGGAGTTTAGTTTCTGATGATATCTTGCCATCTATAAGAGTTGCAGCAAAAGAATTGAAAATAAGTGTTATAACTGTGAAAAAAGCATGGGAAGAATTGGAAAGAAACGGATATATTCATACAATTCCTGGGAAGGGTAGTTATGTTACAAAAATTAATGAAGATAAAATTGAAACAATGAAAAATATGCACCTTGAAGATGAGTTATTAGAGCAATTAGAGCATTACAAAAAGCTAGGCTTAGAAAAGTCTAAAATTGAGGCTTTAATAGATAAAGTATATAAAATAAAATAAGACTAACATTAGGAAAGTTATTAGTATTAAAAAAGAGATAAAAGTTAGTTTCTTACTCTGTAAATTAATGAGCATTAGTAATCACTAGTGCTTTTTTATTATTGGATAAAAGGTTTAATATCAATGATATCAATATTTTACAAAGAGATTTCTTTCATTTATCCAATGAATAGTGTATACTTTAAGAAGCATTAATAAGGAATTGAAAAATGAACAACTTAGAAATAGCATTAAAAGGAATAAGAATTGCGGCAAATATATTAAATATACCTGAGCCAAGTATATATTTTGCAGGTTCAAATGAATTACCTAATGAAGAAGTAACGGCAGTCTTTAGACACAAAGACTATGAAGTGATATTTAATGAAGATTGGTTAGCAAAAGTTCCGTGGATCGAAGTAATGGTTACTTGTTTTCATGAGACTAGACATGCTTATCAAGCGTACTCAGTTAAGAACAATATAAATGAATCAATAGAAACATTAACCAAATGGAACAATGATTTTAATACTTATAATATGCCGAGTGGAACATTAGATGAAAAAGCTGATGTTGACTACTTAACTCAGTCAATTGAAATAGACGCAATCATATGGACCCACATAAAAATAAAAGAACTATTTGAAGTAAAAACAATAGTTCCAGAAAGTATTAAAAAGTATTTAGATTTACAAATATAATTAAGTAGGTGGATTGTATGAATTTCAAGTTAAAAATAGAGATGAACAACGTAGAAGAAATATATCCTAAAGGGTTATATTTTGTTGCGATTTTACCAGTAAATATTACCTTTTTACAGTTACACAAAGTTATTATGGCTTGTACAAATTATCAAGATTTTCATCAATGGGATTTTAAATTTTCTAATGAATTTGAAGTTAAAGAAATTAATAAGTTTGATTTAGAAATGAGAGAAAATCCTTATAGACCAGGAACGAAATTTCCAGATTTATTAGAAGCTAAAGATACAGTAATAAAAGATTTTTTTACTAATTATGATAAAGCTAAATATACTTATGATTATGGTGATGGTAATGAGTTTACTATATCCAGAGTAGAAACATATGAATTTGATTTGGTGCCTGGAGTAATAGAGTTTGCTGGGAAATTCCCACCAGAAGATGTTGGATTTATTAGTGGTCACTTTGAACTCGTTGAAGCTATAAAAGCAGGTAAAAATGCGACTGAAGAACAAATTGAAATGAGAGAACACTATATAGAATTAGGTTACAAAAATTTTGACATAAAAAAAGCAAACTCAAGGATTGCAAAAATAGTCTTATAAGGCTATAATAGAAATATATAATGTTTTGTTTTATTGTGTAGCAAAATGAACACAGACACTATTTGGCTTGTTGCAAAATGAACACACCAGATTGAAAGTTTGTAGCATTTTGAACACAACGTTTATTAAGTATGTTGCAAAATGAACACACAGGAATTTTTCTTGTAGCATTTCATTTACAGCAAGACATTTGCAATAGTTAAGACTTTTGAACCCCTTTGGTCAATTTGGCCGAAATCAAAAGTCTTTTTTTATTGTGACAGTAGAGCGTTTTGATATTGCGTCTTACTATATGAAATTATCGGTTTACCAATTTTTTGAAATAATTCAGTTGACGTACGTTAAAGCGTATGTTATTATATAAAAAAAGGAGTTGATATCATGTCATACAATACAAATATCACTAATGCAAGAAAAGATCTATACAAATTAGCAGAGCTTGCTATTGAGACTGGATTAGAAGTCAATATTAATACTAAAAAAGGAAATGTTGTTCTAATTTCAGAAGATGAGTACCGTGGTTTATTGGAAACGATTTATTTAAGTCAAAACAAAGAGTATAAAGAATCTTTAATTGCAGGATTAAATGAAGATGTTTCAGTTGGAATAAAAGAAGAAGATGTTAAGTGGTAATTTATGTACAAAATAGTTTTTTCAAAGAGAGCAGTAAAAGATATTGAACTTTTAAAACAACAACCTGCATTATTAAGAAAGGCAAAAAGATTAGTAGAAGTTTTAAAAAATGATCCTTTTCAAACGCCACCAACATTTGAAAAACTTGTGGGTGACTTAGAAGGATTATTTTCGAGAAGAATTAATGTACAGCATCGTCTAGTTTATAAGATAGAAGGCGATGTAGCTTATATAGTTAGAATGTGGACTCATTACCAATAGTTATAGTATTGGTAATGGTGCATTTTGATTATATGCCACTTTTAGTAGGGTGCATTTCATTTACATGCTATTTTAAATAGGGTGCATTTTGATTACATGGCTATTTTATGTGGTAGCATTTCGTTGCGAACAAGACATCTGCATTACCGAAGACTTTCGGACTGTTTAGAGTCATTTGACCGGACAGGAAAGTCTTTTTTATTTGTAAACTTAAAGAGGATTGATAGTTACTATAGAATACTCTTTTTTATTGAGTGTCCTATGTATAGAGTACATTAAATATTTGAGCGATCGGTTTTCTTTTTTTTATTTAATTATATGAGTTATTATCTGGTCTTTAGTTCATTTGTTCTAGAAGACAATTACAAACGAAACAATTGACATATATCATAATTTTGATATAATGATGATATAAGGTGGTGTTAATATGAAAATAATTATTCCTTCATCAGATTTGAGAAATAAATATAATGAAGTATCGAAATTAACTTTGGAAGAGCAAAAGCCTATTTATATAACGGTTAACGGTAGAGGAGATACTGTTTTAATAAATCAAACAGTCTATGAAAGGCAACTTGCTGAACTTGAACTTTTAAGACTTCTTGCTGAAGCAGAAGATAGTGTTAGTAAAGGTGATGTAATTGATGCTAAAGCAGCATTTGATAAAATCAGAAAAGAGCTAAAATAATATGTACAAAGTTATATTATCAACTGATGCAAATAATGATATTAACCAAATAGTTGTTTTTATTGCAAGTGAAAGTGGTTCAACAAGAACAGCTCTCAATTATTTAGATAAACTTGAAAGTACGATTTTATCATTAAATAAATATCCAGAAAGAGGATCAAATCCTAGATATAAAATTTTAAGAAACCAAGGGTATAAATTTATTGTTGTAGAAAATCATTTAGTGTTTTACAAAATTAAAGAAGATAATAAAACTGTCGTTATTTATAGAGTCTTACACCATAAGAGTTCTTATCAAAACTTCTTATAGAGGTATATCTTTTATAATGGTATTTGAGCATGTGGTAATTGCTTCTCAACACTCTTGTGGAAATGAGTGTAGTTGGTTCACAACACATCTATCAAAATGAGTGTAATTTCTTCACAACAGGCTTACGGAAACCGAAGCATTTCACTCACAACACGACATCTTGATATTAATTAATGCTACACTTAGGTGCAGCATTTTTTTATAGAATTCAAGTATTGTTGAAGTATATTTGAAGTATTGTTGAAGCGCCATGCTGTTTTTTGGTATAAATTGTTATTATTAATTAATCTGATATTTTTTCTATTGATTTTACTCTTAAAATACTAGGGTTGATTAAAGGCTATTCGAGATTTCATACACTTTTTACCTAGGTTGAATAAAGGCTATCAGTTCAGAAAATGGTATCAATTCAATTTTAGTTTGACAAGCATCTTTTATAATGGTATACTTGCTTGTGGAACTGGTAGGTGAGGCTACCATCAGGATATAGGTTACTGCCGTAATTCAGTGGAGACACCGCTTTATCGGTTAACAGTTTAAATCGAATCAAGGTTTAGAATAATGTAATGACATGCCTGATGGAGTTGAAGCTTGATACGTTGGTTACTATCAAAACATTTAAAGTAAATGCCAGTTTTTTCCGGCATTTTTTTATTGCAAGAAAGGAGTTATTGTTATGCAATGGAAAGATGCTAGGGAAAACAAACATTTTTTAGTGAAAAATATATTCATTTTGCTAGGAAATACTAGGAGGTAAATATGGAAGAGCGACATAGGAAGAATAAAACACAAATTTTGCAGCACACTGCAAATATAATATTTACGGATTAGACAAGCATAATGACAATTTGTTTGTTTGATCATTAGTTATTTTTAGTAAAAGGAGAATATGGTCATGAAAAAAAGAAACATTAGAGTTGACCTGAACAAACAAAGGGATGTCGAAAAAAATATAAGACATTTTTCAGAGTTATCAACAGACAAATTATTACAAACATTTAATACTTCATCTGAAAAAGGGATAAGTAGTATCCAGGTAGAACATTTAGAAGAGAAGTATGATAAAAACATTATTGTAATTGGATACAAAAACACAATGTTTAGAAGATTGATTAAATCATTAATTAATCCATTCAATTTAATTTTATTATTTATTGCAGCAATCACTTTTGTATTAGATGTTGCATTAGAAGAAAAACCAGACTACATTACGGTTATTATTATTTTAGCGTTAGTACTAGTTTCAAGTATTGTATCTTTCATACAGGGAGAAAAATCAAACAAGGCAACTGAAGAACTTACTAAAATGATTCGTAATCAATGTGATGTCATTAGAGATGGGAAACTAATTGAAATAGATATGGAAGATGTGCTTCCTGGTGATGTTGTTAAATTATCGGCTGGAGACATGATTCCAGCAGATGTTAGATTTATTAGAACAAAAGATACATTTGTAGCACAAAGTGCATTAACTGGCGAGAGTAATCCAGTTGAGAAGTTTAGTGATTACGTTCCAAAAAAAATAGAAGCCATAACAGACTTAGAAAATATCGGATTTATGGGTTCAAACATTGTATCAGGTGTATCATATGCTGTAGTTTTACAAACAGGAAATGATACCTATTTTGGAACAATGGCTGAGCAATTGGCAGGACCAAGACCTCAAAATAGTTTTGAAAGAGGAGTAGGAAGTGTTAGTAAATTACTAATTTATATGATGTTAGTAATGGTTCCAATAGTGTTGTTAATAAACATATTTGGACCTAATAGCAAAGGCTGGGAGTCATCATTATTATTTGCTATAAGTATCGCAGTTGGATTAACTCCTGAGTTACTTCCAGTAATAATGACATCAACACTTGCTTCAGGTGCGATTGCTATGAGTAAACACAAAGTAATTGTTAAGGATCTAGGAAGTATCCAAACTTTCGGACAAATGGATATTTTAGCAACTGATAAAACAGGAACGCTAACAGAAGACAAAATTATCTTAGAAAAATACATGAATGTTCATGGACAAGATGATTCAAGAGTATTAAGGCATGCATTTTTAAATAGTTACTTTCAAACAGGTTTAAAAAACTTAATTGATGTTGCTATTATTGAAAGAGCTAAAATTAATTATATTTTTGATGTTGAAAAAAGATATGTCTTAGAGGATGAGATTCCATTTGACTTTACAAGAAGAAGAATGAGTGTTGTTTTGAAAGATGATAATGGAAAAAGGCAACTGATAACAAAAGGTGCAGTAGAAGAGATGTTAGCAATCACTAAATATGTCGAAATAGACGGAAAAGTAGTAGAACTAACTGAAGAAACAAGAAAGATTGCAGAAGCAACTTATAACAAACACAACACAGATGGTTTAAGAGTTATAGCAGTAGCTCAAAAGAATGAAGTACCTGATGTTCATACATTTGGTGTATCTGATGAGTCTGATATGGTTTTAATTGGATTTATTGGGTTTTTAGATCCACCAAAAGAAAGTGCAGCAGTAGCTATTCAAGCATTAAAGGATCATGGAGTTAAAACTGTAGTATTAACTGGTGACAGTGAAGGTGTTGCAGTAAAAGTATGTAACAAAGTTGGTATTCCTACTGAGAATTTATTAAGCGGTACAGATGTAGAATCAATGAGTGATAAAGAACTTAAAGCAATCATTCCTAAAGTCAGTCTATTTAGTAAATTGTCACCTAATCAAAAAGAAAGGGTAATTACTCTTTATCAAGAATTAGGACATACAGTTGGATTTTTAGGCGACGGAATAAACGATGCTCTAGCACTTAGACAAGCTGATGTAGGTATATCTGTAGATACGGCAGTAGATATAGCAAAAGAAACTGCAGATATCATTCTTTTAGAAAAAGATTTAATGGTACTAGAAGAAGGAGTTGTTAGAGGAAGAAAAACATTTGGTAATGTTATTAAATACATAAAAATGGCAGTAAGTGGAAACTTTGGAAATATGTTCGCAGTAATTGGTGCAAGTCTTTTCTTACCATTCTTACCAATGCTTCCTGTTCAGCTATTGGTACAAAATTTACTTAATGACTTTTCACAAGTAGGTATACCATTCGACAATGTTGATGACGACTATATTGAAAAACCTAGAGAATGGAATACAAAATCTATACTAAGGTTTACGGCAGTATTTGGACCAATTTCAGCTGTGTTTGATTTTCTAACATTCTTTGTAATGTGGTTTATAATTGGTAAAACAATGGGCGCAACTGTAGATAATGGACAATTAGAACCGTTGTTTCAAGCTGGATGGTTCATATTTGGAACATTGTCACAAATAACAATAGTTCATATTATTAGAACTAGAAAAATACCATTCTTACAAAGTAATGCTTCAAAACCACTTATTATTTCATCAATTGCATTTGGAATACCAGCAATATTAATTGCATTTACACCAATTGCTAATTTATTAAATATGACTCAGTTACCATTAGATTATGCACTGTGGTTAGCATTAATTTTAATGTTATATGTTCTATCAACACAACTATTAAAAGCAGTGTTTATTAGAAGATACGATGAATGGCTTTAGTTAATTTTTCAAAAAAAGATATGTATTAGATAAGTAATATAAATTTACTATAAGAGCTACCTTTGAATAAGGTGGCTTTTATTTTTAACAACATATTAATAATGTCAAATATGTTATAAGCCTATAATATATGTGAACGGCTATGTACTTAATCAAGTAATATGTTCGTTTACTATTCATGTCTACTGTTCTATACTAAATACCTGACTTAAATTTTTAAATAATGTGATAATTTCTTGAATTATAACTACTATAATGTAATATATAGTGGACATAATGTAATGTATAGTATATAATTATGTTGAGGTGATGTATTTGATAAATTACAAAATGAAATCAAAGCGAGCTGCATTTGGTTATTCTCAAGAAACACTAGCAAAAATTGTAGGTGTTTCAAGACAAACAATCATATTAATCGAACAAGGACAATACAATCCTAGTTTAGCGTTATGTATCAAAATATGTAAAGCATTGAATACGACACTTGATGAACTATTTTGGGAGGATAATCATGATAGATGAAAGAAGAATAAGTGTTTTAGGTTCAGTTAAAAGGAAGTTTTCAGTTTATACCATGATTTTAGCTTGTTTCTTTTTTGTTATAAAATTGATCTTTAACCCTGCTTTTATTTTTATAGAGGGGCTGCCAGAAATTATATTAATTATTAGTGTATTAATTACTTATATAAAAAGCCCTAAAGAAGCAGTTGTCGATGAAAGAGTTACAAAAAATTTAAATGATTACTATAACAAGGCGTTTAAAATAATTACACCACTGGTTTTAGGTAGTTATATACTTTCACTTTTATTCATATTTAAAGTAAATGCTAGTGTGATCTTTTCACCAAATATATTTATCAATGCATTTTTATTCATATTATTTATTGGTATGGTGTTTATCGTCAGAAAACATCATATATATTTAAATGAAAGTTTCATTGAAGAAAAAAAGTATTATTTGAATGTCCTTAAAAATATAAGCTATATGTTGACTGTTTCTGCAGCCTTATTTGCAATTACTGCCTTATTAAACATGATGATACAAGGGCCTAGTGGTGTGAATACCTTATTCTTAATGATGTATTTAGTATCGTTTATTAATATAGCAACAACATATTTTATCTACTCTATTTATGAGTATAATCATTACCATGAAAGTATTCAATTGTCTGAAGGCAATATATTTATTGTTACTAAAAATATGTATTTATATTTAAGCATTGTTTTTGGATTAAAAATCGTTCATAACCTAGTGAGAGTATATATGCTTGCTTATGATAGCTTTAATGTGAACTTAGTTATGATATTGAGTTATCTTAGTTGGAGTGTATTTGTATATGAATTAGTATTGTTAATCATTATGACTTACGCATTAAAATCTACATTATCTAGATTAAAAAACTATGCTTCTAGGCAAATGAATACAATAATTAAGATGACGTGGATTTATGTTATATTATATGGATTAAACTATGTTATTTTTGAATTTTTAGTAGTCATTTATAATGATAGTACACTGAATACGATGCTACTGATGAATATAAATATTTGGATACATTTGTTTTTAAGCTTAATCTATTTAATCATACTTATCTTAAGGTTTAAATATGCAAAAAGACAAAGTTTTCCCCGATATAAATTGTTAATTATACCGATGATGCCAGTATTTTTAACGATTATAATGATGATAGGTAGAACACCTTTACAAAGATTGTTTAGTAATGTTTCAACCGCAATTCTTATAGAAGCCTTGATCAGTTTATGCGTCACTTTAATTATTTTTGTTAATTATTTATATCTGATATCTGTCTATTCAAAGACATATGAAACAAATGCAATAGAAGTGTATGATGCATAGTTCATGAAATGTCAAAATATATGTGTTAAATTTATGAATTCTTAATAATAACGGACAAATTATGTCCGTTTTTATATAAAGAAATTGATAAAAATCATATAATTATGAGATAGATATAAACATGTTATAATATATGGGATATTCTGTTAGAATAGTTAAAAAGTAAAGTATTTAATTTAAAGGTAAAGGCAACATATGATGAAAACAAATTTTTGGAGCAACTTAAAAAAACCATTTTTTATACTAGCACCCATGGAAGATGTTACAGATATTGTATTTAGAAAAGTTGTAGCTAAAGCATCTGCACCAGATGTTTATTTTACGGAGTTTACCAATACAGATAGTTATGTGCATACCAAAGGTGTTGAATCATTAAGAGGGCGCTTAAAGTTTGATCAAGATGAACAACCAATTGTTGCCCATATTTGGGGCGATAATCCTCAAAATTTTGAACAAATGAGTATTGGACTTGCTAAGATGGGTTTTAGTGGCATTGATATTAATATGGGGTGTCCAGCAGCCAATGTTGTAAGACATGGTCGCGGAGCTGGTTTAATTTTAAATCCAGAAAATGCCAGTCAAATTATTCAGGCTGCTAAAAAAAGTGGGTTACCTGTGAGTGTAAAAACAAGACTTGGTTTTTATAAACTAGACGAATGGAAACCATGGCTTACGCATCTTTTAAAACAAGATATTGTGAACTTATCGATACACTTAAGAACTAAAAAAGAAATGAGCAACTACGATACACATTGGGAACTCATCCCAGAAATACTAAAGCTTAGAGATGAGATTGCTCCGCAAACTTTAATTACCATTAATGGTGATATTAAAGATTATGCGATGGGTATGAAACTTTATGATCAATATAAGGTTGATGGTATTATGATTGGCCGTGGTATTTTTCATAATCCGTTTGCTTTTGATAAGGAAGGTAAGCATCGTGATACACAAGCATATATTGACCTTTTCAAGCATCATTTAAATTTATATGATCACTATGTATTAGAAGAACCTAGTTTAATGAAACCGCTACACCGTTTCTTTAAAATTTATATTAGAGACATTCCAAATGCAAGTAAATTACGTACACAATTAATGGATACTAAAAATACGAGTGAAATGAGAGCCTTAATTGAAGCATTTGAAGATGGTAATTTAAACGATGATGAGGATTTATAAAAAAACAACTTAGATTCACTGGAGGAGCGTATGAACGAACTTAAAAAACAACTTAAAGCCATGGGATTAACACATAAAGATAAAGTACTGATACATTCATCTTTAAAAGCAATCAACCGTGATGCAAACTTAGTAATTGAATCTTTAATAGATTATTTTAATGAAGGTATGGTCTTGTTACCAACGCATTCATGGTCAACAATGACTCAAGAAAACAATGTTTTTGACCCTAAAACAGAACCATCTTGTGTGGGGTTATTAACCAATTTATTTAGAGTAAGACAAGGTGTAAAAAGAAGTTTACATCCTACACACTCAATAGCAGGATTTGGTAAAGATGTGGATAAATTTTTAGATCTAGACTTAAATGATATCAATACACCATGTCATCCAAATGGCACTTGGGGAAATCTAGGCAACATAGGTGCTAAGATTTTATTAATTGGTACCGATATGAAAAGAAATACATTTGTCCACGCAATTGAAGAAATGGCAAACATTGAAGATCGTTTTACAAAAGAAATGATTGAATTTGAATTGGTGACTGATGAAGGTATCATTCGAAGAAGTTATTACAAGCATGAGCATCCAGTCTATCAAGGTTTATCGAATAATTATAAAATTGCAGAGCAATCTTTAATAGATTTAGGTATCATAACACAACATAAGTTTGGAAATGCAAATGTACTCATGATGGATGCTATGGCACTTCAAAAACAAATACTCACATGGTTAAAAGTCAATCCGAAACTATTTGATACACATTTACCAATGGATGAGGAACTTGCTAAAATAAAGTATCAAGATTAATTTGAATTAGACCTTTTTAGAGCTTTCTAAAAGGGTCTTTTTTTATTATAGAATAGACAAAACACTTATCACATAATTGGGAATTTTAGGTCCATATACTGCTAGAAACTTCAAAAAAAGGCTAAAATATGTTATAATTAGTCAAAAGGCATGCGGCCTTTTTATTATTTGTCAGGGAGGTTTTTTTATGAAAAAAATAAAGAAAGCATTAATTTTAGCTGCCGGCAAAGGAACAAGGTTATGGCCAATTTCAGCATCTACACCCAAACCATTATTAAAGATTAAGGGTACACCAATTATTGAAAATACAATTAATATACTAATTTCTAAAGGTATTGAAACAATTTATGTAGCTGTAGGTTATAGAAAAGATAAGTTTGCTTATTTAAAGGATAAATATAAAGAAGTCAAACTTATCGATATTAAAGACTATGAAACAACGAATACTGCAACCGCACTTTATAGAGCTAGAAAATATTTAGACGATAATCTAATCATTTTAGAAGGCGATCTCTATATTAAAAACAGGGATGTCATTGAAACAAAGATTGACATGTCAAAATACTTATATCGTCCAATGGACTTACAAAATACGCAGTGGGGTTTTCATTTAGATTATCTAACAAACCATATTAAAGAAGTAAGGAAACCGGAAGAAACAACATACTTAAATAATAAACTATATGGTATATCTTTTTGGTTAAAAGAAGATCTTAGTGTGTTAGTGAAGGCACTTGAAAAAGAACATCGTAAAAAGGTCTTTAAAACATTATATTTTGATGAAGTTGTCAATTTAATCTTAGATGCAGTGACGCTTGGTGTTCAAGAAATTGAAGATAAACAAGTTTTTAGAATGAAAGTCTTAGATGACTTACTAGAACTTGATGAAAGTTACATTATGTTTAAAAGCTTAGACTTAATGGATAAAGTATTAGGTATTAAAAGATCTGAGATTACCAATATTTATGATAGTCCAGGTCGTAGTTTAAATAATACAAACTATGTTGTCGAAGTAAATGATGATAAATATTTATTAAGAATTCCTGGTAAGGGTACAGAACTATTTAATGATAGGCAAGCTGAAAAAGATGCTTACAATCAATTAAACCATAAGAATTTAGTCGAAGAAGCTTATTTTATTGACCCGATTAGTGGTATTAAAATTAGTAAGTTTTATGAAGGAAGCCGTATTATAGATGCAACTAATAACGAAGAATTAAGAGCGTTAATGGTTCAATTAAGAAAACTACATGAAGGTGATTATCAATTTAAAGAAGACAATGTCTTTGAGCGCATGCGACGCTATGATGCTTATGTAGCAAGTGTAGGTGGTAGAAAATACTATACAAAAGCATTTAAAAAGATACACCAATACATTTTGGATCAAGAACAAAAAGTAGAAAAGTTATTTGAAACCAAACCAATTCATGCGGACCTTTCACCAAACAATGTCTTAGTGACAAAAGAAGGAAACATTGTATTCATCGACTTAGAATTTATATCCATGGGTGATCCATATACGGATATTGCAAATTTTGCCCATGACGGTATGTATACACCAGAGCGTACCATTGAATTACTAGAAATATATTTAGATAGACCAGCAACAAACCTAGAAAAGTATAAAGTACTCTTAATCGCAAGTGCTGTATCCATCATGTGGTATATTTGGGCTGTTTATAAAATGGCTGTTGAAGAATCAGACTTTAGAATGTATAAGTCATATCGTGACCAATATCTTGATTGGGCGATCCTTATGCAAGAAGCATCACTTAAATATATTGATTTAATTAAAGACGTCTATTGATAGATGTCTTTTTTGTTTTATATCGAAGTGGGGTTTGTTATAATAGATACAAGGTAGGATTTATCAATGAAACTAGTCGATCAAGCGCTTAAAGCATATTTAGAAGCCAACATCATACCACAATATAAAACATTAGATTTGGCACATCAGCCAAATCATGTATATATGGTCATAGAAAAATCTTTAGATATTGCTAAAACATATGAAGTAGATTTAGATATGGTTTATACTATAGCCTGTTTCCATGACTTAGGGCTACTGATTGATAGAAAAACGCACCACATTGAAGGTGGTAAGTTATTAGAAAACGATACCTTTATTAAAAAATATTTTAGTCAAAAAAATATCAAAGTCATGAAAGAAGCTGTTGAAGATCATCGGGCATCAAATCAAGTACCACCACGTTCTATTTACGGTAAAATAATTAGTGAAGCTGACCGGATGATTGACCCTGAAACGATTATTAAAAGATGTTTTTTATATCAAATGCATTTAGAAACAAACCATCATTTTGATCATCTCTATCCGATGGTTAGAAACCATATTGTTGAAAAGTACGGGGATCATGGTTATTTAAAACTATGGTTAAATTACGAACTACATACAAAGATTTTAAATGAGTTTAGACGCATCATAAAAGATGAACCACAATTTAAAAAACTATGTAAAATATATTATGAACAATTATTAACTGAAGAAAGTGATACAAACAATGGACATCATTAAAAATTACCAACCTAAAAATGAACAAGAAGCTATGGATAAACAAGCCATGCTTGAATTTTGGGCACGTAACCCAGATGCTTTTGATCGCAGCAATTTAACAGCGCATTTTACAAGTTCTGCAATTATTGTGAATGAAAAAATGGATAAAGTACTATTTATTCATCATCTGATTTATAAATCATGGGGATGGGTCGGCGGACACAATGATGGTGATAAAGACTTTTTAAAAGTTGCACTTAAAGAAGCCAAAGAAGAAACGGGTTTAAAAAGATTAAAACCACTACTAGAGGAACCGGTTGCATTAGATAATATTTACGTAGAAAACCATATAAAAAATGGTATCTACGTTGGTGACCATATACACATGAACTTAACCTTTTTAATGGTTGGTCATGAAGATGATCCACTTTATATAAAAGTTGATGAAAACAGTGGTGTACAATGGTTTTTAATGGATGATGCATTAAACCACATCAGTGAGCCTAGAATGCGACCAATTTATCAAAAACTATTTAATATTGTAAAACCAATGAAAGCTTAAAGAAAGGAATGTTTTAAATGGTTTATGAAAGATTAAGTGAAGCTTTTGACTTTGTTGGCACAATAGATTCAGATCGTTACTTAGCAGACCGATTTGACTATGAACTCATTGGATATGAATCTATTTTTGTTGTTGGATTGGGCTATCCAAACACCTATTTAAAACATGAAAAAGACAGACTTACTGCATCGATGTACACCTACGGTTATGATTATCATGATGTGATGCGTACGATGATGCATGAAGCATTAAAAGATTTGGATATTGAATATAAAGCATTAGTCGATAACCATACCATTAATGAACGTAAATGTTTAGAAATGACCGGTTTAGCTTTTCATGGTAAAAACAATTTAATGATTCATAAAGATTTAGGTAGCTTTTTCTTTATTGGTTTAGTATTAACTAAAGAAAAATACCCGGAGTATATTGTAGAAAACACATTATCCTGTGGTGATTGTACCATTTGTATTAAAGCATGTCCGGTTGGTGCGTTGGATAACGGTTTTGATTGGAAAACTTGTATTAGTGGCTACAATCAAGAAAAAAGAAGTTTAACCGATTATGAAATATCAAAAAATACGCTTTTAATGGGTTGTGATATATGTCAAAGAGTTTGTCCGTTTAATCGTGGTGTCAATAGTAACCACGTTGAGGCATTTAAAGAAAAACCGACATCTTATGTCATTATTCAAGATTTGTTTGACTTATCAAACCGTAAATTTATGAAAAAGTATGGTAAACACGCGTATACTTGGCGTGGTAAAACGTTGTTGTTAAGAAATGCATTAACGATATTATTACGTCAAAAAAATACCGCATATAACAAAGATATTAAAGCGACTCTAGACGATCCTAAATATCCTGATTGGTATAAAGCGGATGCATCAAACATTTTAGAAAAGTTAGATAAATTTGAAATATAACACGCTTTTATATCCATCATTAAATAAGAACCAATTGATTAGTTGTAGTAATACAAATAGCATTAAGGAGCCCATATGAACAAAAAATATGAAATTATTGATGGTCTAACCATTAAATATCATGCCAATGGAAAAACAATTTGGTCTAAAGGTAAAATCATTGATGGTAAAGCAGATGGTTATTGGATATGGTACAGAGTCGATGGTACACCAAAAAGGTCAGGCTATTTTAAAATGGGAGAACAAACAGGCACATGGACAACGTATGATAAATTTGGTAATGTCTATAAACAGACTCATTTTAAAGATATGAATACATAGACAAAGATTGATAAAAAGTCGCTTTTTTGATACAATATACTAATCTATATAATGATAAGTAAATAAGGAGCGAATCCGTTAATCAATGAACGATAGTACGATGTATATTTTAATTGTTGTCACTATAGCACTTTCAGCATTTTTCTCAGCATCAGAAGTAGCCTTTTCAACTTATAACCATTTAAAAATGAGAAGTTTAGCTGAATCAGGTCATAAACGTGCAAAACTTGTTATAAAACTTAACGATGATTATGATGTGTTTTTATCAACCATTTTAATCGGTAATAATATTGCTAATATTTTAGGGGCATCACTTGTTACTATTTTGTTTGTAAATGCATTAGGTGCTGATTTGGGTGCAACAATGTCTACGATTGTTTTTACAATCGTTGTATTAATTCTTGGTGAGGTAACACCAAAAAGTATCGCTAAGGAATATCCGAATAAATATGCACTATTTGCTGCACCATTTATTCAAGCATTAGTATATATTTTGTTACCGATTAATTATTTTTTTAAGGTATGGAAAAAGTTGATTTCACTTGTTTTTAAACCAAATGAACCACATAATATTAGTGAAGATGAACTCTTAATGATTGTGGATGAAGTAGAAGATTCAGGAGGTATTGATGAATCCAGTGGTACACTCATTCGTAGTGCCATTGAGTTTTCTGATTTAGAAGCAGCAGATATATATACACCAAGGATAGATGTGGTTGCAGTGTCAAAAAATGCAAGTCATGAAGAAATTTTTACAGTTTTTAAAGAATCAGGTTACTCAAGATTACCGGTTTATGAAGAAAATATTGACCATATTATCGGTGTCATTAATTATAAAGACTTCTTTATGGTGTTAAGTGAAGGCTTAGATATTAAAGAAATTATTAAAGATGTACCATATGCAACAAAAACTAAAAAGATTAAAGACTTATTATTAGAACTTCAAAAGACAAAATCCCACATGGCTGTTGTTTTAGATGACTACGGTGGTACATCAGGTATATTAACACTAGAAGACATATTAGAAGAGCTTGTTGGTGAAATTTGGGATGAGCATGATGATATCGTTGAAGCAGTTAAACAATTAAATGATCATCAATATTTAGTATTAGGTAATAGTAGTGTTGAAGATTTCTTAGAAATCATTGGCTCAAAAGAAGAACCAAATGTTTTAACAGTCAATGGTTGGATTGTTGAAAAAATAGGTACATTACCAGAAGAAGGAAGCACCTATACTTATGATCCATATATATTTAATATTGTCAAAATGGATGGTAAACGTATTGATTTAGTCCAAATTACCATTAAAGAACCTGAACTTAATGAAGAAGATAGTGAAAAAACATCGGAATAGTATAGTAAATTCAAACAAAGTTTGGTAAAATATGAATGCGTTGAATAAGACGAGTAATTAACTTATTAATTTAAAAAGAGAATCACTGATTGGTGAAAGGTGATAATTAAGGTTAATGAACGCTATCTTAGGAGCAAAGTAGTTTCGGCTTTAACGAAAACTTATAGAGTGCACATGATACCATGTGAACTAAGGTGGTACCGCGAAAATTATTCGTCCTTAGAAGAGATTATTCTTTTAAGGACTTTATTATTTTGAAAGGAAATACATAAAATGAAATATATGACAAGTCAAGAAATTAGAAAAACATGGTTAAATTACTTTAAAGATAAAGGACATGCAATCGAACCATCAGCATCTTTAATACCGGTAGATGATCCGACATTATTATGGATTAATGCAGGGGTTGCACCATTAAAAAAATACTTTGATGGCCGTGAAACGCCAAAATCAAGACGTATTACAAATATTCAAAAAAGTATTCGTACCAATGATATTGATAATGTTGGAAAAACCGCCAGACACCATACCTTTTTTGAGATGATGGGTAATTTTAGTGTTGGTGATTATTTTAAAAAAGAAGCGATTGAATTTGGCTTTGAACTACTAACTAGTCCAAAATATTTTAATATGCCATTAGATAAACTATATATGACTTACTATCCAACTGATTTAGAAGCTAGAGATACTTGGTTAAAATTAGGTGTATCAGAAGATCACTTAATACCGGTTGAAGGTAATTTTTGGGAAATTGGTCCGGGGCCTTCAGGACCTGATACAGAAATATTTTTTGATCGTGGTCCCCAATATGACAAACGTGGTATTGAACTAATCCGTGATGATATTGAAAATGATCGCTATATTGAAATATGGAATATTGTTTTTTCTCAATATAATGCCGACCCTTCAGTTCCTAGATCAGAATATAAAGAATTACCTAGTAAAAACATTGATACTGGGGCAGGTTTAGAACGCTTTGCATGTGTCTTACAAGGGACAAAAACAAATTTTGAAACAGATTTACATTTGCCTATTATTCAAACAACTGAAAAATTAAGTGGTGTGACATATGAAGGTCAAATGGCTTTTAAAGTCATCTCAGATCATATAAAAACTTTGGTGTTTGCTATTTCTGATGGTGCAAACCTATCCAATGAAGGCCGTGGTTATGTTTTAAGAAGATTATTAAGGCGTGCTGTTAAATATGGTAAGGTATTAGGTTTTGAAAAACCATTCTTATATTTATTAGTTGATACTGTTGTCCTGATGATGAAAGATTTTTATCCGAATTTAGAACAAACAACAAAGATTGTAAAAAAGATTATTTTAAAAGAAGAAGAAAAATTCTTTTCAACCATTTTAGAAGGTGAAAAGCATTTAATGGCATCCATTAAAGATGGTAAACTTGATGGTGAATCGGCATTTAAACTCTACGATACATATGGTTTTCCAATTGAACTGACATTAGAGTATGCAGAAGAACACAATGTTGAAGTGGACACTGATGGTTTTAATCAAGCTTTAGAAGCTCAAAAAGCACGTAGCCGTGCTGCTAGAAAAGTCACTGGTAGAATGATGGGCCAAGATGAAGCATTTTTAAATTTTAAAGACAACAGTGAATTTGTCGGTTACGATCAATTACAAGTTGAAAGTAAAGTCATTAGAGTCTTTGATAATGGTATTGTATTAGACCGAACACCATTTTATGCTCAAAGTGGTGGTCAAGTATGTGATAAAGGTACCATCAATGGCTTAGTGGTAGATGATGTAATTAAACTACCAAATGGTCAACACTTACACATCACTGAAACTGAACACTTTCATGAAGGTGATGAAGTCTTAGCCATAGTTGACCAAAATACACGTCAACTGACGATGAAAAACCATACTGCAACCCACCTATTACATCAAGCACTTAAAGATGTTTTAGGTGCGCATGTCAAACAACAAGGCTCATTTAATGGTCCAAATAAATTAACATTTGATATGAATCATTTTGAACCAATCAAAGATGAAGATATTTTAAGAGTTGAACGTATTGTACAACAAAAAGTTAAAGATAGTATCGATGTAATCACTCATGTTTTACCAATCGAAGAAGCTAAAAAGTTAGGTGCTGCGATGCAATTTGGTGAAAAATATGGTGATATTGTCAGAGTCATTGATATAAATCAGTGGAGTATTGAGTTTTGTGGGGGAACACACGTAAAAAACACGAAAGATATTCAAAACTTTATGATTACTGCTGTAGAATCCATTGGTTCAGGTATTTATAGATTTGAAGCGATTACAAATGATGTTATGACTCAAATTGATGATATAGCACATAACGTCATTGAGAATACAAATCAACATATTAGTAAAATTGTTGCAATGGAAAAAAACTATAAACTACCATCAAAGCCTAAATACTTAGGAAGTTATGAGGATATATTAAATTTAAGAGCATATAACCATCAAATGTCAGATATTTCAAAACAAGTTGAAAAAACACATGAAGCGATGTTGATTCAAAACATTTTAAAAGAAGCTGATCAATATATTCCAAAGACAATTGAGCCTGTAACATATCTTGTGACCAACAACATCCTTGCTTCCGCTTTAAAGCCATTAATTGATGTATTATATGATAAAATAAAAACAGACACAATTGTCTTAATTAATATACTAGAAGATAAAGCAAGTTATTTAGTTAAATCCAATACCAATGATGCTAAAAACATCGTACAAAGGTTAAACAAAGTATCATTTGGTCGTGGTGGTGGACGCCCTGACTTTGCTCAAGGTGGTACTCAAATGGTCGATGAACTTTTAGCATATGTGAAAGGTCAAATAAAATGAAATATTTAGGTTTAGATCTTGGTGAGAAAACACTTGGTGTAGCACTATCTGAATCAGGCATTATTGCACATAACTTAACGACAATTCGTTTTAAGCCACTAGATTATTCAGATGCAGTCAACCAACTTAAACTACTCGTTGATCAATATAAAATAACTCAAATTGTTTTAGGCTTACCGAAACATATGAACAATGATATTGGTATAAAGGGTCAAACTTCCATTGAATTTAAACGTTTAATTGAAGGAAAATTAAATGTTGATGTCATCTTATGGGATGAAAGATTATCTACGAAATCAGCATTAAAAATATTGTCCGATAAAAATAAAAAATATGACAAGCAACGACAATTAAAAGATGAGGTCGCAGCACAAGTGATCTTACAAAACTATTTAGATGCTAAGAGGTAAATTTATGAAAAAAGATAATGAATTAATCATCATTACAGATGAAAAAGAAGAAAAAGCAACCATCTTATTTACATTTGAAGACAAAGGTCAAAACTATGTTGTCTTTGAGTTTGATGAAACTAAAGAAATTTCTGCTGCGAAGTTTTTAGAATCTAAAGAAGCAGGCATTGGACAACTATTAGATATTGAATCTGAAGCTGAATGGGATATCGTTGAAAAAATATATGAACAATACGAAAAAGATTTAGAAGATGAAGCATTGGACGATTAATGATTTAAAAGTACATGCAAAATTACACAATATTCCTATCATTCATGATGAAGCATTACTTTATATTCAAGACTATATAAAAACACATAACATCAAATCTATTTTAGAAATTGGAACTGCCTATGGATATAGTGCGGTTTCTTTCGCAAATAAGACAACTCATGTTGATACAATCGAGCGCGATCCTAACGCTATTTTAGAAGCAAGCTTATGGATTAAGCGTTTAAATGCTAATGTCACAATACATGCTGCGGATGCATTAACTTATGAAGGCATTCAAAAAACATATGATTTAATCTTTATTGATGCAGCAAAATCCCAATATGAAACCTTGTTTAATAAATATAGTAAATACTTAAATGATGGTGGCACGATTATATGCGATAATATTCACTTTCACCATTTAACGATCGAAACAGCTAAAACAAGATCTACCAAAAGTTTACTTAAAAAAATAGCTGCATTCAAAACATTTTTACTTGAAAATGAAGCATTTGAAACTAAAATTTTAGATAATGGAGATGGACTTGCAGTGTCCAAAAAGCGCACATGATTGAACAATATTCAAAACATAACAAAAGCATTCAATATAAAATTGTTTTCAAACCAATTAAACATGTCTACTTTAGAAAAAAAGATGACTACATCATGATTACAGCCAATAAAAAAATGAGTAAAAACCAAGTGTTGTCTATTATAGACAACAACTTTGAAAAACTCATCTATATGCAAACTAAGAAAAATCGCCATGAAGCAGACCGCTATCAACTATGGGGACAAAAGTTGTCCAAAGATCAGTTTTATCAAGATAAGGAAGCAAATCAAGCAAACTACGAACGTATATTAATTGATGAGACATACAAACAGATTAAAGCTTTTGAAACACGACTCATCACGGATTTAAAAAAGATTAATTTATCGTTAAAACCAACTAAGGTTAAACGATTAAAATCTAAATTTGGCTCCTGCCAAATTATCAAAAAAGAAATTACAATCAATGCCTTTTTAGCAAGATTAGAGCCCGTATTCTTATATTACGTTTTACTGCATGAATACTGTCATTTGATTGTACCGAATCATTCTAAGTCGTTTTATGATTTACTAGACCAGTTAATGCCACAACATAAAACCGTTCAAAAGATGCTTAGAAAATATGTTATTACGTTTTAACATATTATATATGATATAATATAAAAAGAAATTAAGGAGAAACTCTAATATGGCAAGTAAAAAAGTATATGAACTAACCCAAGCGGGTTTGGACCAATTAAAAGAAGAACTTATTTATTTAAAAGATGTAAAACGTGTAGAAAATTTAGAAGCTTTAAAAGAAGCGCGTGAACAAGGTGACTTATCTGAAAATGCTGATTACGATGCTGCGCGTAATGAACAAGCACGTATTGAAGCAAGAATCGCCGAAATTGAAATGATTTTAAAAAATGTTAAAGTGATTAAATCAAATGATGATTCAACCACAGTCAACATTGGTAAAAAAGTCTTGTTAAGGTTTGTAGAAAGAAAAAAAGAAGTAGAGTATCAAGTTGTGGGTACAATTGAAGCAGATCCTAAGAACTTTAAAATTTCAATAGAGTCTCCACTCGGTAAAACCATTAAGGGTAAAGAAGTTGGCGATGTTGTTCAAATTAAATCTGCAACAAATAAACAATCTACCGTAAAGATACTAGCTATTAGTTAATGATTAAATTAAAGCATTTAATTCCAAATCAATACGTGGAATCTATTTACAACATTGATTATGACATGCTCATAAAGCAGGGGATAAAGACTCTGCTTTTTGACCTGGATAATACGATTATCGACTACAACCAAACAAAACTTAATGCAGAATCCATCACGTTTTTAAACAAACTTGAAAAAGACTTTAAAGTGATAATTATCTCCAATTCCATGAATAAACGCGTTAGTTATGCGATAGAAAAACAATTTAAATTTATTAGCTTTGCTAAAAAGCCACTTAAGTTTGGATTTAAAAAAGCACTTAAAATGACTGATTCAACGATTCAAGAAACTGTCATGATCGGTGATCAATTACTAACTGATATCTATGGTGCAAACCGACTTGGATTGGCAACAATTTTAGTCGATCCAATTGAAAAGAAAACGGATAAGTGGCCAACAAGATTTAACCGAAAATTAGAAAAAAACTTATTAAAAAAAATTGAACGAAAATATCCAGAAGCATATCAAAAGGGGTTGAATATCTATGCCATCAAACACTACTAATTGTGTTGGTTGTGGTGTTAAGCTACAAACTAATCATCCAAATGAATTAGGTTATGTACCCAAATTAGACAACTTATTTTGTCAACAATGCTATCAATTGATGCACTATGGTAAAGCACAAGGTCATAGTCATCCAGATGACTTACCTGTCTTTCCTAAAAAATCATTGATTATTGTTGTAGCAAGCGTTTTATATTTAGATAGTATGTTAAACTCTGAAGTTAAACGCTTAGGAGACAATTACCAAGTTGTCTATGTCATTAACCAAATTGATTTATTACCGGATGCCACGTCTAAAAACTATTTATTAGGTAAAATACAAAAAAGTTTTAGAATTAACCGTGTAAGTTACAAAGATATCGTCTTGATGAGTGCAATCAATCCATTTGATATCGAACAATTAAAAAATTACTTAAAACAATGGAATTTACCTAACATTTATTTAATCGGCTTACAAAACAGCGGTAAAACAACCATATTTAAAGCATTAACAGGTAATGAAAGTGCGCTTAATTTACCTAAAGCGGCATTAACACAAACAATGTTACATGGTCAATTTGAAAACTTTAATGTCTATGACACACCAGGTTTATATCAAAGTGGATACTTACATGAATTTTTTGATTATGAAGACTATAAAATGATGTTACCTTTAAAACAATTTAAACCTAGAAATGGTGTTTTAAATACAAACCAAAGTTTAATTATTGGTGGCTTAGTCACTTTAGATGTTATTAAAGGACAAACAAAATCTGCATTATATGTTGGAGAACAAGTAAAACACCATATTACAAAAACAGAAAATGTTGAAAACATTTTAAAAAACAAGCAGATTTTTCCATTAACTTTTGATACGTTACAATCAAAAGATTATAAACTTACAGAATCAAAAAAATATCAATTTACATTAGCTGACTTTGGTATTTTACATGTAACAGGGCCTGTCACAGTTAGACTTTCAACCCATCCTAATTTACATGTCACATTAACAGAAGGATTTTTTAGATGATTGAACAACTAAAAAAAGATGTAGCAAATAAGTTTAAAGATCATCCCAAACGATATGAACATATTTTAGGGGTCGTAAAAACAGCAATCAGTTTAGCACTAAGATATGGTGTTGACTCCAATAAAGCTTACATTGCAGCAATCTTTCATGATTATACAAAATATGATACACTAACATTTCAAACAAGTGTCTTAAGTGATAATCTCATCAATAAATATGCTAATCAACCAGTTATGTATCATGCCTTAAGTGCTGCAGCAATACTTAAAAGTAAGTATGGTATCGATGATCCGGAAATACTTGATGCAATTTCCTACCATGTTTATGGTAGAGATAATATGACAACCTTAGATAAAATTATTTTAGTTGCTGATAAAATAGAACCGTCTAGAACATATCCACTAGTGCATAGTTTAAGACAAACAGCTCAGCTAAGTTTAGAGCAAACCATTCAAAGTTATTTAACAGATTTGAAACAAAGATTAAACAATGATGGTAGTCAACTACCAAAGAATATCGATCAAATTATTTTAAAGTTAGGAGAATAAGTTTTGCAAATATTACAAAAAACAATTGAATTATTAGAAAAGATAAATGCTAAAGATATTTCAGTTTATGAATTTTCCAACACCAATCCTTTTTATGATTATTTTGTTGTATGTACTGTCAATGATCGCGCATCCAATAGTGCAATCGGCTATTTTAATAAAGCATTAAAATCTGAAATCAAACATATCGAAGGTAAAGGACAAACCGGTTGGTTACTCATTGACCTAGGTGATGTTATTGTCCACTTATTTAGTGAAGAACAACGTGAATTTTACGGTTTTGATAAAAGATTTTTAGAGTTAAAAAAGACGATTTAACATGGATTTTCAACACTTTTATGATGGCTTTCAAAGCAGTGTCGATTATGATCAACTATTACAACCAATCTTAAATTATATCGATAACAAAGATACAATTTTAGATGCTGGTTGTGGTCCAGGTCATATACTAAGTCAGCTTATACATTCAGGTTATAATGCTTACGGATTAGACATAGATGAGCGGATGTTAGAACTAGCAAACAAAAACATGGATCACCCTCAAAGTTATATGCGTTTGTTTTTGCATGATCTAAGAAAGCCACTACATCATAGATTTGATAAAATATTATGTTTGTTAGATGTATTTCATTATTTTAAAGGTGTTTTAGGTGTTTCAAAAAATCTTTATCATGCTTTAAATGATGGTGGTATGCTCATATTAGATTTATATTGTAAACCAATAGATGCAAGCGAATCTGGTACATTTTTAGATTATACATATGATTGGCAAGTGCATACAAAAAATGCGCGAATTTACCACAACATTTCACTTAAAAATAAAGATGATGTCATAGATTATGAAGTCATACAGTATTATTATGATAAAAATTATTACATCAACGTTTTAAAAAGGGTCGGCTTTCAAGTAGAAACTTTTAAAGGTTTTGATGATCGTAAAATATATTTAATGTGTAAAAAATAAAAGTTATATATATGACAATCCTCTACTATATAGTAGGAGGATTTTTTTGTATGAAAAAACATATTTTTATGACGATGATTGGTTTAGGTGTGATTTTATTTGTTTTATTAAGACCTACGAAGGATGAGCTACCTTATTATGAAGTTCAGCCCAACATTATCGATGTTACAATAACAGGCGCTGTACAAAAACCCGGCACATATCAAGTAGAACAGGGGATGAGTCTTGCGTATTTAGTGCACTTAGCCGGTGGGCTTTTAAATGATGCCAATATTGAACACTTAAGATTAGGTGATATCATGATAGAAGATAATTATCATATACCATTTTATAATGTTCAAATAGACCCGATTATTATTCGAATGGACTTAAATAAAGCATCCTATGAAGATTTAATTAAAATTCCTAATATTACTGAAAATAGAGCCTTAGAAATACTTTTATATAAAAAAGAATATGGTCAATTTAAAAGTGTAGAGGAATTGTTAAATGTTAAAGGTATTGGAGCAGCAACCTTTGAAAAGATTAGAGCTTACTTCTTTATTTAACCACTTTTATATCTATGGTATTGGCTTAATTTTATGGGTACTTACCATCAATTTTCAAGTTGTAGTCATCGTATTGATTATATTTTTATATCATGTTAGAAAGCATATTTTATGGCCTTTAATGATTTTTTTATATGTACTTTATACATTATGCTTTATCATCTATACACCAACAGAAAAAGCAATCGATCAGACATATATCGTTTTAGAAGTAACGTCTTATGAAAGCTACTATCGTTATCGCATCAGCGATGGTTTATATACATATCATTTAAATTACCGTCAAAGTTATGATGTTGGCAATAGACTGCATGTTGAAGGAAAGTTACACTTATACCGAAAACAAACCATGCCTGGTGGTTTTAATAGTTATCGGTACTGGCTTGGACAAGGCTTTCAAGGTCAAATTCGTGCTAGTAAGGTAATCTTAGAAAATGATAAGATAGGCATTCATTTTAACACCAAAGATATCTTAATTCTTGATTTATTTAAGGACTATAACTTCATTGATAGTGGTATGGTTGATCATTTATTTAAGTTATCATCTTTACATTTATCATTTTTAGTTTATTTAATAATAAAGCTGATGTATTATTTGGATATCAAAGACCAACAAAAATATATCATACTAAGTATGGCTTTAATGGTTATATATTTTATTGGGTTTGCAGTGATTGTTTTAAGGTTAACTATCAAGTATTTTATTAAATATTTAAACTTAAAACTCAAACTTCACATATCAAACTTCAATATAGAATGGCTTACATTTGTGTTGTTGCTGTTAATCAATCCTTTTATCATATATAATCAAACGTTTTTAGTAATCTATGCATTAATATGGATATTACAACTTAAAACAATGAAGTCACCGATATTGGATATGATACTCATACCGATGATTATTAGTCCTTTTTTACTGCATTGGTATCAGGAAATAAGTTGGTTAAGTTTGGTAGTGGTTCCAATATTTGCAGTTGGATTACGCTATGTTTTTATACCAACTATTTTACTAGCAAGCATCTTACCAATGTTTAATCTACTACCGTATTTAACAAGAATCATATTAGATATTGAAGCGTTTATAAGTCTTTACGATGTCAAAGTATATTTTGTTCAACTAAAGGGCTTTATGTGGGTCATATACTTTGGATTATTAATATTTATCAGTGCGTCTAAAACATATAAGGTCTTTTATAAAAGGTTAGGTATGTATGTTGTCATCTGTATGATTTCATTTTTATATACATTTAAGCCCTTGACAGATCAAGTGATTTTCTTAGATGTTGGTCAAGGTGATAGTGCAGTGATATTTAAAGATAACCATGTTGTTGTAGTAGATGCTTATAAAAATGTAAGTAGCTTTTTAAAATATCATTATGTTTATCAAATAGATTATTTAATATTAACACATGCAGATACTGATCACGTGTTAGAAGCAGCAACATTGATTGAAAACTTTGATGTGAAGTATGTTGTATTAAATGCTTATGACACATATAATATCAAACATCCTAATGTGATTTATATTGGCGAGGATAATTTAAAAGTTGAAAATGATATAGGTATCGTTTTTTTTGGACCAATGATAGATTTTAATGATACAAATGATAATTCGATAGTCTTTAAAATTAATGTATTAGGAAAGGATTTTCTATTTACTGGTGATATTGGCGTTAAGGCAGAACAAAGGTATGTATCTGATTACGGTCATTTACTTAAATCGGATATATTAAAGTCACCACATCATGGCTCTAAAACATCAAGTAGTACATTATTATTAAATACTGTTTTTCCCAAGATAGTTGTAGTGAGTGTGGGACCTTTTAATATATATCAGTTACCAGATGAAGAAATCATATCTAAATATGAAAAAAGTGGTCTATATATCCATCAAACAAAAGATTTGGGCGCGCTTTTATTTATTTATGATACGATGAAAAACTTTCCACCTTAAAAGGGTTTTAAGTGTTTCAAAAAGTGCTAAAAAATTGTATAATAGATACTAAGCGAGGTAGTCTATGGAATCCACATATTTATTAGTAGGTCAGTCATCCTTTTTAATTAACGAGCATATAAAAACATATGTAGAAAACTTTAAACTCGATCCATTCAATATTGTAAAGCTAGATGCATTAGAAACAGAAATTGAAGATATTTTACAAGAATTAAGAACCGTTTCTTTTTTTAGTGATTTAAAATTGATTGTTGTAGAACATGTTGAAAGCCTTACAAGATATGATGATCGTATATTAGAAGATTTATATCGCTATTTAGAAAAGCCTAGTGACGACATTATTTTAATACTTACAGCAAGCGACATACCCAAAGGTCACAGCTTAGGTACTTACTTAGAAAATCATACGTATATTGAAACCATTCAAGATTTAGATGAAAAGTCTTTAATTGCATATGTTTCAAATTTATTTGAACAAGATGGATATCAAATCGAAGAAAAAACGATCAAACTTATCATTGAGCGATCTAACAACGATTTGTACTTAATCCACCAAGAAATTAATAAAATCAAAATGCATGCATTAGATGAAAAAATAGTTTATTACGATGATGTTGACTTGTTAGTAACAAGAAACTTAGAAGACAATATTTTTTCATTTTCAACAGCTTTTTTGGATGGTAATTTAAGATTGGCAATGCAAATTTATGATGATTTATTAACCAATCGGATGCCACCTTTAACTGTTTTAAATCACCTATTTAATAGTTTACAAATTGTTTTAAAAACAAAATTATTGATGAATCAAGGTATGAATCAAGCAACGATTGCATCCACACTCGGTGTTTCAAGTGGACGTACGTATCATTTAATGCGTACAGCAAAAAAACATTCACTTACGCAAATTGAAACACTTATTAAAAATTTAGCTGCGTTAGATGTGGATATAAAAAGTGGCGTACAAGATGATCGATTAGGTATTGAATTATTATTATTAAGGAGGCTGGCATGACATTAGATTATGAACGTATATTAGTATTTGACTTTGAAACAACCGGTTTAAAACCTAAAGTGGATAAAGTCATAGAAGTAGGTGCGATCTTACTTGAAAAAAGAAACGATGGTTATGAAATTATTGAGGAAATTGATTATTTAATCAAACAAAAACAACCGATTACAGACTTTATTTCAAACTTAACTGGAATTACTAATGAGATGTTAGAACAAGAAGGTGTAGAAGAAGAGTTTGCCTTTAGAAAGTTAGATAGTTTGATTGATAAAAACACTTTATTAGTTGCTTATAACTTGGCTTTTGATATTGGATTTTTAAGCGCACTTTATAAAACATATGTTGCCCACAATTACTTAATAGAAAATGATATTTTGGATTGTATGGCTGTGTATAAAGATCGCTATAAATATCCACATAAACTCGAAAGTGCAGTGGAAACACTAGGTTTATCTAATCCAAGTGCGCACCGTGCAAGTGAAGATGCTAAAGCAACCTTTAAGGTATTAGAAAAATTAGCATTTATGCAAAACAACTTAAAACTATATGTGAATGTATTAGGTTATAATAAAAAATACGGTCTACCGGATAGAACGTACTTTAAAAATCATATTGAGCTTGTGGCTCAAGGATTTAATGGTTTTAGAGAAATAGAAAAAAGACAAATAAAAAACACCTTTTAAGGTGTCTATTATAAGGAGTTTACGAGTTTTGCTAACGCAGATTTATTACGCGCAACAAAGTTCTTGTGGAAAATTCCTTTAGCTTGCCCTTTATCTAATTTCTTATGAGCAAATGATAGCTTTTCTAGCGCAAGATCTTTATCTTGAGCTTCTACAGCATTTTTCACTGCTTTAACTGCAGTTTTGTATGAAGATTTGAATGCAACGTTTGCTTGATGACGTTTTTCGTTCGTAATGTTACGTTTGATTTGGGATTTAATATTAGCCACAAATTCACCTCCTAAAATAAGCACATATCATTTTACCAAAACAAACCCTTAAATGCAATAACAAATCCAATTTATGATAAAATAAATAAGATGAGGAAAATTATGACAACTGCTAATAAATTAACACTCTTAAGAATTTTATGTATTCCAGTAATGATTATTATCTTGTATATTGATGCTTTAAAGATTGATACAAGATTTTTAAATATGAATGTGCAGCAAATTATTTTTGCATCACTTTTTGTTTTTGCATCATTTACTGACTTTTTAGATGGATACATTGCAAGAAAATATCAACAAATTACAACATTTGGTAAGTTTTTAGATCCAATAGCTGATAAGGTGTTAGTATTTACTGCTTTACTTTATTTAATGACAAGTATGCCATCAAGAGTTGCTTTATGGGGTGTAGTTATCATTATGATTAGAGAGTTTTTAGTTACAGGCGTACGCCTAATTGCAGTAGAACATGGTCAAGTGATTGCTGCAAGTCATTTAGGTAAGTATAAAACCATTACGACAATGTTAGCCATTATTATGTTTTTATTTAATGATTTTGGTCTAACGCTTATCCACCAAAATTTAGAATGGGTTGCTAACAGTATGTATTATTTGGCAATACTATTTACAGTTTGGTCTGGATTTGATTATTTATATAAGAACAGAAAGATTATATTTGAAAGTATGTAAAATAAAAGTCAATGACGATATTTTACACTACTATACTATAGGAGGAATGAATTATGAGCGATAACAAGAAACAACAAGCGTTAGAACTTGCATTAAAACAAATTGAAAAGCAGTTTGGTAAAGGTTCTATTATGAAACTAGGAGATGGTGCAGACCATTCGATTGCTGCGATACCATCCGGATCGATTGCTTTAGATATCGCATTAGGTATTGGTGGTTACCCTAGAGGACGTATCATTGAAGTATATGGTCCTGAATCAAGTGGTAAAACAACACTAACTTTACATGCGATGGCAAGTGCTCAAAAACAAGGTGGTACAGTTGCTTTTATAGATGCTGAACATGCTTTAGATCCAAATTATGCAAAAAACTTAGGCATTGATATTGATAATTTAGTTTTATCACAACCAGATACTGGTGAACAAGCGTTAGACATTGCTGAAGCATTGATAAAAAGTGGCTCGATCGACATGATTGTGATTGACTCGGTTGCCGCCTTAGTACCAGAACAAGAAATTGCTGGAGATATGTCAGCCAACCATGTTGGGTTACAAGCACGTATGATGTCACAAGCCATGCGTAAAATGTCTGGGGTTATTTCTAAATCTAATGTTGTAGCAATCTTTATTAACCAAATTAGAGAAAAAGTTGGCATTATGTTTGGTAACCCAGAAACAACACCAGGTGGACGTGCACTTAAGTTTTTCTCTTCAGTTCGATTAGAAATTCGTCGCGCAGAAGCAATTAAAGCTGGTAGTGATATGATCGGTATTCGTTCAAATGTAAAGGTTGTAAAATCTAAGGTTGCACCACCGTTAAAGATTGCATCTGTCGATATCATGTATGGTACAGGTATTTCAAGAAGTGGGGAAATCCTTGATTTAGCAGTAGGTTTAGATTTAGTCAATAAGAGTGGTGCTTGGTATAATATTGGCGATGAAAAACTTGGTCAAGGCCGTGATAATGCACGTAACTACTTAGAGGAAAGACCGGAACTATTAGATGAGTTAGAAGCTAAAATTAGAGCACATTATAACTTAAAATAACGATATTTTCCCAAATATTAACACTATTAATAAAAGTGGTGATTTTCTCACCACTTTTATTTTTTTTTGCATTATAATAATCATAACTAGTTATGATTGGTGAGGGAATGCATGATTAATATTATTAAAAAAACAGGATGGTTTATTAAGCAGGAGTGGAAAACATATGTCATGATGTTTATCTATTTAATAATGATTGCTGTTTTAGCTTTAACACCGGCTTATATTTTGGGTATCTCAATTGATATCATTGTGTCAAAAGGTTTAAATTGGGTGAGATTAGCTGTTATTGTAGGCACGCTTATCTTAGTACCAATCATTCGCTATCTAACATCGTATATTTATAATTATACATCATCAAAAACAGCACAAAAGCTGTCTTTTGAGTTTAGAAAAATATATTTAAAAAAGTTGTTTGAAATGGATGCCGAATTTTATGAAAAGTTTCAAAAGGGAGATTTAATTTCAAGAGTCACAGCCGATTTAGATATGATTACCATTGCTGCAACATCTGTGCTTGAAGGTATATTTTTTAACGTTGGGTTAATTTTATTTGCAATAGGTATTATGGTCTTTACTATTTCTTGGGAACTGACTTTAATTGCAGTTACTGTTATGCCCGTTGGTATTACAATTTTAAATATGATCCGTATTAAAAAAAGAGGCTATGTCAAGATACATAGAAAAATATATGCAAATATGACTGAGAAAATATTAGAATCTGTTGAAGGTCAAAAAACAATTCGTGCATATGTTCAAGAAGAAAATGATTTGAAACAACAATACGATGTTATTGACAAAGATATCAAATCATGGCGTTATATCATTAACTATGAAAATAAACTCGCACCACTTTTTGAACTCGTTTATGCAATTGCATATATATTGTCATTTGTCTTTGGTGCATATTTTATTATGAATCAACAAATGACTTTAGGTCAACTCATTATATTTATATCTTATATTGGTATTTTATATGGACCATTTATCTCGATTTCTGGTGTTTTCCAACATATTAATAATGCAACAGTAGCAATCGATAGATTTGATGAAATTATACAACAAGAACCAAAAGTTAGAAACGAAGATATACCAGAACCGATTATTGATTTTAATGAAATTAATTTTAAAGATGTGAACTTTAAATACCCAATTGATGATAGATACACATTAAAAGCAATCAACTTAAACATTAAAAAGGGTGAAACAATCGGTGTAGTAGGGCCAACAGGCTCCGGAAAAACGACCTTAGTTCGACAACTATTACGAGAATTTAATGTCACAGATGGAACGATTACTATTGATGGTAAAAACATTAATCGTTATCATATAAAGAGTTTAAGAAAAATTGTTGGTTATGTACCTCAAACACATATGTTATTTAGACGTAAAGTAACGGACAATATATTAATTGGTAATCCAAATGCCAGCATTGATGAACTTAATTTAGCCATTAAAATTGCAGACTTTGAAAAAGATATTGGATTTTTATCACACGGTTTACAAACAAGAGTTGGTGAAGGTGGTACAACACTTTCGGGCGGTCAAAAACAAAGATTATCGATCGCAAGAGCTATTATTAGGGACCCTGAGATATTAATACTCGATGATTCACTATCTGCTGTTGATGCCAATACTGAAGAAACCATCTTAAAACAATTAAAAAAATATCGCCACAATAAGACAAACATTATTGTTGCACATCGTTTTTCAGCAATTAGAGAAGCTGATCAAATTATTGTCATGGATGGTGGAAAAATTATTGAACATGGCAAACATGATGAATTAATACAAAAAGATGGTTGGTATAAAGCACAATATGACCAACAAATGAAGATGAAATAGGTATGCTATGAAACAGTTTAAAAAGGTATGGCGTTATATTCGCCGCTATAAAAAATTATTAACAATATCTATTATATGTATGCTCATCGTACAAGCACTTGGTTTATTAGCACCACTGATTGTGCGTTCGATCTTAGATGATCAACTTGTAGGTATTACAAAACCTTGGTATGAAACAACAGATACATCTGGTGTGTATTATGAAGGTAAGTATTACACACAAGATGAACCAAGTGGTAACCCATTAACCATCGTTATTGTAGATGGTCGTTATTTGGCAATTTTTAACACAATTGAAAACGGTCAAATAACTTATAGCCAGGATGAAGGTATTATACGGGTTACAACATTAGATGAACACGTATATGAATATGATGCTCATGCATTAACTGGTGGCCAAGTTAGTGACTTTTATGCACCCTTTGTTCAACCAATTGTTCTATTACTAGCACTTTTAATTATTCGTTATATTTTTCATATTGTATTTTTATTTATTCAGCGTATGACAACCGCCTATATTACAACCAATGTTGTAAGAGATGCTAGAAAAGATGCGGTTAAAGCACTTCAAAATATGCCGATGTCTTATTTTGAATATGAACCAGCTGGTAAAATAGCCAACCGGATTTTTACGGATGTTAATGGAATGATCAACTTATTTTCAACGTTAATGAACTTAGTATTTAATGCGTTCTTATCCGTTATATTTGCTTATATTGGTATGTTTTACTTAGATGCAACACTGGCTTTATTTACCTTTATATTATTCCCATTAATTTATATATGGTTAAAAGTTTTTGTTAGAAACTTAAATGAAATTGCTTTAAAGGTGAGTGAGTCTGCATCAATGATTACAGCACAACTCAATGAGATCATTAATGGTATTAATATATTACAAATATTTAATTACCAAGAAGCGACTGAAAAAGAATTTGAAGTTAATTCCAACATCTTTAGAAAAGAACAACTCAAAGAGCAACGACTCCATTTAACATTAGGTTGGAACTTAATTAGATTATTAGGCTTTTTAGTAACTGCCTTTATTATTGCTTATTTTGGTATTCAAAGTTTAACTATTGGCAGCTTCGTTTTAACAGCAGGAACAATTTATGCATACAATGATTATTTATCACGCTTAATGGAACCAGTTTCTGTGTTATTTAGAGAGTTTGGAAACTTACAATTGGCGCTTGTTCGTACCGATAGAATATTTACAATTATTGATGCTGAACAAGAAGATGATAGTTTTGAAAAAATTGAGCGCTTTAAAGGTCAAATAGAATTTAAAAATATTTCTTTTGGTTATATTAAAGAGTCCCCTGTATTAAAAGATGTCAGTTTAAATATTGAAGCCGGACAAATGGTTGGTATTGTGGGTCATACTGGCAGTGGTAAGTCAACAATGATGAATCTATTATTAAGATTTTATGATTTAAAACCAACCGACAGTGGCCAAATATTTGTTGATGGCATTGACATTAATACATATTCAAAAAGAACGTATAGATACCATATTGGAATGATTTTACAAGATCCGATGATCTATGAAGGTACAATTGCAAGTAACGTTAAATTTGGCCAAGAAGTTAGCGATGAAAAGGTAGAAGAAGTTTTAAGAGAAATTGGTGGTGGACCACTTATTGATAAGTTACCACAAGGTATTCATCAACCACTTTTAAGAGGTGGTAGTAACCTATCTGTTGGTGAAAAACAACTCATTAGTTTTGCTAGAGCAGTTATCCACGATCCAGCGATCTTAATTATGGATGAAGCAACAGCGAACATTGATACAGAAACAGAAACATTAATACAAAAAGCTTTAAACAAAGTTAAAAAGGGTCGTACAACGATCGTGATAGCGCATCGTCTTTCGACAATTAAACATGCAAACAAAATTGTGGTACTAGATAATGGTTATAAAGTCGAAGAGGGTACACATGATGAACTACTTGAACTCAACCAACAATATGCACATATTTATAAATCTCAAATGCATGTGAAATTAGAAACTGAACACCTTGTATAAAAAAAGAAGACTTCAATTTAAAGTCTTCTTTTTATATAATTATTCATCTTGTTCGGCTTGTTCTTGATCAGTAATTGTAGTTGGGGTAATATCGCCTAAATATGTTTTGAAATAATGATTAACTGTTTCTTCATGATCCATTGCATATTCTTTATGATAGGATACTTCAACATATAAGTAAGGATCAGTGACCGTAACAAACCATAATGGAGATTGTGGTAAAACATAGTTATAAGCAATACGACGGTTGGTCCCAAAAGTTGTACTTAATGGCACAGGTATGACATCAGACTTTGCATTAACCCAATCAGTTTGGATGACAAAATTTACTTTTATGTCATGAATATGTGCATTAGGTTTTACTTCATGGCGTACTTTAAATGTATAATGGCCATTTGTATCATCATAATACTCTAGTGTCATATAATCAATAAGTTTTATTTGAATTAAAACCTCATCAGTTTCTAAATTAATCATTTGATGGTTGGTTTCATCTTCAAGCGTTATATAACTTGTTTGAAATTTACTAACAACATTGTCATTAAACTCAACATTTTTATATCTGAGATAATCACCTACATATAAAGCAATTACAAATATAATAGGTACTAAAATAACAAATGAAAATAAAATGATTTTTAAACGATACTTTAATAACCACTTACCAAATTTAGAATGTGGTTGATGTTTAGGTAGCATAGATGTAAATCTCCTTATTCGTATATACAAGGGATATTATACTATAAAATGGCAATTATTTAAACTGAAAATAGCAAATTGATTATTGTTAGCGTAAAAATGTCTTAACTATAAAATTTAACTTATTCTTTACTTGGTTTTTAATTGACTAAACTTATAAATCAAGTTATAATAAAATAAGTACATTTATTGTGCGTATATAATTTTTGATTATTTTTCAATTAAAAGTTAAAATTAAATATGGAGGATTAATAGAGATGTTTAACATAATGTTTAATGTAGACACTCCGGCATTAATTACCTTCATTTTGCTAATTGTTTTAGGTGCTTTAATTGGCGCCTTGGTAGGCTATTTTATTCGAGTAGCACACCATGATAAAAGTTTGCGCTTAGCTAGGGAAGAAGCTGAACGTATTGTTGAAGATGGAAAAAAAGAAGCTGAAAAAACTAAAAGAGATTTGGTTTTTGAAGCAAAACAAGAAATTTTAACGCTACGTAAAGAGTTTGATGAAGATGTTAGAGATCGTCGTCAAATAGTTATGAATCTTGAGGAAAAAGCTACTCAACGTGAGAATGCTTTAAATCAAAGAGCACAATACTTAGATAAACGTGAAATCGGACTTGATACAAAAGAAGAAAGATTTAACGAACGTAAAGAACAACTTGATATCCAATATAGCAAAGTGGAAGAATTAGTAAAGGAACAAGAACAAAAACTGAGTTCTATTTCAGCACTGTCTAAAGAACAAGCTAAAGAAATTATAATGGCTCAGGTAAGGGATTCTATATCTAACGAAATTGCTGCATATATTCGCGATGAAGAAGATAAAGCTAAACATATTGCTCAAAATAAGAGTAAAGAGTTATTATCACTGGCAATGCAAAAATATGCTGCTGACACAACATCTGAACGTACAGTTACAGTTGTTGAAATCCCTAATGAAGATATGAAGGGACGTATTATTGGTAAAGAAGGCCGTAACATTCGCTCTTTAGAAGCACTGACTGGTGTTGATTTAATTATTGATGATACACCGGAAGCTGTCGTGTTATCAGGCTTTGATCCAGTAAGAAGAGAAATTGCAAGACGTGCTTTAACAATTTTAGTTCAAGATGGTCGTATACATCCGGGACGTATTGAAGAAGTCGTTGAGCGTGCACGTACAGAAATTGATATGTTCATACGTGAAGCGGGTGAAGATGCTGTATTTAAAACCGGTGTTGGTAAAGTACACCCAGACATTATTAAATTATTAGGACGTATGACCTTTAGAACTTCTTATGGTCAAAACGTATTAAAACACTCGATTGAAGTTGCATTCCTTGCAGGCAAGTTAGCAGCAGAAATTGGTGAAAATGAAATATTAGCACGTCGTGCAGGTTTATTCCATGATATCGGTAAAGCAATTGACCATGAGGTTGAAGGTTCTCACGTTACCATTGGTGTAGATCTTATGACCCGCTATAAAGAACCTAAAGAAGTTATAGATGCGATTGCATCTCACCATGGCGATACAGAACCGCAATCAATTATTGCAGTATTAGTTGCAGCAGCGGATGCATTATCTGCAGCACGCCCAGGTGCAAGATCTGAATCGATGGATTCATACATGAAGCGACTCACACAATTAGAAGAAATTTCTAATGAAGTGGAAGGTGTAGATAAAGCCTATGCAATTCAAGCAGGACGTGAAGTACGTGTTATGGTCTTACCAGATAAGATTGATGATTTAGGTATTATTAATGTTGCACGTACAATTAAAGAAAAAATAGAAGCACAAATGACTTATCCAGGTACGATTAAAGTTACCGTTATTAGAGAAAAACGTGCTTCCGATGTAGCAAAATAATCAATTCAAATGAAATAAGAGACAATTTGTCTCTTTTTCATTTATAATAGAGATATGAAAATATTATTTATAGGTGATATCTATGGTAATCCCGGTATTGATTACTTATTAGAAAACATCACGAAATTAAGACAAACATACCATCCTAATATTGTTGTTGCAAATGCCGAAAATGCTGCCAATGGCCGAGGTTTGACTAAAAAGATATACAAAAGGTTAATGGAAGCAGGCATTGGCTTATTAACAATGGGAAATCATACATGGAAAAATCCAGAACTAGCAACATTTATAGATGATGCCAATATTATTCGTCCAATCAATGATGGTTCAAATAAAGGTATGGGCTATAAACTCATCAATTATAATGGTAAACGTATTTTAATTATGAATGCAGTAGGACAAGCTTTTATGAATGAAAAATACAGTTCACCATTTACAGAAATTAAAACATTATTGGATACATTGGATTATGATTATTCATTTTTAGATTTCCATGCGGAAACAACTTCTGAAAAGATTGCTATGGCTTACTTTTTAGAAGGCAAAGTTGATGCTGTTGTTGGTACACATACACATGTGCAAACACAAGATGCACGTATGCTATCTAATGGAACACTCTTTTTAACGGATGTCGGTATGACAGGTCCTTTAGAGGGTGTTATTGGTGTTAAAAAAGAAATCATTATCGATCGTTTTGTTCATGGTGAAAGCAGACCTAATGAAGTGGCATTAGGAAAAAGACAATTAAACGCATGTCTAATTACTTTACATCCTTATAAGAAAATTGAAACAATTCATTTAGAAGAAGATGATAAACTCATGTAAATGCTATATTAAGGCAATTTCAAACGACTTTTATATCAATTAAGATTTGTTTATATGAATCATATTGTGTTATAATTAAGAATAAAGATAGTGATAGGGGGAAAAACACATGGCACTATTTAACAAAGAAGGTTTATTAGTTACCAAAAAAGGAAAATACCAAGTAGACGACTTAGTATCTAAGCTAACTTTTGTTTCTGCTGATTATTTGGTGACATTTTTGCAATCCATTGGTCTTTCTGTACCACGTAAAATGCGCATGAAAGTTTTAAGTGAGGTATTAAAAGATCCGGTTGCTAAAACAATAGAGGAAAGAAAATCACTTGCAGATGAGATGGGTTACCGACTAACTTGGTTTAGTAAATTTACTGACACACAATTAGTCAACTTATTAGAATGGTATAAATCCACTTCATTAGGTAATTTATATTTAAGTGGTTTTTGGAAAGAACTTTTAAATTTCATGGTCAACAAAGGTGTTGGTGATGATGATTTAGAAAGAATGTTTAATGCTGCAACCGCATCAGAAAAAGCTGGTAAACGTCCAGCAACAGGTAAGTTTAATGATGAAATCAATGTTGTCTTATACGATGAAAAGGGCGAAATTGATGGCGTAACTCAAGAGCAATTTAGACCTGTTGTGTACAAAGCCACAACACTAACAGAATTAAGAGCGATTGGTAAAAAGTATAATGCACCAATTCCAAAGCGTTTAAAGAAAAGCGAAATGTTGGATATTATTTTAGGGAAACTTAAAGAACGTGATGAACTAACCCCCGCACTAGAAAGTAAATTAAAATCCCAAAACATTATATTGTTAGAAAGATTTGCTAAAGATCATGATATTAAAGTTTCTACAGAATTGAAAAAAGAAGAAATTATTGAATTTATCTTATCGAATGCTGAAGAAACAAAATCAAGTTACTTTGTACCACAATCACAAGGTGTTTATGAAGATATTGATGAACCGGTTGAAGCGCCTGTTAAAGTAGAGGCACCAAAACCAGAGCCAAAACCTGAATTAGAAACTAAACCGGAACCAATCGTTGTTGAAAAAGTTGTTGAAAATACACCGAAGGTTGTTTTAAATGCGGAACCAATTGATTACCGTCCACAATTAGAAAAACTTGCCGAAGCTTTTGAAACACTGGCACAAAACTTTGATAAGAAAGAATTTGTGATTAAAGTTGAAAACCAAAATGTGATGCCACAGGTAGAAAAAGCACCTGAAGCACCAGTACAAGATGTATTACAGCCTCAAGTTTTACAAACTCAAAAACAAACACCAGCCAATATGATGGTGGATCAAGAAATACTCATCCAAGAACTACTTAAAGACGATGATGTAGAAAGCCTTGATTTAGATGAAGAAATTATGGCTGATAGGACACCAGATAAAAAGTTTTATTATAAGAAAAAACTTGGTGTGACTGCTAGCTTATTTGCATTACTCAGTGCCGCGGCATTTGCTTGGCTAGCACTTCTATCACTAGATTATTTAATTGCACCGTTTTTAATAGAAGCAAATCAAATGGTTGATAACTTAAATGATATGCAACATAACTTATTAACATACGGTTCTATTGGCTTTGCAGCATTAAATCTACTGATGTTTTTACGCTTACTCATGCGTCCTAAGAAAGCAGAACTGATTATTATAGGTATTCTTTCATTATTTAGTGGATTTGTTATTACTGGATTATTAGTATTTGGTTCTATTGGACATAAAGCTATTGAAGTTAAAGAAAAACCTAAAAATGATACAGAAAAACTTGCAGAAGCAATTAGTAACTTAAATACAACAGGCAAGGGTAAAAAGGTTAAAAAGTCAGGGTTTTTCCTTAAGTTTATGTTTACACTTGTAACAATTTCACTTGTTTTAGTTCTCGTTTTATATGGTATGTGGCGTCTACATTTTACATACGGTTATGAAAACATACCAGGCTTTGGTCCGTTTGTAAGAGATTATATTATTGAACCATTATTTGGATCTGCTCACGATTTATCTAGATACTAATTATTCACTATAAGGATACAAATATGTCAGATTATTCAAAATTCACACCCATGATGCAACAATATTTAAAAATTAAAGAAGACTACGCAGATGCGATAGTCTTTTTTAGACTTGGTGACTTCTATGAAATGTTTTTTGATGATGCAATTGTAGCATCCAAAGTGTTAGAAATTGCCTTAACCAAAAAAGAAGCCGGTCAAACTGTTCCAATGTGTGGTGTACCACATCATGCAGCTAAAGTATATATTCAAAAGCTGATTGCTAAAGGCTTTAAAATAGCCATTGTGGAACAAACCTCAGAACCTGGTAAAGGATTAGTTGAACGTGAAGTAGTTCAGCTTATTACACCAGGGATGATTATTGATGATGACATCCTTCCTTCAAATGAATATAATTTTATCGGTTCAATATCTTTAGCAGAATATGGCTATATTTTAAGTTATGCAGATATTTCAACAGGTGATACTTTTATATTAAATGGTCTAACCAAACAAGGATTATTGGATGAAATTAGTAACTTAAAACTCAAAGAAGTGGTTTTAACAAATACAGCAGATACTGCCATCATAAATTTTTTTAATGACCACAATATCTTAGTATCAATTTATACAGACAATCAAGTATATAATCAAAAATTAGTAAAAAATGTTAAAGAAAAGGATCAAAAAGAAGCAGCATCATTATTAATTAATTATTTAGAAAAAGAATCTAAACTTGAATTAAGTCACCTCATGCCATTTGAAACCGTTCAAATGGACCAATATATGCGGTTAGATAGACAAGTTTTAGAACATTTAGAACTCACACAGTCGTTAACCCAAAATGCAAAATCAACTTTAATACACTGGATTGATAAAACACATACTGCAATGGGTTCTAGATTGTTAAGATATGAATTAACACATCCATTAAAAGACAAAGGATTATTAGAAACAAGATATGATTATATTGAAGCTTTTTCTAATTTTGAACCAAGACAAAAATTAGAAAACTTACTGGACCAAGTTTATGATATCAATCGATTAATTGGTCGTATTTCAAGTAATCAAGCACATGCTAGAGATTTAGTCCAATTAAAAAACACATTGAAACTATTACCTGAGTTTAAAGAAGCTTTAGTATCTTTTAAAGATGAAAAAATTGATGAACTCAATGCTAAAATAGATGATTTTAATGCACTTTATAACTTATTAGAACAAGCCATAATGGATGAACCACCACTAACCATTAAAGAAGGTGGCATCATTAAAGATGGTTATCAAAAAGATTTAGATGACTTACGTAACATTAGTACACATGGTGATGCATGGTTAGAAAAGTTTGAATTAGAAGAAAAACAACGTACTGGCATTAAAAACTTAAAAATCGGTTATAACAGAGTTTTTGGCTACTATATTGAAGTAACGAAAGGTAATATGGGACTCATTCAAGATGAGTGGGGCTATATTAGAAAACAAACGCTAGCCAATGCTGAGCGTTATATTACCGATGAATTAAAACAAGCAGAAAGTAAAATACTTACTGCTAAAGAAAAAGCAGATAAATTAGAGTATGAACTTTTTATTGAAATTAAAGATCAAACAAAAGTATACACACATGAACTACAAATTTTAAGTCAAATCATTGCACAAATCGATAAATATATTGCATTATCTAAAGTAGCTCAAAACTATCAATATGTTCGACCTAAACTCAATGCAAACCGCATCGTTGATATTGAGCATGGAAGACATCCTGTTGTTGAGCAGCACGTTGAATTTATTAAAAACCATATTCATATGAAACCAGATGAAACATTCATATTAACTGGTCCTAATATGAGTGGTAAATCAACCTATATGCGTATGTTTGCAGTGATTGTTGTCATGGCACAAACTGGTATGTTTGTTCCGGCAACAAGTGCCAACATTCCAATTTATGATGCAATCTTTACACGCATTGGTGCTAGTGATGATATTGCTGGTGGTCAATCAACATTTATGGTGGAAATGGTTGAAGCTAATGAAGCACTCACCTATGCAACTCAAAACTCTTTAATCTTGTTTGATGAAATTGGTCGCGGTACTGCAACCTATGATGGATTAGCACTAGCGCAAGCAATGATCGAGTATGTACATACTAAAATTAAAGCGCAAATGATGTTTTCAACCCATTATCACGAACTGACAAAATTAGCAGAAAAACATCCTTTAATTACCAATTTACACGTTAAAGCCATTGAACAAAAAGATCATATGGTCTTTTTACATCAAGTAGAACTAGGATCTTCAGATAAATCTTATGGTATTCAAGTTGCAGCACTTGCACACTTACCGGATACTGTGATAAAAAGAGCTAAATATTTGCTAAAAAACCTTGAACAAAACGGTAAAGATATCGATCATAACTTATTTATTTATGAAGAAAAACAAGAATTAGAACAAGTCATACCTCATCATATTCAAGACTTACTTGACCAACTTAATGATTTAAATATTGATCAATTAACACCGCTGGATGCACTTATAAAACTTAAATACTTACAAAGTTTGAGTAAAAAAAATACTAAGGAATAAAGATGAAAAACATTGCCATTATGGATATGGCACTTGCCAATACCATTGCTGCAGGTGAAGTCGTTGAAAGACCTGCATCTGTCATTAAAGAATTAGTAGAAAATGCAATTGATGCAAATGCCAAAAATATTACTGTTGAAGTCTATCAAATGGGACTTGAATCTATCATCGTTACCGATGATGGTTTTGGCATGGATAAATCCAACCTTCATAAAGCATTTTTAAGACACGCAACTTCCAAAATATTTAAAGTCTCAGACTTAAATGATATTCGCTCCTTAGGTTTTAGAGGTGAAGCACTACCTTCGATTGCATCGGTTGCAAAAATAGAAATGATTTCAAGAACTGAAAATAGTGATGCCTATTTTATTAAGTTAGAAGACTCAAAAATTGTTGATGAAGGTATTGCTGTATCAAACCAAGGTACAAAAATAATTGTAAAAGAACTATTTTATAATACACCAGCGCGTTTCAAATACATGAAATCAGAATATGCAGAAAAAAATGCGATTACAGAAATTTTTGATAAATTAGCATTATCACATCCGCATATTAGTTTTAAACTCATTATGGATGATAAAGTCATTAAATCGACTTTAGGCCAAGGCAATATTGCACAATTGCTGCAAGCAATCTATGGTAAAAATATTACCGATGGCATGAAACGCCTTGAAACAAACATTGGTAAAATTCAAGTAGATGGTTACTTAATTGATCCGAAGTTTGTCCGTTCAAGAAGACAAGATATCAATATTTTTATAAATCATCGCTATATTAAAAACTATGTCATTAGTCAAAGCATTATTGAAGGCTATCAAACCTTTTTAATGACCAATAAGTATCCAATTGTCTTACTTTATTTAACCATTGATCCAAGCTTAGTCGATGTGAATGTACATCCACAAAAAATGGAGGCAAAACTAGCCAATGAACGCTTATTTGCTTTTCAATTAACACCTAAAGTTAGAGAAACACTTGAATCAGGTCATATGCCAATTAGACAAACGATTCAAGAAGTTCGAAAAGATTTATTTAAGCCGACCATTATGGATATTTTTGAAATTGCAAAAACAGAAGATATCGATGCAACACCGCAAATGATGGAAGATTCATTTGTTGAACAATATGATGAACCAGCTGCTGATAAATTACCATTTTTCGAATACATTGGTACATTATCAGGTACTTATTTGTTATACCAAAATGATGAGGGTCTCTTTTTAATGGATCAGCATGCGGCAGCAGAACGCATCCGTTATGAATATTATGAACATCATGTTGGTAAACTTACCAAAGACTATTATGAACTCTTAGTACCACAACCCCTTTATATTACCAATCAAGACAGTCAAAGATTAATGAATAACAAACGTTTATTAATGGAAATTGGTTTTGAGTTTGATGGACCTAATTTATTAAAACACCCAACATGGTTACGTGAAAATGAAATTGATACAGCCGTCAATGCACTCATCGATCAATTAGATAAAGATGGTAATATTGATTTGAAATTATTAAGAAATCAACTGGCTAAAGATATTGCATGTAAAGGTGCTATTAAAGCCAACCAACAATTATCTAGTGCAGAAATCAAACAACTAGAAAATGATTTAAGACAATGTAAAAACCCTTATACATGTCCGCACGGCCGTCCTGTTTTAATTAAATTAACCAATCAAGATATTGAAAAGATGTTTAAACGAATCGTATGAAAAAAGTTATATGTATTGTCGGACCTACAGCGAGTGGTAAAACAAGTTTATCTGTTAAACTTGCATCAGCAATTGGTGCTGAAATTATGAATGCAGATAGTGTAAGTATATATAAAAAATTAGACATTGGTTCAGCTAAAATAACTAAAGATGAGATGCAAAATATACCGCACCATTTAATTGATCATGTTGATTTAAATACTGAATATACAGTCTATAATTTTCAACAAGATGTTAGAAAATTATTAAACCAAATCGATATACCCATCATGGTTGGTGGTAGTGGCTTATATGTCCAAAGTGCTTTGTATGATTATGAATTTGAATCTCAAAAGGATATCAATTATCCAAGTAAAGAAGAAATGGTTCAATTCATATTAAATAATGATCCTAAAATTGATTTAGATTTTAAAAATATTCGTCGCATAGAATCAGCTTATCGAACGATTAAATCTGGTCATATACGCAGTAAAAAAACAAATAAAAATCAACCGTTATATGATATATATTTAATTTATTTAGATGTGGATCGTAAAGTGTTGAAACAGCGTGTAGAAAACCGCTTAGATCAAATGATTAAAAAAGGTTTTATCGAAGAAGTTCAATCATTACAGGCATATGATCTCAATATCATTAATTACCGTGAAATTCAAAGTTACTTAAAAGGTGATTACACACTGGAAGTCGCTAAAGAAAAAATAGTTACAGCAACAATGCGGTTTGCTAAAAGACAAAAAACCTGGTTTTTAAATCAAATGCAACCACATATATATGATGCATTAGATCCAAATTTATTTAAAACAGTAAAAAAAGATGTTAAAAAGTTTTTAGGAGATATATAATATGAACATATATTTAATCGGTATGCCAGGTAGTGGTAAATCAACCCTTGGACAAAGACTGGCAGAACGTTTAAAAATGCCTTTTATTGATTTAGATCATTATATTGAAGAAAAAAGTCTATTGTATATCGATGAATTATTTCAAATGTATGGTGAAAATAAATTCAGAGAAATTGAAACCCAAAGCCTAAAAGAAGTGATGGATAAAGAAGCTGTGATTGCAACCGGTGGTGGTATTGTGATAAAAAAAGAAAATAAAGCACTCATGAATGGTCTAGTGATTTACATTGATACCCCCATTGAAGTCATTGAAAAACGTCTAAAGTCTAGTTATCAAAGACCATTGTTAGAACAAACGACACTTGAAACACTTTATGATACACGCTTTTTAAAATATCAAGGCTTTGCAAACAAGATTGTTGCAAACCATGAAGAAATTAAAAAGGCAGTAGATCGTTTAGAAGAAGTTGTCAATGAATGGAGAAACAAATGAAAATAGCAGTGATTCATGGCCCCAACTTAAATATGTTAGGCAAAAGAGATCCTAAACATTATGGCACCTTAACCCTTGATCAAATTGATCAAACAATTATGGATCATTTTTCTCATGTTGATTTTATATTTTTCCAAAGTAATCACGAAGGAGAAATCATTGATTTCATTCAACAACTAACCGTTGATGCTTTAGTCATTAATGCAGCGGCTTTCACACATACATCGGTTGCCATTAGAGATGCATTAGAATTATTAGACATCGTGAAAGTTGAAGTGCACTTATCAGACATTACTAATCGTGAAGACTTTAGAAAAATAAATTATATTAAAGATGTGGTTGATCAAACTTTTTATGGTAAGAAAGAACAATCATATTTAGAGGCAATTCACTATATACTTGCTAAAAAACGATAATTTTAGTAAAATATAGAAGGTTTTTAAAAGGAGAAATAAAAATATGGTATCTACAAGTGATTTTAAAACAGGTTTAACGATTGAAGTTGATGGTCAAATTTATGTCATCTTAGACTTTTTACACTCTAAAACTGCAAGAAGTGGTGCTTTAATTAATACAAGATTGCGTAACTTGCGTACACAAAACATTCAAGAAATTACGTTTAAATCTGGTGATAAAGTAAAGCGTGCAATCATTGACCGCATTAAAATGCAATATTTATATGCATCAGGCAACACGCATGTGTTCATGAATATGGAAACATATGAACAAATAGAAATTGATCAAGCTCAAATTCAATATGAACTGAACTTTATGTATGAAGGTCTAGAGGTTGAAATCAACTTTTATGGCACAGAAATTATTGGGGTTAACCTACCTGAAAAGTTAGCTTTAGAAGTTAAAGAAACTGTACCAGGTGTCAAAGGTGATACAAAAACCAATGCGATGAAAGATGCATATTTAGCATCAGGATTTTTAGTTAAAGTGCCAATGTTTATTGAAGAAGGTGAAAAAATCATCGTCAATACAACAGATGGAACATACGTGTCAAGAGCATAGATTAAATAAAAAAATATAAAAAGACTCCAAAAGTCTTTTTATTTTGTGCGAATTAAATTTTAGGGTTAAAAAATGATATGAAACATGCTATAATATTAAAGGTGAAAATATGGAAAGATTATCAAAAGTTATTGCGCAATATGGCGTAACATCCAGACGCAAAGCAGAAAACTTAATCCAAGCAGGTCGTGTGAAGGTCAACGGAGAAATTATTACTATCTTAGGCTATAAAGTAAGTAGTAAAGACATTATAACCGTAGATGATCAAGCTATCGCCAAAGAGCCCCTTGTCTATTATTTGGTAAATAAACCAACGGGCTATTTATCAACGACACATGATATTCACAAAAGACGTAATATTTTAGATCTTATCCATAAAGAAGATCAAGTGGTACGTTTATTTCCCGTACATAAACTTGAATATGATACAGCAGGTTTATTGTTAGTTACCAATGATGGTGAATTAACAAAATTATTAACTGATCCTAATGTATCCATTCAAAAAGAATATGTTATTCGTACAAAAGGTGTTGTTATTAAAGAATATATTCGCCAATTTAAACGTGGTATCCAATTAGGTAAAAAAGTAATCAAACCGGTAGATATTGGCATATTAGAACTGGATAAAACGAATCAATCGACCTTAATTCGATTAATTGTTACAGATGTTACAGCAAAAGAGCTTAAAGAAGTCTTTAAATCGATTGGACATGAAGTTAAAAATATGACTAGAATTCGATTTGACGCACTCACACTTGAAGGTGTCAATCGAGGAAGTTATAGGCATTTAAAAACACACGAAGTAAAATATTTATATCGTAAGTTGTAATAAGATATTCCAATCGTTTTATGGTATAATATATATTGGTATGGAGGAATTTATGGCGGGATTTCAAGTGGCCATTGATGGACCTGCAGGCAGCGGTAAGTCAACCATTAGTAAACAAATAGCACACAAGTTAGGCATGACACACATAGATACTGGTGCCATGTATCGGGCAGTCACCCTTTTAGCCATCGAAAAAAAGATTGATTTAAATGATGAATCAGCTTATAAGTTTTTAGAAGATGTCAACATTACTTATAAGGATGATAAAATTTATATCGATGATCGTATTGTTGAAGAACAAATTCGCTCTAAAGCAGTTACTGACAACGTTTCACTTGTATCAAGTTTCCCCTATGTTCGTAAAAAATTAGTGGAAATACAACAAAAATTAGGTGAAACCAACAATATCATCATGGATGGTCGGGATATTGGTACAGTCGTCTTACCCAATGCGGATTTAAAAATATTTTTAATCGCAGATATTAAAGAACGTGCCAAAAGAAGGCAACAAGACAAAATAAGTTTAGGACATCAAATTGATATTGAAAAATTAATTGAAGAAATATCAAGAAGAGATCAACTTGATTCTGAACGTAAAATTTCACCATTAAGAAAAGCAGAGGATGCAATTGTAGTAGATTCAACACATTTGACACTACAACAAACAGTAAAAAAAATTATAGAGCTGATACAATCAGCAAAAGGAGTAATCAATGAATGACTTTATAATCCCTAAAAAAGGACAAATCATCGAAGGCACAGTTTTTCAAGTGAAGAAAAACTATGTACTTTTAGATATTAAGGCAGCAACTGAAGGGACAATTTACGCAGAATACTTTGATAAACCAGCACCGGAAGACTTAAGAAAAGTAGTAAAAAAAGGGGATAAAGTACGAGCTAGAGTGGAAAAGACAAGTGAAGATGATAGTTCATCTATTATTATGTTGTCTAGATTACCACTTTTACGCGAGAAGAATCTAGAAAAAGTTGGTCAAGCTTTTGAAGAAGGCACTGAAATTGAAACAACCGTCAAACTTGCTAATCCAAAAGGTTTAGTTGTTGCATATGAAGGTGTTGAATTGTTCTTACCATATTCATTACTAGATTTTGAATTAAAAGCTAAAAAAGATGAATTAATCGGCAAAAAATTAACTGTATTAGTTGAAGAATTTAAAGTAGATCGTAGAAGACCTAAGTTGATTGCAACTAGAAAACCAATTTATGAAGCTCGTCGTCAAGAAGAACAACGTATACGTCAAGAACAACGTCAAGAAGAACTTGAAACCATACAAACTGGTGATGTGATCGAAGGTACTGTAGAATCCTTTGAAGCACATGCAGCATTTATCCGCTTTAAACATGTTTCAGGTATGTTACGTATTTCTCAAGTATCACATCATCGAATTGATAAAATTGAAGATGTATTAGAATTAGGTCAAACAGTTGAAGTTAAAGTCATTAAAAAAGAAGGTAATCGCTTAGATCTATCGATGAAAGCATTACAACCAACACCTTATGAAGCATTCTTAAAAGAGCATAAAGTTGGCCAAACTGTTACAGGTAAAGTAGTTTCTAAATTACCGTTTGGTGTGTTAATTGAATTATCTAAGGATGTTAAAGGACTACTACATAAGAGTGAGTACTCATGGAATCCAAAAGATAACTTTGATGCATACATTAAAATCGGTGATGAACTTTCAACAGTGATTTTATCTAAAGATGCGAAAAAAGAACGTATCTCATTATCTAAAAAAGCGCTAGAAGACAACCCTTGGGCAAAATTAAACTTAAGAGTTGGTCAAGATATTGAAGTGCGTGTAGAGTCTGTCACTAAAGAAGGTTTAAATATATCCTATGATTCAGTGGATGGATTTATACCTGCTAATGAAGCACATAATGACCCTAAAGTAAATATGGAAGATCATTATAGTGAAGGTGACATGGTTAAGGCTAGAATTATTGAATTTAATAAACAAAATTGGATTTTAAGATTATCCGTTAAACGACTATTAAACATGCAAGAACGCCAAGAATTTGAAAAATATATGGGTGATGCTGATGATGATACAGAAAGCTTAACCTTAGGTGATATTTATACAAATTTAGGCAAAGACAATAAGAAAGAATAATGAGGTTTTAGGATGCCATTTACTGTAGCAATCGTCGGTCGTCCCAATGTCGGCAAATCATCACTATTTAATCGTATCATTGGTGAAAGATTTTCGATTACGGACGATGTAGCGGGTGTCACAAGAGACCGGATCTATGCTCAAGCTGAGTGGCTTACTAAACGTTTTAGTCTAATAGACACTGGGGGCATCGATTTAGGTGATGCCCCTTTTTTAACTCAAATTAAGCAACAAGCAGAAATTGCTATGGATGAAGCCCATGTCATCATTTTTGTTGTTGATGGATTAACTGGGCTCACTGATAGTGATTATTATATTGCAAAACTTTTATATGCAACTGAAAAACCAGTCATTGTTGCAGTCAATAAGATTGATGATTTGGTGCATGCGCATAATGCGTATGAGTTTTATAGTTTAGGCTTTGATGAGCCAATTGCAATATCTTCCCATCACGGTATCGGTATTGGTGATTTATTAGATAGAACCTTAAGTTATTTAGATCAAGAAGATAAACCGCTTGAAAAAGGTGTCATTTCATTTTCAGTTGTTGGTAGACCCAATGTTGGAAAAAGTTCTTTAGTCAATACCATCGTTGGTGAAGAACGCGTGATTGTATCCGATATATCTGGTACAACAACCGATGCAATTGATACGACCTTTACGAAAGATAAACAAAAATATACAATTATTGACACTGCTGGTATTAAAAAACGTGGTAAGGTTTATGAAAATTTAGATAAATATTCTGTCTTACGTGCGATGACTGCATTAGAACGTAGTGATATTGCCCTACTTGTATTAGATGCTACAACGGGCATTCAAGAACAAGATGGTCATATTGCAGGTTATATTATGCAATATATGCGTGGTGTCATCATTGTTGTTAACAAATGGGACTTAGTTGAAAAAGATGGTAAAACGATGCAAAAATTTGAAAAAGAAATTCGTGCACATTTTAAGTTTTTACCGTATGCTCCGATTGTGTTTGTTTCAGCAAAAGAAAATCAACGTGTACATACTATTTTTCCTGTCTTAAAAGAAGTTTATGAAAACTTTACTAAGACATTACCAACAAAATTAGTCAATGATGTGTTACATGATGCGGTTGCTATGAACCCACCAGCAATTTTTAATAAAGGTAAAGCTAACTTTTCATATGCAACACAAATTGAAACCAAACCACCTACAATCGCTATATTTGTCAATGATCCAAATTATATACATTTTAGTTATGAACGTTATTTACAAAATCAATATCGCAACAATTTTGAACTCATGGGTACACCATTAAAATTTGTTTTTAGAAAGAAGGAGAACTATGAAGATTAGTGTAATCGGTGGTGGTTCTTGGGGAACTACACTGGCTCAAGTTTTAACGGATAATGGACATGAAACACTCGTTTATGATGTCAATCCGGCAGCAGTTGAAAAGATTAATAATAATGTGCATCCGTTTTTTGATAATAAAATTGAAGGTATTCGTGCAACGCTTGATTTAAAAGAAACCATTGACTTTGCAGATTATATTTTACTTGCAGTACCAACAAAGTTTATGCGTGATTCTTTAAAAGCAATCAACAAATTAGCAACAAGAAAACTATACTTTATTAATGTATCTAAAGGTATTGAGCCTGCAACGTTAAAGCGTGTATCAGAAATTGTGGATGATGAAATTGATGAACAATTACTGGGTGCTTATGCTGTATTAACTGGTCCATCACATGCAGAAGAAGTAATTGAAAGAAAATTAACTGTCTTAACTGCAGCTAGCAATGTGGAATGGTTTAGAAAAAGTGTCCAAAATCTCTTTTCTAATCAATCTTATTTAAGAGTATATACCTCAGATGACTTAATCGGTTGTGAGGTTGGTGGCGCGATTAAAAATGCTATTGCCATCGTATCTGGTATGATGACTGGTTACGGTTTAGGTGAAAACGCACGTGCGGCATTAATTACTAGAGGTATCTTAGAAATTGTACGCGTTGTGATGCATTATGGTGGTAAAAAAGAAACAGCTTTTGGATTAACTGGGATTGGTGATTTGATAGTTACAGCTTCTAGCCATCATTCTAGAAACTTTAATGCTGGTTTAAGAATCGGTCAAGGTGAGGCTGTAGAAGATGTATTAAGTACATCTAAGATGGTCGTTGAAGGTGTTCGTGCCATTCAAGCTGCTAAAGATTTATGCACTTCAACCGGTATTGAACTACCAATTATTGAAGTTGCTTATGATGTTTTATTTAATGGTTTAAGCGTACAAGAAGGTATTTTACAATTACTTACAAGAGAACTTAAGGCTGAAACAATTGAATAAAAATACTAAATTGTTGTATTGATGGCTTTATTGTGATATAATCTAACCATCTAATTAGGAGGATATAAAAGAATGAACAAAACTGAACTCATTGCAGTAATTGCAGACCAAGCTGAAGTTACTCAAGCTATGGCTGAAAAAGTAGTCAACACTTTTGTTGACGTTGTTAAAGACACACTAGCTAAAGAAGAAAAAGTAGTTGTCACAGGATTTGGTACTTTTGAAGTTCGCCACCGTGTTGCACGTCGTGGTAAAAACCCACGTACAGGTGAAGAAATTATCGTTCCTGCACAAAAAACTCCTGCTTTCAAAGCTGGTAAGTTATTAAAAGACGCTGTTAAATAGTCTTTAATATTTAAATCAAAACAACTGAGATTTTAATGTGGTTTAACCATTGATAATCTCAATTTAAAAAGTACACTTCATTTAGTTATGATGTGTACTTTTTATATGCAAATGTTACCTAAAAACTACAAAATACTGAATTTGTTATATAATATAGTTAGATAGAGGGGGTGTTGTTCGTTGGATTTATTTAATTTAGCATACGATAATGATGTATCTAACCTTCAAAAACATATTGACTTCATTGGTATTAAAGATATACGTGGTAAAACTTTATTGCACTACGCTGTATTAGGTAGTAGTTTGGATGTTATTGATTATTTATTGAATCAAGAAATTGATTTAAATCAAAAAGATCATTTGGGAGAAACAGCGCTTTTTGATTGTGCTAGGAAAGCAAAAGTCAATATTGCTAAAAGATTACTTTCAAAATATGCACGTGTGGATATTAAAAATAACCATGGTGAGACACCTTTACATTTAGCGGCAGAAAAAGGTAATTTAGATATGATTAAATTACTTGTAGAGTATAAAGCAGATTTAAATAGACTCACCAATGATGATAAATTACCGATACATTATGCCATATTAGCAGGACATCTTGATGTAGTTGTCTATCTTTTAGAACAAGCCAAACAATCATACTTTTATTTAGATAGTAGCCAAGATTCGTTTTTACATTACGCATGTAAAACGACAAATGAACAATTAGTCGCATTCTTTTTAAATCATCAATTAGATCCGAATTTATTAAATGATAGTTATGAAACACCACTATTTAATGCAGTCAGAACTGGAAAAAAAGAAATCGTTTCGTTGTTACTTAAGCATGATGCTTTCATTGAAATCTATAATCGTCGTTATGAAACACCACTTAATTTAGCTAAATATCACCATGATCAAGCCATATTAGAAGTCTTAACTTCTTGGCAACACACACCAAAATATTTAGAGTTAATTCACAAACAAAGTTTGACCATTGCAGTACTTAACAGAGACCATATGAAATTAAGAAATTTAGTGGATAGTGGTCATATTATGACAAAAGACCGCTTAAAGAAAAACGCACTTGATTATGCACAAAACTATAAGTTAAGTGCTTGTGTACATGTATTAAGAAGATTAAATTCATAAAAAATGCAGTCGTTAAGTGCGACTGCATTTTTCATTTAATCATTTAAGCTTTATAATGGTTGTTAACCCATTGGCATAAACAATAGAAGTATTGAAAGTAAGTTATAAAGCATATGTGCAAGTATAGGAATCATAATATTTTTCTTATGTCTCATATAAATATAACCAAAGACAAACCCACCAGCAATATAAGGGATGCTGCCAACGATGACTAAAGCAATATTACCACTTAAAATTTCTGTTGTTATATGGATTAATCCAAAGACTAAAGAAGAAACAATAAGTGCTATTTTATCATTTTTAATAAGACCAAAAAATGATTTTCTAAACACTAATTCTTCGACAATCGGCCCTAATATGACTGCAGATAGTACCATTAAAATAAAGTAAGGCGATTTCAGCATAAGATTAATTGCTAGTTGATTGGCCGATATTTCATTTGGTAATTTAAAAATAGTCGTAATAGCAATGACAATAATGCCACTAATTAAACTTGCACCTAACATCATGACCATACCAGTGACTGCATATGAAAAAATGGTAAGTGGTGATTCTTCTTGTTTTTTTAATTGCATATAGTCTTGCTTAATTATAGGTTTTGAAATAATCATCATTGGCACAGCTACGATAAACATGACAGCAAATGAAAATATAGCATTAAATGCAGTTGTTACAACTGTTCCTTCTTTAGTTAAGATATCTGGATTATCTAGTGATGTGCCTGCAAACTCGACTGGGACATCATCCATTGGTATATAAAATGAAATGACGGCATTGTTTGGCCATTTTCTTATTTCGCCAGACATCATTTTTTGAATCACTTCATTTTTTAGTTTAGGCCCATCTTCATGGTCGAAAAACGAATCATTTAAAACAAATGTAGCTTCACTGTGTACATAAATATAGTGATGACCACTCGTACCAACATGAATTAGAAATTCACTATAACTAGCATCTAATTCATCAAATACTTGTGGGTCTACGACTAATAGTGCGTTAACATCACTAACAGCAGATTCAACAGCATATGCACTAGGCCCAACTTGTTTAAAGAAAAAATCATTATTGCTAAATGCAATGACAATAAAAACAGATAGGAAAAATGGTAGTAAAATATAACCTAAATACAAAAATAAATTATTTCTGTAAATCGACTTAAATTGCTCATCAAGTTCGTTTTCATCGCCATTTTCTGCATGAATTGGTTTAAATTCCTCTTCAATTTGATTCATATGATCATACATAATGCATTCTCCTTTTTGTGTATTAAATTAATTATACTAGAAATCCATCAAATATGATAATAATGATATAATAAAGTATACTCTTTAAAAGAGAGGTCTAGCGCATGAAAGTTGTACTTGCAACACACAATAAAGATAAATTTATGGAAATAAAAAATATTTTATTACCATATCCAATTGAAATTGAACAAATAACTTATGATCCATTAGATGATGTAGTAGAAGATGGTCAAACATTTAAAGACAATGCAATCTTAAAAGCGAAACACTATGCATTTAAGTATCAAAAAATAGCCATTGCAGATGATTCAGGACTAATTGTACATCAAATTGCACCCTTACCAGGCATATATTCTAAAAGATATAGCGGTTTAGGTGATTTAGAAAACAATATTAAAGTACTTGATACCCTAAAGGATTGTCATAATCGAGCTGCTTACTTTGTATGTGTGATTGCAATTGTATTTCCAGATGGTAAAATATTTACATATGAAGGTAAACTAAAAGGAGAAATTTCTCATACAATTAGAGGTCATGAAGGCTTTGGTTATGATCCGATATTTATACCACAAAGACAAAACAAAACCTTAGCGGAGCTTGGATTAAGCTATAAAATGGAAGTTTCTCATAGGCGATTGGCTTTAAACGCGTTTTTGGAGGATATCGATGAAATTATTAATTACGGGCGACATACACGGTCAACATGATGTGTTAGAAAAAGTACTAAAAAAAGAAAAAGATTTTGACCTACATTTAAATACAGGTGATTTAGGTTTAGATATAGAAACAATCAAACAATTAGATATGATTGCAGTTAAGGGCAATACGGATTATGATCTAAACTTACCCACTGAGCGTTTAATTGAGTATAAAAATTTAAGGATATTATTAACCCATGGACACCTCCAAAATGTTAAATACGGTTTAAATGAACTGATTGTGATGGCAGAAGAAATGCAAGCTAATATATGTATTTTTGGTCATACACACGATGCATTTTATAGGCAAATTAATCATGTAACATTTATTAATCCTGGTGCCTTATCAGGACATTATGCTAAAACATATGCAATCTATGAAGAAAAGAAAGTGAGTATTATACATGTCGATTGAACAACGCATAACTAAAGTAGCTACCAAAGTGTTTCAAGTTGAAGCCGATGAAGTTCAAGTAGTATCAAGATTTAAAGGTGGTATGAGTAATTACACGTATTTAGTCCATATTCATGATGAACCTTATGTCATTCGTATTATAGGTGATGGTGGTGAAGTACTTGTTAATCCGGATATTGAAAAGAAACATTTAGAACTTGTTGAACCGCTTGAGCTAAACTCTAAGGTTGTTTATATGAACCCTAAAACAGGCGTTAAAGTCTCTAAATATGTTGAAGGTGTGCCATTGTCAGAACAAATGGAAGACAGTCATTATCCTAAAGTAGCTGTTGCATTAAAAAAACTACATAAAGCACAATTACCTGGTCATGATTATGAACTAAAAATGCGACTTAGACGCTATGAAAAATTGTTAAAAAGTGCGCCTTCTACACAATACTATGTATTAAAACTACAATGGTTACGTATGTATGATAATTATTTTTCTAATTTTCCTAAGGTACTTTGTCATGGAGATGCGCAACGCTCTAACCTCGTAGATTCTGGAGATAAAGTTTACTTACTTGACTGGGAATTTGCTGGATTAAACGATCCATTTTACGACATTTCATCTTTTGGTAATATTGACTTTAAAGATGCTGAAAAATTATTATCTTTTTACTTAGAAAGAAAGCCTAATGCATTAGAATTAGCTCGAATAAGATTTTATAGAATGTATCAAGTTTTACAATGGCACATTGTAGCAACCTATAAAGATGAAATTGGGTTATCTGAAAAACTACACTTAGATTTTAAAGCAATCTCAGAAAAATATTTAAAGCTGGCCGCGCAATTTTATAATCAATTAAAGGAAGTTGACGTGTTAAATTGAAAAAGATATTAAGTCTAGAACCAAGCCAAGCAGCGATTGGTGAAATTTTAAACTTTATAGAAACAAAAACTTTGACTGTTTTGGAACACCAAACAGTCTTTATCCATTTGATGAAGACCTATTATGCTTTGGAAGCTTATCCAATTGTTTTAGAAAAAGGGATTGATTATCATTCTAAATTAATTTCAGATGATAATAACCCTGATTTAGAAAAGTTGTATGAACTCATCTATTTATCTGCAATGGCACTTGAAAAATATGATATTGCATATGGATATATTGGTCACCGTAGACGCGTATTACCCGTAACTAAACAATATTTAGCAGCACTAGATTTGATTCAATTTAAAAAGAAAACCAATCAAAATTATACAGAAGATATTGAAAAGTTATTAATCGATGATCTACCAGATAAAACACGTTTAAGCCTATTAAAAGAACTGCTAGTGGTCTATTTAAAACAAGGACAAGCCAATAAAGCAGTTACGTTAATTGATGATTTAAAGCGTCTAGATTATGAACAAAGCTATATTCCTTTATATTTAAAAACGTTGCTTACACTTCAAAACTTTGATGAAGCTAAAAAAGTTGCGAGTCAATACCGCGAAGATAAACGTTATGCCATGGATGCATTCATGGCCTTACTTAAAATATATATTCATGAAAATGATCGCCATAAGCTTGCGATTTTAGATGGTGACTTTAATGAAAGATTAGATGATCAACCACTAGAATTTAAAGAAGAAGCTTATCGTTTGTTTGCACAATATTATCAATCAATTAGAATACAATATTTGTATGAAAGTTATGAAAAGAAACATAAAGCAGTTTTAAGAGAACTTAAAAAAGTCAAAAAGAGTCAAGATATCATCAGTGATGATGATGCATCGGGCATCCAAGTAACTGATCATCAAGCAGCAATTGATACTCCAACTCTAAGACCAAAACAAAACATATATCACTTAGATGCTATCATTGAGTTAACCAGTTATGCGCATCAAATCGATTACAATAAGAACTACCGTGAGTTTTTAAGGTTGTTTTTTATCCGTGCATCAGAGTTTGTAGAAGTATCAGACTTTATCGTCTTTACTAAAAAAGATGAGATGCTTTATCATTATAAAAAAGAGCGCTTATATGATAAAGCACTCATTAAAGAAACGTATGAACAAACCATTATTGCTGAAATGTTAATAGATGGACAAGAACGCTTTGGTACACCAGATACGATGACCTATCAAAAAAATATTTTAACTGGTAAACCAGTAGATGGTGCATTTAAGTATTATTATAGTTTTGCACTTTATGATTTAGGTGTGCTTGTTGTTTATTTGCCAGATGAAATTAGTGATCCAGGTACGTACTATGATTTATTTAAAGGAATTGCTACAATCATTTATGCAAGCCTAAAAGATGAAGAACGTCTCAAAAACTTGCGTCAAGAAAACAGCTTTTTTGAAAACATCTTTAAATCCGACATCATTCAAATGCGTATTATGGAACCACACCAATCTACATACAATATACCAAGCCAAAAACTTCTCCAAGTAGATAGTCATTTGCCATATGAATTATTTTTAAGAAACTTAGGTGTACACGAAGTTAAAAACTATGAACAAACTATCCAAAGAATGTTTCAAAAACCTGGTCAAATGGATGTTATTACTTATGTATATTTAGATAAACAAATACGGGAGAAAATGATTTCCATTTCGCACAAAGAAACGATATACATTATATCTATCTTTGATGATATTACCTATATTTATGATGAAAAAGCGAAACTCATTGAAGAAGCTACAGTAGATTTTGAAACATCCTTACTCAATTTAAATGCTTTACATAACAACTTTGAAAACTATATTAAAGATAAAGGTTCATTTTTAATGATGAGCTTTAATGAATCCATCTTACCAATTTATGGTAGTGATACTGCCTTAAAGTTTTTCAAAGAATTTGGCCAACGCAGTCAAAAGTTTTTTGAAGAAGGCACAGTATACCGCTATAATACGTATTTATTATTTGTCTATATACCAATGAATGATATCCGAAGTGTAACTAGGTTATTAAAAGAATACATCAAATATTTAAATGCTACGGAATCAGTTGTCATACCTTATGAGAAATTCGAACCTAAAATTGCAGTCATTCGCTATCCGGTTGTTACAGAAGAAAAACTACCAAGTAAAATATTTAGGTATTTAGAATTATCATTAGATTATTTAAAACGGACCAACCCAGATGATGAATTTATCTTTTTTGAACACTCCATCTATGAAAATGAAGTATTTGAACAACAAGTTATCAACTATTTAAATCAAGCAATTGAAACCAACCAATTATCACTTTCATTTGAACAGATTATTGATTTAAACCGTCAAGTCATTTGGCAATATGAATCAGATTTGATTTTAGAAAATATTGCAGTAGATAGTAAGTATTTACATGTAATTGCTAAAAAAAGAAACCGACTACAAGCACTAGAACACCACCATATTAAAATGGTGTGTGAGTTTTTATCCACCCTTGAAAAAGAAACTGAGAAACTGATTAAAATAACCATACCAGTTTCTAAAGATACATTTAATGATGTTCACTTTAATCCATACGTCTTTGGTTTATTTAAAACTTATGGAATACCGTTTGAGTTTATACGTTTTAAAATCTATGGTGATAACCTAAGAATTAATCAACATCTCAATCAAATGAAAGAATTAACAGATGTAGGTATTGGTTTAGATACAACATCTGTTGAAGCAGCCTTAAGTTATCCATTTAACGCATTACACTTAAGTTTAAAGGGTCATGATGATAAATGGTATCAATATATACAAAGCATGCAAATACTGCTTCACGACCATCAAATGGCATGTATTATAAGAGATGTTAAAACTAATGATCAACGTAGTAAGTTACAATCACTTGGTATAACTTATATACAAGGTCAAATGTATCAACCAATTACAGCCGACCGCCTATATTTAAAAATTAAGGAAAATGTTAGTCATGAAACTTGAAAAAGCCATCAATAATTTATCGTTTGATGCAAAAATTAGAGCAGAAAGTAGTATAGCAGCATTAAAATATGTCGATTTAATGATCGATGATTTTAAGGTGCGTCAAGCACATAATAAAGCGGATATATTACTTGATGTATTTGGTTTACTCCAAGGACTATTTGTAGCAATTGATGCACTCTATCAATTATCATTTTCTGCCACTAAATATAAATATCATGTCAACATTAACCAAAATAGAAATTTAAAACAATTAAAGTATTTAAGAAATGATATTGTAGGACATCCAACCAACAGAAATTACGAAGATGGATCATTTGGTTTTTCAGTCATTATTGAAGATGAGATTACTAAAAACGGTTTATCTTATATGACATATATCATTAAGGGTAAGCAAATCAAACAAAACAAAGTCACCATTGATTTTAATAAGGTACTTAATGCATATGAATCCGAAAAAGTAAAGGTATTAGAGGATTTAGAAAACTATTTAAAAAACACACCTCAAAAAGTTGAAACAACAGGTTTGATTGTATCTTTATTTGAAAACGCCTTAAAGGGTATATACAACATAGATGCATTAGATACAATTGAAAAACACTTTTTAAAAGAACATAATTTATCTAAGTCTTCGAATCACCGCTTTTTATACCGTCTAAGACTATTAAAAGATATTTTTCAATGGAATGATACCCAATATCAAGAGATCATTATCTATGCAAGAAAATATCAAATATTAAGTATTTATCGTATCAATTTAGATTTAAATGATAAAAAAATTAGAATTCCAGTATTAACCAAACCAAAAGTGTTAGCTCAATATGAATCAATTGTTAAAAGAAGACCACATGCAAGGAAACTCATTAAGAACTTAAATGATGTTGATCATCCACTATTTAGTACGGATTTAGACCAGCTTATAGATTACATCAAAGACAATGAAGTTAAAGCACTATTAAAGTGGTTTAGAAAAATAAAGGATAGAAACCATAGTTTTGTTATAGGAAAACTTTTTAAAGATATTTTAAGTTAAATATGATATAATAATGGGTAGTTTAAGGTGAGGAGATTGAATTTATGGCATGGACTGACGAAACATATTTAATTGGAGAACGCATTCGGGTTGAAGGCGAAAGAGATTTAGGCATTGTAACACGTCTAGATTTAACAAGAGGCTTAATTTACGTGATGTTTAAGCGACAACGTGAAGAAGCTTATCCATACCCAGAATCCATCGAAAATGAAACACTACAACCACTTGTTTCACAAAAATAAATTATAAAACATGATAAGTATGCGTGATTGCATACTTTTTTCTTGTAATTTTTGAATAAAATCACACAATTGATGTAACTTAGATACACATTCCATGACAAACATAAATAATCATGCTAAAATACTTCATATTGAGTAGAGGTAATTGAAGTGACAGAAGAAAAAAGATATAAAACATTTGTTGAAACTGAATACTATAAACAAAAAAAACCGACGGTGGATGCATTAAAAAAACTCAGTGTAGAAGATTTGTTGGAACATATTAAGGAATATAAAAATTACATGCTAGAGCTTGTGATGAGTCACGAAGAACAATTACTAGATAATCGCTTACAAGTCCAAACCGAAAAACAGTTAAAAACAATCGATCAACTAGAAAAGTTTTTAAGTGATGGTCTAACAAATGCACTTGTTCATATTATGCTTGATGAAGATATTATTTTACATTTAATCGATAAAGTTAAAAAAGATCAAACCATTGGAGCATGCTGCAAGACACCTTTTTAACAAGGTGTTTTTTTATAAATTTTGAGGTATAATAGATATATGATAAATATTTTAAGTTCAAAGACAATTTATGATAAACCATATGTCAAAAAACATTTAGAAAAATATATAAAAAAAGATAGTAAGATTTGCGTGATCGCATTTTCTTTTTTTGAGTCAGATGACATGTTAGACCAATACTATAAAGGTTATGAACCAGAAACAGGTGAGTGGTATTTACATATATTAGAGCCACTTTTAGTTTATGGTATTGATCCTAAAAATGTATCGTGGGTCTTATATAAAAAAGATACAAAAGCATCGGCGCTCAAAAAGGTTAAAGATGCCGACATTATCTTCTTACCGGGCGGTGCACCAGATAAATTTTATAAGCGCCTTGTTGAATATGAATTAATTGATATTATTCAAACATCTAATAAAATTGTGATGGGTCCATCTGCAGGGACGATGGTGCAATTTAATTGGTTTCATATTTCAAAAGATAGAGACTATAAAAAGTATCAACTAAGTGATGGTATCGGCTTGATTAAAGAATTTGGTGTTGAAGTACATTGGAACCGAAGAAAACAACAAAAGAAAAGTTTAAGGAGAACATCGCATTATCACAAAAGGCCAATTTATGTAATTCATGAACCAGGCTTTATGATATTAGAAGATGGAAAAATCATTTATAGATACATGGCTCAAAAGTACTATGAAATAGGTAAACGTATTAAAGTAGATTTAAAAAATAAGGTCATTTGAAGATAACTTCAAACGACCTTTTTAATTTTTTTGGTACACCCACACGGGTTCGAACCGTGGACCCACAGATTAAGAGTCTGTTGCTCTACCGACTGAGCTATGGGTGCATGTTTTGTAAAACATTTATATTGTATATGAGTTTAGTGACTTTGTCAATAAAAAATAAAAGTTAAATCGATAAAACTCTTCTACTATAGGTTAGATAAACTAATAAGGAGAGTATAATGAAACAAAAACTTTTTAAAATGTTAATTATTGTAGCAATCTTTGGTTCAATGTTGGGTTTTATACCTAATGCTTTTGCTACATATGAAGTGCCTGTGCGCTTAAAAATGATTTATGGTTATGATGATTTAACCTTTATGGAAACAACTGATCGGGTCTATATATCGGCATATGATAGCATAGAGTTTGATCAACTAATGCTTTATAGAATTGGTCCCAAGATTTATCAATTTGATTCTTTGTATGAAACATTTGTCGTCGAAGAATTAGAAACAGGCGACATCCTATATGAAAAAATTGGTAGAGACGCTATTATATTTGATGCATATAACTATATGTATGATGTACCAATTACATTTAGTAGCGCTGATGAAGAAGTCACAATTGATTTTGGAACAAACTTTGTAATGTATTTTGTAAAGACAAAAGACTATTCCAAATTAGACAAGGATATTACTTTGGTAGTAGATGTGGATAACCCCATTTACATAAATGATTTAAATAGTTTATTTGGTGCATTTGATAATTACGATGGTAATGTTACTGATAACATTGAAGTAGTTGAAGATGGCTATTCAGAAAATATGAACAAGCCTGGTGTGTATACAGTTAAAATACGTGCAACCGATAGTTCTAATAATAGCACTAATTTAACTTACACTGTTTGGGTAAAGGATACAGTGGCACCCGTAGTTGAACCACTTGAACCAATTTACATAAGTTATACGCAAAGCCTAGATATTGAAACATTACCAGAACTCATTGTTGCAACCGATAACTATACAGAGCATTTAGATATATATTTATATGATGAAAACTATATAGGTAATGAATCTAAAGTCGGACAATATTTTGTTGAGATTTATGTAGATGATTTAAATGGTAATGTAAGTTCAGTTATTCAAGAAATTCATGTTATTGATGACGTGGCACCAGTTATAAGTGGAAAAAATGATCATTTTTTAGAAGTTGAAAACTTTATTAGACCTTATGATGTTCTTGCAAATGTTACTGCAGTTGATGAGGTAGATGAAGGACCTATCGATGTATATATTATTAGTCATGACTATGTTCGTCATGTTGTTGGTACGTTTGTTTTTGTCTTAGGTGCTAAAGATGCTTCGGGAAATGAAGCGACATATGAAGTGACAGTACGTGTCTTAGATAGTACATCACCAGAGTTTTATATTAAGATCCCCCAAATTACTTTAGACCAAAGTCATGTACATAATGCCAATGAACTATTAGATCTTATCGAGTCCATGTTAACGATTCATTATGAATCTATTGAAATAATTCATAATGAATATGAAGGAAATGAAAATAAACCTGGTGTTTATCGAATCAATTTAAGTGCAAATACTGGAACAAATACTGTTCTTATTGAAACACTCATCCGGGTGAATGAAGCCCCACCTACATCAACAGATATTACAAATAAGCCATCAGATAATTATATTAAAGTAATATGGATTAGCTTATCAATTGCTGTAGTTTGTTCAGGCGTAGGATTATTTGTTATGAATAAACTTAAAAAGTCAAAAAGATTGAAATAAAAATTGAACATTGTATAATATGGCTCATAAGGAGATTGATTTTATGAGGCAATTAATAATTAATTTAAGGAACAATGATACGGCAACAAAAATTATTTTATGGGCTGTATTTATATTCAATGTCTATGCAATGATTGATTTATTCTTTATGAATGATTCTTTCATGGGTGTGCTTGAAAGACTAAGAATGTTTACCAATATATCCAACATATTAGCATTTATTACAGTCGGGTTATTTATCTTAAAACAAAATGAGAAACCCTGGTATAAGTATTTAGCCGTCATCTCATTAGTAGCGATATTAATGACAGGTATTATATACCACGCATTATTAGCAGATCCAAATATGAGTTTTCAAAATCATGTAGTGCACACCATTAATCCGGCATTATTTCCTATCTTTTACTATTTATTAGTAAGACCGAGTATTAAATTTTATCATGCTTGGGTATCACTCATATTACCACTGTTTTATTTTGGTATTATATTAGCGATTGGACCATGGACAAATTGGTATCCATATAACTTTATGGACCCGACATTACCAGATGCATCACTAGGTAGTGTGTTAGTATTTTGTCTAGGTGTCTTATTCCCTGTCATTGTGGTATTCACACTGATTTTAATATCATTAAAAACATTATTAGAAAACACATTAAATAAAGGTTCAAGTAGTTAACTTGAACCTTTTAATTTATATTTCTTTTTTTGATATTCAATTGCAAATTCAATCAGATCAACATCAAAATCTTTTTTAGCCATAGCTCTAATATTAGCAGTTTTATCAGAAGACTTCATCATTTCAAGTGCTGTGTAGCACTGATATAGATTTTCTTCATATAAAGACATCATATTTTTTCTGTGATAAGCTAATGCTAAGAAGTAGTAATAAAAATCTAAATTTAGAAAATATTTAGATTTATAATTGAGTTTGATTGCGATATTACAAAAATGAATCACATTATCAAAATCCTTTTTTAGACCAGAATATTTTGCGATTTTAAATATAAGCATGTTGTATGTTATGATTTGACTACCTGTCCAAACTAATGAAGGATTATCAATAAATGCTTTAATCTTATTAAAAATTCTAGTTGACTCTGTATCGTCAGTTGTATGATCTAATAGTTCCATAAGAATAAGTGTTTCAACCATAGTCATAGCGGCGCTATTTAGAATTTTTGGATAATCAATAAGTTCTTTAGAATTTACAATATGCATCTCTAAATTACTTCTGTTCTCTTTAAAGTTTCGAATTAATTGTGTATACTGATAGAGTTTTAAATTAGAACTATCCATAATGTATTTTGGATTTATATCTTTTTGAATCTCTTTTGCATTTTCAATCTCTCCGTTATTCACTGCATTATAAAGTGCCATGATATTATTTGTTTCTTTAATACCATAACTATCAAATTCTAAAAGTAAAAAGTCCTTTTTAACGTTTAAGCGCTCTGCAAACTCATCCAAAAGATGAAAAGGCATGGCAGAACTACCGTTAATATAACGTTGATATTGACGGTTAGAAATAATTCCATCGGTAAATTCTTCTTGGGAAATGCCTCTTGAAACGCGCATTTGTTCCAAGAAAAGTGCCAAATCTTTTGAATGATTATACAATTTATAAAACTCCTTTCATTATACGACATATATGTCGTGTTAAAATGAAACAATATTTAGTAGAATATGTACAAGAGGTGATTTTGAATGAAAAAATTATTGTTAGTTATCGTATTAATGTTAGTAGCAGTGGTACTATTTACTAGTCCAACAAATTCAAATGTTAATTTAGAATCTGAAAGATCCGAAGCAACTCAAATTGATTTCGAAGATTTCGGAAATACCGACATTGCTCCTCCTTGGGGACCAGTTCACCCTTAATATACATTATACATCATATTGTGTTTAAAATTTATTTTTGAGGTCCTTTTATGACGGAAAAAATAAATATAAAAATAAACAACCCCTCTTTTACTTCGAGTAATATGAAACTCTCCATTCATATTACTAAAAAGAGTGATTTCTGTACTCTCCCTACAGATATCATGTGAACAAAATAGAGCCTATATTCATCTACTTTTAATTATAGCGCATTTAAAAGTATTTGAATGATAAGGGGCTCTATTTTTATTTGCCGTAACATGTTATAATATTTAAGATGCACAAGGAGCTTAGATATGGAATTTTTATATACATTATGTTTCATTAAGCGTGGCGAAAATATACTCATGTTAAACAGAAATCAAGCACCATGGTTAGGTATTTGGAATGGTGTTGGTGGTAAAAGAAAAAAAGGTGAGTCTGCCATAGATTGTATTCAACGTGAAATATTTGAAGAAACCAATATTGATATTTCTAAAGATCAAATTATCGATAAGGGTGTTGTTACTTGGAATAATGATTTTAAAACACCATCTTTAGGATTACATCTTTTTTTTGCTGAAATACCACAAGATTATGAATACGCCACACCAGTTAAGACTATAGAAGGTATCTTAGATTGGAAACCTATTGATTGGGTTTCAAATAAAGAAAACTTAGGTGTGTCTTATAATATTCCCTATTTTATTAAACAAGCTATTTATGAGGATACAAGATATCATTATCATTGTGAATTTGACGGCAATCTACTTAAAAGTGTGGAGGTAAATCGGTTATGACAGATATTGCTTTATATATCATTATCGGAGCTGCAGTTGTACTAGCCATTTATGGTGCATATTATTTTATTAGTAAATACTTAGAAAAAAATTCCTTGAAGGTTCAAGAAATTAAAAGTATTTTAGAAAACTACGGGACTTTATATGAAGAAGGTTTATTTTTAAACTATACTTATAATAATGAAGAGTATACTGTTCAAATTATAAGAATTCCGCAGTCTGCAAAATTTCAGTTTAATTCAAGAATTATTTGGGAAAGAAGAATCGGTAGTCGCATAACTTATACTGATCAAACTGTATTTTCTAAGATGCCAAATAAAAAGATGGTCATTATTTACCCACATGAAGGTCCATTTACATATCATTATGATGAAAGTGAAATTAGATATACCAATCCAAAAGAACGCATTTGGGATATGCATATTATTCCAATGCATCAGCTTGAAGAGGTTTTAAAAGAAGGCTTAAAATGAGTTTATTAGATGTAACGAATTTAACATTTTCATACGGGCATGAAAAACTTTATGAAGACGCAAGTATGCGTCTTTTTGAAGGTGAACATGCAGTATTGGTTGGTAAAAATGGTGCAGGGAAGTCTACACTACTAAATATCTTAGCTAAAAACTTATCACCTGATCAAGGACAAGTTACATGGTTAGCGGGTCAAAAGGTAGGTTACTTAGACCAGTATGCTAAAATTAATGAAAAATTAACTGTTGAAGCTTATTTATACGATGTCTTTTTACCGCTATTTGAAAAAGAACAACTCATTCAACAACTTTATGAAAGTATTGCAACCATTGATCCAAAAGATTATGATAGGGTACTTAATCAAGCACACCGCCTAGAAGAAGAATTAGCTAATGATAATTTTTATGCCATACAATCAACGATTTCTAACGTAATTCATGGTCTTGGTCTAGAAATGGATGTTTTAAAACAAACGATAAAAACATTATCTGGTGGTATGCGTGCCAAAGTGATATTAGGTAAACTCTTATTAGAAGAATGTGATGTTTTACTACTTGATGAGCCTACAAACTTTTTAGATATTAAACATATCGATTGGTTAGTTAAGTTTTTAAACAGTTTCCCTAAGGCTTTTATCGTGGTAAGCCACGATGAAGACTTTTTAAAACAAATTGCTAAAACTGTCTTTGTTTTAGATGGTAAAAGCATTATACGCTATAAAGGTGATTACAACTTTTACTTAAATGCACATCAATTACGTATGGAAAACCAACTTAAAGCATATAAGTCTCAACAAAAGTTTATTGAAAAAACTAAGGATTATATTCAAAAAAATATTGTGCGTGCATCAACGACTAAAATGGCACAATCTAGAAGAAAGATACTCAATAAACTAAAAATTATTCATAAACCAATTACGGATAAAAAAATTCATATCGAGTTTTTATATGGTATCTCCACAGGGCGCGATGTTTTAAAGGTTAATGATTTAATAATTGGCTATGATGAACCTTTAGTAGAACCGATTAACTTTATCATAAGGAAAGGTGAAAAGGTTGCTATTACAGGTAAAAATGGGATTGGTAAATCAACCCTGATTAAAACATTAATGCAAGTCATTGATCCGCTAGATGGTGATTTTACATGGATAGATACAGCCCAAATATTGTATTATGAACAAGATATAAATCTAGAAGAAAAGTATACACCATTTGAGCTCATTCACCATGAAAATCCAGATCATGATAGAAAACAAATCTTAAGCGTATTAGCACAATTTGGCATTACATTTGACATGGCCAATAGGCCATTAAACACATTGTCTGGTGGTGAGAAAACTAAAGTTAAATTTGCTTTAACACGAACGCATCAATCTAATGTACTCATCTTAGATGAACCAACAAACCACTTAGATAAACACGCCAAAGAAGTATTAAAAGAAGCTTTAATAAATTATCCAGGGACAGTCATTTTAGTTTCTCACGAAAAGTCATTTTATGAAGAAATATGTGACTATGAAATTCATTTGTCTTAAAACAAGTATTTTGTATTGAAAAACTTAATGATTTTTGATATACTTAAACATGCAAGTTTGGAGGGAAGATTCATGCGAGAATTAGTAAAATTAGTGTGCACTGAATGTGGCGAAGAAAATTATCATACAACTAAAAATAAAAGAACGACCCCTGATCGTTTAGAATTTAGCAAATATTGCCCACGCTCTAGAACACACACACTTCATAGAGAAAAGAAATAAACTATCTTTAGTATAGTTTTTTTTCTATTTAAGGCCTATGCTATATACACTTAATGGGTATGATACCCATGCACATGCATATTTGATATGTCGTTTTGGTCATTGTTTATTAATAGATCCAAACTTCGATTATGATGAAATCATTGATAAGTTAGGTGATTATATATTAGATGGTATATTATTGACGCATGCGCACCATGACCATGTGGCTTTAATACACCAATTTCATGTCCCTATTTATATTCACAGTGATGATGCAGCATTATTATTTGAAGATCGTTATAATGGATTTTCAAATGACTTTAAAAGACCTTATCAAAGAAAACAATTAGATATTAAGATTATTGAAGATGGAATGAACATACCACTTGCAGATCACGAAGTGACCGTCATACATACACCTGGACATACAAAAGGATCTGTATGTTTTTTATATCAAAAATATCTATTTACAGGGGACACCTTATTTAAAAATTCGGTAGGACGTCATGATTTGTATAGCGGTAATTTGTTTGATTTAAAGCGTAGTATATTAAAACTAATTGGGACTTTAGATGATAACTTAACTGTTTTACCAGGTCATGATGATAAAACTACCATTAGAAATGAACGTAAAAGTAATCCATTTTACTTAAAATGGAAAAAACAAGGTAAAATATAAATAAGAGGTAAATTTATGATTATTTTATTTGATGTTGGTAATACTAGTATTTATACAGGTATATCAAATGGAGAAAAGATTGATAATACATTTCGTATGAATACAGATCCTAATCGTTCAGCCGACGAATACTTTATGACATTTAAATCCTTTATTGATCCTAAATTAATTACAGGGGTTATTATTGGCTCTGTTGTTCCAGTTGTTACTCAAACATTAATTGAGATGACAAGAAGATATATTGGAATTAATCCTGTCATTATTGAACCTGGTACAAAAACAGGTGTTTTTGTTAAGGCAGATAACCCGAAAGAAGTCGGTGCAGATTTAATCGCAAACGCTGCGGGTTTAAATACTAAAAAACCTACTTTGATTATTGATTTAGGTACTGCGAATAAATTTATTTATACAAAAAATGATTCGATTACCGGTGTGATTATTGCACCTGGTCTACAATTAGGTATTCGCGCACTTGACGGTAACACCGCACTTTTACATGAAGTTGACATTAAAGTACCTAAAAAATACTTAGGTAATAATACAATTCATTGTATTCAATCAGGTGTTGTTTATGGCACGATTGTTATGATAGAAGGTATGGTTGGACGCATTAAAGAGGAAGTTAAAGAAGACTTTGATGTGATTATGACTGGTGGTTTATCTGACATATTATTACCATACATTCGTCTTGAAATCACCCAAGATCATGAACTTGTTTTAAAAGGATTATTAAACATATATCATAAAAATATACAAAGATAGGAACCACGCTTATGACTTATAAAGATACATATCAACTATGGCTTAATGAACCGACACTATTAAAAGAAGAAAAAGAAATATTACTGAACCTCGATGAGAAAGAAAAAGAAGAAGCCTTTTTTCAAGACTTAAGTTTTGGTACAGGTGGTATACGTGGTATTTTAGGTTTAGGACCAAACCGCATTAACAAGTATACAATTCAACGCGTTACATTAGGTTTTGTGAATTACTTAAAAAAGCATAACAAACTTAATGGTGTTGCCATTTCATATGATAACCGTTTTGGTTCATATGAATTTGCATATGAAGCGGCTAAGGTGTTAGCTTATCACGGTATACGTTCTTTTATTTTTGAAAAATTAAGACCAACACCGATGTTAAGCTTTTTAGTTAGACACTTTAATGCCTCTGCCGGTATTATGCTCACTGCATCACACAATCCAAAAGAATATAATGGCTTTAAAGCATACAACGAAACTGGTGCTCAATTAACGATTGAAGAATCTAATGAAGTAATCGAAGAAATTAGTCAAATAAAAAGTCCTTTTGGTATTGAAAGTACAGACAATGATCATATCCACTGGATTGGTGATGAAATCGATAAACTTTACTTAGATAAAGTTAAAAACCTTAGTATACATAAAGATCCTAAAGCGATTAAAGTTGTATATTCTCCTTTACATGGAACAGGCGGTACAGTCATTCCAAAACTTTTAGAAGATAGTGGTTATGAAGTTTTAACTGTTGCAGAACAAATGGAAGTAGATCCAGCCTTTACACATACAAAATCTTCAAACCCTGAAGATGACATAGCTTATGAAAAAGGTATCGAACTTGCTAAAAAACATCAAGCAGATGTCGTGTTTGTTACAGACCCTGATGCCGATAGATTAGGCCTAGCGTATTTATCTAATGGCAGATATCATATATTAAATGGTAATCAAACGGGTAGTATGATGCTTTATTACATGCTCACAGAAAAAAAACAACCTCAAGGTATGGTCTATACAACAGTTGTTACATCACATTTGATTAAAAAAATTGCTAAAAGTTTTAAACAAGCGGTTGGTGAAACATTAACAGGCTTTAAGTTTATTGGTGAGCAAGCAGAAAAAAATCAAGGTAAAATACCATATATTTTTGGTTGTGAAGAATCTTATGGTTCGTTAGTATCTGATTTTGTTCGAGATAAAGATGCCGTTCAAGCTGTTTATTTACTGGCAGAAATTGTCAATACACTACACCTTAGAAAACAATCAATTGGTACATATTTAAACGAAATTTATAAAAAGTATGGGTATTATGTTGAAGATACATTAAGCTTAACATTTAAAGGCATTGAAGGTGCTAAAAGAATGAAACAAATTACGGAATATGTACGCCAACATGGCATAGATATTCAAGGTTTTGATGTCTTAAAAACAACCGATTATATCGGTGGTATTACAAACGATTATGACATTTATCTACCACCTTCTAATGTCATCAAATTTGAAAGTAAAGATGGATTTATCATCTTTAGACCAAGTGGTACAGAACCTAAATTAAAAATATATATGTCTGTATGTAAAAAAGATAAAGATACTGCTCAACAAATAATTGATGCATACAAAGATGCAATCAACAACTTCATTGAGCGTATATAAGAAAGGATTAATCTATGTTTAAAAAAAGAAGAAATGATTATTTAAATCTTGTTTCCAATGAAAGTTTGTCGATATTTTATTCTGGTTTTGCACCACATTTATCAAACGATGCATATTATCCATTTCATGTGAATAAAAACTTTTGGTATTTAACGAATATTGATCAAGCAGGTGCTATTTTATTAATGGGTAAATCAAAAGCTTTAAAAGATAGCTATCTATTCATTAAAAAAATAGATCCAGTAGAAGCTTTATGGGTTGGTGCCTCTTTAAGTTTTGAAGAAGCATCTAAACTAAGTGGCATACCTTTAGAAAACATTAAAGATATTCAAGAGTTTGACTCCTTTTTAGGTCAACTTTTAACTCAAACAAGACGCGCATTATTTGGTATTATTGAAAATGTCTATTTTGATGTTGAAAGACAAAGTCCATTAGACCCACCATTATTAGGTGAAGCCAAAGCAAGTGCTTTCCAGTCAAAATATCCATACATGACAATTAAAAATGCCCACCCAATCTTATCGGATTTAAGAAGTAAAAAAGATGCAACTGAAATTGAGGCTATCAAAGGTGCAATTGCTATATCAAATATTGCGAATGAAGCTTTATTAAAGCGTTTAAAAACGGCTACGAATGAATCTGATTTATTTGCAGAATTTAACTATGTATTAAATCAACATCAAACAAAACCAAGCTTTAATGAAATTATAGCAAGCGGTAAAAATGCAACCATCCTACACTATGAAAAAAATAATGAACCAATCGGTAAAGATGATTTAGTACTATTAGACTTGGGTGTAAGATATAAACAATATGCATCTGATATTACACGTACATATCCTGCAAGTGGACGCTTTAGTCCTAGACAAAAGTCAGTTTATGAAGCAGTCTTAAATGTCAACAAAGAGATCATTTCATGGGTTAAAGCAGGGGTAACACAATTTGAATATAACTTAAAGGGTAAAGAACTTTTAACAAAGGCAGCAAAAGACTTAGGACTTATTGAAAAAGATGAAGATATTATTAAATATTATTACCATGGTCTTGGTCATGCCTTAGGTCTGGATGTCCATGATGTAGGCGATCCTACCAAGCCATTTGAAGTGGGTCAAGTCATTACTGTTGAACCCGGTTTATATATTGCAGAAGAAAACATCGGAGTTCGTATTGAAGATAACTTGGTACTTACAGAAGATGGATGTATTAATTTATCTAAAGATATTATTAAAGAAGTTAAAGATATTGAAGCATTCATGAAAAAATAAAAGTCGAAAGTAAAAAAACCTTCTACTATATGGTAGGAGGTTTTTTTATATGAAATTAAAATTAATTTGGACTTTATTGATTTGTGTCTTAATTATTGGACAAAAATCAACATTTGCATATGCTGACTTTCAAGATTTTACAAAAGTCGGAAACGGTAAGTTATTAGATCAGTACACAAAATCAGATTACGATTATGGTTATCGACAAATTGGATCTAATGAGTTTTTAGGCTGGAAATATCATTATATTACAAAAGATATGAAAGTTAAATTTATTTCTGAAACATTATTTAGTTATTATAATAATGGAAAATCAGCCATAAACTATAATTATAAAGCTAGCAAGAAAACCATTAGTTCTTATAAATTAAAGGTCAGTGGCGGTATTAAACTACAGACCCAAAAAGATAACAAGGTTTTTGGTAATGGACTAACAGCTACTTTAAACATGGATTATGTTTATGATAATAAAGTAGAAGATGTAGAATCTTTTGACATTAAAGTATCGATTGAACCGACAACACAATTAGTACTTTACTTATATGGTGAAGGAAAAATTACTAATGGTGTGGCAAAAAACTATTTCTTTTGGATAGAAGTTGCTAAAGGTGGCTTTGAAATATTTGTAGTTACAACTCACTATCAACGTCTAGAAATTATACCGATATGAGAAAATATGTTGTTTTTACAGTGGTGGTGATTGGTTTAATCATGCTCCTTATTTATTTATATAAGCCTAAAACAATTGATAAAAGTATTTATGTCATTACTGAAAGACACGTCATATTATATGAACCTAATCAAAGTTTTGGTATAAAATACTTTTCAGAAACTAAAGACATATTAACGATGGATGATATAGAAGGTGGATTTATCTATAATCGTGATGCCTCTATAAAGTTTATTGCTGAAATCACACAGATCAAAAAAATCCATAATGAACGTTATTTAGATAAACTACATTATGGGTATGAATTATTACTTAAATTACCTGATATCACAGATAGTTATACGATGGAAAATTTATTTTTAAATTTGATCTTAAAAGAAAACAGTTTCGAATTATTTGCAGGTTCCCTAACTGTAGAATATCCAGAGGCGAATGATAACTATATTGATTGGTATGGGCTAGAAGGCATTAAGTCAAATGGTCCTACTTTATCACAAATTATAGTTGATCTTAAACATGAAGTACCAATTATGAATGTATGGATCGGCACGACAGAAGTAGAAAGCTTTTATGGGTTAAATAGTTTGATTATAAATGTTGATGATTCAAACTATGTGTTTATGACCACTTTTGTTAAGATTTTAACCGAAAATGGCGTTACTTACCTACCAAACTTCACTTATTTTATAAATTATGAGCTCATGGATAGTGGCTTGCACCAACACTACATTATTTTGTAAATTTGTGATAAAATAAATAACGAGGTTAATAAAATTATGTTATTTATTTTTAAGAAAATGGGCAAATATAAAGGACAAGTCACATACTCTTTAGTTATGAAAGCTTTAGGTACTGGTGCTGACCTATTATTGCCTTTTATATTAGCTTATATGCTAGATGAGTTATTACTTGAAGTAAGCGTAGGTGACTACTGGTTACTTATATATACCGGGTTACTAATGCTTGGTATTGCATTTTTAGGTTGGGTATTTAATATTCTAGCCAATCGATCTGCGGAAAAAGTATCTAGTTTAACGGTGCGTGATGTTCGTAGTGAATTGTTTTATAAAACAGAGACTTTAAATGCAGAACAAGTTGATCAAATTACGACATCATCTTTAATATCTAGATTAACATCAGATACTTATAATATATTCCAAATGGTTGGTTCACTACAAAGATTAGGTATTCGCGCACCGATGTTATTAGTTGGTGGCATTATTATGGCTGCGTTTTTAGATCCTGTCTTAACGCTTGTCATGGTGGCTATGTTACCATTTATGACAATTATTGTTTATCAGTACTCTAAACGTGGCCAACCACTTTATAAAGATATTCAAAAACAAGTTGATGAAATTATTCGTGTTTTAAGAGAAAACATTACCGGTGTACGTGTTGTTAGAGCTCTATCAATGACCGATTATGAACAACAACGCTTTGATATAGAAAACAAAAAAGCAGTCGATAAAGAATTAACTGCGACCATCACCATGAATAAAATTAGACCATTTATTAGTTTAATTATGAATATTGGTTTAATTGTTGTATTAATATTTGGAGCCTATAGGGTTGCTAATGGTTATACAAAGGTTGGTCAAATTTTAGCCTTAATTACTTACTTTACATTAATCTTAAACTCAACCGCATCCTTGACAAGAATATTTATCCGTATGTCAAGAGCAGGGGCTTCTGCTGGGCGTATTGTTGAAGTTTTAAAACTAGAGACTACTATTGTAGATGGCGACAAACCGCTTGAAATTAATCCAAGTCTTCCACACTTAGAGTTTGATAATGTGACCTTTTCATATCATGGTAAAGAATCACACCTAGAAAACATTTCCTTTAAATTAAGCAGGGGACAAACTCTAGGTATTATTGGTGCAACCGGTAGTGGCAAAACAACCATTATAAATTTAATTATGCGCTTTTATGATCCACAACAAGGAACCATTAAAGTATTTGGTGAAGACATTAAAACACTTAAACGTGATGAATTAAGAAGACACATTGGATTAGTACTTCAAAATGATTCAGTATTTTCTGATACAATTCATGAAAATATTTCATTTTCAAGACCACATGTAGATTTAAACCAAGTCAAACTTGCTAAAGAAATTGCACAAGCAGACTTTATAGATCAAATGCCAGAGCAATATGATCATGAAATTGCTCAACGTGGCACCAATATTTCAGGTGGTCAACGTCAAAGGTTATTAATTGCACGTGCTGTGGCAAGTAATCCAGAACTTTTAATATTAGATGATGCATCATCTGCACTGGATTATCAAACAGATAAAAACTTAAGGTTTGCGATTGCAAAACACTTAAAAAATACAACTAAAATTATTGTTGCTCAACGTATATCTTCGATTAAAGATGCCGATTTAATATTAGTCATTGATAACGGGCGTATTATCAATCAAGGGACACATGATGAACTTGCAAAATCTAGTGAGATTTACCAAATTCTTGTCAAACATCAATTAGGGGAGGGATTAGCATGAACCGACGCAGAGGACGCAATGATGGGTCGGATGTTGCCAAAAATAGAACACAAACCCTCAAAAGATTATGGTATTATCTTTCCTATTATAAAGGACGCTTAATTTTAGGTATCGTTTTAACGATATTATCGAATACGTTATCCTTAATAGGTCCTTATTTGACAGGTCAAATGATTAATGAAATGGCCGTTGTCAATGAAGGGTTAGATATTGATTTTCATACAATCTTTATACTTGGTGGATTAATGATTAGTTTTTATTTAATATCCTCAATTATTAACTATATTTTAAGTATTGCATTAGTTAAAATGTCTCAAAGTGTTTTCTATAAACTAAGATCGGACTTATTTAATAAAATGACAACAGTTAAAGTAAATTACTTTGATACGAATCAAACGGGTGACATTATTTCTCGTATGAGTTACGATATTGATACTATTGCAGGCTCTTTATCAAGTGATGCATTGAGTCTAATTACATCCACCATTACACTCGTTGTATCATTTGTCATGATGATCATTGTATCACCACTTTTATTACTCATATTCTTTATTACGATACCATTAAGTTTTTTAATGACTTCACTACTATCAAGAATTATTAAGAAAAAACTTAGAATACGTAACCGTAGTTTAGGTGAACTCAATGGTTATACTGAGGAAATGATAAGTGCTCAAAAAACTATCCAATCTTATGTTCAAGAAGAAGCTATCTATGAAAAATATCAATCGTTAAATGAAGATACTGCTAAAAAGAGTTACGAGGCTGGCTATTATTTAACGACAACCGGACCAAGTATTATGTTTATTAATAACTTTGGTACAGCATTAGTTGGTACAGCAGGGGCTGTATTGGCATTATTTGGTCGTATTTTAATTGGTGACTTATCAGCCTTTATGTTATACTCCAAACGCTTTTCAGGGCCAATAAACCATGTTAGTAACTTAATTGCAGATATACAGTCAGCACTTGCTGCTGCAGAACGTGTCTTTTATGTCTTAGATCAAGAAGATGAAACTAAAGATATTGAAGATGCTAAAGATTTTGGTATTAGACAAGGAGCAGTTAAAGTTGATAATATTAGCTTTAGATATGTACCAGAAACACCAGTTTTAGAAAATGTTAGCTTTAATGTAAAACCTGGTCAAACAGTAGCAATAGTCGGTGAAACTGGTGCTGGTAAAACAACACTAGTCAATTTATTAATGCGTTTTTATGATATTGATAAAGGTCAAATTTTAATTGATAATACGAACATTGAACACTACAATCGACGTTATTATCGAAAAGCTTTTTCAATGGTACTTCAAGATACATGGATTTTTAAGGGTACTGTATTAGAAAACATTAAATATGGTAATGGTGATGTGAGTTTTGAAGAAGTTGTTGAAGCGGCTAAAAAGGCACGTATTCATCATTATATTTCACATCTACCGGATGGTTATGATACGATGTTATCTGATGAAGGTGTCAATATTTCTAAGGGTCAAAAACAATTAATAGTTATTGCACGAGCAATGTTATCAAAATCACAACTACTTATTTTAGATGAAGCAACTTCAAACGTAGATACCTATACAGAAGTTAACATTCAAGAAGCAATGTTAAATTTAATGGAAAACAAAACATCCTTTGTGATTGCACATAGGTTATCAACAATTAGAAATGCAGATATCATATTATTCGTAGATAAAGGCAATATTATCGAACAAGGTACGCATGATAACTTGATGGCCAAAAAGGGTCATTACCATGATTTATTCATGTCACAATTTGCATAATTGACATAAGTATAACAAATAAGGCGCTTAATAAGCGCCTTATATTTATGAATAAAGATTATAAAACTTTTGGTACTGCATTTTGTGAATTCTTGTTGAGATAAGCTGTTAAAAGAATGAACCATTTAAGGATTAAAGCAACAAATGCCGGTATTGCTACAAATACAGTATTTATAAAGTGTATATGGAATATTGTCTCAGTATGATAAGAGACTATTTGTGGACCAATGATTATCGCAACAAGTAACCCAATCATAACAACAGATGTGTAAACGATTTGCCAAATAAATGTTGCTTGTTTTCTACTAGATTTTAAACTTGTAAATAACTTATAAAGATAATAAATTGCAATAGTTAGTACACTAGATTCTAATGCAACCATTAACATTAGTACGATATTGGATAGGTACTGACTTAGATTAGATTCTCCAAAGTATCTACTTAATGAAAAGGTGCCTAGAAAATATAGAAGTCCCCAAATAATTGGGAATGTTGCATGAAAAATGTCAATAGTGTTTTTGTTTGTATCAGTTTTATATTTCCTTACTAAGTAATATGTGATTAAACTTATTGCTTCAAGACCTAGAAATACAAATAGTCCAAATAATTCTTTTGGAAATAAAATACCGACTATTATAGATATCACAATTGATATGATGTTGATTAAATTTATTTGATTGATTTTCATAATAATCCTCCTTTGTTTTAGATTGGATTGGTAACTTGTGTGAAGATACCATTATCAAAATAACCTATACTATCGAATGAGGTGCTAAACGTGTAATTAATATAACTGGAATTGGAAAGAATGCTTGATTTAACAGAACTTGGAAATCCAAACTGATTTGTAACTGTGACATTTGAAATTGAGTTCCAAATATTTGTAGCAAAATGTGTGCAATTATAACTAACCAAGTCATAATAGTCGTTTGAGTCATCTAATAAATAACCGCTTATAATATCAAGTTCTGTTTGATTAATGTTCTTTTTTAATGCAACTGCGTCATCCATTTCATTGTTAATATTTGCTTTATGATTTTCAAGATTATACCAAATACCTCCATGCGGTCTATTAACACCATTTTCCATCCACAAACCAATCGTAAGTGTTTTTTGACCGCCAAGTAGAAAGTCTCCAACTGAAATTGAATTTGAAGATTTGTTTTCTATCACAAGGAATGCATGACCAAATGATATTCCACTTCCCGTTGGATAATAATCATTATTGGTCTCATCCGAATTATAAATCTGATTTTCATTAAATGTAGTTGCTGAACCACTAGATGTTCCAGAAGATGCAACTATGTATAGATAGTACGGAGAACCACCCCCACCATTATCATGATCTTCTAATGGTGGTTTCATCATAGGTTCATGATCACCATTAGAATTAAAAATATCAATGTTTATACTATTATCATAAGCCATTGTTCCTTGAGTGAAAAATATTATTACTAAGAATAATAATAAAATAAAACTTCTTTTCGTAAAATCCCCCTTTTTAGTCATTGTATCATAATTATCAAATTAATTAAAAATTTGCTTATGTTAAATCCCCTGTGAATGATAAATAATGTTTAAATTACAACTATCAGTAGTTAAATTGAGATTTATAGCATTTTTTTAATATTAAATCAATTAAATGATTGACAAATGGATAGTTATTATATATAATTACTACGGTAATATTGTGAAAAGAAGAGATACCCTCTCACCTGATGGTTCATCCTTGGGTAAACAGCACGCTAACATTTCATTTTTTATTTCGAATTTTAGTGCGAAGTGGGTATATATCAATATACTCACTTTTTCATTTTATTACAAAAATAAAAATCGAAAGGAGTGGTTAAGTATAAAACCACGTAGAATGGGCTTTAAACCCAAAGAAAACACTGATATGGTCAACGAGACTTTACCGAATGGTCAATTTTTAATTATTGATGAAAACGGTCAAAGATTGGGGACATTTGATCGTAAACAAGCATTAGAAATTGCTAGAGAAAGAGAATTTGACATTCTTGTTGTATCGCCGGAAAATGCAAAACCAATGGTTGCTAAACTCCTAGATTATTCAAAGCATCGTTATGATCAGCAAAAAAGACTTAAAGAACTTAAGAAAAACCAACAAGTTGTTAAACTTAAGGAAGTTAAGTTATCACCAACAATCGATAAACATGATTTTGATACAAAATTAAGAAATGCTCAAAGATTTATTGATAATGGTGACAAAGTAAAAGTATCATTACGTTTTAGAGGACGTATGATCACACACAAAGATATAGGATTTGAACAAGTTAACAAATTTATTGATGCACTTGAAAATATCACTGTAGAATCAAAACCTAAATTAGAAGGTATGCAAATTGTTGGTATACTTGCACCTTCAAAGAAAGATGAAAGAGGAAAGTAACATGGCAAAAAAAGTAAAACAAAAAACTCATAGTGGCCTAAAAAAACGTATTAAAGTAACTGCTACAGGAAAACTTATGCGCCATAAAGCATATTCAAATCACTTAGCAGCATCAAAAACAACAAAACAAAATAGACAATTAAGAGCGGAAACAACTGTACATAAATCAGATGAAAAAAGAATTAAGCGCTTAATTGCTAATATGAAATAGGAGGAACTAGATAATGGCTAGAGTAAAAAATACACCAGTAACTAGAAGAAGACGTAAAAAAATATTAAAATTAGCTAAAGGTTATTTTGGTTCCAAACACACATTATACCGTACAGCAAATGAACAAGTGATGCGTGCATTACAATATGCATACAGAGATAGAAAACAAAACAAGAGAAACTTTAGAAAACTTTGGATTTCAAGAATCAATGCAGGTGCTCAACAAAATGGATTTAAATATTCAAAATTAATTCATGGTTTATCACTTGCAAATGTGAAATTAAACAGAAAAGTTTTAGCAGATTTAGCAGTGCATGAACCAGCAGTATTTACATCTTATGTAGAACTTGCTAAAGATGCAATTGCAAACCCTTCAAAATATGAAAAGGTTACAACTGCACCAGCATCTAAAGTTGTTGGATCAGCTGCACCTAAAAAAGAAACAGCAAAACCATCAGCTAAAGCAGAAGCTCCAAAAAAGGAAGCAGATCCTAAAGTTGATACAAAAGCATTAGAAGCTGAGTTAAGCAAACTCTTAGTTGCTGATTTAAGACCTGCTGCAGTAGAAGCTGGTATTGAAAATGCAAGCACACTAAGAAAAGCAGAACTTGTTGAAGCGTTAGCTAAAATTGGTTATCAACCAAAAAAATAATTTAGTTACAAATATAATTTATGTAAAATCAGGCAACTTCCAAGTGGTAAGTTGCCTTTTTATATGGTGTTAAAATAATACTAAATTTGATATAATAGTTTATATGAGATAAAAGGTTATATAAAGGATGACTTTATGAAGCGTCGATTAATGATCAGTATCATTTTAATCCTAATATTATTGATATCATTTAGTATTGTTTTTCCATTAATGAGTTTGGACACATCATTAATATATACAGTGTTTGCAGTGATTGGTATTGTATTATTATCAGTCTATTTATTTAATGGAACAGCTAAGTTTTTAGTCATGCTTATATATTCTTTATTAATTATTTTTGGTCTAATTATTATGCCAGATTATCAACATGCTATTGTAGCAGTTGGTACCTTAATGATTATTTTAAATCCACTAGCAAACTTTGAATCTTTCTTAGAAGATAAACTCATTCCAGCCGAAACTGCCCCACTTAAAATTTCAGTGCGTGGGAAGTATTGGCCTTTTTATCAGTATCGTCAAGAAATGAAAGATTATGTAAGACTACCTAAAACAAAAAAATTATTTACAAAATCATGGTATTTAAAACTAAGACAGTTAACTACAATCCTACTTTTATTTATTGCTATCTATTTATTCATAAACGAACTTAAAAATATTTATATTGATTTAAGTAACTATAATCCGCTACAAGTCTTTACATTTTATGCGGTTGTATCATTATTTGTTTTAACGTTTGTTTTATATAAAAACGGCTTTACTGCACTATTTAGAGCTGCAATCATGTTTATGTTTGTACCAATGATATTTGCTGTTTGGCTTCTACCAGTATCGGCAGTGACAAAAACAATTTTTACAATCATTATTGTCATTTTAGCTATTACAGATATCGTGTATGAAAAGTATTTATCTTTAAGTAGGGTTGCCTATAGTGCATATAAATATTATGATCCTGATGACCAAAGACATGTTTTTGCTAATGAGTTTTATGAAGCGCTTGTTTATAATGAAACATACAATATAGTCGGTATTTATAAGCTTAGAATTGATTTAGATAAATTCGAAGCATTATTGGATGAAATATTGTTTAACTCTAATCGTAAACACTTTATGATTACTGCATATACATTTAATGGGAAAGACTTAGTCATCTATACGGAGTTTTATCATAAACATGGTAAACGTGCTCAAAATTTCCAAAATTACTTGGAATTAAAATTCCATACAAAAGTAGAAGCACAAATTGTGTATGATAAATATAAACAAATTTATGAAAAAACATTTTTCCATAAAACTGAGTATATTGTTGCTAGAGCACTTTCCTTAGCAAACTTACTTAAGACGTTACATGTTAATAAATATGAACTTATTATATCGGTTATATTTTCATTTAAAACGAAACAAGACATTATCAATTTATCCAAACATTATTATGTTGCAAGAATGGAAGAATTAGATGATTCGGAATACTTTGCAGCAAGAGTTTCGGTTAAAACACCAAATTCAAACTTTGCAATTGAACAAAAAGTAAGAGATATTTTATTAAATGCAATGATTCATCAAGGACAATATGTCAGAATATTAGTATATTATGAAGGGGAACGACAAAGATGATAAAAAAAGCAGTAATCCCAGCAGCAGGATGGGGTACCAGATTTTTACCTATTACTAAAGCTGTACCAAAAGAAATGTTACCAATTATTGATAAACCAGCTTTAAGTTATATTATTGAAGAAGCAGTTCATTCTGGAATTGAAGAAATATTAATTATTATTTCTTCTAATAAAGGTGCAATTCAAAGCTATTTTGAAAAAAATGCAGAATTAGAGGCCTTTTTAAAAGAAAAGAACAAACCAGAAGATATCAAACTCATTCAAACAACGAGTTATGGTGCTAAAATATTTTACACAACACAAGAAGAACAACTCGGTTTAGGTCATGCCGTCTTACAAGCAGAAAAGTTTATCAATGGTGAACCATTTGCTGTATTACTAGGTGATGATGTTTATGTCTCTGATCAAAAACCAGCTTTAAAACAATTAATTGAAGCCTTTGATAAGAAAAAATCAAGTATACTTGGTACGATGGAAGTACCTTTAGAAGATACTAAATTATATGGTATTTGTATACCTAAAGAAGATAGTAAGGAATCAATTATTGAACTACAAGGTGTAGTGGAAAAACCAAAATCTAATCCACCATCAAGATCGGCTATTTCAGGACGTTATGTTTTAACACCTAAAATATTTGAATTGTTAAAAAACCAACAAAGAGGGGCTGGTAATGAAATTCAATTAACAGACTCTATCTTACGTTTAATGGATTATGAAAAGGTCTTTTCATTCGATATGATTGGTAAAAGATATGATATTGGTTCTAAAATTGGCTATATAGAAGCTATTATAGATTTTGGATTAAATCGCGAAGACTTGAAAGAAGAATTAAAAGCAATTTTAAAGAAAAAAATATAGTCAATGAAAATTGTTTTCATTGACAAATGGACTAAAATCATGTAAATTAAAGGTGCCTAGGAAGTACCCGTGGAACCCAAACATATCTTTTAGGGAGTTAAACCATACTGGTGTTGAAAGCCATTTTACAATTTGGAATCCCAACGTATGTGTATAGGAAATTCCCACTTAAACATAAGAGATTCTCACTCCTTCCTAGGTTTTTATTTTATAGAAAAATATTTAAAGAAGTAGGATAAAAAATGAAACAACATATTGATAAACTAAATAAACTAACACAATTAAATGCGATTGCATCTCATGAAAACGAAGTTACTGATTACTTAAAATCTACGCTTAAAGGCAGTCTAAGTACCGATAGACTAGGTTCTGTTATAGCAAGCCAAGGTCAAGGGAAATCAGTACTTATTACTGCACCAATTGATGAAGTTGGTATGATTGTTTCGTATATCACTTCAAATGGTTTACTTAAAGTTCAACCTGTTGGTAGTTTACCACTTAAAAATGTCTTACATCAACGTTTTATCATTACTTCAAAAGATAAAACTTTTCATGCCATATCCCTTGCAAAAGATGATACAAACCAAACCAAAGATATACCAAAAAACTTTAATAAAGTATACTTAGATGCTGGTTTTAAAACTCAAGAAGAAGTGATCCAAGCAGGTATTCAAATTGGTGATATGGTTACAAGATATAGCGAACCACTTATCATCCAAAACGATCGTTATGTAGCTAAAGCATTAGACGGACGTGCAAGTGCATATGCATTATATGCTTTAACCAATCAACTAGATAAACTTAAAGTAGAATTGAATGCAGCATTTACTGTGCAACATAAAATGCATATGAAGGGCGCTAAAACTGCAAGTTACAAAACAAGTCCTGATATTGCAATCAACCTAACTACACATGATATTGATTTAAACGGTGATGATAACGGTATTAAACTAGGTCAAGGCCCAATTATTTACTTTTATGATAAGGGATTAATTGGTCATACTGGATTAAGAGCATATATTGAACAAATGAGCAAAAAACATCATATTCCTGTTCAACTAACGCATCAATTAGATGAAATTGGTGAAGGACATTATCTTCAATTTGCACATATTGGTGCAGCTACATTATCTTTAGCACTACCAATTGCACATAAAAACTCACATCAAGAAACAGTAGATTTAAAAGACATTGACAACTTAATTAAACTTTTAAAGTATTTTGTAGAAAGTTTAAATAATCAAACTATTGATAACCTATTATATGACTAAAGAAAAACGCGATATTCATCGCGTTTTTTCATGTTTATTTAGTAGTTTTTGATTCAGTTCTTTTAGTTGGTTCTTTACCAGTTTGAACCACTTCAGTCAGTGCTGTGACAGTACCTGCTAAATCAGCGATATTTGAAGGGACTACAATTTTTGTTGCCTGACCTTCAGCGAGCTTTGCCAGTGCTTCATAAGCTTTAATTTGTAAGACGTTACTATCTGGTTGAGCTTCTTTAATTAAGCGAATACCTAATGCTTCAGCTTCCTTTAATTGACGAATTGCTTCAGCTTGTGCTTGTGCATTTAAAATGACTTGTTCTTTATCTGCTTGAGCTTTTAAGATAATTGATTCGTTAATACCTTCGGCCTCTAAAATCTTAGCTCTTTTTTCACCTTCAGCAATTAAAATGGTTTGACGTCTTTCACGTTCTGCACGCATTTGTTTTTCCATGGAATCACGAATATCTTTGGGTGGCATAATATTTTTAACTTCAACACGGTTTACTTTAATACCCCATTTATCTGTGGCTTCATCTAAAATAACACGCATTTTAGAGTTGATAATATCTCTAGAAGTTAAAGATGTATCAAGTTCTAATTCACCTAAGATGTTACGTAATGTTGTAGCAGATAATGATTCAATTGCAAGAATTGGATTTTCAACACCGTATGCATATAACTTCGGATCAGTGACTTGATAAAATACGATGGTATCAATTTGCATCGTGACATTATCCTTGGTAATAACAGCTTGTGGATCAAAGTCTTTAACTTGTTCCTTTAAAGAAACAACTGATACGACACGATCTACAAATGGTATGAGCCAGTGAATACCGACACCCCATGTTGCATGATACGCACCTAAGCGTTCTACAACATATTTTTTTGTTTGTGTTACAATTCTAACACCTGAAATGATCAGTAATGCAATAATACCTAATACAACTACTAATACAATGAGTAATACTTGTCCAGTTGGCATTAATTTAAGTCCTCCTTATTAATTTTAGTTACTATAAATTTATTACCTTCTATGGCTAAAATCTTAACGAGTGCACCTTCTTCAATTGTTTCAGAAGAAATTGCAGTCCAATTCATATGTTCAAAATCAACAATGCCTCTGGTTACAGGTGTTATTTCTTTTAAAACAACAGCTGTTTTACCGATATAAGAATCGACGTTAGTTGAGACAACATTTTTCTTGAAATATTTAATCAATACAGGTCTTGTTAAAAGTAGTAGAACAAAACCAGTGACGAAAAACACAAGTACTTGAAGACCAATGTTTTCAGGAACAACAATAGAAATGATCATGGTTGGAATGGCTGCTAGCGCAAACCAAATACTCACAAACTCTACCGTGATAAACTCAATTATAATGGTTGTTATAAAAACGAGTAACCAAAACCAGATCATGTATTCAGATATTATATCTAGCATTTTACAATTCCTCCTTTAAGCGAACTTCAAGTACGTTAGCGGTCTTATTCCAATACGCCTTATATTTGGTGCCCTTTTCATCAAATTCTAGGTTAAATACAGATGATAGTCGATTGATAAAAGCTTTGTTGGTGATACGTCCATAAGTCGCATTCACACTAATATTGTAACGTTTATGTTCTGGGATATCCCCACGTAAAACATCACCTTTTGATAACGGACGTATAATGACAGTCTTGTTACCTTCATCATAACCTAGCATCACTTTATTTGCCGATTCAAAAAATTGTGCACCAGGCTTATTAATTGTTAAATTTGTGGCTGTAATTGTTACCACTATTTCTTTGGGTTCACCATTAAACCATGTTACGCTCACTATTATCACCTCACATATTTATTATATATTTAATTATGCGAAATGTCAATAAAATTATTTTAAATTATTTTAAATTATTCTTACTTATTTTTATGTAAGCATATCAATGAAAATCATATTTATTTTATGTTATAATGTACATGATCAACTTCGGGGAGTCCTATGATGGACTGAGAGGACAATGTGATTGTCGACCCGTGACCTGATCTGGATAATGCCAGCGGAGGGAAAGTTATAATATTTTTTAACTTTTATTTCTTTGGCCAAAGAAATTTTTTTATTTCCAAGGAGGAAGAATAATGGAAAAGAACAAGTTCCAAATTAGAAATGTGGTTGTTGTATCCACATTATTGGCGATAGCTATCGCAGTAGATGTCGTAACAGGTTTAATACCAGGGCTTAATTTATCAATGCCTTTAGGTGGAAGACTTTTTAATATATCTTTATTACCGATTATGTTAATTGGGATATTTTTAGGTCCAGCATATGGTATCGTTGGAGCCGTTACTTACGGTTTATTCGGATTTTTCTATGATGGGTATGCATTAAGTTATTTTGCAACCAACTTAGGAGAAGCAGCACTGGTCTTTTTCTTAGACTATATTATCGCATTTGGTGCGTTAGGACTGACCGGTTTTTTTAAAAAATCACTAGATAGTCCACTATATTTTAGTATTGTAAGCTTCGGAGTCTTACTGATTCGTTGGGTGTCATCAACGATTGTAGGTGCAATCTTGTGGGCAGCTTATGCATCCGGTAGTGAGTGGACACAAAACCTAATGGATGGTGTGAATCAAAATGCATTTATTTACTCAGGTATTTATAATATAATTTATACACTAACAACCACTTTATCAATTGTCGTTATTGGTACTTTATCATTAAAACAACTTAGAGAGTTAAAACTACAATTAAACGTTTAATAATTTATCGATGACTTTTAAGTAATCTAATCTTGGCTGATAACCAAAAGGTATTTCATAACAATGTTCTAAGAAGAATTGATATGGGATAGATTTACGGCCACCACTTAAAGATGCTTCCCAAAGCGGTAGTAAGTCTTTAATGGAAAGTAGAAAATATTTATTGTAATGTGACCATCCAATAATTAAAAATGCAATACCTCCGTGCGCATCAACTTCAGCTAAATGCTGGACTTGGTGCGCATGTATATTTGCAAAAGGAAAACTTGTTTTAGACTTTGTCTCTTTTGCATCAAAATCTATATATTTACCCTTATAAATACCATTAAAATCAGTTGTAGAAGGCGTTCTATAATAAGCCTCAACAATTTTGGCTTTATTTCTAGCTGGATAACTTACATCTACAACTTGAATAGGGGTTGGCTTTTTATGGATGACAGCAATTTGGTGTGTTAAATAATATTGATTTGTTAGATCAATGTCTGATTCTAACGTCATACCCAAATTGGCATAATTGTTCTTTCTTTTTGCAGCTTTTTTCTTATTTGGATAATTCATTATATGACAGCTCCTATCTATAATCATTATAAACCATATTGACATTATTATGTGAGAATTCAATAAAATACTTTTTTAAAGCAATGAGCCCCGCTTTGTGTTATAATTAAATAAACTAATCAATTCAAAACTGAAAGGAAAAACTATTTGTGAGTGAAATACGCTTTTTCGCTTTAGGTGGATTGGGTGAAAACGGAAAAAATATGTATGTTGTTTATGTTGACAGACAATATTTTATTTTGGATGCTGGTTTAAAGTATCCTACCCAAGAACTTTATGGCGTCGACGAAATCATACCTAATTATAAAATGTTTATTAATATCAAAGATCGCGTAAAAGGGATATTTTTATCGCATGCACACGAAGATCATATCGGTGCATTACCGCATATTTTAAAAGAACTCAATGTGCCTGTTTATGCGACTCCTTTTACTATGGAAATAGTTAAAGATGCACTATTAGAAAAAGACTTTAAATTAAAAGATTTAACGTTACATACAATTGATCATAATTCAATTATTCGATTTGGTAATGTAAAAATTACCTTCTTTTCAACTACACATTCGATACCGGAATCCATTGGTATTGCAATCCACACTTTAGATGGATTAATTGTTTATACATCTGATTTTACTTTTGCACAGCACAGTGATCCGAAATATCAAACAGATTTTCAAAAAATTAATGAGTTAGGCCAAAAAAATGTCATTGCATTATTACCGGAATCTTTAGGCTCTACTTTAGTTCAAGATGGTGGAATATTTAATGCGCTAACCCATAAAATAAATTCTGTATATGCTAATGCAGAAGGTAGAATCATTGTATCCTTATTTTCATCGGACTTACAAAAAATACAACGCATCGTTGATATTTCTTTAAAGCATCATAAAAAGATTGCAATTATTGGAAGACGTGCCCAACGTATTGTGGATATAGCAATTGAAAAAGGATATTTAGTCATTCCTAAACATGCGCTGGTAAATCTTAAATTTATTGATGATAAAAATAAAAATGATGCTAACAACTTAGTATGTTTAGTAACTGGTAGTCGTCATGAACCATTTTATATGCTTCAAAGAATGTGTAGGAAACAAGATAGGCTCATTCATATTACAGAAAACGACACAATTTTAATTATGACTTCCCCTGTACCAGGCACTGAAAAAATGGCAGCTAGAACTTTAGATGTACTTTACCGTAGTGAAGCACATATTGAAGTGGTTGATAAAAGATTATTAGCATCGAACCATGCAACAGCTGAAGAACTAAAAATGATGATTAATTTGTTAAGACCTAAATATATCATTCCTACCATTGGTGAATATCGTCATCAATATGGTGTTAAGCAATTAGCACTACAAATGAATTATAAAGAAGAAAATATCTTTTTACTTGATAATGGTGATGCTGTCAACTTTATTAAAGGGAAAGAAGCATTTGTTTCTACAAATGAGATAAAAACTGGTGAAATTTTAATTGATGGAACTGCAGTAGGAGATGTTAATGATTATGTCATGAGAGACCGAGAATTATTAGCATCAGATGGTATGTTGCTCATTATTGCAAACATTAATGCGAAATTAAAAACTGTTTTAGGTACACCTAAAATTGTTTCTAAAGGTTTTGTTCATTTACATGAAAATGAATCTATGATGGATGAAATACTGGCAATATTTGATCGCATTACAGATAAAGTTTTAAAGGATAAATATATTAATTGGAATGAATATAAATCTCAAGTTCGTGATGAAGTATCTAAATATGTATACCAATCTTCAAGAAGAAGACCGATTACAATTCCAGTAATTATTTCTACTGAAAAATAATAAAAAGTGGCAGTTCATTGAACAGCCACTTTTTTTATTACGATTTACTTAAAAATTCAATGATTGCTGGTAAATAATGTGGTAAATCAATCGGTCTACGTGATGTAATAATGTTTTTATCAACAACAACTTGTTGATCAACCCATTTGGCACCTGCATACACCATGTCATCTTTAATACCAGGGGTTGATGTGAGTTTAACACCATTTAAAATACCTGCACTTGATAATACCCAACCTGCATGACATATTGCTGCAATAAGTTTTCCGTTTTCATGTAGATATTTGACAAACTCTAACACTTTTGGCAATCTACGTAAGTAATCTGGTGCCCAACCACCAGGAATTAAAATACCATCGTACTTTGTAATATCTACCTCATCAAATGATAAAGCACTTTGAATGGATAAACCATATTTACCTTGGTAAACTTGGTTTTTAACTTCAGCTGCAACATCAACGGTTGCACCAGCCTCAGTTAAGCGAATAAGTGGATAATGAAACTCAAGGTCATCGTAATCTTTAGATACGATTGTTAATAACCGTTTATTTTTTAACATCTTTATATTCCTTTCTTTTATAACCTTTTATACTATCAATTAACTCTAATCTTTTTTTAAGTGCTGATTCATACACGCTTTCATCTTTAGGTTGGTAATATGTTTTATGTAGTAAGTTATCTGGTAGATGTGTTTGGCTATTTAAAGAGCCCGGATCATTATGAGGGTAGTGATAACTTTCTGGATGTTGTTTGATATATTTATTATCAATATGTTTTGGAATCGGTCCTGCGTGTCCTTGTTGGTAATCTTCAATTGCTAAATCTAGAGCAGAATAAGCTGTATTTGATTTTGGCGAAAGTGCCATATCAATCACTATGACAGATAAGGGAATACGTGCTTCAGGAAAGCCAGTCATTTTAGCAGCTTGTGCAGCAGCTAAAACTTTTTGACCCATCGTTGGATTTGCAAGTCCAATATCTTCATATGCGATGACAATCAACCTACGAATAATAACTTCTAAATCACCTAGTATAATGAGTCTAGCTAAGTAATGGAGTGAAGCATCAACATCCGAACCTCGAATAGATTTTTGTAATGCACTAAGCATTTCATAATAGTTATCTTCACCATCATCTAAAGATAGTTGTGGTTTTCCTGCGAGTCTCCTAACAATGTTAGAAGTTATCTTTTGACCGTCTTCAACAACTAAAGATGCACTTTCCAAAATATTTAATGCAGATCGTATTTCATGATTTGATGCACGTACAATTGCAGAAAGTGCATCATCTGTTAAATGAATATCTTGATCTAAATAACCAATCGCATTTAATATCGCAGCTTTAATATCTTCATCACTTAGTGGTTTAATCTCATATAAATGACAGCGACTACGTATCGCCATGTTAATACTTTGGTAGGGATTGAGTGTGGTTAAACCGATCATAATTGCTTTACCATTTTCTAAAAAAGGTAATAAATAATCTTGGATATCGGTTTTCATGCGGTGAATCTCATCGACAATAATTAATACATCATGATACGCAGTCATGTCTAAAATGTCCTTAAGTTTCGCCTTATTATCGGTTGATGCATTAAAAAAATATGTATCCAACATTGATTTTTCAGAAAATAACTTTGCGATAGTAGTTTTCCCGGTTCCAGGTGGGCCATATAATATAAATGATAGATACTTTTTCTTTTCTATCATTTTATTTAAAACACCATTTGGACCTAGTAAATGATCTTGTCCAAACACCTCATCAAAGCTTTTTGGACGCATACGACTTGCTAGTGGTTCCATTTTGATTCCTCCAATCTTTATTATAACACGGTATACGCTTTTTATTAAGGTCATGTGATTTGTAAGATAATGAAAAATATATGAAAAAAAACATTACTTGCCTTCATTAAAATGGCGCTCAATGTTTGTAAAAAGCGCACAAATAACATATAATAATATGTAGATTAATTTATATTTGATCTAACATTAGAAAAGGGAAGTAAAAAGATGGATTTAAAAGCATATATAGCAACAGTTAAAGATTTTCCAAAAGAAGATATCATGTTTAGAGATATTACACCATTAATGTTAGATGGTAAAGCATATAAGTATGCAGCAGATTCATTAACAGAATTTGCAAAGTCTAAACAAGCAGATGTTATTGTAGGACCAGAAGCACGTGGTTTCATATTTGGTTGTCCAGTCGCAGTCAATTTAGGGATTGGATTTGCTCCAGTACGTAAACCAGGTAAACTACCAAGAGAGTCTATAACAGTAACTTATGATTTAGAATACGGTTCGAATTCATTATCTATGCATAAAGATGCAGTAAAACCTGGACAACGTGTTGTAATTATTGATGATTTACTTGCAACTGGTGGTACAATTCAAGCAACCATTAACCTAGTCAAACAATTAGGTGGTATTGTTGTTGGTCTAGCATTTTTAATTGAATTAGATGATTTAGACGGTAGAAAACTACTTAAAGGCTACGATATTAAAACCTTAATTAATTATTAAGATACATGAAAACATAAAAGGAGACGTGATTATATGATAAACGATGCACTTTATAAAGCATTGATTAAAGATATTTCACATTATATAAAAAGTGAATCCAACATCAATTTAATCACGAAAGCATATAACGTTGCCAAAGAAAAACATCTAGGACAGATGCGCAAAAGTGGTGAACCTTATATTACACATCCTACAGCAGTTGCTCGTATTTTAGCAGAACTAGAGGCTGGCCCACAAACTCTTGTAGCTGCATTATTACATGATACAGTTGAGGACACGGATTATACTTTAGAACAATTAGAAGGCGATTTTGGTAAAGATATTGTTTTATTAGTAGATGCAGTTACTAAAATTAGTAAACTTAAATTTAAAGACACACATCAAACAGATAATCAACAAAAAATGATTATTGCCATGTCAAAAGATGTGCGTGTCATTTTAATTAAAATTGCAGATAGACTACACAACATGCGGACATTAGATTCCATGTCACCCGATCGTCAAATAGCTATTTCAAAAGAAACTTTAGATATATATGCACCTATAGCACACCGCTTAGGTCTTTTCCGCTGGAAAGCCGAATTAGAAGACCGTTCGCTACGCTATGTACATCCGGCCATGTATTATAAAGTTTCTAACTTGGTTAAAGCTAAAAAAATTGAACGTGAAAGTAACATTAATAATGTCATAGACTACATTAAAAGTTTATTTAAAGAATCTAATTTAACCAACTTTGAAATTAAGGGTCGTATTAAAAATATCTATTCAATTTATAAAAAAATGACATTAGATAATCGTGATTTTGAAGATATCTATGATTTATTAGCGGTACGTATTATTGTGGATAAAGTGGAAACGTGTTATCAATCATTAGGTATTATACATGCTCACTTTACACCGATTCCAAAGCGCTTTAAAGATTATATTGCTGTGCCAAAACCGAACCTTTATCAATCACTACATACAACAGTATTACATTCTGATGGTACATTATTTGAAGTTCAAATACGTACTAAAGAAATGGATAAGGTTGCAGAAGATGGGATTGCAGCACACTGGGCATACAAAGAAAATAAAGTATATTCTAAAGAAAAAGAACAATTTGAAATGATGTCTCGTCTTAAATGGTATGCAGACTTATTGCGTATGACCGAAGACCAAGACGATCAAGGCGAAAGCTCAAAAGAATTTATTGAAACAGTTAAAACTGATATTTTTAGTGCCAATGTCTATGTATTTACACCAAAAGGAGAAGTCATTGAATTACCGAGTGGTGGAACACCAATTGACTTTGCATACAAGATCCATACCGATGTTGGGCACCAAACGGTTGGAGCAACCGTTAATAACCGAATTGTAACGTTAGACCATGAACTTCAAACGGGTGATGTTGTTTCAATTAAAACAAATAAAAATTCATCAGGACCAAGTGAAGATTGGCTAAAAATTGCTAAATCTGCGCATGCACGACATAAAATTAAAAACTTTATTAACAAAAGTAACCATGAATATACCTTAACAACCGGTAAAGAGTTATTAGAACGTGAGCTTTCAGCCAATAAAAAAGAAAACAACTTAACCGATGAATGGGTTCGTCAAAACTTTGAAAAAGCAGGTATTCAGTCTTTAAATGAACTTTATCTAGAAATTGGTAAAGGCAATATATCAACTAAAACAGTTATGAATCGACTGATGCCTGAAGTATCTAAAGAGCAATTAATCCAACGTCAAATTGAACGTACACAACGTCAATTAACAGCAACTTCTGATACAGGTGTCATTATTGAAGGTTTAACAACCCCACAAATTAAATTAGCGAATTGTTGTACACCTGTGCCAGGTGACTCGATTGTTGGTTACGTTACTAAAGGTAGTGGTATTGTAGTACATGCAGTCCATTGTACCAACTTAAAACAATATGATAAAAACAGATTATTAGCAGCATATTGGGGTACCAATATGAATAGAAAATATGGTACTTGGTTAAAAATCAAAGGCACTACAAGAAATAATTTATTAACAGAAATTATACAAACAGCAAACTCTAGTGGTGTTTCAATTGCTGAGGTTTCAGCAGTGACGAGTCATGAATTAGAAAGTGTGATCAAACTTAAAGTGACAGTCAAAGAAAGAAGAGAACTTGAAGTCTTAATTGTCAACTTGCAAAAAGTGCCTCAAGTTTATTATGTGGAGCGTGAAATTATATGAGAATGTTAGTGACAAAAGTATCCCAAGCTAGACTAGAAGTCGAAGACAAACTCATTTCACAAATAGGACCAGGATATATTGTTTATTTTGGTGTTAAAGATACTGATGATGAGCCTTTAGTCGATAAATGTGTTAGAAAACTATCAAATTTACGTATTTTTCATGATGAAAATGGTAAACTAAATTTGAAGTTAGATAAGGAAAAACATGAAATATTGGTTGTATCTCAATTTACATTATATGGTGATGTAACCAATAACAACCGTCCAAGCTTTACAAATGCTGCAAAACCTGAACTAGCAAATCAGTTATATGAGTCTTTTGTAGACAAATTAAGAAAACTTGGTTATCGTGTTCAAACGGGTGTATTTGGTGCACATATGAAAATTGATGCGACATACATTGGACCATTTAATCTAATGTATGATATCGGTGACTAGGGATGAAAAAAATAAATTTCAAGTTATTAAATATCCTATTATTACTTGTTATTATTATACTTGCGATTTTTATCTTGCCAAATGTTTCAGGCATCTTATCTAAAGCATTTTTTGCACTTTTACCTTTAATAATCGCCTTTACATTGGCATATATATTAAATCCGCTTATTAATTTACTACAAAAATATAAGATACCAAGATGGGTTGGTATCTTATTGGTTTATACAGTTGTTATTGTCTTTTTTGTCTACATTATTTGGGGTGTTTTAAAACCAGCCATTGATGGTATAGGCAATATTTCGGTTGGTGTTGAAAACATTATGTATGAAATTGGTCAAATATTAAGTGTAGACACAACCGGCATGACAGCCTATATCGTAGATTTAGTCGACCAAGTTACCTTAGATATAACAAACTTCTTTACTGCAACTGGTGGGACGGTTGCTCAAGTTTGGAACACCGTCATTGGTGGTGCTGTGGTCATTATTGTAGGTATTATTTTCTTACTGAATTTTCCAAGAATTAGAAATCAAATTAAAGACTATTTAACTGTCACAGTCAAACCTAAAACGCTCAATTATGTACGTACTTTAGATAAAGAGTTGACAAATTACTTAGTTGCAGAAGTAATTATTGCGGGGATACAAGCTTTAGAATATGGTGGTTTGATGCTTGCCTTATCCATTTTCTTCCCTGAATTTTTACCATTTGTACCATTGGTGGCAATTGTTGCAGCAGTCTTATCGTTAATCCCTTATTTTGGTGGTTACTTTTCAATTTTATTTACAGCAATCATTGTTATGACTGTACCGAATGCGGCATACGGACTATTAGGAATTCTAGTATTTATGCTCATTTTCCCGCAACTGGATGCCTATATTATTAATCCGAAGATTTATCAAACTAAACTCAAATTAAACCCAATTATTACCATTGCTTTTATCTTACTTGGTCAAGCTTTCTTTGGTATCATAGGTGCAATTTTATCAGTACCGTTTTTAGTGATTTTTGAAGTGACGATGCAATTTTATAAGGATAACATTAAAAAAGGCATTAAAAAGATTAATGAACACCTATAAATGCATTGATAAAAACATGCTTTAATGATAAAATAAACTGAAAAATAAATATGGTTGATGATAAAGGATTAAATGATTTACTTTGCCCTTATATAGAAAAGCGAATTGTTCAAAAGGTGAAAGAACAATGATAAGTGGCAAATCATGGGACAACTTTGGAGACCAGCACACATTTTGAGGGCCAGTTTTACTGGAACTAAGGTGGCACCGCGAAAAACAATGATTTCGTCCTTAGATTTTTTTAAGGGCGTTTTTTTAAAAAATAAGGAGACTTACTATGAAACAACCAGTTATATATTTTGATAATTATCTTTTAAGAGATATTCAATTAAGCGATGGTAAAGATATGTTTGAATATGGTAAGGATTTAGAAACTGTTAAGTTTTTAAGTTGGGGACCATATAATGATGTAACAGATGCGTACTATTCGATTAGAGAGTACTTTTTAAAGCGTCCTGAAAAAGGACTGCCAGTTGGCTATGCAATAGTTGACTTAACAAACTTTAAAATGATTGGAACCATTGACTTTCATACCATCATATCCGAAGGTGTAGCAGAAGTAGGTTTTTGTTTAAACAAAAATTACTGGAACAAAGGTATTATGTCAAAAGCTTTACATAAACTGTTAGAAGTTGGCTTTTATTACCATGGTTTTAATAAAATTATTATTGGGCATGCAAGTCAAAATGTTCAAAGTCAGCGTGTCATTGAAAAAAATAATTTTATTTTTGACTATGAAGATGACGAAAAATATTACAACCGATTTACTGGTAAAAAAGAACCATCTAAATGGTATTACTTGACAAAGGAGACGTTTAACAAATGAGTTATTATAAAGTTAAAGGTACATATGATGTACTACCGAATGAAACTAAAAATTGGATTGCCTTAGAAAATTACGTAAGAAAACTTTTTAAAACCTATAATTATGGAGAAATTAGAACACCAATTATGGAGTATGCTCAAGTGATACATCGAGAAACTGAAATGTCTGACATGGTCACTAAAGAAACTTATAATTTTAAAGATAAAGCGAATAGAGATTTAACACTACGCCCAGAAGGTACAGCAGGGGTCATTCGTAGCTATGTTGAAAATAAATTATATGCAACACCAGGTTTAACTAAACTATATTATATTGGACCTAATTTTAGATATGAAAGACCACAACGTGGTCGTTTCCGTCAGTTTATGCAATTTGGCTGTGAAGTATTAGGCTCTAATGAACCAACCATTGATGCCGAAGTCATTGAACTTGCATACCAAACAATTTACCAACTTGGATTAAAACAGGTCAGTGTTCAGGTCAATAGTTTAGGTGATGATGCATCTAAAGCCGCTTATAGAAAAGCATTAGTTGAATATTTAACACCGTTTAAAGATCAACTATCTAAAGACTCAAAAATTAGATTGGAACAAAACCCGTTAAGAATCTTAGATTCAAAAGCTTCAGAAGATATTGAAATTTTAAAAAATGCGCCTCTACCACAAGATTATTTAAACGAAGCATCTAAAAAACATTTTGAAGCTGTTTTAAGTTTACTAGACAGTATGCATATTCCGTATGAAGTCAATAAAAAGCTTGTTAGAGGACTAGATTATTATGCACATACAGTTTTTGAAATACATGCTACTATTAGAGGTTTTGGTGCACAAAATGCTTTAGGTGGTGGTGGACGCTACCAAAATTTAGTCAAAGAACTTGGCGGACCAGATACACCGGGTATTGGGTATGCATTTGGTATGGAAAGATTACTGGATGCACTCAACCAAGAAGGTATCGAACTTGCAGATCAAGCAACTATGGATGTTTATTTTATAACATTTGATGATGCTAGTAAAAATCAAGCGATGAAACTACAACATCAATTAAGAACACAATTCATATCCAGTGATATGGATCATTTAGCACGTGGGTTTAAACAACAATTAAAAGAAGCTTTAAGATACGAAGCTAAATATTTAGTCATCATTGGTGAAGATGAATTAAAAAACAACATTATTCAACTAAAAAATACAAAAACAGAAATTCAAGAAGTTATCTCAACAGATAAATTGCTTGATACTTTAAAGGAGCGTTTGAATCATGACAAAATATAGCCATCACAATAATCAACTTACAATGAACTATTTAAATGAACGTGTCTACTTAAAGGGATGGGCAGCCAAGGTTCGTAATTTGGGAGGACTCATTTTTATCGATCTTAGAGATCAATACGGCATTACTCAACTTGTTATTAAACCTGATAGTCCGCTATATGAAAAAGCAAGTTTAGTACGTACTGAATATGTCATTGAAGTTCAAGGTGTTGTTATCGAGCGCGAATCTAAAAATAAACAAATGTTAACTGGTGATATTGAAGTATTAGTCGATGATTTAACAATTTTAAACAGAGCACAGACAACACCGATTATCATTTCAGATCAAGACAATGTCAATGAAGAAGTACGCTTAAAATATCGCTATTTAGATTTAAGAAAACCAAATTCAAAAAACTATTTAGTCAAACGTAGTCAAATTACACAAAGTATTCGTCAAACGTTATTAAATGCATCTTTTTTAGAGTTAGAAACACCTTATTTAGTTAAGACAACACCCGAAGGTGCAAAAGAGTTTATTGTACCTTCTAGACTGTATCATGGTGAAGGTTATGCTTTAGCACAATCCCCACAAATGTTTAAACAGCTTTATATGGTTGCAGGTTTTGAAAAGTACTTTCAAATTGCCAGATGCTTTAGAGACGAAGACCTAAGAGCTGACCGACAATTAGAATTTACCCAAGTGGATATTGAAGCATCTTTTATTACTCAAGATGATATGATGACTCTAAGTGAAAATGTTATGAAAAACATCTTTAAAGATGTGTTAGGTAAAGAACTTACTACCCCATTTAAGCGTCTAACATATGAAGAGGCATTTGATCAATATGGTAGCGATAAACCAGATTTAAGATTTGATTTAAAATTAGAAGAATATACTCAAAAAATTAAACCATATAACATTCCTTTATTTGAAGGTAAAGCATGCATACGAGGTTTTTTAGTACCAACGCATAGTATGTTTACAAGAAAATACTTTGATAAAGTCACAGAAATTGTAAAGAAAAATCATGGTGATGCACTCGCTTATGCTAAAAATGAAGGTGGCCAAATTACTGGTTCAGTTGGTAAGTTTTTAGATGACAAGATTGTTTTAGAAAACCATACATTATTTTTAATACCAGGTACCTATGAAAATGCTACAAATGCAGCTGGTGCATTAAGAAAAGTATTAGGTAAAGATTTAGAATTAATAGATGAATCCATCGATTCACTACTTTGGATCGTTGACTTTCCATTATTTGAATATAGTGAAGAAGACCAAAGACTTTATGCTAGACACCACCCATTTACTGCACCAAAAGACCCGTCGCTTTTTAAAACAGATCCAAAATCGATGTTAGCCAAAGCTTATGACCTTGTTTGGAACGGTTATGAAATTGGTGGTGGTTCAATGCGTATATATGATCAAGATATGCAAAACTTAATGTTTGAAACCTTAGGGTTTAGTGCAGAAGAAATCAAATCTAAATTTGGCTTTTTCATTGATGCATTAAAATATGGTACACCACCACATGGTGGGATTGCATTTGGGTTAGACCGAATTGTCATGCTACTGACTAAAACAGATAACATTCGTGATGTGATTGCGTTTCCTAAAACACAGTCTGCTCGAGATGTTATGATGGAGTCGCCAAGTCCAATTGATGCGGCACAATTAAAAGAGTTAGGATTGAAGGTGGAAAAATGAAAACTTTAACGTTAGCAGGAGGATGTTTTTGGGGTGTTGATGCATACTTTAGACAATTAAATGGTGTAATAGATACTAAATCTGGTTATGCCAACGGCAACAAAGACAATCCGACATATACGGAAGTATGCAATGGTATTGCAACACATGCAGAAGCAGTCAAAATTACTTATGATTCAAATATTTTAAATTTGGATAAATTATTGGAACACTTCTTTAGAATCATTGATCCAACATCGCTCAACAAACAAGGCAATGATCGTGGTATACAATATCGAAGTGGGATATACTTTGAAGATGAACTTACTCAAAATATAGCATTAGAATACATTAAAAAAGAACAATTAAAATATGATAAACCAATTGTTGTAGAAGTAGAAAAACTCAAACACTTTTACTTAGCAGAAGATTACCACCAAGATTATTTACAAAAAAATCCAAGTGGCTATTGTCATATTGATTTAGGTTTAGCAAAGGCAGAAGAGGTCAAATGAAAAACAAAAATTATATTTCATGGGATCAATACTTTATGGGGTTAGCAAAGCTTTCAGCAAAACGCTCTAAAGATCCCAATACACAAGTTGGTGCATGCATAATTAACCCAGATAAAAGAATTGTTGCGATAGGATATAATGGTTTACCAAGAGGCTTATCAGACGATGATAACTACTGGCAAACACATGAACAGTATTCTAAATCAAAGTATGCATATGTGGTGCATGCAGAAGCCAACGCCATATTAAATGCGACCACTTCATTAAAAAATGCTACATTATTTGTAACACTTTTTCCATGTAATGAATGCATGAAATTAATCGTCCAAGCAGGGATTAAAGAAGTTGTTTATATGTCTGATAAATACAATGGACAAGAAAACCAAATTGCATCTAAAAAAATGATGCATGAAGCAGGTATTTTATCTAGACAAATGAAATTGGAGACAATTACACTTGAAAATGAATTCGAAATTTAAAACAATATTTCATACGGCCATATTTGCATATGTTTATTTAATGATTGCACTAACAATTCCGACAAATTTTAGTGTGACAGCACCGAATCAATCTAGCACAGTCAATACATTAATTCACATTGATGGTAAAGACCAAACATCGCATCTTAAATCGATGTCTGTTTTAACCATGACCCGCATTACTGGTTTTGGTCGTATGTTATATGATTTAAGTTCTGAATTTGATGTTAAGCCACTAACATATGTAGAATCTACCTTAAGTCAAAAGGAAATGAACTTACGTGGTCAAATTCAAAAAAATGCATCGTTTGAACAATCACTGATCACTGCTTATGAATTAGCACATTTAACCGATTTATCTGTTCATATCAATTACAAACTTACAGGTATGATTATAGATTATAGAACACCGGACTACAGTATGTTAAAAATTGGTGACATCATCATTGATATCAACAATCAAAATTTTACTGATTATGAATCGATGGGGCAATATTTTATTGACTATGATGGCATACTTAACTTAAAAGTATTAAGAGAAGACAAAACCATGGAAGTAAGTATTGAAAAAAATGATCAAGCAATCTTTAGATTTTATCCAAAATATGAGATTATAAGTGCAAGTCCAAGTTACAGTTTACCTGGTCAAAATACATCACTTGGTGGCCCATCTGCCGGGATGATGTATACTTTAAGTATATATTTTGCTTTAATTGACTATGATTTAATTGACGTAGATATTGCTGGAACAGGTACTATTCGATATAATGGTGAAATTGGTCGTATTGGTGGACTACCACAAAAAATATATGGTGCATACAAAGAAGGTATCAAACACTTTTTAATACCTTCATCTCACTACAATGAAGTGAAGCAATTAAGTCATTTAATCAAGTTATATCCAGTGGATACGATAGAAGATGCAATTGAGGTTGTTATGTATGAAATACTTACTTAAACTATGGCAACAATCAAAAGTTGTACGCTATAGATTAGAAGATCTAACGACCATGCGTACAACTATCTTAAGTGTATTAGGTGCTATTTTAGTGACTTCCTTATTGTTATTACCACTTTATTTAATTATCATACAGCTTTTTATGTTTGTAAGTATTCACGTATTATTAATTGTTTTATTATTAATACTAACCATCGGTGCCGTATTTTTGTATGAGTATGCGATGTATGAAATACATGCTTTATTTGAACCAAAAATAAAAAATTTAAATACAAAGTTACTTGTTATGATTGAAGGTAGTATTTTAAGTGCCATCATACTTGTCATTGGTATTATCTTTATCTTTGTTTATTTAAGAGGTGTTTGACATGGTTTTATCTTATATATTAATTGTTGGCTTAATCATCATTGATTTAGTCACTAAACTCATATTTTCTAATAGCTTTGATGTTGGAGAAGTCGTTACTGTTATTCCGAATGTATTAAATGTCGGCTATGTTCAAAATACGGGTGCATCTTTTGGATTATTAGAAGGCCAACAAATGTTATTTTTTCTCATAACATTGGTCGCACTTATATTATTTGGATATTTCTTTTCTAAATCTAATTGGCAAGATAAAAAAGTATATACGATAGCTTTTATCCTACTCATTAGTGGTACATTAGGTAATGCCATTGATAGACTGCTTTATGGTTATGTCATTGATTTTGTACAAATGCCATTTTTACCAATTGTAGGTGGCACCATTTTTAATATTGCCGATGTATTATTAAATGCCGGTGTTGTTTTACTATTTATTGAAATGCTTATTATGGACACAATGCGTCAAAAAAAATTAAAAAGGGAAACCGATGATTAAAGAAATTATAAGTGAAGTCGAATTTAAACGGCTGGATCATTACTTAGTTGAAATTTTAAAATTTAATCGTAGTCAAATTACAGCGCTTATTAAAGATGGGCTTGTTTTAGTCAATGGTAAAGTAATAAAACCAGGCTTTACATTATCTATTGGTGATAAGATTGTTGTAAACCTTGCACCAAAAGAAGAACTTGATCCTTTAAAGCCAGTTAAACTTTCATTAGATATTATCTATGAAGATGATGAATTAATAGTCATTAATAAACCTAAAGGATTAGTCGTGCACCCATCTGATACTTTTAAAGAAACCACCTTAGTATCCGGTTTACTATATCATACAAATAGGCTATCTCAATATAATCAAGATCCGTTTAGACCCGGTATTTTACATCGCATTGATAAGGATACATCTGGGTTATTATTAGTCACTAAGACCGATAAAGCCCATAAAATACTAGCAAGTGATTTACAAAAACACGCCATTAAACGTGAATATCAAGCCATTGTTCAAGGCGTATTAGAACATAAAGAAGGTGTCATTGATGTACCAATTGGACGTCATGAAAAAGTGCGTACCAAAATGGCAGCAACCCCACACGGTAAACATGCAGTCACACATTTTAAAGTGTTAAAAACATTTAAAAAACACACATTACTTCATTTAAAATTAGAAACAGGGCGTACACATCAAATACGTGTACATTTAGCCTATATTGGACACCCTATTGTCGGTGATCCACTTTATGGACCCAAATCTAAAGTATTAGATAGTGGACAATTATTACACGCATTTAAGTTAGAATTTGTACACCCTATAACAAAAAAGGTAATGATGCTTGAAGCACCATTACCACCTACGTTTATCGATTATTTAAACGAATTAAGTTAAATTTTGTTTCGTGACATTTTTGAAATTCATTTTAGCATATTGACTTAATGTATCAATACCATGCTTATCATAAATTTCTTTAATTTGTTGATCAACTTCCTTACCTGCACCAAGTTTTAGTTTCATATCTAACTTCTTAGAATATTGATGCATTTTTACTAAGAATGCATATCTTGCAATAATAGAAGCAGCAGCAACACTTAAGTGGATGGATTCGGCTTTCGTGTAAAACTCTAAATCACGATAGACTAATTTCTCATCTTTTAAGTAATTAAAGTAATGTGTTGGTGTACAAAATTGATCGATGATCACTGGTACAGCTGCTTCAACTTTAGAAGTTGTTTTAATAATCATATGATTATGTAATAAGGCCTTAATTTTATTCATATTATGACCGTGTTCGATTTGTTGATTATACTTTTCAGGAGAAAGTATGACAATCGAATGCGTTAGTCGCTTAGCAATCTGAGGTGCAAGGCGGATGATTTCTTTATTGGTCATCGATTTAGAATCACGAACGCCTAAATTTTCTAACCAACCAATATCATCAACGGTTGTATATGCACTGCAGACAACCACTGGTCCAAACGCATCGCCAGTTCCAACTTCATCAGAACCAATGGCTGCATAATTTGTAATATTCAGATATGATTTAATTGCAGATAGTTCAGGGTTGATTTCTTCACCTTGTAAGAGGACTTTACCTGACTTAAATGCATTAATACGTGTATCATTATGGTGCGCAACAAAATAAACATACGGTTGATCAACCGTTAATAAATGATTTTCATAAAATGTCTTAAGTTGCTTTAGTTGTTCATTGGACAAACTAATTGTATAATTTCTCAATCGTATTCACCTACCACTTCATATTATACCATAAATTCAACAAAATCAGGAGGTTATATCATGTTTTCGACAAATACTTTAGAATTTAATTTAATATGTGCATCAATCGAAGCATTTGCCTATAGCAAGCAAGCAAAAGCCTATATTAGGGCGTTAACACCTTCGAAAGATTTTGATGAAGTGCTTTTAAACTTAAATAAATCTGATGAACTAAAGCTTATTATCAAAAATTATAGCAAACTACCATTTACTCACGACTATGATATTTGTCATTTGTTGTCTGCCTTAGATAAAAAAGATTATTTGAATATTGAAGAATTTATTCATATTAAAAAGTTTTTAAATATGGAAAAAGCTTTTGAAAGTTATTTTAAAGCTATAGAAAATGAATATATTGATCATCTGCAATGGTTTAAAAACTTTAAACATTTAAAAGAAGTTTTAGCACTGATTAACAGTGTCTTTAATGAAGATGAAACGATTGATGATGATGCATCTAGCAATTTAAAAGATATACGACAAAATTTAAATCAAAAACAACGACATTTAGATAAATTATTAGCAGATGTTTTAAAAAGATATCAAAATTATTTAAATGAAGCAGTGATTGTCATGCGCAATAACCGTTATGCGATTCCTATTAAAGAAGGCTTTAAAAATAAAGTTAAAGGAATTATTCATGATGTATCTGCCTCCAAACAAACAGTATATATTGAGCCTGAAGATATTCGTCAAGCAACACAAGATATAGAATATTTAAAAACATTAGAAGCACAAGAAATCATTAAAATATTAATAGGTTTAAGCAAACAAATTAAACCTTTTAAACAAAACTTAGAACTTGATTTTAAAAAATTTGTTGATTTAGATATTTTACAAGCTAAAACCCTTTATGCACTATCAATACATGGAACCCTACCAAAAATTAATCAAGATGGTAATATCCATTTAATCTCTGCAAGACATCCACTAATTCAACCAGATGAGGTTGTACCGATTGATATCAAGATAAATGCAGCACAAAACGTTTTAATGATTACAGGTCCAAATACCGGTGGTAAAACAGTTGCATTAAAAACAGTTGGCTTATTAACTTTGATGATGCAATCAGGTATTTTAGTACCAGCAGATGAAAAAAGTAAGTTGGCTGTCTTTGATCAAGTGTTTGCAGATATTGGTGATGAACAATCGATTCAACAATCATTGTCAACTTTTTCATCACACCTAACAAAAATTAAAAATATGTTGGATAAGCTTGATGGTCAAGCTCTCATTTTATTAGATGAGCTTGGTAGTGGAACAGATCCGATTGAAGGGGTGTCACTTGCGATTGCAATCATTGATACCTTAAAGACAAATAAATTAAACCGCGTGATGCTTACAACGCATTATTCAGAGTTAAAACTCTATGCATATGAACAACCGGATATACTCACAGCAAGTGTTGCCTTTGATATAGAAACTTTAAAGCCACTTTATAAAGTAAATTTAGGGATTGCAGGTTCATCTCATGCTCTAAAAATAGCAGATAGGTTAGGTTTACCGAAAACTATATTAAAAAGAGCAGAGGACTTATTAAATGCACGACAAACAAATTTAGGCAAGGATATTGAAAAACTCAATATCGAACAAACTAAAGTGGCATTAGAAAAAGAAAGACTAGAAAAAGAAGCTGAAAAATTAGCGCTAGAAATTAAAACTTATCAAGCAAAAAATCAAGCATTTGAAAAAGAAAAAGAACACATGCTTGAAAAAATAAAAGCAAAAGCAACCAAAGAGTATGAAGCATTAAAAGATAAAGCACGTCAAATGATTGATGATTTATCTAAATTAAAAAAACTATCCACACCTGAAAGTGCAAAATTAAAAGGTGAACTGAATCAAGCAACTCTAGATAAAAAGTTAGTCCAACTTAAACCATTAAAAAAAGGGGACCATGTGATGGTTGTCCAATATGGTCAAGATGGGGTGATTATCAAAGTAGATAAAGATACATATACTGTTTCAGTTGGATTATTTGAATTACCATTTAAAAGAGAAGATCTAACAAAGATTGAACCACCCGTTAAGAAAAAGGAAAAACCTCAAACTAAATATACTGGTGCAGCACCATCTAAAGCACCAACATATGAACTTGATTTAAGAGGTGTTCGCTATGAAGAAGTTAAAGAATTAATGGATAAGGCCATTGATGATGCATTACTATCAAATACACCTTATATTCGAGTCATTCATGGCTTTGGTACTGGTGCAGTAAGAAAAGCAGTCTATGCCTATATTAAGCAGTCTCCATACATAAAATCCCATAGATTTGGTCAAGAAGGAGAAGGTTTAAACGGTGTAACGGTCATTACACTATAAGTTATTGCCATATGCTTTGATTATTTTACGGTTAGAAGTTATAATAAGTATAGGAAGAAAATAAAGTAGGAGGCATTTTAAATGCAGCAATATAAAGGAGAAGATTTAAATAAATTAGTAAACCAAGACGGTTTAGTCTTAGTTGACTTTTTTGCAACATGGTGTGGACCATGTAAAATGTTAATGCCTGTCTTAGAACAAATTAGTACAGAAGATGTTGGCACAAAATTTATTAAGTTAGACATTGATGAGTATCGTAAAGAAGCAATTGATAATGGTATTCGCGCTGTACCAACACTTGTATTATTTAAAGATGGCAAAGAAGTTTCAAGAGCTTCTGGTTATCAACCAAGAGAAAAAATTCTTTCCTGGTTAGAAGAACATAAGTAAGAAGTTAGGCTTGTAATCAAGCCTTTTTTCTTGTGTTATAATAAAATATGTAATTATATTGAGGTATGTAGATGGATGGTATTTTTTTAGTTGATAAACCAAGTGGCTTAACAAGTCATGATGTCGTTATTAAAATTAAAAAGCAATTTAAATTAAATAAAGTGGGGCACACTGGCACTTTAGATCCTTTTGCTACAGGCTTATTAATTATTTTAGTCGGTAAAGCAACCAAGTTAGCCTTTTTGTTTGATGAACTTGACAAACAATATTCTGGCCAAATTACTTTAGGGCAAGCCTATGATACCGATGATGTAACAGGCCAAGTACTTGATGAAAAGTTAGTAAACTTTACTAAGGATAAACTAGAAGAGATAATTCAAACAATAAAACCACACTATATGCAAATACCTCCAAACTATTCAGCTATCAAAAAAGATGGAATTAAGGCTTATGATGCTGCTAGAATGGGTCAAGCACTCAAATTAAGTCCTAGACCTGTAGAAATTTACGAATTCAATTATAAAATCGACGATACAATCATTGATTTTGACACCCATGTATCTAAGGGCACATATATTCGAAGTATTGCCCGCGATATTGGCCTAAAATTAAATACATATGGCGCCCTTAAGACTTTAAGACGTACAGCAATTGGTAGTTATATGATAGAACATGCAAAACCACTGACACAATTATCAGAAAATGATTTAATAGATCATAGACAATTGTTTAATAAAATACCAAAACTTAAATTAAATGATTACCTAATTAAATTAGTTAAAAATGGTGTAAAATTAGATGAAAGACAAATATCTACGGATCAACCATTTGTTGTTGTTGACCAACATGATCTAATGATTGCTTACTATGTACCAGATGGCAAAGATTATAAAGTCAAATACTTTTTTTAAAAGGATACTTATATGAAAACTACACATAAAGCATATACACAAATTAAAAATAATGAACCCATTACCTTAACCATTGGTAATTTTGATGGTCTACATATTGGACATCAAAATTTAATTCATAAGGTGAAGTCTTTTAATGATACTAAAAGTGCAGTAATGACCTTTAATCCGCATCCAATGAGCGTTATTACCAATACAACACTGCCTATTTTAATGGATGTAACAGACAAAGAAAAAGCACTTAAACAAATGGGATTGGATTACTTTTTTATTGTAGCTTTTACAAAAGAGTTTTCTAATCTTTCAAAAGAAGCATTTATGTTGTGGTTACAATCATTAAATGTACAAAGAATCGTTGTTGGTAGAGACTTTAGATTTGGACACAAAGGTTCTGGTAATGTTGAAGATTTAAAACAACTATTTCAAGTCGTTGTCTTAGATGATTTGTTGTATGAAAATACAAGGGTATCTACAACATACATCAAATTATTATTAGAACAAGGTAATTTAGACTTAGCTAAGAAGTTATTAGGTAAAAGTTATAGTATTCATGGTGAAGTGATTCACGGTGATAAAGTAGGACGTTTAATTGGGTACCCGACTGCAAATATTGATTATAAACAACATTTCTTACCAAAGGTTGGTGTATACGCAGTCAAAGTGCATATTCATAACCAAACATATTTAGGCTGTGCCAATTTAGGACACAATCCAACAATTAACTATTCATCTACTAAAAGATTAGAAGTATTTATTATGGATTACGATCAAGATTTATATGATAAAGAAATTACGGTATCATTTGAACATTATTTAAGAGATGAAATTAAATATGATCAAGTTGAAATGATGCTAGAACAAATAAAATTAGATGTTAAAGCAACATATCGTTTATTAAAATCATAATTTATGATAAAATATTTTATGTAATAGGAGGAACTGTCCATGAAAATGATTATAGCAGTTGTATCAAATGATGATGCAAATAGAGTTCAAAAAGGGTTAGTAAAAGAAAGGTTTTTCGCAACAAGACTCTCTACAAAGGGTGGCTTTTTGCGTGAAGGTAATGCGACATTTTTAATAGGTGTTAATGATGAAAAAGTCCCTGAAGTCCTAGATATTATAGAAAAATATTCGAAAACAAGAAGTAAAATTGTACCAAATGCCATCGTCAATGAGTTTGGTTCATTTAGTACGCTTCCAATTGAAGTATCGGTTGGTGGAGCGACTGTCTTTGTTTTAAATGTAGATCAATTTATCAAATTATAATGTAATTTGTGTAAATTATCTTGTATTTTAAACATAATTTTAAAAAAGTTATTGCATTTACATAAATTATGTGGTATTATGCATTAGGTCGATAGCAAGGACGTTGTTAGCCAAGACATAATCTTTAGCTATTCGAGACATAGGAGGAAAACAATGGCACTGACAAAAGAAAGTAAAAAAGCGATTGTCGAAAAGTTTGCAAGATTCGAAGGTGACACTGGTTCACCAGAAGTACAAATTGCAATCTTAACACATGAAATCAATGAGCTCAATGAACATTTACAGACACATATTCATGATTTCCACTCAAAACGTGGTCTATTTATGAAAATTGGTCGTAGACGTAACTTACTTAAATACTTAAGACAACAAGATGCTCAAAGATATGCTTCATTAATTAGTGAACTTGGATTAAGAAGATAAAAAACTCATTCGTGAGTTTTTTTCTTTATATGGTGACTGTGCATCAATTGATAAGTTTTTAAATTAAGTTATTTTGTATATTTATTGAATAAACGCATACATATACATATAAAAATGTTATAATAAATAGAATTGAAAAAAGAAGAAAAAATAATTCAATATAAAATGAAGGAGATTTTATATGTCAAAACAAGTATTTGAAACGACACTTGCCGGGAAACCGTTAAGAGTTGAAGTCGGCGAAGTTGCTAAACAAGCAAACGGCGCTGCAATGGTTTATTATGGCGATACAGTGGTATTATCGACTGCTGTTGCAAAAGCGAAAGTGGGACAAACAGACTTTTTCCCATTAATGGTTATTTACCAAGAAAAATTATATGCTGCAGGTAAAATACCTGGTGGATTCTTTAGAAGAGAAGGTAGACCTTCTGAACATGAAACATTAACATCAAGATTAATTGATAGACCGATTCGTCCATTATTTGATGAAGGTTACAGAAACGATGTTCAAGTGGTTAATACTGTATTATCATCCGATCCTGAAGCATCAAGCCAAATGGCAGCAATGCTTGGTTCATCGATTGCATTAGAAATTTCTAATATTCCATTTTTAGGACCGATTGCTGCAGCACATATTGGTCGCATCAATGGTGAGTTTGTATTAAACCCATCTATTGAGCAACTTAATGAATCTGATATTGATTTAATCGTTGCTGGTACTAAAGATGCCATTAACATGGTAGAAGCAGCATCTAAACAAGTATCTGAAGAAGTTATGTTAGACGCTATTTTATTTGGTCATGAAGTCATTAAAGAATTATGTGCATTCCAAGAAGAAATTAAAAAAGCTGTAGGGGTGGAAAAAGTTGTTCCAGAACTACTTGCATTAGATGAAGAGATTTATCAAAATGTTTTTGAGTTTAAAGGTAAAGCATTAGTTAAAGCTGTTGGTATTGTCGATAAACAAGCACGTTATGATGCAATTGATGCAATTAAAGATGAAGTGATAGCCCATTTTGAAAATCAAAACTTTTGGATGGAAGTTGATGGTCAAAAGGTATTAGATACTGAAACTAAAAATGCATTTTTAGCACAAGTAAAAATGGCATTAGACAAAATTGTTACTAAAGAATTAAGAAGACTTATCACTGAAGATAAAGTACGTCCTGATGGTCGTGGTTTAAGCGAAATTAGAGCTTTATCATCAAGTATTGATATTTTACCTAGAACCCATGGTTCAGCACTCTTTACAAGAGGGCAAACACAAGCATTAGGTGTTGTGACATTAGGTTCATTAAATGAAAACCAAATTATTGATGGCTTAGAACATGAAGAAGTGACTAAACGCTTTATGTTACACTATAACTTCCCACCATATTCAGTTGGTGAAACTGGTCGATATGGTGCACCTGGACGTAGAGAAATTGGTCACGGTGCTTTAGGTGAACGTGCGTTACTTCAAGTCTTACCGTCCGAAGAAGAGTTTCCATATGCAATTCGTGTTGTATCTGAAATTACAGAATCAAATGGTTCAAGTTCTCAAGCAACCATTTGTGTAGGTTCGATGGCATTAATGGCTGCAGGTGTACCAATTAAAGCACCAGTTGCTGGTATCGCAATGGGCTTAATTAAAGATGGTGAGCACTATTCAATTTTAAGTGATATTCAAGGTATGGAAGACCATGAAGGAGATATGGACTTTAAAGTAGCTGGTACTAAAGATGGTATTACTGCACTACAAATGGATATCAAAATTACTGGTATTACAACTGAAATTATGAAAGAAGCTCTTGAGCAAGCACGTTTAGGACGTCTACATATTTTAGAACATATGAATACAATTATTAGTGAAGCAAGACCAAACTTAAGTGCTTATGCACCAAAAGTTAAAATGATTCGCATCAACCCAGATAAGATTAGAGATGTTATCGGTGGTGGTGGTAAGATTATTACCCAAATTATTGAAGATCATAACAATGTTAAAATTGATATTGAACAAGATGGTCGTGTCTATATTATGCATACTGATCAATTATGGCTTGATAAAACAGCACAATACATTGAAAACTTAGTCAAAGAAGCTAAAGTTGGCGAAGTTTATGAAGCTAAAGTCACCCGTATGTTAATGGATAAGAGTGGTAAAAATATTCAAGGTGTATTTGCGGAAATATTCCCAGGTACAGAAGGATTACTACATATATCCAAATGGGCTAAAGAAAGAACAGAATCTCTTGATGGAAAAGTTAAAGTAGGCGATCAATTATTAGTCAAAGTTGTAAAAATTGATGAACGTGGACGTGTTGACTTATCTAGAAAAGATGCATTGTAATTAGAATGATTAAAGTAAAACAGTAAACTGATATTTAAGGTTTACTGTTTTTTTATTTGTATTGTAAAATGCAAATGTGTTAAAAAAGCATACGAATATTATATAATTAAATAAAGGGGTTAAGGAGGTAAAACTTTATGGCAGCAAACATTCAAAACTATATTAATTTTGCAATTATTGGCATTGTTAGTGGGCTATTAAATTATTTTATTAGTGGTATGCTGGTTAAAAAGAAGTTATGGTTAGCATTTTTAATACCAATAGTAACACTCGTTATTGGTGGACTCTTAATGCTAGCTATCTTAGGAGATGCTAGCTCTAATGGTTGGGAAGTTATTATCGTTATTTTATTTGGTTTTTTAACCGGTATTGTCTTTGTTTCAACACTTATTACCTCCATCATTGTATTTGTAAGACAAAAAAATAGAAAAGTATGATAATTCTTGTTTAAGTTTGACTTTTAATATAAAAGCATATAAAATGACTATGCATTATAAATTGGGAAGGTGACTGAGCAAAACTTTAGGTTTTGTTAGGAAAGTCCATGCTAGCACATACCTTCATGGTATGTAGTGATTGTGCTAAGGGAAACCATAACCTTAGGTATGTTTAATAACATAACGGCATCGTTAATAGCTAAGGTGAAAACTATGCTAAAAACGATATAAAGTGCCACAGAAACGAGTCTACTTAGAAATAAGTAGAATGAAACGCGGTAAACCCCTCAAGCTAGAAACCCAAATTTGGTAGGGGCACAAGATGTGTAGCAATACAACATCTTGCAAGAGTAATCTTGAGATAAATAGTCACAAAGCATTTAAATGCTTACAGAACATGGCTTATGCACCGATTTATTTGTAAAATAAAACCGCCTTCAAGGTGGTTTTGTTTTTTTAAAATATGCCATCGGTTGTAATATAATCAACCTTCATTTCAATGAACTTAAGTGCGTCTTCTAGGTGGTTAACTGTCCATGTTGCAACCCTTAAACCAGCCTGGTGTATCGTTTGTATAATCTTATGATTTAAGACACTGTGATGGAGTGAGTAATCAATTTGTTGCATTTTAAGTTGTTTTAATGTATCTTTATCAAACTTGTCAGTTAAGTATTGTAGCATCATGTCAGGATAATCTTGTCGAATTTTTATAAGGTTTTCTAAATGAAAAGAAATAATAATAACATGATTTAAATTTATGTATGAAGTTATATGATCAAATACAAGTTTAATTTGATGAGATGTAAATGTTGGTTTAAATTCGATGACTGCTACTTTGTGATTTAACTTAACAATTTTTAAATATTCTTTTAATGTAGGGATAGAATATTTTTCTTTTAACTTTATGGATTTTAAGTCATTGTAAGATAAATCTTTAAGATTAGAAGTATTGTTTGAAAGTCTAGCTAAATTATGGTCATGATGAGTAATAGGTATATTGTCTAATGTTAAATGTATATCAGTTTCAATACCAAAAAAAGGCAGTTTAGCTGCGGCTTTATAAGCTTTTACAGTATTTTCTAAATATTTAGATGATAGTCCTCGGTGGGCTATCCATCGAACTTCTGGATAGTTTTTAATAATCTTTTTCATATATCTATTATACTTGATATGAGTGGATAAACATGAAAAAACAGACACAATTGTGTCTGTTTTATACTTAAGCATTTCTTAGTTTAAGTTTGTTTTGAATGAGTTTAACAAGTTCTACAATAATTAGCGGTAGTACAGAGAAACCTAATACAACCACCCAATCGAGTAATTGCCATGTTAAGACATCATCTACACCGAATACATTGTTTGCAATAAATGGCACTGTAACAGTGACAAGCTGTAAAGCTAAACATCCAAAGAATGCAAAAATTAAGTATTTATTAGGTTGTAAACTAAATGTTGAGAAATTCTCGCTACGCACGTTGAATGCATGGAATAATTGTGAAATTGCAAGTACCATAAATGCCATCGTTTGAGCATGACGCATGTCATCACCATTAATTTTATAACCAATATAGAATGCTAAGAATGTAATAAATCCGATCATAATACCTTGCCATGCAATCTTTTTACCTAAACCATCAGCGAAAATACTCTTGTTTGTATCTCTTGGAGGGTGATTCATCACATCAGGTTCTTTAGGTTCTAAACCTAAAGCAATAGCCATAAATGAGTCGGTAACTAGGTTTACCCAAAGAATTTGAGCAGCAGTTAATATTTGTAAATGTGGCTCATTAGGGAATAGGAAGATACCTAATGTAACACCTAAGAAGATAGTGATGATCTCACCAATATTACAAGATAGTAAGAAGTGGATTGCTTTTTTAATGTTTGCTAGTATTGTACGACCTTCTTTAACCGCTGAAACAATCGTTGCGAAGTTATCATCTGTTAATATCATGTCCGCAGCACCTTTGGCAACTTCAGTACCAGTAATACCCATAGCAATACCAATATCTGCACGTTTAATACTTGGTGCATCATTCACACCATCACCTGTCATCGCAACAACTTTACCTTTTGCTTTCCAAGCTGTAACAATACGTACTTTGTTTTCAGGTGATACACGTGCATAAACGCGGATGTTTTCTAACTTTTCATAGAATTCATCATCAGACATATTATCTAATTCTTTACCTGTGATTGCTAAGTGCTCGTTACCTAGGATACCTAAATCAGTTGCAATAGCAACAGCGGTATTTTTATGATCACCTGTAATCATAATGGTTGTAATTCCGGCTTGTTTTGTTTCTACAATTGCGCCTTTTACTTCAGGTCTTGCAGGGTCAATCATACCAACTAAACCTAATAAGATGAGGTCATTTTCTAATGCATCGTGTTCTAATTCTAGAACTTCGGGTTTTTGATCATAAACTTTATATGCGATTGCTAAGACACGCAGCGCTTGATCTGCATAAGTGGTATTTTGTTGAACAAAAGTATCAATTACTTTATTATCAATCTTTTTTAACGTACCTTGATCGTTATATTGAGTAGCTCTAGCAAATAATACATCTGGTGCACCTTTGGTAATAGATATGTATTGACCGTTGATTACATGTACTGTCGTCATAAGTTTACGTTCTGAGTCAAAAGGTAATTCATGTACTCTTGGGTATTTTTCTAATGTAGTAACCGGGTTATCACCAACTGCGATTGCTAAATCTGTTAAGGCAATTTCAGTTGGATCACCAATTTTTGTATAGTTGTTTTGGTCATCTAATTGCACTTTGGTATCATTACATAAGACACCGTAATCAATTAGCATTTGTAATGTATTGTTAGGTTTTTTAATATCACTTACTTTATAAGTTGCTCCAAATAAATAAGTATTTGTAATTGTCATCACGTTTTGAGTCAGTGTACCTGTTTTATCTGAACAAATAATAGAAGTAGAACCTAAAGTTTCTACGGCTGGTAATGTACGCATAATCGCATGTTGTTTGACTAAGTTTTGCATACCGATTGCTAAAACAATAGTAATAATTGCAGGTAGACCTTCAGGTATGGCAGCAACAGCTAATGCAATGGATGACATAAATATTTCCATCCATAAGATGTTTTCAAATCCACTAGTAAACATACCACGTATAATTTGAATGACAAATATAATGGATACAACGATTAAAGCGATAATTGCTAATGTCTTACCGAGTTGAGATATAGCCTTTTGTAAAGGTGTTAACTCGGTTTCTGTTGTAGATAACATAGTTGCTATTTTACCAATTTCGGTATTCATACCAGTTGCTGTAACAACTGCAAGACCACGTCCATAAGTTACAACCGTACTCATATAACCACTGTTAATACGATCACCTAATGCAACCTCATCGTCTAAAATAGCATCCGTTGTTTTTTCAACCGGAATTGGTTCACCCGTTAATGCAGATTCATCAGTTCTAAGGTTAATGGATTCTAATATACGTATATCAGCAGGAATATAATCACCTGCATGTAATACAACAATATCACCCACAACGACTTTATCTACATCAATTACTATTTCTTTTCCATCTCTTAATACAGTTGCATGTGGGTTAGACATCTTTTTAATAGATTCTAATGCTTGTTCGGCCTTAGATTCTTGAACAACCCCTAATACTGCATTGATTACAACGATTGCAATAATTAGAATACCTTCAGTTAATTCCTCAGGTTTGTTTTCTACGATTGCTGCAATAAATGCAATTAACGCTGCAACAATTAATACTAAGACCATAAAGTCTTTAAATTGATCGAGTAAACGAGAAAATATTGATTTTTTCTTACCTTCATCTAAAGCATTTGGCCCATTTTCTTCAAAGCGTTTATGCGCTTCTTGACTACTTAAACCTTTTGTAGATGTTTGATACTTTTCTAATGTTTCATCTACACTCATTTGATACACGGTTTTTTCTATCATTTTTATGTTCCTTTCTGTATATAAATAAAGACCATCAAAACCAAAAAATGGTCTTGAAGGTCTCGTTAACAAGTTATACTTGAAAATTAACCGGGCATATATGCGCCGTATTGACGATTAATTTTTGGGAACTACTCCCCTTCTTCAAAAATAATTTTATCATAGTCACCTTCTTTAATCAATATTAAAGTAATGAAAACGCATTAGCAATTCGTGCAGCAAGTTTCGCATTATTATAAATAAGTGCTATATTAGCATCCAATGTATTTAGATTTGTATTCTCTTGAAGAGTTTTCAATAAAAATGGTGTAAGATCTTTACCACTTATTTGATGCTTATTTGATAAACCAATGGCCTCGTTAATAGATTTATCTAATAATGTTTTATCAATTTCATGTGTTGTAGGTATTGGGTTTGCAATTAATATACCACCTTTCAAACCTAAATTCCATTTGTGTAGAAGTAGTTGAGCGATTTCTTTTGGGGAATCTAATTGATAGGTAACATTTAAACCTGTCTTATTTGAAAAGAAGCCAGGAAATTCAGATGTTTGATAACCGATGACTTCAACCCCTTTGGTTTCTAAATATTCTAATGTCAATGGTAGATCCAAAATAGCTTTTGCACCAGCTGAAACAATGGCAATTTGTTTAAATGCAATCTCTTCGAGGTCTCTTGATATATCAAAAGTAGTAGCACCATTTTTATGCACGCCACCTATACCACCAGTAGCAAAAACTTTAATACCAACCATATCAGCAATTAAAATTGTAGCAGATACTGTTGTTGCACCAGTGTAAGATTTTAAAACACAATAAGCGATATCTCTTTTAGATAATTTGAGCACATTCTTACGACTACCTAACAGTGTTATTTCATCAGGCGTTAAACCGACTTTGATTCGACCATCAATAATAGCAATCGTTGCTGGTATCGCACCGTTTTGCTCAACAATCTTTTCGACACTTAATGCAGTCTCAATGTTTTTAGGATAAGGCATACCATGTGCAATAATCGTTGATTCTAAAGCTACTACGGGTTGTCCTTTTCTTAGCGCATCCAATACCTTAGGTTGAATGTCAACATATTGGTTCATCATCTAAATCCTTTCTTAAGTAGGTTATACATAAACTACTGGTTGAAGGTTTGCTTCATTTTTAAGTACGGTAATTGTTTTTATTTTTACATCCTCTAGTGGTTGATCATAAGCATTTGTTGGCACAGATGCAATTTTATCTACAATCTCTAAACCTTCAACAACTTTACCAAAAGCGGCATATTCTCCATCTAGGTGTGGTGCATCATGATGCATAATAAAAAACTGAGAAGTTGCTGAGTTTCTATCCATGGTGCGTGCCATTGATAATACACCTCGAGTATGTTTTAAAGTGTTATTAAAACCATTTGATTTAAATTCTCCTGCAATTGGTCGATTCTTTTTTTGTGGGTTGCCACCACCTTGAATCATGAAGCCCTTAATGATTCTATGAAATATCAACCCATCATAAAAATTTTGAGTTACATAGTTTATAAAATTAGCTACTGTATTTGGCGCCTCATTTGGATATAATTCTATTTTTAATATTCCAAATTTTTCTATTTCTAAAGATAATTGTATATCTGACATAATTAATAGTCCTTTCATAGTTTATAAGTTCATTTTATCATAACATGATATAATGGAGATAGAAAGTGAGCAGTAATTTTATGATAGATTTTGGACAAGGTATGGCCACCGGTAAAATCATATTAATGGGTGAACATTCAGTTGTATATGGTAAACCGGCGATTGCGTTACCATTTAAGCAAGCACAAATTACTTCTAAAGTGTTCAAAACCACAAATAAAATAACGATTGATTCGATTTATCATGTTGGTTTATTGGATGATGCTCCAGACACATTATATGGGATAAAACAACTTATTTATATTGTTTTAATTTACTTAAAACAACCTTTTTTTGGTATTCATATTCAAATTGAATCTTCATTACCTGCTCAACGTGGATTAGGTTCTTCAGCAGCAGTATCGATTGCGATTGTAAGGTCGCTTTTTGATGCTTTTAAAGTTGAACTGGACCAGTCTAGATTAGATCATTTTGTGGATATTGCTGAACAAATACATCATGTAAATCCATCTGGGTTAGATGCTACTACCATTGCATTTGGTCAAGCAGTCTTTTATCAAAAAGATCTTGGTAAAAGTGTTATTTCATTAAAAATGGATGCTGTCATCGTAGTTGCTGATACTGGCAAAAAAGGTTTAACGAAACAAGCAGTTGCAGAAGTTAAAGCATTATGGAAAGAAAACCCTACAGTTATAAGTCCAATTATGGACCGCTTAGAAGTTCTAACCAATGATGTTAGAACATATTTAGAAAATAATGAAATTATACGTCTAGGGCTTGCCATGACAGAAGCACATCAATTATTAAGAAGTATTAAAGTATCGGATGATTTATTAGAAAAACTAGTTGAAGTTGCAATGAAATCCGGTGCACTTGGTGCGAAGTTAACGGGTGGTGGCAAGGGTGGATGTATGATAGCACTAGCTAAAAATAATGATCAAGCCATACGTATTGCTGATGCATTAAAAAATGCGGGTGCAGAAAACACATGGTTATATGATCTAAAGGAAATTGTCATATGAAACATACAGCTAAAGCTAATGTCAACATCGCTTTAATAAAGTACTGGGGAAAAAAGAATATTACTTGGAATTTACCCTTAACATCCTCTATTAGTTTAACGTTGGATGCTTTTTACACTTTAACAACGGTAGCATATGATCCAAAGTTAACAGATGATATTTTATATATTGATGATGAATTAATTACTGGCCATGAAAATTTACGTGTTACCCGTTACATGGATAAAATACGTCAGCTGTATCATATTCCATATTATGCGAAAATCACATCTTATAATCATGTACCTAAAAAGGCTGGTTTAGCATCATCCTCTTCAGCGTTTGCTGCACTTGCTTATGCAGCAACTAAAGCCTATGGTCTAGACTTAGATAAAAAAGAATTATCAAGTTTAGCTAGATTAGGTAGTGGTTCTGCATCACGTTCTATTTATGAAGGTTTAGCACTTTGGCATGAAGGAAAAGATCATCTATCATCTTATGCTCAACATTTAACAAATATGGACGATCTAGCACTCATTGTTTGCTTAATTGACGAATCACCTAAAAAAGTCAATAGTACGGATGCTATGAACCTACTTAATGATTTTCCAGAATTAAAAAAACTATGGATTGATAGTACTAAAGATGCATTTGAAGATATGCAAAAAGCCATACGAGCTAATGATTTTAATATGATTGGTCAAATTGCAGAGTCTCATGCAAGTTTAATGCATTACATCATTCAAGAAACTGGTGTGAGCTATTTAACAGATTTATCTTTTAAAATTATTGACTTAACAGAAAAGTTAAGAGCAGAAGGCTATCCTGTATATGCAACAATGGATGCAGGTGCCAATGTTAAAATACTTACAAAAAAAACTTATGTAAATCAAGTTATTAATCGGTATAAAAAATTATCTAAAGTGGTCGTAAGTTATTCAGGATTGGGGGTTACATCTGTATGATAAAACTCAAAGTACCTGGTAAATTATTTATTATAGGTGAATATTCAGTCATAAAGCCAGGTAATGAAGCCGTCTTAGTCGCAATCGATAAATTTATACATGTCCATGTAAAAGATAATTCAGATTATCAATTTTCATCTGAATTGGGACATTTTAGGTGGATGTTATCTGATCAATTACCTGTTTTAGTTTATGATAATTTAACACATGCTAAAGCTGCTATTTATACAGCACATCGCTTTTTAAAGTATAAAGGTGTCGCACCAAAAAGTTATAGTATTGAACTGTTTTCAGAACTTTATAAGTCCGATGAAGTCAAGTATGGTCTTGGTTCATCTGGCGCTGTTATTGTTGCGATTATTCAAGGGATATTAAAGTTCCACAACATTGAAGCTACAAACATGGAAATATTTAAATTAAGTGTCTTAGCTCAAATAGAAATTTCTGATGTAACTTCTGGAGGCGAACTTGCTGCATCCATTTATGGTGGCTGGGTATTTTATCAACGCTATGATCTCATTTGGATATTAAATAGAAAAGGTCATTTCAATGAACTTATGGAAATGACATGGCCACTACTTAAAATAGAAAAACTGAGTCAACCTAGATTAAATCTTGTAGTATGTTTTTCAGGCTTTTCACAATCAACAAAAGCCTATACAGATAAATTAGCTGCCCTTAATGGTAGTAGTTGGTACTCTAACTTTTTAAATAAAACGAAACTCATTGTAACTCAATTTAAAGAAGCACTCATTCGTTCTGATCTACATACAATTAAATACATGGTAGAATTATATCGACAAATGTTATTAGAACTTGAAGAACAGGCAAATATTACAATCGAATCAGAACCATTTAAAAAAATGATTCAAATCGCTAATGATTTAGGACATGCTTCCAAAACAAGTGGTGCTGGTTATGGTGATTGTGGTATCGCAATTGTTAAAAACATGAAAGAAAAAAGCGCCTTACAACTTGCATGGAAAGAAGCAGGATTAGATGCGCTAGATTTAAAGGTATGGTATAAGGATGAGTAAATCGAGAAAAGATGATCATATTAAGCTTGCACGTATGCAAGATATAAAGCCAAATAGATTTGACGGTATGATATTAGAGGGTACAGACCTACCTAATTTAAGCATGGCAGATATAGATCTATCCACTACATTTTTAGGTAACAAGATACCTTATCCAATTTATATTAATGCCATGACGGGTGGTAGTGATGAAGCGTTTAGAATCAATGAATTTTTAGCTAAAATAGCAAACCACTTTAGCATTCCGATGGTAACCGGAAGTCAGTCTATTATGTTTAAAGACCCTAAAGCAGTTGCTTCATTTGAAGTCATTAGAACACATCATGATGGGATATTGGTTGGCAATATTAACCCAAATATGACACTCAAACAAGCCAAAGAAGCTGTCACTCGTATTCAAGCTAATGCTTTATCGATACACTTAAATGTTATCCAGGAACTGGTGATGGCAGAAGGTGATCGTGATTTTAGACATTGGTCACATAACATTGCTCAAATCAATCAAAGTTTAAATGTACCTGTTATTGTAAAAGAGGTAGGACTGGGATTATCTAATAAAACAATTCAAGCACTTAAAAAAATAGGTATTAAATATATAGATGTTGCAGGTAGTGGTGGCACTTCATTTATAGAAATAGAATCTAAAAGAAGTGGTAAAGATTATCATTATTTAAATGAATTTTCAATTGACACATTAGATGTTTTATTGAACTTACAATCAGAAACATCCATAGAATACTATGCATCAGGTGGTATTAGAAATCCGCTCGATGTTATAAAGTCACTTGTATTAGGTGCTAAAGCGTGTGGTTTATCCAAATGGTTTTTAGATCTTACATATCTTCCAATGCAAGAAGCACTTGCTAAAGTTGAGTCTTTCATTGAGGATTTAAAAAAGATTATGATTATTCTTGGTGCCAAGTCACTTAAGGATTTGAAAAATATTAGCTATAAGTTAAAATAAAAACATCACTCATTTAAAATTAAATAAGTGATGTTTTATTGTTATATGTTGATGGATTTAAGCTGTTTTAGGTTTCGTTACGCTGAATGGATTTGACAAATTCCATTGTTAAAAAGACAAGTGCAATCGCTAATGTAACCAAACTAAACCAAACATTAAAACTTTGACCTGTATTATTACTAAAAGCTTGAACAATAGTATGTAAAGCCATGAATAAAGGTGAAATAGTTACATACATCGCATAACCAAGAGCTGCAACTTTACTACCTAATAGTAAGGCTAAAGTAACAACTAACATAACTAATAAGGTACTATTAAAGCCAACTCTTAGGTAATAGACAATAGCGAATATTAGTAGTGGTAATGAAACCAAAGTACTTAATGAAGCAGTTTTTGGTCGATCGTATAAAAGATACGCTGCTACAACACCTAATGTATATAGCATAATAAGTAGATTAACAAATGTTGAACCATCAAAAGCACTTGATGGTGTGTTACTAAATAAAGCACTGATAAATCCACTTAATGCTGATGCAAATAGATAAAGCAATATACCGTGAGATAGTAAAGCTTTCGATTTAAGCTGTGACCATATAATGACAAATAATAAAGTAGCAAGTGCTAATAATCTACCTATGGTCATAAAGTTTATGGGTGGGAAATTTTGGATCATTCCTAAAATATCCCAATGCCACAATACGATAAGAACAACAACGATTGTCCCTAAAATGGATGCAGCAAACTGTTTTAAGGCTAATAAAAATGCCTTCATAATATTGAATCCTCCTTTAATTTATAAGTTCATTTTACTTGATTACATAAAAAAATGCGTTAAATTTGCTATTTAACGCATCAAAATTATTTTTTACGCTTTTTCACCTTTTTAGTTTTTGTAAACCAACTAAACGGTATGATATTGACCAGTGCTAAGGCAAGTACATAATAATACCAATCAACCAAAGGTTGGATTAAAGGTGTTGAAGCACTTGGTGTATTTGAAGTTGGCACCAAATGAATTTTACCATCTTCATAAAAGACTTCAATATATATTTCAGGTTCACCTAATTCAACAATATAATACCCATCTGCTTGACTTGTTATGGGTGGTCTTGAAAAACTATAAGTTTCTATTGGGTTTAAGGAAATAAACTTAAAGTCTAAAGCAAAAAAGAAAATGATTAAAATAGATAATATAAATCGATTTAAGATTAATTTAAGTAAAAGTTTCATGTGTTCTCCCAAAAATGATTGAAATATACTATAATAATTGTATCATAAAATAATGATAAATATAAGCATTAAAAAAGGTAAAGAGGTAAGAACCTATGTATAAAGAAACTAGAATCATTCAAGCATCAGAAATAGGTTTTAATAATCATATTAGAATTACTGATCTCATCGATATGATTCAAGATGTTGAAGGTGCACATATTGAATCATTAAGCGCATTAGCCAAAGCAAGTCGTGATGAGAAATTTGCGATTATATTAAACTTTAGATATGTCCATATTAAAAGTTGGCCAAAATATAAAGCCATGTTAGAACTGACAACTTATCCATATGAAACCAACCAATTCTTTGGTTATCGTAATACGATCATTCATGATTTGATGGGTAATTTAGTCGTTGAATCCTATTGTCTGGGTTCATTTATTGATTTAGAAAATAAAGCGCCACACCGCTTAAGCCGTGATGTATTAAATACGCTTGGTAATAAAAAGAAACATGAAATGACTTATATGGGACGTAAAATTAGTTTGAATCGACAAATCGCTTTTGTAAAAGAAGTGAAACAAATGGTTTTACCATCGCATCTTGATTATTATAAACATTTAAATAATGCAGTATACGTTGATTTTGCATATAATATGTTACCGATTGATTTTGAGTTTAATACCCTCATATGTGAATATAAAAAAGATTTCCAATTATTTCAAAAAATGGTGTTAAAGTTATATCAAACTGAAGAAGGCTATTTAATACAGTTTTTAGATAAACAGGATACTTTATATACGATTATAGAATTTAAGTAATCTCATTAAATACTTTTGTCGCAAATAACCTTTAAATATGATAATATAAGTTGGCAAGTAAATTAAGGAGCGTGAACATGAAAGTTTTTGATTATGAAGATATTCAATTGATTCCTTCTAAAAGTATTGTAAACTCTAGAAGTGAATGTGATACATCCATTCAGTTTGGGCCAAGAAAGTTTAAGTTACCTGTGGTTCCGGCAAACATGGCAACCATTATTGATGAAAACTTGGCACAGTGGCTTGCAGCCAATGATTATTTTTATATAATGCACCGTTTTGATGAAGCATCACGGATTCCATTTATAAAAAAGATGGAAAAACTAGGTTTATATACTTCCATTTCTGTAGGTGTTAAAGCTCAAGAATATGAGTTTGTTGAAACTTTAGCAAAACAAAAGCTAATACCAGATTATATAACAATTGATATTGCACACGGTCATAGTCAATTAGTCATTGATATGATTACGCATATTAAAAAACATTTACCAACCTCATTTTTAATTGCAGGTAATGTTGCAACACCAGAAGCAGTTAGAGAATTAGAAAACGCAGGTGCAGATGCCACAAAAGTTGGTGTAGGACCTGGTAAGGTGTGTATTACAAAACTAAAAACAGGTTTTGGTACCGGAGGATGGCAACTAGCAGCATTATCACGTTGTAGTAAAGTAGCAAGAAAACCATTGATTGCTGATGGCGGCATTCGTAACCACGGTGATATTGCAAAATCTATTCGTTTTGGTGCATCTATGATTATGATCGGATTTTTATTTGCAGGACACGATGAATCACCAGGTAAAACTGTTGAAAGAGACGGTCAACTTTTAAAAGAATATTATGGCTCGGCATCTGAATATCAAAAAGGTGTACGGACCAATGTTGAAGGGAAAAAGATTTTAATATCACATAAGGGTAAAATAGAGTCTACATTAAATGAAATGACCGAAGATTTACAGTCTTCAATATCTTATGCTGGTGGTAATGATATTGAAGCGATTAGAAAAGTAGATTATGTCATTGTAAAAAATTCGATATTTAATGGTGATTGGGTTTAATCATAGTAATAGAAAGCGATTTTCATATAAGAAATCGCTTTTTGTTTTTATAAAACAACTATATTATTATGTTTATTTCATAAACTTGATATAATATATGTAAACAAATCATATAGGGGAGAGCATATGATTTATCATTTGACATTTTTGACTACGTTTTTGATGGCGCTTTTATTGATTGGCAGTCTATATTTTACGAAAATAAAACTTAAAATCGAATACCTTGGATTCAACAAGTTTATATTAAGTCAATTTTTAATATCAACAAGCTTATTTTTATTATTATATTTAAATAATACAACCAAATATTATATGACACCAATCATTGGTTTGCTTTTATTTATGGGTGCATATTTTTTCATTTGTAGTACCTATGATTATATAAATCGACCATATAGTAATAAAAAAGTTATAATCATTCTACTTTTTGGCTATGTGCTGTATTTATATTTTCTGTTTATCCATGAAAGTATTATGCTACAAATTATAGCTTTGTATATACCGGTTGCATATACATTTTTAAAAGCTGGCCAAATGTTATACAAATCTAAAAAAGCGAATACATATAATATTATGACCTTACAAATCGTTATTTCATATATATTTGGGTATGTGTTTTTACTAAGAGTAGCGCATGCAATTATCGCCAACGGCATTATTATGGATCACCAATCTTTAGAAGTCCAACAAATGATGACAGCTGTGGTTAGTTTTGTATTACAAATGGGCCTCATATTTAGTATATTAAACCGTATGTTTGATGATACAAAAGAAGATATTAAGCTTGATGAACCAAGTTTTTTTCATGCGCCAGTATCGATGATCATGATCAATGATCGTAAAAACATTATGGATGTTAATCATCGTTTTATAGAACTCTTTGGTTATAGTCGCATGGAAATGATTGGTAAACGTTTAGATAAAACCAAACTATTTAAAACATTATTTAATAATGAATCCCTTAGTGAACTCTTTGATTTTAATCATACTATTCATAATAAAGAAGTTGGTGTGACTAAAGCTGGGGGAGAACAAAAACAAATTTTATTATCACTATCTAAACTAGATTATATTGAAAAAAATCATGCTATCATTACATTAACAGATATATCAGAAATTCATGTATTAAAAGAAAAATTAAGTGGCTATGCATATTATGATGATTTAACCAATTTACCAAATAGAAGGTACTTAACAAGATATTTTAATGCGAAACTGGCAGAAAATCAACCGTTTGGTCTCATCTGCATTGACCTTGATAATTTTAAAAATATTAATGATACATACGGACATACTGTGGGTGATAAAGTCTTAGCTTTTATTGCACAAAGGATTTTAAATAATTTGGATGACAATGATTTTATCGCACGTTATGCAGGTGATGAATTTATATACATATTTGATATTAAAAATACCATGACATATTTAGAAGAAAAGCCTAAAAAAATACTACATGCCATTGAAGAAGCCATTGGTTTAAAAAATTATATATTTGAGATTAAAGCATCTATCGGCGTATCTACCTATCCTAAAGATGGGAATACATTAAATGCATTAATTGAAAAAGCAGATAAAGCCATGTATAGTATGAAACGATTAACAAAATTAAAACAAAATGATGAAGCATAAATTCATATGATAAACGTTATGTTTAATTGAAGTAAAAACTACTAACTTACAATCGTTAGTAGTTTTTTAATATATATGCTATAATAAATTGTTTTGTAAAGACATTGGAAGGAAGTATTATGAAGAAAATATTTAACCTATTTTTTATGGTAATGATCATGTTTTTGGCAGCTTGTAATGAAGAACCAATAGAACCTGTTGACGTTACATTAACATCAAAAGATCATTATACTTATTATATTGGTGATGAGACTTATGATTATAAGTTAGATGTGGTCGCAGTCACATCAAATGATGAAGATTTAACAAACTTTGTAGTTGTTGATGATTTAGGTGTTAATTATCATCTTGAAGGTTCATATACCATTTATTTTACGCTTAATTATGAGGGAAAACACTATCAAACAACCGCTAGCATTGATGTCTTAATGCGTGAAGAGGAGGTTACAGTCATCTTTGAAGTACCAACAAGTTATTCATATACAATTGGTGAAGATTTACCTAATTATTTAGAGGGTATTACTGCTAAATATTCGAATGGAGAAAGTCTTTTAGATGATGTTTTTGTGGATGATAGTTCAGTTGATTATGAATATCTTGGAACTTATGAGATTACAATTGAAATTGTAACATTACCTGATGTTGATAAACTAACAAGTTATGTCGTTGTTCAAAAACCAGAAATAGAAAATGAAATTGATTTTAATATTTTTTATCTAAATGATTTGCATGGTGCAGTATTAAATGATGGTGGTGGCCAAATGGGTCTTGCCTATATTGGCAACTTAATTATGGATGAAAAATTAAAAAATAATGATACAACTTTATTTATCACCGGTGGTGATATGTTACAAGGTCAACTCATTTCAAATTACTATCACGGTGCCAATATTATAGAAATGTTTAATGATATGGAACTCGATGCATTTGTTGTGGGTAATCATGAATTTGATTGGGGTATTGATAAAGTAACGCAATATTTTGATGGTACGCATGATACACAGGCAAATTATCCTTTATTGGGAGCAAATGTCTATGAAAAAGCAACCAATCAATTAGCAGATGGGTTTGAACCTTATACCATTGTAGAAAAATCTGGTGTTAAGTTTGCAATTATTGGGTTAATGGGTTATGGTTTAGAATCTTCCATTGCTTATGCAAGCGTTAAAGATTATAAGTTTATCGACCCAGTTGAACGTACTTCTTATTACGCTAAAAAAGCGAGAGTAGAAGATGGTGCTGACATCGTTATTGCAGTAAATCACCATCAATCTGATTATTATAATAAAGCAGTCGCTAACTTTAAAGGTGATGAAAAAGTTGATATCATCTTTAATGCACATACCCACCGCCAGTATATTGATGATATCAACGGGACACCAATTATGCAATCAGGTGCCAACGGACAGTTCGTGGGTAAGGTCAACATTTCATTTCATATGCAAGATGGTATTTTAGATATATCGATGGCAAATCTAAATACAAATTATGAACCAAGACTTAATACTCAAAACGCTATGTTAGCAAGTAAGATAGATGGTTTTTATCAATCAATTAGTCATCTTTATGAACCCATTATGGTATCTAATCAAAATGCAGACCGTGTAACTCTTGCAGCCTACATTGGAAAATTGATGCAAGAAAAATTTGGTGCAGATATTGGACTTCACAATATTGGTGGCACACGAGACAACATTTTTCAATATGAGGAACTAAGCTATGCTAAATTACATGCAATATCACCCTTTGATAATTCAGTTGTTTTAGTGGATGTTAAAGGGCATGAATTTTTGAATATTGTCGGTGATGAAAACCCCCAATTTAAAGCAGGTTTATCTTGGCTAAATTTTGATGAAAATGCCACCTATACACTCGCTACAAATGACTACATGTTTGGTGCCATCGAACTACTGCGAAATAAAGAAGATGCAGTATTTACACAAGTAAGTGTTTTAGATCTTTTTGTAGAAACTGTGACGAATCAAAGTGAAGTGTATGAACGTTGGTCAATTCATTTACCACTTATGTTTAACACACCAAACTTAACTTTTACATACTTAATCCCAGAATTACATAGATTATATTTATAATAGTAGCAATATTTAAAATACATGTTATAATGTAGACAAAATTAAATCCATCTCAAATAATGAGGCTGCGAATACAAAGAGTACATCATGGAAAGGTGTTATTCGCCGAAGCATACATATTTGCTGGGTGTAAATTGAATAAATTTACAACTGTTTCTCATAACTCGCCTAAAGTTATGAAGAAGTGCGCATTATTTAGGGAATAGGCAAAGGTTAAATTTTTTAATGAAATCACTAGCTTTTGCTGTGATTTTTATTTATTTTAAGGAGTGTAAAGATGGAAAAAATTCAAGGTGTATCGTTTGAAACACTTAAAAATAATTATCAAACACCATTATATGTTTATGATGAAGGCCTCATTAGAAATCAATGTCGCTTGTTTAAAAAAAGGTTTAGACACCCTAAGGTAGACAGTGAAATTATTTATGCTTCTAAAGCTTTTTTAACCGTAGGGATGGCTCAATTAATTAATAGTGAAAGCTTATATTTAGATTGTGTTTCACAAGGTGAGTTATATACTGCTTTAAAAGCTGGTTTTCCTAGCGAAAAAATAGTGCTTCATGGTAACAATAAAACAAAAGAAGAACTTTTAATGGCACTTAATTTTAAAGTTGGAACGATAGTTGTTGATAATGACTATGAAGCAAGCTTATTAAATGCGTTGGTGAATGACAAGCACATTGTTCAAGTGATGCTGCGTATTAATCCTGGTATTGATGCACATACCCATAAATATATTAAAACATCGACATTGGATTCAAAGTTTGGTATGTCAATTTTAGATCCTAAAACGATGGAAACAATTAAACTTTTAAGTGATAATCCATATATTAAGTTTTTAGGTACACATTCTCATATTGGTTCACAAATATTAGAGCCCGAATCATTTTATGATCATGCAAGCACTGTTTTAGAGTTTTATAAACAAATTAAAAATACATATAACCTTGATTTACCGGCTATTAATTTAGGTGGGGGTTTTGGCGTAAAGTATTTAAAAACAGATCAAAGACTAGATTTAAATACTGTTTTACCAGAAATTTTAGAGGTGGTTTATGATACAGCAAACCGCCTGGAATTAAAGATACCAAAAGTTTATATTGAACCAGGAAGAAGTATTGTTGCTGAAGCTGGTTATACACTCTATACAGTCAATCAAATTAAAGAAACCATCAACAAAAAGAAATATCTATTTATCGATGGTTCAATGAATGATCATTTAAGAACGGCACTATATCAAGCACAATATGATGCATTTGTAGTCGGTAAGGAACACTTAGAACATGACACAGAATATACGGTCGCAGGCAAGGCATGTGAAAGTGGCGATATTATTATTGAAAATATCAAATTACCAAAGGTAAAAGAAAATGATTTACTTGTGGTTCGTTCAACGGGTGCTTATCATTATAGTATGGCTTCTAATTATAATAGGTTAACGATTCCACCAGTAGTTTTTGTACACAATGGTGAAGTAAAAACAATTGTAAGACGTCAAAGCTTTATGGATATTTTAAGTCATGATGAGGAATTAATATAATATGCGTGCAGTATTAAAATTTGGTGGATCCAGTGTCCAATCCATTGAATATATGAAAAAAGTAGCCAAAGTAATTATTGAGAAAAAAAATACATATGATGAATTAGTTGTGGTATTATCTGCGATGGGTAAAACAACGAATCAATTACTTAGTATGGCTAAAGAAATTACAAAATACCCTAATAAACGTGATGTAGATTTACTTATTTCTACAGGTGAAATTGTATCAATTGCATTACTTTCGATCATGCTAAATGATTTAGGTTATCCTTCAATTGCATTAACTGGTGAAAAGGCTGGTATTTTAACAAAGGGAACTCATACTAAAAATAAAATTAGTGATATCGATATAAGACGAGTTGAAAATCATGTTAAAGCAGGAAATATCGTCATTGTTGCAGGTTTCCAAGGCTTTAATAAAGAAGGTGAAGTCACTACCCTAGGCCGAGGAGGTTCTGATACTACAGCCGTGGCACTTGCAGCAAAGCTACAAGCAACATGTGAAATATATACGGATGTTGCAGGTATTTATGGGGTGGATCCAAGACTTTATCCTGAGTCTAGAAAACTGGTTCAAATAGATTACGAAGAAATGAAAGAAATGGCATTTTTAGGTGCAAGTGTTATGGAACCAAGAAGTATTGATATTGCCCAAAACTATGGTGTGCCTATTTATGTAACATCCGTTCAAAATCCACTTGAAGGTACATACATTAAGGAGTATAAACAAACGATGGAAGAAAAGAAAATAACCGGTATTGCTGTTACAGATAAAGTCATTATGGTATCGATTAGACGCATACCGTATGACACAAAAATTACAGCAAAACTATTTAAGGATCTGGCATTAAATGAAGTCAACATTGACGTTATTAACCAAAACCCAAGTGTGGGTGGTTTTGTTAATATTGCTTTTACAGCACATGCAGATGACTTAGATGCAGTCAATGAAGTATTAGACCAATTTGAGAAGATGAATCCAAACATTCATATATTAAAAGTCAATGATGTTGTTAAAGTATCTATTGTAGGCAGTGCAATGCGTACACAATCTGGTATTGCGGCAGAAGTGTTTGAATTATTTGCTCAAAATGATTTAGAAGTAAAACTTGTGACTACATCAGAAATATCGATCTCATATACATTTGATCGAAAAGTAAAGACACAAGTAGTGAGCTTACTTTCTAAACACTTTAACTTATAATAAAGGTAGTTTATATGAAGGTCTATAAATATGAAGCAACAGGCAACGATTTTATTTTAACGAAATTAAAACCTAATAACCCAGAAAAATTTGCCCAAAGTGTATGTAATAGACATTTTGGTATCGGTGCAGATGGTATTTTATATCCATCTAAATCAAAGATAGCAGATATCAAAATGAATTATTATAATTCCGATGGTTCTTTGGCAAAAATGTGTGGTAATGGTATAAGAGCATTTGCTAGATTTTTATTAGATGAAAAAATTGTTTTTAAAAATACTTTTACAATTGAAACACTTGCCGGCATCAAATCCGTCAAAATCATAAACCAGGAAATTAAAGTGCATATCAAAACTTTAAATCTTCATGTAGGATTACCAGAATTAACACAAAGTATCGATGGAAACTTGCTTTATCAATTTGATGATTATCTCGGGTATGTATTATCTGTAGGCACACTTCATACAGTGATCTATATGCATGAAAATAAAGATTTGGATATATTAAAAGCAGGACCCATCATACAAAATGATAGGCTGTTTAATGAACAACCCAATGTTAATTTTGTAAGTATATTAAGTAAAAATACAATCGCAGTTGAAACATTTGAACGTGGTTCTGGTTGGACACTTTCATGTGGTACCGGAGCGGTTGCAGCTGCTTATCATGCATTTATTAAAGGATTTATAAAAGATAAAAACATACAAGTTAATGTACCTGGTGGTACATTAAAAATTGAGATACTTAACGACCAAGTATCTTTAATTGGTCCAGCAAAGCGAATTATGGAAGGAAAATTTAATGAAAAAAATTAATGTAGGCATCGTTGGTATTACGGGTTTAGTTGGCCAAACGATTAAAGAGATATTAGAAAAAACTAATTTACCAATTGAAAGATTATTTGTATATGCATCTGAACGTTCAAAAGGCGAAACGGTTGAATTTAAAGATGAAACGATCATTATTAAAGCATTTAGTGAAACGAGTTTAAATGATCCAATAGACGTGCTATTTTTCGCTGTTGAAAGTCAACTGGCATTAAAATATGCACCACTTGCGGCACAAAAAGGTATATATATCATCGATAATTCTTCAGCATTTAGGCTAGATCCGAATATACCTTTGGTTGTACCAGAGGTCAATCAAAACCAATTAACAAAAGATAGTTATCTCATTGCCAATCCAAACTGTTCCACTATTCAAAGTGTGACAGCGTTAAGTAAAATACATGAACTATTTACATTAACTGACGTTAACTTTACAACATATCAAGCTGTAAGTGGCTCTGGTGTTGCAGGTATTAGAGATTTAAAAACAACGAGTGAAGGAAAAAAACCTGAGTTTTATCCGAAACCAATTTATGATAACGTCATTCCTCAAATTGATGCTTTTTTAGATAACGGTTATACAAAAGAAGAAATGAAAATGGTTGATGAGACACAAAAAATACTTAATACCAAATTAAAGATTACAGCAACAACAGTACGCGTTCCAGTTAGGGTTGGTCATAGTGTTCAAATACATGCTACAACCAAAGAAGTAATAGATTATGATAAATTAGTGCAAGCATATCAAAAATCTGAACATATCGTATTATACTCAAATCATAGTTATCCGACACCACTAGATGTTGTGGGTGATAACTTAGTACATATCGGAAGATTAAGACTTGATTTAAATTATCCGAATAAATTACTGCTGTGGACTGTTGCAGATAATGTTAGAAAAGGTGCTGCTTTAAATGCAGTACAAATTGCGCAAATCATTTATAAGGAGTTTATCTTATGAAACAATTTACAGGTTCAGGTGTTGCATTAGTTACACCATTTAAAGGTGCTAAAATTAATTATGAAGTACTTCAACAATTACTAGATTTTCATTTAGAAAATGAAACAGACTTTTTAGTTATATTAGGTACAACAGCAGAAACTCCAACATTAACACTTAAAGAAAAGAAGGATCTCATAAGTTTTGTTGTTGAATATGTGAATAAAAGAATACCGGTTATGGTAGGTACAGGTACAAATAATACCAAAGAAACTATTTCTTTTTCCAGAACTGCACAGCGCTTAGGTGCAGATGTTTTACTGGTAGTAACACCATATTATAATCGACCTACACAACACGGTTTATTAACGCATTTTAAAGCGATTGCTAAAGCCATTAGTTTGCCGATTATGCTTTATAATGTACCATCTAGAACGGGTGTTAATTTAGAACCTAAAACAGTTAAGCGATTAAGTGCTATTAAAAATATTATTGGTATCAAAGAAGCAAGTGGTAACTTAGATCAAGTTAAAGAAATTATTGATATCACGCATGATGACTTTATTGTATTAAGTGGTAATGATGACCAAGTCTATGATGTCTTAAAATTAGGTGGTCATGGCACAATTTCTGTGACAGCAAACCTCATACCTCTAACAACAAGTCTACTCATTCAAAACTTTAATGCCGGTATTGATAATAAAGATGCATTTAGAAGATATGATAAGTTACATGACATCTTATTTATCGAAGCTAATCCAATACCTGTTAAACGTGCGTTAGAACATGTCGGTTTTGATGTTGGTAAACCAAGATTGCCCCTCACCAGATTAGGTGCTAAACATAATCGTATGTTAGTTTCAATATTAGAATCTTATGAGTTGGTGAAATCATGAAAAAGCTAGCAATTAGTGGTGTTTTAGGTAAAATGGGTCAAGTATTACGTCAAGCTGTGATAGAAGATGCTAGATTTGAATATATTGGTGGCTTTGATCGTAGTATGGAGTCATATGTTGTTACAAACATCAATGATTTAAAAGATGCGGATGTTTTAATTGATTTTTCAACGCCTAAACTATTAGATACTATTTTAGAATATGGTATGAAACATCAAGTAGCACTTGTCTTAGCTACAACAGGTTATAATGATGTAGAATTTGAAAAGATTAAAAAAGCAAGTCAAAGTATTCCAATCTTTTATTCTGCAAATTATTCAGTTGGTGTGTATTTACTGACTAAAGCATTAAATATGATCAGTCAAAGTATCGATAATTCATATGATATAGAAATTATAGATAAACACCATCGATATAAAAAAGATGCACCAAGTGGTACAGCTATTAAATTATATGATGCCATCAATGATGGTTTAAATGAAAAAAGAGAACTGATATTTGGGCATACCAATAAATCAGGTATTCATGTGCATAGCCTACGTTTAGGAAACTATGTTGGTGAACATGAAGTTATTTTATCAAACTTAAATGAAACGATATCTTTGACCCATATTGCCCATGACAAAAGTATTTTTGCAAAAGGTGCTATTAAAGCAGCACACTTTTTAAGCACGAAAACACAGGGCCTTTATGGGATGGATGATCTTTTTGAGGTAAACTAATGTCTGAATTTTTACTAGATCCTTACGAAATAGCATCCTTTATTAAAAATTCTGTTAAAAAAACGCCAGTTAAACTATATTTAAAGGGTAACTTAAAAGCAATTGACTTTGGTTTATCTAAGTATTTTGGTAATGATAAACATGGTATTGTCTTTGGGGAAATTAAAGATATTCAGGCCATTTTAAATAAATATGCATCTTTCATTGAAAACTATGTTTTAGAAGCAGATCGTAGAAACGCTGCAATCCCGATGTTAGATATAACACAAATAGATGCACGCATTGAAGTTGGTGCCCATATTAGAGAACATGTAACGATTGGTAAAAACGCAGTCATTATGATGGGTGCAGTAATTAATATCGGAGCCCAAATTGGTGCTCAAACGATGATTGATATGAATGCAGTTATTGGGGCGCGTGCCGTGATTGGTAAAAACTGTCATATCGGTGCAGGTGCCGTCATTGCAGGTATTATAGAACCACCAAGTAAAATGCCTGTTATTATAGAAGATGATGTCATAATCGGTGCGAATGCTGTTGTTTTAGAAGGTGTTCGTATTGGTAAACATGCGGTCGTTGCTGCTGGTGCAGTTGTAACACATGATGTTGAAGACAATGCTGTTGTTGCTGGTCAACCGGCAAAAATGATAAAATATAGAGATGAGAAAACGAATTCTAAAACAGAAATATTAAGTGATTTAAGGAAGTGATTTTATGTTAGAAAAATTAACAAAGTATCGTAGGGATTTGCATCAGATTCCAGAGCTTGGTTTTGATTTAGAAAAAACATATGCTTATGTTAAAAAACATTTAGAAAGTTTTGGTTACCAACCTAAAACATATGCTAAAACTGGTTTGGTAGCTGTAAAGTCAGGTAAGGTAAAATCATCGGTTGCATTTCGTGCGGATATGGATGCATTACCTGTCAAAGAAATGCTTGATATTCCGTTTAAATCTAAACATGAAGGTTTAATGCATGCTTGTGGACATGATGGACATACAGCAATGCTTTTAGCATTTGCTGAGTATGTATCTAAACTTGATACACCAAATCAAAGTATTGTCTTTATATTTCAACCAGCAGAAGAAGGTCCAGGTGGTGCCAAAGTGATGATTGAAGAAGGGGTACTAAAGGATCATCATGTTCAATCTATTTTTGGGCTCCATGTCTTTCCTGGTTTAGATGAGGGTCAAATTGGGATTATAAAGGGGCCAATGCTTGCTAGAAATGCAGAATTTGATTTTTATATTGAAGGACAATCAGGTCATGGTGCACAACCACATCAAGGCATTGATGCTGTATTGGCATCATCAAGCTTTGTGGTCGGCTTAAATCAAATTGTATCTCGCTATATTGACCCACTTGAACCAGCTGTCATAACAACTGGTATGATTCAAGGTGGTGAGGCTAGAAACATTATTGCTAAAGATGTTAAGGTATCAGGAACGATGCGGGCATTTGATGATAATACTTTTGAAATCATGAAACAAAAAATGATAGATACAGCTAAAGCAATTGAACTACAGTACGGTGTTAAGATTATAGACCAAATTGTTGACTATTATCCAGCTGTATATAACGATCATCATTTATTTGATTTAGTTGATCAAACATTAAATGACGCTGAAAAAGTATATATAAAACCATATACATTTTCAGAAGACTTTGCCTTCTATCAAAAAGAAGTACCAGGTATGTTTACTTTTATTGGTTCGCGTAATGCATCTAAAGACTATATCTATCCATTACATAACAATAAATTTAATTTTGATGAAAAGATTTTACTTAATGGATTTGAATTTTACAAACGCATCAGTAAGGCGCTAAAATTATTTAATGATGAAACAATTTAAAATAAAACAGCTTAATGTTTATGAAGACTTTTTACAACAATTTACCCATTGTGAATTGGTCGATATTTTACTATGGATAAAGGCAGTAATTAAGCCTCATATTAAAGAAAAGTTTTTGGTATATAGTGACGAAGTTTTTATGATAGTTGATAAAACTATTACAGGAAATCCGGATATTCAAAAGGCTAAAAAGTTGGCTCAAAAACTACATAAGGTGGCTAAAACTTTAAAAAATGATGATCAATTTTACATCCAAGCTTTAGCACATGCAGTTTCGGCAACCCATATTAAAACACGAGCATTAGTTGTATCGAAATATATTTTACAATTAGTACGGTTTCAATCTAAAGATCCAGATACAATAATTGGTGAACGCATGCGTCACATTGTATTACTTAATAATGATGTATCACCAACAGAAAACAAGTAACGCATAAATATCTAAAAAAAATAAAACTATGATATAATATTTTTAACTTATGGGACCCATATTGTGGCCTAAAAAGGAGAATAATATGAAAGACAAAAATATTTTTGAACTTGTACTTACGAGTACATTTGTTTCAATCATTTTAATTATGTCACTAATACCTCAACTAGGATTTGTTACAATTCTACCGGGTGTTTCAATTACTTTAGTGCACATACCGACAATGATTGGAATTTTTATTTTAAGACCTAAATATGGTTTAGTATTAGGTTTGGCATTTGGTTTGGGATCATTTTTTGCATCACTTATGTATGCAAGCACTCCATTTGATTTAGCATTTCAAAACCCAATCATTTCAGTGATACCGCGTGCTTTATTTGGTTTAAGTGCATGGGCTATTTTTCAAGGTTTTATGAAATTAAGAAAGCTATCTTATGGCAAGTACATTATGTTTGGACTTGTAACACTCATTACTACATTTGCAGTATATTTTGGTACCATCCAAATTACAAAAAATGTTGTTTGGAATAAATATACAACAGAAGCAGCAAAAGAAGTTCCAAATGATGCATTGTTATTACTTTATGAACAAGAAGCACTCGCAAATCAAGGACCTGCAATTGATATGATGATTCCAATTGCATTAGTCATTATCGTTGTATTTATATCCGTTTATTTTTATCTGGTTTCTAAAGAAAATTATGGTGATTTATCTGTCTCATCAAGTTTCATTTTGGGGACACTTGCTCATACTATTTTAGTCTTAACATTTGTTATATTATTTGCTGAAGCATTTAAAATGGCCTTTGGTGATGCAGTCACATTAATTTACGGTATTGCTGCAAGTAATGGTCTAGTAGAAGCATTAGCAGCAGTGGCTATTGGTACACCAATTTATACAGCTTTAAGCAGATTACCAGTCGTACAAGCAAATTTTAAACACATGAAATAACACAGCATTGTGTAATTATAAAATATGTTATATAATAGATATGGCACGGGGCCGTTTATGGATTTGCCGGGGCCTGGAATCTATTATATGCATGTAGCGGTAGTGCGCTTAAAAACACGAGGTTAATAATAACCGGAAACCAAACACAAACTTTAGCATTTGCTTAATTAAGTCAAATTGCTGGCACCCTAATAGTTTACATGTGACTTTAGGCTTGCCTCAGTAAAGCATGTTATGGTTGCACATATGTCTAGGTGTGTAGCATGAAAATGAATAACTAGCCTCGTACTTGCTAATTTTGTTAATTTACTAAGCGGTATTAAATTATTAAATTAACTAAACATGTAGATTATAATAGAAGAAAAGTCTCGTACATGGGTTCGACTCCCATCGGTTCCACCATATTGAAAGCATAGGT
>CAZYKH010000004.1:0-122014 GCA_964648225.1 uncultured Acholeplasma sp.
TTGGAAAAGTAAAAAGGTTTGATACAATTGTATCAAACCTATATATTCAATATGGTCCCCGTGACCGGACTCGAACCAGCACAGCTTTCACTACTTGATTTTGAGTCAAGCGCGTCTACCATTTCGCCACACGGGGATAATGAAGTAGGCATTTGCCTACTTTTGTTGTTCTATCAATTTTAAATAAAGCTTTTCTACATTTTTTGCATAAACTTCTTTCGTATATGGTTTTGTAGAATCTTTGGCATTTTTTGATAGTGTTTTTAGTATATCAGGATTTTTTATAATATGTAATAGATGTTCGACTAATTCTTCATTTTTGTTAAAGAATATGCCGTTTTTACCATCTTCTACAAATGTATCAAAGACATCATCATAACGTACAATAATCGGTAATGATGCTGCTAGTGCCTCAACATAAGTTAACCCTTGAGTTTCTGTTGTAGAAGCATTTAAAAACACATCTGCTACTTGATAATATCTGCCCACTTTAGCATGTGGTATAAATCCTAACATTTGAATAAAACTATTAGCATGATATTGATCAATTAACTTTTGAAGTGATGGACGATCTGGCCCATCTCCTATGATTAAGAACCTAGAATTTGAATATTGCCCATGAAATGCCACAAACGCATGAATCAAATCATCAATCGATTTTTCTTTAGCAACTCTAGCCACGAGTATTGCCACAAACTCATCTGGTTTTATACCTAATTCATCTTTAAGTGCTTTAATAGATTCTTTTGTATAAGAACTTGTATAAAAGGGTTTTAAATCTAATCCAGAAGGAATAATTGTAAATTCACCATCATGTTTTAAACGGTGCATTTTATCATAGATCTTTTTAGTAGGTACAATCGTCATATTACAGTTTTTAGTATACTTATTATTAATTTTAGCTGCTAACTTTTTAGCAAAGTTTGGTGCAAACCTTGTCAGTAACTTAGATACATAATGTGTATAATCCTGATAACTTGTATGTAGTGTATAAACACTTGGAATGTTATCTTTTTTCGCTACTGCTAACCCCAGTTTACCCATAGAAAATTCAGTGTGGATATGGACCACATCTAAATTTAATTTTCGCATTTTTTTAACATAGCGTTTAACAAAAGGTACTAATCTAAATCCCTTTAATGATTTTCTAGGAATAATCCAGCCAGGAATGCGAATGACTGAAGGATCATTTTCATGTTTATCTTTTGCAGGTATTGGTGTAATGACATAAACTTCATGACCCAACGCCTCAAGGCCTTCTTTTAAATTCACAACAGATGTTACAACACCAGATATTAACGGTAAATAAGCTTCTGAAAAAATTCCAATTCTCAATTTTTCGTTCTCCTAGTTTTTAATAGTAGATAACCGATAAAACCAAATAATAATCCAAAGTAATACGTAACAAGACGCCATAACAACATAACAGTAACAGTTTGAACACTTGCTAGTTTACCACTAATGAGTAAACTAAAAGATAGTTCTGTACCACCGCTGGCACCAGGAAGCGGGACAAACATCATGGTTGTAACAGCTAAGATGCCGGCATAAAACAAGTAAAACATATTGCTTGTCGTTAAAGTTTGGCCAAGTGCCAAGACGATAAATATCGTTGTTGAATATAACAATATTAAACTTATAAGTTTTGCTAGTGTACTTAATATAAAGACACGTTTTTTAGTAAATAAAAACTTAACACCACCTTGGAAATTACCAACAAATTTTTCGGTTTTTATCTTTAAATTATGTGCACCTTTTTTAGTCCACTTAAAACGTTCAAAGAAAGTAAAAATGGCTTCAAACAACTTATAAACACCCTTTACATAAGCTAATAAAAATAGTCCCACTAAAATCGCTGTGTTAATGACATATCCGAACAAAACATAGGTAATGTTTGCACCCATGATACTAAGTATATCTTGAAAATAAATAATAAGTCCAAGTGTTGTTAAAAACACTGAAGTCGTTTGAAAAATAATAAAGTTTACAACCAACACAGAGGTAGCTTGTTCAGATGGTACACCCATTTTATGATAATAATATAATTGAAATGGTTGTGCGCCACTTGAAAATGGTGTAATACCATTAAAGAAAGTTTCAATGGATTGGATTAAAAATCCATCGGTTAAACTAATTTCTTTATTAAGTGCACGTAATACGATATGGTTAGATATCGCTAAAAAGATAAAGCTAAAAAAGCTTAAAGCTAATGCAATCCATATCAAGCCGGTATCCATTGTCTTAACGATACTAAAGATTTCATTAAAATCATTTAGGTTACCTACAATGGTAAATAAAGTAAGTAAAATAACAAAGACTATGACACCATTGATCCATATTTTTTTGTTTGTTTTAGTTTGATTATTTTCCATACTACATTGCTTCTAAATGTTTCATACCCAATAGTCTTAAACCTTCTACTAATGTATAAACAATACTTTCTACCAATAACAAATTACTATTTCTAATGATCTCATTTTCATCATTGATTTTAACTTTTGCATAAAATGCATTAAATGCTTGAGCTACTTGTAATAAGTATTTAGCAATTGTTGATGGTGTATATGTTTCTGCAGCTTTTTGTATGGTCATCGGGAATTGATCCAGTAACTTAATTAAATTGTAATAATCTTCTGCTTGATAGATCGAATAATCTACCTTGGAAATGTCTGAACTATTCGTTCTTAAAATAGAATAGATTCTTACAATAGAATAAAGTAAGTAAGGTCCTGTTTGTCCTTCAAACTTTAACATTGCATCCAAATCAAATTCAATATTTAAGGTACGATCGTTTTTCAAGTCATTAAAAATAACTGCACCAATACCAACAACTTTGGCAACATCATCTTTATTTTCCAATGTCGGATTTTTCTCTTCAATAGCTTGTTTTGCTTTTAAAACTGCTTCATTTAAGACATATTCTAACTTTGTTGTTTTACCGCTACGCGTTGACATTTTTTTACCGTCTTTTAAAACAAGACCAAAGTTCACATGTTCAATATCAAAATCATAGCCCATGAGTGCAATAACTTTTTTTAAGTTTTCAAAATGCAGTTTTTGCTCGTTACCTACAACATAAAGTGCTTTATCAAAATTATATGTATCGTGACGATATAATAGTGCTGCCACATCCCTGGTTGTATAAAGCGTTGCACCATCACTACGTTTTATGAGTACCGGTGGCTGATCTTCATCTAATCTAACAACCATTGCACCTTGATCTTCAACTAATAAATTTTTAGCTTCTAACTCTTCGATGACGCGGTCCATTTTATCATTGTAAAAAGCTTCTCCATGATAACTATCAAAGCTAACATCTAAAATTTTATACATTGTTTCAAACTCTTTTAAAGATACTTCTTTAAAATATGTCCATAACTTTGTATAAGTTTCATCACCTTGTTCAAGTTTTAAAAAGACATCTCTTGCTGCCTGTTTTAAACTATCATCAGTTTCTGCTGCTTGATGAAATCTGACATAAAGTGCTTGTAGTTCATCAATTGGGTTTTGTTTGATTTTTTCTTTATCGCCCCACATTTGATACGCTACAATCATCGAACCAAATTGGGTACCCCAATCACCTAAGTGATTAATACCAACAACATCATAGCCCAGTTTTTTATAAATTAGTTTTAAACTATTTCCAATTACTGTAGATCTTAAGTGACCCACACTAAAACTTTTAGCAATATTTGGTGATGAATAATCTATAACAACTGTTTTATTATTTGATGGTAAAGTACCATAATCATGTTTAGTATCATAAATTCTATTTAAAATCTTTTTAGAAATATCGACACGTTTTAAATAAATATTTAAAAACCCCGCAGTAAAAACAAGGTTATCTACAAGCGAATGTTTAATAATTATTTCTTTAAATTTATCAAATATTTCTGGTAATTTTAAACCTAAAGTTTTTTGATATCCAAATAGTGGAATTGCTAGATCTGAATCCCCTCTTTTAGGGACTTCTAACACTGCATTTTCTATTTTTAAGTTATCATAAAGTAATTGTTTAAGTTCTGTTTTTATTTGTTCAATCATTGAAATCAACTCCATCTATCATATTATATCAAAATTTTATGTAATGTGTAGTATATAAAACGATTTAAATAGGAGGTTATTTTGCATTATATTAATATTGTGATAAAATATAATTATCCCCCATGTAAGGGGTAGTTCATAATTCGAGGTGAATTTAGATGCATGATCATAAAAATATATTAAGAATACTTAAAACCGCACAAGGCCAAGTAGAATCTGTTATTAAGATGACTGAAGATGATCGCTATTGTTTAGACATTTCTACACAAATTAGCGCATCCATTGCACTATTAAAAAAAGCTCAAAAACAACTATTAGTCAATCACTTAAATTCATGTGTGGTAGATTCTATTAATGAAGGTAATCCTGAAGAAAAAATTGAAGAAATTAGTTTGTTACTAAAAAAGATATTATAATATAAAAAAGGACATGCAAGTCCTTTTTTTATGTGTTGTATGTATATATTATGATAATAATGTTTCTACTGCTTCATGTGCTAATACATCATTGTAGAAGTTCATGAGTTGGAGTGGAATATTTTCTTCATTTAAGACCGCAAAATCAATGACTTCATTATTTAATAACACCAGTACAAATGGTACAGTTTGTGCATTAATGTTAGCATCTTCATATTTATCATTTAGTTTTTCAACGAGATTGCTAAAATCAGTACCATTATGTTCAAAATAATAAAGTTTTACTTGATCTTCTAACGCTGTATATAAATTAGACGGATCAATGGTTGGTGATGCTTTATCAGAACCATATAATCTCGCATATACATTTGCAATATGGCTGCTGCCGTCTTCAATTGTTGGTGCACCAAAGTAAACAATTGCTACTTCATCTGCCTTACTACCTGCCGAATATAATCCTTTATTAAATCCTAAAAAGCCATCTTCTAATCGGTTGATCAAAATAAATTTATTATCTTTTGGTAATTTCTTTTCAAAACTCACATCTGTTGCTACGGCATAATATGAATCATAAAATACTTTTTTGGGTGATGGTTGAAGTGCAATTAATAATACAATAATTGCTGTTACAATTGTTGCCATTAACACCCATGTTAACCAGTGTATGTTGTTTTCAACAGCACGATATTTCTTTGCCATGTCAAATTCTCCTTATAGTTTTCGCAAATATAATTATAACACGATTAAAGTGTTTATTCAATGTTATTTTCTAGCTTTGTTTTTAAGTCTTTATCAAATGCTTTTTCTTTAATCATTTGAATTTCTAGTTTATAAGGTGGGTTGCCTTCTACGTAAGGTGTTTCTAATATTTTAGGAATATCTTTAAAAGCTTCATGATCGATAACTTTTAATAAGGCATCAAACCCAATATGACCAAAACCGATATTTTCATGACGGTCTTTAGCAGCACCTAAAACATTTTTAGAATCATTAACGTGCACAACAGAAATGTAGTTTAAACCAACAATATCATCAAACTCTTTTAAGGTTTTGTCTAAGTCATTGACAACATCATAGCCCGCATCATGTACGTGGCATGTATCAAAACATACTGATACTCTTGATTTATCATCGACACCATCAATAATAGCTTTAAGTTCTTCAAAAGTTTTACCAACTTCGTTCCCTTTTCCAGCCATTGTTTCAAGTGCGATTCTAACATTTAAGTCTTTTGTATTTTCAATAATTTGGTTTAAACCTTCACTAATCCAAACAATAGCTTCTTCGCGGTCTTTACCGACTGCAGAGCCTGGATGTAAAACCATTTGGTTTAAGCCCATTTGTGCAACACGCTCTACTTCTTTTGTTAAAAACTCAACTGCAAATTGCCTACGATCTAATGCTGGATTACATAAATTAATAATATATGGTGCATGTACGACGACATGATTCACATCAATACCATGTTCTTTCATTAATTCATGTGCTGCTTCCACATGCATCACTTCAACTGGCTTTCTAATTGTATTTTGTGGGGCACCTGTATAAACCATCATGGTATTGGCGTTATAAGAAATAGCTTCCTTAACACTGCCTAAAAACATATCACTCCCCTTTAGACTGACGTGACTTCCTAAGATGAGCATCTCTGTACCTTCCTTTCTTAACCTTCTTAATTGCTTGTTGTACTTTTGCTTGATGTTTCTTTTTATAGCCTGGTGATACACGTTTAGGCTTCGGTATTTTTTTAATTGCTTGAGCAATTTGTTTATCATAAGTTTTAGATTTACGCTTAACTTTATTAAACCCATCTTTTGTTAAAGTGATGGTAGTAAAGTCAATCCCTTTATTACGTAGTTTATCAATCGTTTTTTGATCATCTTCATTATAAAGTGTATAAACCTCACCCGTATCACCCATACGCCCCGTACGGCCACTACGGTGTAAGAAAAACTCTAATTTATAAGGTAAATCAAAGTGTATGATGTGACTTGCTTTAAAATCTACACCACGTGCTAATAAATCACTTGAGACTACATATTGGTACTTTAATTTGTGAATATCTTCTAAGATACGCCTACGTTGTTTAACACCTAAGCTGGATTGAAATGAAACTACATTGACATTTCTTTCAAATAAATAATCATAAACAGTTTGAATATCTTCATTTTTACTGACAAATATAATCGATAAATACGGATTAATTCTTTGGATGATATCCTTAAGACTTTCTAAACGATTATCTCTTACATTGAGTAAATAATGTTCAATGTTTAATTTAGTATCTTTTGTAGTGTCAATAAAGATGTGTTGACCAAAATATTTTGCAATAAAAGGTTCCATTACTTTCGTTATACTTGCAGAAAATAATAAAAACTTGTCAATATCTTGATTAGCTAATACCGGATCAATTAAAGACATAAAGTCTTCATCAAACATCATATCTGCCTCATCTAATATAAAGTAGGTTAAGTGTTTGATGTTTAAGACATTTTTATGGATGACTAAGTCAATTAATTTTGATGGTGTTGTAATGACGATATTCGGTTGAGAATTTTGTAGCCTTTGAGCTTCTCTTTGCATATCTTGAGCACCGTAATATGCTTTAAAACTAGCTGTATCATCAGTTTCTTCTAACATCTTTTGAACCTGCATAACAAGTTCATTGGTCGGTAATAAAATGATTGCTTCAACAATATTCGGTGTTCGTTTTAAGTTTTCTAATAACGGAAAAAGGTAAGCATGTGTCTTACCTGTTCCAGTCGGTGCCAAACCAACAATATGTCGTGAATCTTTAAAATTTTGAATCACTTCTGTTTGGATTGGCGATAATTCATCAAATTGTAATTTTTGCATCATTTCTTGAATTTTCATAATTTCACCTTATTAATTATATCATAATTTAGATATAAATTTTTCATATGTAAACAAATTATAAGGTGTTTTGTTTTCACTATGTAAAATTAAGTTAGATAACGTTGCACCAGCCAGTCTATAAGCACCTTCTGTAAACTCATTTTCAAAAAGTGATGCCAGTTCAAACTCAATCAGATTTTTATCATTGGTATAATCACTTAATGTTGTTGAGCGCGTAATTGTTTTAAAATTGCTATTTTTTAGTTTAAAACCAATCGTTTTTGTAAGCATATTGTGTTTATTTAATCGTTCGATACATTCTACTAATTGTTCATTGATCACTTCTAATATTAAAGAGGGTTCACTGATGTTACTATTAAAGGTTGTTTCTGCTGAAATAGATTTGGGTAACCGATACTTATCTGGATTGACAATGTTTGTACTATTGCCAAGTATGGATTGTCTAAAACTTTCATAGGTTTGTTCTTTCATCACTTTTAAAATATTTTCATGGTGTTTTGGATCCATAAAATCACCAATTGTTTGAATGCCTAAGCTCAAAAGTTTTGGATATGTTTGGCGACCAATACCATGAATTTCAGAAACTTTTAACGGATATAATATCTTTTGAATATCTCTTTTTCTTAAGACAGTAATACCCATAGGTTTTTTTAAGTCACTGGCCATTTTAGCTAAATACAAGGTTGGTGCAATCCCAATCGATGTTGGTAGTCCATATAAGTCTACCAACTCTTTTTGAATTTGTTTAGCAAGTTTTACAGGATGAATATTTTGGGTTGCTTCTGTCACATCTAAATATGCTTCATCAATCGATGCTTGTAGTAATAAATCCGTATACTTTTCTAGGTGCTGAATAAACTTTTTTGACATTTTTCTGTAAAAGTTAAAATCCACAGGAACAATAATCAGTCTTGGATACTTATTTAAAGCTTCCAAAACACTCATGCCTGCATGAATGCCATACTTTCTTGCCTTATAGCTTGCTGTTGAAATAACCCCTCTTGCTTGTGATGATTGTCCTCCAACAACAAAAACCCTGTCTTTTAAATGAGGTTCTTTAATCATTGCACAGGTCGCATAAAAAGCATTTAAATCAATATGAAATATAACTTTATACGTTTTTTTCAATTCTAACTTCCTTTAATCGTCAATATATAGTATAATATCATAAGATAATTTATTTTGGAGTGATAAGATGGCAAAAAAGAAAACTTCTCAAAAGAAAACTCAACCAACTGTAGAAAAAAAGGACTCATATGTTTTCAAAGACCCAAGTGAATCTATTTGGGGTAAAATCGTTATTGGCTTAATTATTTTTGGAACAATCGCTGTCATCCTCATTGGTGCGATTATCGCAGTGGTAGATTTCTTTAGTTAATTTTATATTTTGAGTTAAAAAAATGAACAGTCACATGTTCATTTTTTTATTTTAATAATTGTTTGGCTTGTTCTATTGCAAACGGTGTTATTTCATCATCAGATAACATACCAGCAATTGATAAAATTCGTGCATCATCATCTAATATATTTATTTTAGTTTCCATACGTTGATCGCTAAATGTTTTATAAATACTGTAATGATGATTCGCTTTAGCAGCAATTTGTGGTAAGTGTGTAATAACAATCATTTGAAGATCTGAGGCATGTTTTAACATAACATTGGCCATTTTGGTCGCAGTTTTACCAGAAATACCAATATCGATTTCATCAAATACTAATAAACTTAAATTACTATTGACAGCATATAAGGATTTAAGTGAAAACATAAATCTTGCTTTTTCACCACCACTTGCTACTTTAGCAAGCGGTTTTAAAGGTTCACCTTCATTAAATGAAATCATAAATTCTACACTATCTAGTCCGTCTTCACCTAAAGTCATTTTAGGTTTTAGAGGCTCAAATTCTATTTTAAATTGGGCCTTATCTAAATCTAGTAGTTTAAGTGCTTGTGTCAATTCTTTTTCTAATTTAAGTGCAATTTTTTTACGATGAACACTTAATGCCTCACCCAATTTATAAGCTTCATCATATTGCTTATCTAATTTTTCTTTGGCCATTTTAATATAACCATCATAATCTTCACTCATCACGAGTTCATCAGTAATTTTTTCTAAATAGACGACAAGTTCATCGTTTGTTTTTGCGTACTTTGTTTCTATTTTAGATAGCTCATATAAGCGTTCTTGATATTGATTAAACGCGTTACTATCAAAGTCTAAACTACTTAGTGCTTGTTCTACTTGTTTGTTTGCTTCTTCCAAATTATAATAACTTTCTTCAAGTAATTTTGCAGTTTCAGATAGTGTATGATCATAGGCTGTAATTTTATCCATTTGTTTATAAGCATCAAATAAAAGATTTGTTTGAAATAATTGACCATTTAATGTTTCATATGTAAACTTTAAAGATTGCATAATACTATCATAGTTTTTAAGGCGTTTTACTTGTTCTTCTAAGTTTTCTTTTTCACCTAATACTAAATTATATGATTTTAATTCATTGATCTGAAACTTTAAAAAATCAGCTCGCTCTAAGGTTTCTTGTTTTTTATTTTCTAAGTTTTTAAATGCTTCAAGTCCTTCTAAATAACTACTTCTTTTAAGTAAATATTTTTGAAGTAATTCTTGTGTTTTAAGAACATCTACTTGATCTATGAAACTGACATAAGTGTTTTTATCTAAAAGTTGGTAGGTATCATTTTGGCCGTGAATTAAACCAATGTGATTTGTTATTTGACGTAGTCTTGCAAGTGTAATGACTTCATCATTTAATTTAACAATGTGACGACCTGATGCATCAATTTCACGGACAATCGTAATATCTATTGGGGTTGAAAGTAATGAGGAGGTTTCATTTTTTAATATAAAGCGACCTGAAACAACCGCCTTGGTTGTACCAGTACGGATATATTCTGCATCTGATCTTTTACCAAATAATAATTGAAGCGATTCTAAAAGAATTGATTTACCACTACCAGTTTCACCAGTGATTGCAGTTAAACCATCAGAAAAATCAATACTTAAATCGTCGATTAATGCGAAATTTTTAACCTCTAAATGTTTTAACATGAAATACTTCCTTTAATATTCAATGGTATGTTGTGTTGTTAGGATTTTTCTTCGACAATTAAACTTTCAGCCTTTTGAATCATTTCATATAAAGCTTTAGATAATTTTAAACCTTCTTGATATTTTTCAATAGATTCTTCTAGTGAGATTTCTTTACTTTCTAAGGCTTTAACAACTGTTTCTAATTTTTTGATTGTTTCTTCAAAACTTAATTTTTCACTCATTTATCTTTACCTTCCTTACTTAATACTTTCACTTTGGCATGGCCATCTTTATAATCAATTTTTAATGTATCATCAATATGGATTTGTTCAATTGAGGTAATGACTTTATCATTTTTGGTGGTTAAAGAAAAACCTCTTTGCATGATCTTTAATGGATTTAACCCTTCTAATTTATTGAGCATTGTTTGATGTTGATAATGTCTAAGTTCCGTAGATTGGCGGTAGAGTTGATGTAATCTTTTTGTTTGTACATCAATCGTTTCACGGTAACGTAAGATTTTTTCTTCTGGTGATTGTAGACTTTGGGTTAATAATTTAATTTGATGATTTTTGTCACTTAAATTATTTTTAAATAAGCGATGTAGATTTTCAACTAAATTGGTAATCAGTTTCTTTTCAAGTTGTAGTTTGTTCATCGGACTAGAAACTTGGAGTCTTTCATCTAAATTTAAAAGTAATTGGCGACTATTTTTTAAGCGCTCTACCATATAGTAGTAAGCTAAATCAACTTTGTCTTTTATTTCTTTTAAAATATCTGTCATATTTGGGGTTGCTAGTTCTGCTGCAGCTGTAGGTGTTGCTGCCCTTAAGTCTGCAACATAATCAGATAGGGTTGTATCCGTTTCATGGCCAATTGCAGTAATTACCGGTATTTTAGATTGGTGAATCGCTACAACAACTTCCGGTTCATTAAAGCTCCATAAATCTTCAATAGAACCCCCACCACGTCCTAATATAATCACATCTGCTCTTTGATCTTCATTAACACGCTTTAGTGCTTTAACAATATCATCTTTAGAACCATCTCCTTGAACTAAAATTGGATAGAGTTCAATTTTAGCAAGTAAATATCTTCTGGAAACTGTTGTTTTAATATCTTGAATAACCGCACCAGTTTTTGAAGTGATTACAGCAATCACTTTAGGAAATTTAGGTACCGGCTTTTTTAATGATGCATCAAAATAACCCATTTTAGAAAACATTTCTTTATTTTTTTCAAATTGTAAGTAAAGTTCACCAATGCCATCTAACGTCATAGAAAAAATAGAAATACTGTATGTACCACGTGCTTTATATAAAGAAATATAACCTTCCACTAAAACTTTATCCCCTGATTTCGGTTTAAAGTTTAAGTTGCTGGCATAACTTTTAAACATCATGGCAGAAATTGTGGCATCTTCATCTTTTAATGAAAAGTAAAGATGGCCTGAACCATGATGTGTAAAATTAGAAATTTCACCCTTTAAAAAAACACGTTTTAAATGTTGGTCGTTTTCTAGTTTTATTTTAATATATTCAGTTAGTGCTGATACTGTTAAGTATTTTTGTTGTTGCATAAGCCCTACTTTATTTTTTTATAAATATTATCAATTAAACTATTATTAAACTTATGTTGTTTTTCATCATCTAAGTCACTAAATGTTTTCGTCATCTCAACAGCTTGGTTAATAATAATTTCAGCTGGTTCTAATCCTTTTAATATGGAAAACACCGCAACTCGAATAATTGCTAAATCCACTAAGTTTAAGCGATCAATTGTATAATTTTTAATCGTGGATGATATTAAAAAATCAATGTGTTCTAAATCATCAATGAGTTCCTGACAAAGTGATTGTAAAGATTCATCTAATTGTTTGTAGTCTATAAATTCTAAATGATTATGAATACTATATTGATATAAGACTTCCATCATTTTGACATATTGTGTGTTTAATTTTTGCATGTTTATTTTACCTCACCATTATTTTAACATAAATTACACATAAAAAGAGGAGATGTTTACCGAAAACATCTCCTTTAAATAGATTAGTTACTTAAGATGACTAATTCCCATGCATCATCCATTAAACGTTTTAAATCATTATCGTAACGGTAGAATTCAAAATTTACATATGGTACGCTAAATGCATAACCAATTCTTTCATCATCCCAATTAAACTCTTCATCATCATATAATGTTTGATAAACATCTTGTCTTACAGGTGTATAACCCATTTCAATGGTGTTTTCAAGCATTGCATCATAACTTGATAAGAAGTTAATAAATTCATATGCCCAGTCTTCATGTTTTGTATTTTCAGGAATGACAAATCCATCAATCCAAACGTTGGTTTGTTCTGGTACAAAGAATGAATAATTATCTGTTTCTTGTAAGATATAAACTGCATCACCTGAGTAAACCATTGCAACATCATGTGGTGTTTGGTTATTAATTGCTTCACTTAAAATTTCATCCGATTGAATAACTGCATTGGATTTACTATATGCTTCAATTAACCAGTTTTTAGCCACATCTATTTGAGCTGATGTTGCAGTTTCCATATTAAAGCCGTTTGCATATAATGCTGCCATAAATGCATCTCTTGATGAATCATAAATCATTTTAGAGTATTTAGCATTATTTAAAATACCCCATTGCTCTGTTTGAATATCTTCATATAAACCATCAATCGTGTTGTTATAAATTAAACCGATAGTACCCCAATAGTAAGGCATTGCATATTCTAGGAAATCAAAACCATCTGATTTTAAATCGTTAATTGCAACACTTAATCCAGTTGTAAAGTCTGCTTGATTAAATTCAATACGTTCCCAATCAAGTGCTTTTAAATAGCCTTCTGCTGCTAACTCTTCCACAGCATAATCCGATGGAATAATTAAGTCATAGCTATTAACTTTAGCATTGGTTAATAATACCTCATTGGAATCAAAGTAGCGTAAAGACACTTTAATGCCTGTTTCTGCTTCAAATTGATCGACCACATCTTCTGATATATATGCTTTTGGCATATAAATTACTAACGAATTGCCAGTACATGCATTTAAGATAAATAGTGCTGTACTTACAAATATTAAACTAAATATTTTCTTCATTTTATTCTTCCTCATTTTTATTATTTTTTAATTTGACATAGTCTAGTATGACTTTTATGCCTATTATTAAGATTATTATGGTGGATAATGCATTCACATTTGGTTTAATACCATGGGATTGTGAATACATGTAGGTGGAGATATTATTTACAAGTTCTCCACTTGCAAATTTCGAGACGATATAGTCATCAAAACTCATTGTAAAGGCAATCGCTGCACCTGCAACAATTGAACCTTTTAATTGTGGTAAAACCACCTTCCAAAGTGCTTTACCTGGTGTGGCACCTAAATCATATGCAGCATCAAGTAAGTTTGGGTCTAAACTTCGAACCTTTGGATAAATTGCCAGCAATGCATAAGGGGTTGAAAATGAGATGTGCGCTAAAATCATCGCAGTTAAACCTCGTTCAATACCAAATGCAAGTAGGAAGACAAAGAATGCTACAGCTGTAAGAATATCTGGTGATAAGATTGGAATGTTATTCGCTGAAAGTGCTAGTTCTCTAAAGATTCTATTTTGTTTAGAAAGTGCCATGGCACCTAGTGTACCTAAGATGACAGATACAAAGGTAGAAATCCCTGCAACTAATAATGTATTTAAGATCGGTTCTCTTAAGGCTCTAGATGTAAAGATATCACCATACCATTTAAAGGTGAAACCTGAAAATACTATTAGAGAGTTGGATTCATTAAATGAGAATGCAATCATCGATATGAGTGGTATTAAAACAATAATTAATACTGTATAAATATAGATATCTGCAAATATTTTACTTTTACTCTTCATTTGCCAGTACCCCCTCATATTTATCAAACTTCTTAATGAGTCCTACAAATATTAATAAGATAACTGCTAAGACTAAGGCGATAGCGGCACCATTGCCGAATTTAGAACTCTTAAATGCTAAATCAATTAAGTCCCCAATCATTTTACGTTGCCCACCACCTAAATATCTTGTAATAACAAGGGTTGTGGATGCTGGTAAAAACACCATCATAAACCCTGTTAAGACACTAGAAATTGACATTGGAATAACTACTCTTGTAATTGTTTGAAACTTATTGGCACCTAAGTCTTCAGCGGATTCAAATAGGTTTTTATCTAGTTTTGCCATATGTGTATAAATTGGCAATAACATAAATGGTAAATATAAGTACACCATACCAGTAATAATTGCTAAATCCGTACCTAAAAAGTGTCTTGCATTACCATAAAAGTAATTTCCAATGATTTCAAATATCGAACGTACTGCATAAGCTAATAATAATGAGTTAATAAACATATTTGATGTAATTAAAGACACTAATATCTTTTGAGTCACTAACTTTCTTCTACTTAAGATAAATGCAAGTGGATAACAAATAATTAAACAAATGGTTGCAGAAATTAAAGATAGGTAAATACTTTCTGCCATACTAGATATAAAGGTTGGTTGTCTAAAAAACTCTTTAAAATGATCAAATGTGAATCGTATAGAAATTAAATTATTTGATTCTGTTGTAAAGGCATAAAGCACCATTAAAGCAATCGGTATGAGTACCAATGCAATAATCATTAAAAAGTATGGTGTGCCTAAATAAAACTCAAAATTTAACTTTTTACGATCTTTAGGTTTTTGTTGTTTTTTTGGAAAACTAATCATTACCATATCTCCATTACATGGATATCTTCTGGATACCAATCTAAGTCGACTTGTTTACCTTCTGGTTGATGATCTGTGGTATGTACTGTATAAACTCTATGTTCAGTTTTAACATCAATTTCAAAGTGTACACCTTTAAATATTACACTATCCACAACACCACTAATTTTGCCTTTTTTGTGTTCTACGATGTCTAAATCTTCAGGTCTAAGTACGATATCTACTTCTTGGTTTTCATCAAAACCTTTATCGATACATTCAAAATCATAACCATCAAAACTGACTAAATAATCTTTTTTCATCACACCTGGTACAATATTTGATTCACCAATAAAATTGGCAACAAAACGGTTCACCGGTTCATTATAAATATCTACCGGGCTACCTACTTGTTGTATTTCACCTTTATTCATGACGACAATTTTATCACTCATTGTTAAAGCTTCTTCTTGGTCGTGTGTAACAAAGATAAATGTAATACCAGCACTCTTTTGAATTTCTTTAAGTTCATATTGCATTTCTTGGCGCAATTTTAAGTCTAAAGCTGCCAGTGGTTCATCTAATAACAATACTTTAGGTTCATTAATTAATGCTCTTGCAATAGCAACCCTTTGCATTTGTCCACCACTTAACTTAGAAATAGAGCGTTGTTCAAAACCATCTAGACCAACCATCTTTAAGTATTTAGATACTTTTTCTTCAATGATAAATTCATAATTCTTTTTTGATATAAATTGTTTTTTGATGTTTTCAATGTTCTTTTTCAGTTCATTATTTAATGTAGCTTTTTGTGCTTTAACTTCTTCTTTTAATGCCGCATTATTGGTGCGATCTAAATTTACTTTATGATCTAAATCTTTGATAGCTTTTTTATGATTTTCTTTTAATGTTTTAATTTCCTTTTTTAAATCTCTATTTTGATCTTTGACGCGTAAGCCAAAAGCAACGTTTTCATAGACATTTAAATGTGGAAATAATGAATATCTTTGAAAAACGGTATTGGTAGGTCTTTTGTAAGCTGGTAAATTTAAAATATCGACACCATCAAATAGTACTTCCCCACCGGTTGGCTCAATAAAACCACCGATAATACGCAGTGTTGTTGTCTTACCACAACCAGATGGACCTAAAAGTGTAACAAACTCGTTACTTTTAATTTCTAAGTCTATCCCTCTTAAAACAACTTGATTATTAAACTCTTTTGTTACATCTTTTAATTCAATAAATGCCATTTTATTTACCTTCCTATTTGTGTGTTTACTCATGGTAATATCTTGCGGATTAATTAACCTTAAATGTTTACTATATATAAACTAATAGTAAGATTACAATAAACTAATCGCATATATTATATATATTTATTTTTAGATGTCAACACAAAAGTATCAATGAATTTTTTATGTGTTTTTTTTAGTTAATTATTGATTTTTTAAAAAATATCTTATCATGATAAAAAAAGAAAAGGACATTTTAAAAAATGTCCTTAAGCCTATTAAATCATATTGTTAACATGCATCTGGCATATAATCAGAATGAATTCTAACCGTGTCATCAGCTAATACATCAGTTGTTCTTATTTCAATGTCTGATAAATCAAGCCATTTGAGTTGTTCTTCTTTTAAAGGTGTACGCATACGGTCAGTAATAATATATTTTTTAGGTTTTTCTTTATCTAAAAATTGTTGTACTGTCATATTATCATCCCTTTCTTTGACACTTATATTATAACACTTGATTATATTTGAGATGTTTTGTATGCTTAAATGTGTTATTTATCACTTGTTTCATCCTGGTGATCTATTTTACTTTTTTCACCAGATTCTGTTAAGATTGCAACCATAGGTATCGATAGGAATACGATCCATGCAAATTCCCAGTATCCGCCAAATATACCCAATAATATAAAGACAATCACACTAATAAATGGCATATAAGCAACAGGGTGTTTAAATTTAGTACCTAGATAAATACCAATCATTGGTATCAACATTAGTATAATCCAACTCCATTGCCATATATCTTGAACCAATAAGCTTACAGTTAAATATGTTACAACAATGAACAATGCCAGTGCTAAGCCAATTTTATTTTGTTTTTGATTGAGTTCATCAAACATCATAATTTTGATTCGACCAAATAAAACACCTATTAAAGCCGGTAATAAATAAGGCAGCCATGCGTATTGAAGTTCACCGAATGTAAAGTAAAGGGTTAAGTGTGCTATAACAGCCAAGATAATACCAATTATCAATATAAGATCTTTAACATCTTTATAATGCACAATTAAAGCTGTCAGTGGTATGATGGCATACATGGCCCAACCATAGTAGTAAAAATCAAAATTAACGTATGTTCCAACTAATATATAAATAATTGTTGCAACAAACGGCATTAAGCCAATCATACGTTCTTTACCATTTACATTCAGTAAGATTGCAGTCACAGGTACTATAAAGAATATCAGCCATCCTGGATGCCATGCCTCTAATAAAAATCCGAGTAAGAAAAAGCCAATCAGCGATACAAATGGTGTCAGTGCTACTATTTTATCCTTACCACGAACATTAGTTAGAATTGCTACAACTGGAATGAGTAAGTAAAATGCCCAAGCATAAGACCAACCATCTAATACGAAACCAAATGTAAAGAATAATATGGTCGCTATAAACGGCATAATTGCTACTATTTTATGTCTACTACCAGATCGATCAAAATGAAGCGTATCCTTAATTGCATCATATATATCTTTAGGTTTACCTAACTTTTCAATAACCTCTTCATCTGTAAATCCTAATGCGATCGCCTCATCATATAATTCCGAATAATCTTCGATGACACCTGCTATATCTTTGTTAGATACTTCCTTTTCAAAAAAGTAGTTGTGTATTTGATTTAAATAAGTTTTCTTATCCATGATTTTCTCCTTTAAGTATGTGATTGACACTTTGGGTAAACGCATCCCACTCTATGATATATGTTTCTAATCTATTTTTACCTTGTTCGGTAATTTTGTAATATTTCCGCGGTGCACCATGTGGGCTATCTTTAGTATATATTTCAAATAGTTTTTGTTCGGTTAAACGTCTTAAGATTGGATAAATTGTGTTTTCATTGATATCTAAAACATTAGATAGTTTTTCAATGATTTCAAATCCATACATCTCTTCATCTTGCACGACTTTTAAAATACATAAATCTAAGATGCCCTTTTTAAATTGCGTATTCAAGATTGCACATCCTTTCCCTTGTATTGTGTATTGCACACTACCATTATATCACAGGTAGTGTGTAAAACACAATACATATGGTTATAAAATGAAAACACAGCCTTGTAAGGCTGTGTTAGTCTTTAATGAGTGTTGTAGAATGTTCGAATCTTCTTGTTTTATCAGGATAAAGAATGGTTGTAATAGATTGAATGGCTGTTGCTGCTTCACCTTGGCCTGTGGAAATCAGTTTGACTTTACCAGGATACGCTACACCATTACCTGCTGCATAAATACCTTTGATGTTTGTTTCCATAAAGGAATCTACATTGATTAAACCTTTTTCACCTTCGATACCCCATTCATCAAGTCTAGATTTTGTTAAAACAAAACCATAGTTAACAAAAATGTAGTCTACATCAATATAACTTATTTCATGTGTTTTGGTATGTTTTAAAACGATGCGTTTGGCAATATGATTATCACCTTCGATATTATCAATTAAATAAGGTGTTAATATCGTACCCTTGGATTTAAATAAATCCACGGTCGACTGAAGTGCTCTAAATTCATCTCTTCTATGAATTAATGTGACATCAGATGTGAATTCACTAATATCACAAGCCCAATCTAGTGCTGAGTCACCACCACCTAAGACAACAACCTTTTTATCTTTAAAGATATTTAAATCTTTTATAAAGTATAAGATGTTATCAAAATGTTGCTCGATTCTTAGTTTTTGAGGTACAAAGCCACCTCCACCATGTGCAATTAAAACAAACTTAGTTTTTATGACTTTTGTAGTTGTTGTTACTTCAAAAAAATCTTCTATCTTTTTAATATCGATTGCTTCTTCATTATAATAAATAGGTATATCTTCTTTAAATCTTTCATACTGCAAAATTTGACCATCTATATAGTTTTTAGCTGATATTTTAGGAAACCCTGGCAGATCATATATAAATTTATCTTTATAAACTGCAGTGAGTTGCCCACCAGCTTCTGCACTGGATTCAATAACAGCTGCTTTTAAGTTTCTTAAACCTGCTAAAAATGCCGCATATAACCCAGTTGGTCCTGCACCAATAATTAAGACTTCTAACATGTAAACATCTCTCCTTGTCATCTTTATAGATTATAGCAAATTTTCATACATTACCAATAATGAATGCTTAATTCTAATACATTATGGCTAAAAAAGAAAAACGGTAGATTAACTACCATTTAAATGTTTTTGAATCACTGATTGGGGCATATAATAATAGATTGTATATGCAAAGATAATTTTAATAATATCCCATATGTAATAAGGAATAAAAAAACTAATAGCATAAATAAAATCGACATCTAATGCATACATAAACATTGCAATACCGCCAATGTAGACAACAATAAAACCAAATATAAATATGACAAGTAAATCTTTTAGTATATAATTGGTTTTAGATTTAAATATTGAAATACCCGGTGCTACAACGAGAAAGGATATTAAAAACCCTCCCGTAGGTGCAACAAAATGTTGTGCCCCGCCGCCTGTTGAAAAAACAGGTACACCGATTGCTCCAACAGCTAAATATACTAATACTGATAAAAACGCATCTAAAGGGTTTAATAACAGTCCCACAAGAATAACCATCAATGTTTGTAGTGTAAAACTAACTGGTGGTACAGGAATTTGTATAAATGTCGATACAGCAATCAATGAGGCAAACATAGATATAATAATTAATCTTTTGAGACTCATAATTCACCTAAAAATAACTTTCTAATAAATTAGCCATTAATTTGGACATAATTTTTCTAACGTTGTGTATTTTTTTAGTTTCAAGAAAAACTGAAGTGGCTTTAAATTTGTGAAATAAAAATTGATTAACATTCAATCCAATGCCAACAATAACATACTCAAACTTTTGACCAGATCCTTTAGTTTCTATTAAAATACCGCATAACTTTTTATCATTACAAAAAACATCATTGGGTTCTTTAAAATAAACATCTAAGCCTAATGAACCAAGGGTGGCAAAAATAGCGCTTTTTACCCATTCTTTGATGTTATTCATTTGATTGATTGGTACATCTTTCATTAAAAAAGACATCAATAAATTACGACCATTTGAACTTGCCCATTTACGATCAAATTGCCCACGACCTTGAGTTTGGTAATCTGTGCGAACAAAAGTAAAGGATTGTAATTTTTCGTAGTTGGCTTTTAAATAGTCGTTTGTTGATGGAATCTTTTTAAACTCGATTAATTTAACTTTTGCCATAATTAGCCAATCGCAAAACTTATATCAGCTTCACATACCAATTCATCGCCTACCCAAGCTTTTGCGCTACCCATACCAAATGCACCGCGAATTCTTGTTAAGACTGTTTCCACTTTTAATGTATCTCCTGGACGTACTTGTTTACGCCATTTGACATTATTAGCACCTGTAAAAAATCCGATTTTACCCTTAAATTCTGGAATACTTAATAACGCAATCGCACCGACTTGTGCCATTGTTTCTAAAATTAAAACACCTGGCATGACAGGATATTGCGGAAAATGTCCTTTAAAGTAATATTCTTCTGCATTCACATACTTAACACCGACACATTTTTCTTTCTCAACAAGTTCTAAAACTTCATCTACCATTAAAAATGGATCTCTATGTGGTAGTATTGCTTGAATTTCTTCTCTATTTAATAACGCCATAGTTATCACACTCCATATTTTTTATATAAAACAACTGCATTTTGACCACCGAAACCAACATTAATATTCATTGCATAATTAATATTTCGATGAACAGACTTGTTGACTGTGTAGTTTAAGTCACATTCAGGATCTTTATTTTCATAGTTAATGGTTGGTGGTATTTTACCTGTGTTTAATGCTTTAATACAAAAGATACTTTCAACTGCACCGGTTGCGCCTAACATATGGCCAGTCGCACCTTTTGTTGATGAGATATTTAGTTTATAGGCATGATCTTTAAATGCACGTTTGATACCTAAAGTTTCAATCTTATCATTTAATAAAGTTGAAGTGCCATGTGCATTAATGTAATCTACAACTTCTGGTTTTACATTTGCATCTTTTAATGTAAACTCAATGGCCTTTGTAAGACCATCTGCTTCATTATCAGGTGCAGTCATATGAAATGCATCCGATGTTGAACCATAACCAACAATTTCTGCATGTATTTTAGCACCACGCTTTAATGCACTTTCTAATGTTTCTAATACTAAAACACCACTACCTTCACCCATAACAAAGCCACTACGTTCCTTATCAAAAGGACGTGATGCTTTATTTGGATCTGCTTCTGTCGATAGTGCTTTAAGTGCTGCAAATCCACCAACACCAGTTTCATTAATACTTGCTTCAGCACCACCAGCAAATGCAAAATCTAGGTAGCCGTCGCGAATATTTCTAAATGCTTCACCAATGCCATTGGTTGCTGCAGAACATGCTGTAACAATCGGTATATTTGGTCCCTTCACCTGGAATTTAATCGAAATCATACCACCGACCATATTAATAATTGAGTTTGGTATGAAAAATGGTGATATACGATCAGCACCACGAATAGCTTTAACCGAAATATCCTTTTCCATAGTATCAAGACCACCAATACCTGATGTTACAAAAATACCAAAACGATATGGATCATAATCTTCTGATTTTAATCCACTATCTTGATAAGCTTGAATCGCTGCAATTGTACCTAAAATCATGACTTTATCGCTGCGTTTAATTTCTTTTTTGTCTAAATAATCTTCAAAGTTAAGATTTTTTAGTTCTCCTGCTATTTTGACATTCCAATTACTGGTGTCAAAATAGGTTATCGGACCTAAACCATTTTGACCACGAATAATCGCTTCAAATGATTCATCCACACTATTTCCTACTGGGTTCACTGTACCAAGCCCAGTAACAACGACTCTTCGTTTCATATTTTCACCCATTTTCTAAATTTGTAATCCGCCATCTACATCAATGACAACACCTGTAATATAACCTGCTTCAGGTGATGCTAAAAAGCCAACAAGGTTTGCGATATCTTCTGGTTGACCATATTCACCTAATGCAATATATTTTAACATTTCTTCACGTACTTGTGCTGGTAAATTTCTAGTCATTTGAGTTTCAATAAATCCTGGTGCAATCGCATTGACAGTAACTTTTCTAGATGCAAATTCTTTAGATAGTGTTTTAGTAATACCAATTACACCTGCTTTAGATGCACCATAGTTTACTTGTCCGACATTACCATATTCACCAATGACTGATGCGATATTAATAATTCTACCATAACCAGACTTTAATAATGTTCTTGCGCTATGTTTAGAAATATTAAACACACCTTTTAAGTTGGTATTAATAACGCGGTCAAATTGATTTTCGGTCATTCTTAAAATGAGCGCATCATCTGTAATACCTGCATTATTTACAACAATGTTTAAAGTACCCATTGCCTTAACAGATTCATCAATTAATTTAGCTGCTGATTCAAAGTTTGAAACATCTGCATGTAAAGCGACAGTTTTAACATTATATGTTTTTGCAAGATCGTCTGCGACTTGTTGTGCCTCTTCAGGTCCAACAAAATAGTTTACAACAATATTTGCACCCATCGATGCTAACTTAGTTGCAATCGCCTTACCAATACCTGTAGATCCACCCGTTACTAGGGCCACTTTATCTTTTAATATCATTTTAAAATCTCCTCTATATTTTTTATGTCTTCAAATTTAGAGACATTATATATTTGACTATTTGGACTTATTTTTCTAACCAAACCCGTTAATACTTGGCCTGGTCCAACTTCAATAAATCTTTCAAACCCATCTAAAGCCATTTGTTGAATCGTTTGTTTAAAGTAAACAGGACTTGAAATTTGTTCATAAATTTCATTTAGTACTTCATGAGATTCAAGTGGTTTAGCCGTTGTATTTGCATAAACTACTTTAGTAGGGTTTTCAATCGTAAAATCTTCTACATAAAGCTTTAAACTATGACCAGCTTGTTTCATATATGGTGAGTGAAATGCACCAGAAACATTGAGTTTCATGGCACGTCTTGCACCCTGTTCTTTAGCAAGTTCAATGGCTTTATCCACTGCACTTACACCACCTGAGATAACAAGTTGTCCATCACTGTTATAGTTTGCAGGTACAACGATATGATCCTTATCCGATGCTTTTTGACAAATCGCTTCAACAACATCATCGGTGAGTGATAAGATGGCTGCCATCGCACCAGGATGATTACTAGATGCTTCTTGCATCAGTTTGGCACGCATATCAATAATTTTTAAGATTGCTGCTTCACTAAAATATCCTGCTGCATATAATGCACTAAATTCACCTAAAGAAAAGCCTGTATAACCATCAATTTTTAGTCCTTGTTCAACTAGATAATCATGGATAATCACTTCAACAACGACCATTAAAGGTTGGGTATAACGCGTATCATTAACCTTTTCTTTATCATTTAAGGCCTCAATGATATTCATGTTTAATTGTTTAGACATAGCCTCAATTCGTATTTTTAGTTGAGGTATGTTCTCTATAAAATCTAAGCCCATACCGACAAACTGAGCACCTTGACCGGAAAAAATAACTGCTGTTTTCATAGGTTAACCTACACATTCATAATTGCAGCACCCCAAGTAAATCCGCCGCCAAAGCCAACCATGAGCACACGTTTAACTTCTGGGTGTGTCGATTTATATTCATCTAATAAAAACGGAATACTTGCTGCTGATGTGTTACCATATTCATCTAAATTCATTAAAAATCTATCAATAGGCATGTCCATATCTTTGGCAACACTTTGAATAATGCGGTAATTTGCTTGATGTGGAATAATTAAATCAATATCTTCAATTTTCATATTCGCTTTTGCTAATACTTCACGAATTGCTTTTGGCATAATATCCACTGCAAATTTATAAACATCACGACCCGCCATTTTAACTTTTGGATCAATCCATAAGATACCTGTATCATCACCTCTAGAACCATTCCAAAAATATGCTTGGTCATTAGGGTCTTTGCTATGTTCAATGATTGCAGCACCGGCTGCATCTCCAAATAAGATAGCTGTTGAACGGTCTGTCCAATCCAAAATGGATGACATATGTTCTGAACCAATGACAAGTGCACCCTTATAGTTACCACTTGCCAGCATACTTGCTGCAACTTCAAGTGCATATACAAAGCCGCTACATGCCGCATTTAAATCAAATGCTACGATGTTTTTATGATTTAAACCCAACTTCGCTTGAATTAGGTTTGCAATAGAAGGTGTTTTAACAGGAGATGTGATACTTGCAACAATAATTAAGTCAATATCCTCTTTATTGTAGTTTCTATCTTCTAGCGCTTTTAATGCAGCTTTATATGCCATATCCACTGCAGTTTCATTTTCAGCAATATGGCGTCTTTTAATACCAGTTCTTGTTGTTATCCATTCATCATTTGTATCTAATATTTTGCTAAAATCATCATTTGTCATGACTTTACTTGGTGCATAGCGTCCAGTACCCATGACTTTAATCATTAAGTTGCTCATTTTTCTTCACGCTTTCTTCATATTCACCCATTTTTTTAAATTTGTTATATCTTGATTCAAGTAGTTGATCAATAGGTGTTTTGGTTAATTTGTTTAATTGCTTAACTAAAGCTTTTTTTAAGTTGTTAAAACCTGTGGTCGGGTTTGTATTTAAACCCCTTCCTTCCATTAAGATTTCATCAATAACGCCAAAGTGTTTTAAATCTTCAGCTGTTAGTTTCATTAAGTGTGCTGCTTCTTTTGCTTTTGTACTATCTTTGAACAATATAGATGCAAAACCTTCTGGTGATAATATAGAATAAATCGCATTTTCAAACATCATAATGTGATCACCTACACCAATGGCTAATGCGCCACCCGAACCACCTTCACCTAAAATAATAACGATAATCGGTGTTTTTAAAACCATAAGTTCTTTTAAATTTAGTGCAATCGCACCTGCTTGCCCACGCTCTTCAGCACCCAAACCCGGATAAGCTCCTGGTGTATCAATAATTGTAATAATTGGTCGCCTAAACTTTTCTGCTTGTTTCATAAGCCTTAGCGCTTTACGATAACCTTCTGGATGTGGCATACCAAAATTATGTTTTAATTTATCGTTGGTGTTTGTCCCTTTTTCTTCTGCAATAATTGTCACTGGCATATCATTAAATGTAGCAAGACCACCAATGATTGCTTCATCATCACCATAGAGTCTATCACCATGTAGTTCTAAAAAATCAGGAAATAAAGTATTAATCAATTTTCGAGATGTTGGTCGATCTGTACTTCTAGCAAGTTTAATACGTTCCCATACTTTTTCAATCTGTGTCATGACTTGCTCTCCTTATGATGTATTTTAAGCAAGAATGATAGTGTTTGTTTCATATGAGATCTAAAAACAACTAAATCGACTTGTCCTTTTTCTAACTGGAATATATCCGTTTGAAAACCTGCAGGTAGGTCTTGACCAATTGTCTGCTTAATTACTCTTGCCCCTGCAAAACCAATTAAACTTGACTTTTCAGCAATATTAATATCTCCCAAGCTAGCAAAAGATGCTGCAACCCCACCTGTAGTAGGGTTGGTCATAACTGAAATATATACTAAACCTTTTTCATCTAATAAGTTTAATGCACCTGATGTTTTAGCCATTTGCATTAAACTTAAAATTCCTTCTTGCATTCTTGCACCACCGGACGCACTAAAAATAACTAGAGGTAAAAAGTTAGACGCTGCATATTCTATCAGTCTTGTTATACGTTCGCCAACGACAGAACCCATCGATCCCATCATAAAATAAGAATCTAAAACACCAATAGCTAGTTCTTGACCATCGATTTTACCTGTTCCTGCCAAAAATGCTTCATTCATTTTTGACATACGTTGACCTTTTTTTAATTTATCTTCATATTCAGGCATACCTAATGGGTTTTTAGATGTAATCTCTTCAAATAAAGGTTTAAAAGTATTTTCATCTAATGTATATTGAATACGCTTTCCTGCACTTATTCTAAAATGATAACTACAAAATGGGCACACTTCAAAATTGTCTTCTAAATCTTTATTATAAATCGCAGAGTTACACTGTTCGCATTGCGTAAAAACACCATCAGGAATATCCACTGGTTTTGTTTCTATTGGTCTTTTTTTAATTATTTCATGAAATATTGATAATCTTCTTTTTCGTTCATCCAATAAATGATTCATTATACTCACCTTGGATTAATCCATTAAACTTAGCTACAAAGCCCGTATCATATGTACCTTTAACAAAATCTGTTGCATGCAATATGGCATAATGATACTCAACGTTTGTAGTAATACCTTCTATTACTAGTTGTTCTAATGCAATACGCATTTTACGTAAAGCTTCTTTTCTATTGGGTGCAAAAACAATTAATTTACCTAGCATCGAATCATAAAATGGTGGCACTTCATAATCAGGATAGATATGCGAATCAAAACGCACATTAAAACCACCTGGTAGTAAGATTTTACCAATCTTACCTGGTGCAGGCATAAAATTATTCAATGGGTTTTCAGCATTGATTCGGCACTCTATTGCATGACCATAAATTTTAACATCACGTTGTTTAAAACTTAATTGTTTACCATAAGCTATTTTAATTTGTTCTTTGACAAGATCAATACCAGTAATCATTTCTGTTACTGGATGCTCTACTTGAATACGCGTATTCATCTCAATAAAGTAATAATTCTTTCTTGAGTCGACTAAAAACTCGATTGTACCTGCATTTTCATAACCAACATGCTTTGCTAACTTCACTGCAGATTGCCCCATTTTCTTTCTTAAATCATCATTTAAAATTGAAGATGGTGCTTCTTCAATAAGTTTTTGGTTACGTCTTTGAACTGAACAATCTCTTTCATAAAGATGAACGACATTGCCTTTTGAATCTGCAATGATTTGTACTTCAATATGTCTTGGATTTTCAACAAACTTTTCAATATATACTGATTTATCTCCAAATGCCGACTCAGCTTCCATGGATGTCAGATCAAATGCCTTTTTAAATTCAGCATCATTATGGCATACACTAATACCACGGCCTCCACCACCGGCGCTTGCTTTGATCATGACAGGATATCCGATTGTTTTAGCTATCTTTAAGCCTGATTCTTTATCTTTGACAATACCATCTGAACCTTCAACTACTGGCACACCAACAGCTTTTGCGATTGCCCTTGCTGTTGCCTTATCACCCAGTTTACTAACAACGTTAGATGAAGGGCCGATAAATTTAATACCGGTTGCTTCAACCATTTCAATGAATTTGGCATTTTCAGCTAAAAAACCATAGCCTGGATGTATTGCATTACACCCAGTTGCTATGGCAGCACTTAAAACAGCTTGCATATTTAAATAACTATCCTTTGATCTTGCCGGACCAATACAAACAGCCTCATCTGCAAGCTTTGTATGCAGCGAGGTAGCATCGGCCGTTGAATATATTGCAACAGAAGGAATACCTAACTCTTTACATGCTCGTATAATACGAACAGCAATCTCACCACGATTTGCAACTAATACTTTATTTTGTGCCATGACTTTACACCACAGTAAATAGCACGTCGTCAAAACCTACAACGTCACCATTTTTAAAATTGATTTTTTCAATTTTACCATCAACTGTTGAAGTAATCTCATTCATAATTTTCATAGCCTCAACAATACATACCACTTGTCCTTTTTTGACATGATCGCCAACTTGAACAAATGGTTCTGCTTCAGGTGATGGTGCCTCATAAAAGGTACCAACTAGTGGTGATTTAATTGTAAGTTCATTATTTGGAACATTTTGTTTTTGTGGTATAGCTGTTTGTACTTCGGTAGGTGCAACTGTTTCGGTACCTTTTTCTGTTTGTACAATAACTTCTTTTTCATTTTCTTTATTTTTGGATAATCTTAATTTAACTTGATCAGTTTCTAATTCTAAAACTGTGAGGGTAGATGCTTCAAAATCTTTAATTATGCTTTTAATATCATTTAGTTTCATACACTTCTCTCATTTTCTTTTTGGTTATCATTTTATGATGCTATCATTTTAACATGCAACAAATACCAAATGCCCATATTAGCATTTAGGTATCTAACTTTATCAAACCAATTATATTTTTTTGTTCAAACACTTTGTAGTTCAAACATATTAACATTCTATCACTTTTAGTTCATTTGTCAATTGTTTTGAAGTTCAAAACATTGAAAACTTATTACAATATAATGACATTAAAAAAAGTGTGCACTTTCTAATGAAATATGCACACTTTGATTTAGTTTTAATTCACGTATGGACGATCATCGTCTTTTTCTGGTTGTGGTGTATCGGATGTTGGTAACTCTTTTTCAACATCTTTTGGTTTATCAACACGCTTTTTCTCATTCATAGCTAAACTGTATTCACGGTATTTTTTATAACCGCCTGAGCCGTCATAAATTAAATACGCACCACCGACAACTGAAATAATTAATAACAGTAATGCAACTGTTGCAGGTTCAAAGTCTTTAACACCAATAATGACCCCACCCAGTATAAAGATAACAAGATGCATCCAAAACTTCATTTGTTCGGTCTTTTCTTCTAAAAAGACTGTAGAGTATAAGAATACAACACCACGAGCAATTAAGACAAATGCCAGTGTATATTTATAAACTTGATGCCATATAGGATCAATTGCATTACCTGAATTATAGGATTCATAACCCACATAAATCATGAGTCCTCCTAATAAAAATGCAAAAATGATTTCTAATAAATTAATGGTTCGTTGTAATTCTTTTTTTAATGATTTTAACAATGGATATACTCTAAAGAGTGAAAATATAACAATCACTGTACCAGTAATTAAAAATACTAACTGTTCTTGAAAATACATTGTTAAGCCTACAGCAATCAATATTGCTGCTAAAATCCATTTAAGGAGCCAACCATAAGATGGTTTCATAAACGTTTCCTACCTTTCATATATTTATATTATACATTAATTTTTAATGATTAAGTAAACCAACCCAGAAAATGAGCATTCCGGGTTGATTATTATGTGACTACGGGAATATTAGATCATGTAATTCTTGTCTGTTTGTAACTGGATAATTGTTTGGTAAATCACTTGGATTTGGTATTTGATCATCTAGCTTAGCAATTAAGAAGTCTTTAACAATCGTTAACCCCATATCTTCAGTTAATGGATCATATGGTTCAACATAATCAATATAACCATTGAATGTTGTTTCATCCATTGTTTGAGCTGCTGCATATAAAGCTGCAAAGCTTACAGAGGATGCATCGTCAATATTGGTAATACCAAATGCAATAAATGCATCAACTAAGTTTTCTAACTCATCTTTTTGAATATCGATTGTTGGGTCTTCTTGACCTTGATGTGATTCAAGTGTTGATAGACCAGCATCTGTAACAGCTTTTGAAATTAAGCGATCGATAATATATGAGTTTGTAGCAAGCGCAGCTTGAACATCTAATAGGTCTGAGCTACCAGATTGAACTAATGATGTATCAATGGTTGTAAAGCCAAATGCTTCTAATCCATAAGTTAAGTTAATCAGTTCTGTTTGAGTTAAGTCCATACCACTATATGTATGTACTTGTAATGCGGCTGTTGGTATATCAATTGAAAGTGCACTGTCAATCGTGTTTGTCATCTTACGGTAAACAATAATTGATGATTCATTTGCTAGATCACGAATGACTTGAGTTGTTAAGCTATTTGTAATATTACCAACTATATTTGTAATGGATTCATCATCTGCAGCTAATTGATCACCTGCATGCATATCTAATGCAAGAACGTTCATTGCCCCTAGCAAGTTGGTGATTTCATCATAATCCACTATTTCCATTGTTATATCACTATAAGCATCTTGACGTATATCTGCAGTTGTTACTGCATCCACAATACCTTCAGACATGAACTTTTGCATAATAACGGATGCTTTTTGATGCATTTGAACCATTTGACCTAGTTTAAGTGTGTTGACATTTAAGATAAGTGTATCCACTAAATCAATTAATGGTGCATCATTATTTGGATTACCATCATTATAAGTATCATCTAAGATAGCAATCGCATCCAAGAAGTTTGTAAGTTCACTATGTGTTAAATCACCAGGTGCTGATGTGTCATAAGCACTTAATGCAATTCTTTGTGGGGTTACATAAGTAATAATCTTATCACTCATGAGTGTGCGTATAATACTTGAGTTTTCTTGATGAATATCAATCATATGCGCAATTGTTAATGTATCAGCATCCATTGCAGAAACAGAATCGATGATGATGTCTGTCGGTTCATTTAAGTTACTTAATGCATCAACAAGTCTTTGCATTTCATTGTAACTAATTAAATCATAGACTGGCATACCACCATCTAAGTGGAATGCAGCATCTTGTAGTGATAAATCCGCTACAATTTGTGTTGTTAGTAAATTGTCACTAAATAACGCACGAATAACGATTGAATCACCACTTGTTATAATCGTATTTGTTTGATCAAATGTTAAAGTTGTTGGACTTAATGTATCCATTAAATCCCCAACTTGCATGGAAGGTACAGTATCTAGTGCATTTAATATATTAAATAGTTCAGCAATTTCAGTTTCACTTAACACTTCAGGATATGTAGGATCTAGTGCTAACGGATGTGGCGTACCAATACCGGTTTCTACACCAAATGTAATAAATCCTTTAATTAAATAACTATCTTCGTAATGTAATCCAGTTAAATCACTGACAACATAGTTGCTTAATAAGTCTGATGAACCACTGCCAATTAAGTCACCTAATTGTAAGTCTAAATCGACCAACATATTACCCAAAGCTTGTAGTTCTGCTTGTTTTAAATCGAGTTGTTCTGGTGTTTCAAAAGCAACCACAGGGATGTCAAATAAATTTGCATCCTTAATATAAGTTGTTAATAACCTTGTCATTACAGCAGATTCGACTAAGATAACATCATTGATTTGTTCACCTGTGATGTGATCTAAATTCATTGGTGACCCATCCGTTGGCATATCAATGTCCATAATAACAAGCGCTTCTAAGATTTTTTGTAATTCAAGTCTTTCAGTCCATAAGTAATATGGTGATGAAGTATCTAAATTGACTGCAGTATCCGGTATGTCTACTAGGTCAATACCATGAATTAAATCATCAATCGTTTTATAAATAATATCTGATGATAAGAGTGTTTGACGATCACTTTCTGTTGCTGCATAACCTTTAATCACCGGGAAGAAGGCATTAATATCCATATCGCCACCTAGTAAATCAGTTATGTCAAGGTCGTGGTTTTCCATTTCTGTAAGTAAGCCATCAAGCACACTAAACAAGTTAGATATTTCTGTCTTTTTAATCCAACCATTGTAGTTACCTGAAGTTTCATAAATAACGTCAGGTATTTCAAGCATTGGAATATTTGTTAAGTTATAATCTAAAAACGCATATAAAATATTGGATGATAAAAGTTTATCTTTTTGGTCTTCATCACGTACATAAGTTAATACGGTTGGTAATAATGTTTCTAAGATGTTTTCATCTTGGCCACTATTTAATGCAGTATCCAGTGTTAAACCTTCATCATATAAATCAAATAAGACATCTAATAGCACTTGAATTTCATTATTAAAATTGAAGTTGGTTAGACTGGTTGCTTTTTCAAGTGGAATAGCAAGTTCAGCCGGTTCTGTTACATATCTTGTTATAAGTGCCTTACTCATTTGACTTGTGAGTGCACTAATTGTTTGTCCTGCTAAGAATGTATCAACCGTTTCTTTAAATAAATCTTGTCCATCTTCAGTAACTAATAATGTATCTAATATCTTAGTTGGTGATTCACCAGCACTAAGTTGTGCACCAATATGAAGATTACCAATTGCTTGATAAACTTCAGCAATCCAAGAAAGTTCTCGTTTTAAGTCATCTTGATCACTAAAGTTTGTTTCAATAATTGCTTTTATCGCATCTAAATCCGCTGGATCTAAAAGACCATCAGTACCACTTAATTCGTTTAAAGCTATCCCCATCAGTGGTTCCATCATGATATCAACAATTGACATACTACCAACACCATCTAAAACTTCTTTAAACCACGTATGATATGCCGGATCATTGTTTAATACAACGGTTAAATCCTCTAGACTACCAATAAACTCTGCAAGTGTAACATCTGTTTGACCATCACCGTCTAGATCAATTCCTGGGAAGTCATAAAAACTTGTTTCAAATAAACCAAGTAGTTGTCCAAGCGTAGTTGAAACGAACTTACCTTCATAAGCATTTAACTTCGTACGTATATTATCTAATAATTCAATACGTTCTTCAGCAGTATCTAACCACGTAATTTGATTTACAATACTTGCATCATACATTAAAATATTCATCACAGGGTCTGCTAAGTTTAATATATCTAAAGTAACAAGTCTATTTAAAGCTTGAATGAAGAGTGCTTGTTCATCTTCATCAAAGTCACCAATAATAGCAATATCACTTACCGCAGCTTCCCACTGACTATAGTCTTGAATCGTTAATAAATCAACGACTGAATCATATATAGCTTTAACATCTTCTGAAAGTTTAAGATCAACTGCATCGATTTGTTCTAACAAAGCATCTATTTCTTCAGGTGTTAAAAAGTCAAAACCTTCTTGCTTGGCAGCTATTAAAGTAGAAAACTTTATAATAGGTTTTACGCTAGAATCAATCAGTTGAGATTTAGCAAATTTAGCAAACACACCTTCAAACTTTTCTATTTCTGCCAATGTAATTTCAATTTCAGCTTCTTCATTTAATATATATGGGAGTGCGGTACGGCCAGCTTCTGAAATCCATTCAAGTTCAACACGCCAAAATATCGTTTCTTTATCATTAACTTTAGATCTAAAGGCTAAGTCAAACATAAAGTCTGCAAGCCCAGTATCGTTAATTTTAGTTGCATCATTAATATATCTTACAAAGTTGTATTCATTGGCTTGTGAGATTGCTACTGCAAGATCTTCATATTCGCTATCTTCTAAATCTACACCTTTTCCTACAACTGTATTAATAATAATTAAGATTGGAAATAGTAAAAAGAAACCTGCAAATGCCCCTCTAAATATACCAATAAGACCACCTAATAATTTATTCTTTGGTTTATCTTTAACGATTGGTTTAATAAAAATAGCCCAAGGTATACCGAAGATAACCCATTTAAAGAGTGTTCTTAATATGGTATACAGTAAGACAAATACACTCATTTTAATACTTAGGTCAGCTAATGCTAAAAACAGCGGCATCATACCACTTGCCGACATTTCATCCATATACTCAGATAATTGATTACCTGGTATGAGACTCATGTATTGTCGTAACATGTCCTCTGTAATCCAATCATTGGCTTGAAAGAGTCCTAATCCCCATAATAATACAAAAACTAAGATGATCTCACCTACAAAAAACCATGTTGTTTTAACAACACCTCTTTTTCTTCCTAAAAATATATGTACTAAAATAAATAAACCGATAACAGCTACTTGAAATAGTAAAAATATCATAGGAATCATACTTACATCAAATTCGTTCATGATACCCTCCCCATTACTCGATAATGTAGAATTCGCTATTATTATATAATGAATCCATGTTTTAATGTTGTAAAATGACATTTTTAATAAAAATTAGAAAAGCTAAGAGTCATCAACTCTTAGCCCACGTTATTTTTTAGGAAGGAACAGGCTTTATAAATACTCAAGGCATAAAAGCTTTTACGAACTCTAAGTTCAAATCATTAACTGTTCCTTCAAGTGTATTATACACTCTAATCTATAAAAGATAAAGACTAAGAGATAACTCTTACTCTTAATATACAAAAAAGACCTTCATTACATATCGGTCTTTTTCAATTTTATGAATGGTGCACAGTACAAGGATTGAACTTGTGACCCCCTGCACGTCAAGCAGGTGCTCTCCCGCTGAGCTAACTGTGCCAATCTTTTATTTTTGACGCAAAGATATTGTATCATAATCAAAACATTTAATCAATGTTTTTTAAGCCTGTAAAAATTAATTTATACATTCTATAAAATATGCCATTTTTGTTGTAATTTAGAATAATTCTAAATACAATTGTTGCTCGTTATAATTATTATAAATAAGGCTGTTTTCTTTATAAATAAGTTGACTTGTAGAAACAATAGTGATAGATTATTTACAGGAAAAGAGGTATTATATGAAAAAGTTATTGACACGATTAAATATTGAATTATTCTTTGTAGTAACATCGATTATATTATTGATTGTAGCAGTTATTTTAAACTTTACAGTCTTACCAAATATAGGAGAAACAGTACAAACACCAGTTGTTATATTATATGCTATATCCTTTCTATTAGGTGGGTTTTTCAAAGCCAAAGAAGGTATTGAAGAAACCATTGAGAATAAATCATTAAATGTTGAAATTTTAATGGTTTTAGCAGCATTATCTGCATTTATTATCGGTAATCCTTTAGAAGCCGCTTTACTCATAATGATTTTTGCAGTATCTGGTTTACTCGAAACCTTTGCTCATAATAAATCTCAAAAAGAGCTTACTTCTTTATTAAATCTTTCACCTGAACAAGCAACACTTTATCAAGATGGTAAAGAAACAATTGTAGCTGTAAGTCAACTTAAAATTGGTGATCAAGTAATTGTAAAAGTTGGTGATGCTATCCCAGTTGACGGTAAAATTATACGTGGTCAAACTGCAATTAATCAAGCAGCAATTACTGGTGAATCGATGCCCGTTAATAAAGCCGAAAATGATGAGGTCTTTGCAGGTACATATAATTTAAACTCTGCCATTATTGTTGAAGTTACCACATCAGCTGATCAATTTGTTGTCTCAAAGATTGTAGCACTTGTTAAAGATGCTCAAGATAATCAAGGACGTCAACAAACTCGCGTTGAAAAAATTGAAAAATGGTATGTTTATTTTGTTATTTTACTCGCATTAGGTTTTATGATTATTCCTGCCACTTTAGGTTACTGGACATGGACTGAATCATTTTATCGTGGTACAGTTGTTCTAGTGGTTGGTTCACCTTGTGCTTTAATGGCTAGTATTGCACCAACGATGTTATCTACCTTATCAAACGCTGCTAGAAAACGTGTTTTAATTAAAGGTGGTAAATATTTAGAAGATTTAAGTCAAATTAAAGTGGTTGTCTTTGATAAAACTGGAACAATTACAGAAGGAAAGCCTGCAGTGGTTGATATTCAAGTTGATAAATCTTTAGAGCGACAAGCAATCTTAGATATTGTCTTTTCAGTTGAAAAACAATCCAATCATGCTTTAGCAAATGCCATTACCAACCATCTTGAAAAAGAAAGTACATATCACCCATATCAAGTTGAAGAAATTCCTGGTTTTGGGATGACGACTAAAATAGGTAAAGACACTTATAAGATTGGTAAGTTTGAACATACTTCTTCTAGCACAATTTCCAGCTTGATGAAAGAAAGTCAAAACAATGGTCACTCGATTGTTCAAATTATTAAAAATGATCAACTCATTGGTTTTATATCACTTATTGATAAGTTGCGTCCAAATGTTAAACAAGTTGTTGAACAACTAAAAAACGAAGGTATTATCCCTATTTTAATTACAGGTGACAACCAAGCAACTGCACAAGCAATTGCAAAATCAGCTGCAATTGACCATGTCATTGCTGATGCACTGCCGCATGAAAAAAGTGATCATGTTAAAAAGCTACAGGCAAAATACGGTAAAGTCATGATGGTTGGTGACGGTATTAATGATGCACCAGCATTAGCAATTGCAGACATTGGTGCTGCCATGGGAACTGCATCAGACATTTCACTTGAAACCTCAGATATTGTCTTTATGAACAACCGCTTAGAAAATATTGATCATGTATTTAGAATTGCTAAATCGAATCAACACATTATTTATCAAAACGTTATTTTCTCCATTGGTGTGATACTCACCTTATTAACATTAAACTTCATCGGTCAAGTCAACTTACCTTTTGGTGTTGTAGCCCATGAAGGTTCAACCATTTTAGTTATCCTAAATAGCTTAAGAATGTTACGTAAGAAATAATCATACTAAAACAAAACCGCTTATAAAAGCGGTTTTTATATTACTGATAAAATCTTATATTGTTTTTACCATTTAATTTGATTTGACCAAGTGCACTATCGGCTTTGCCAATTAAACTATAAATATCTTGTCCATGGATTGGGTAGATTGCAACACCGACTGATATTGTTAAATCAAATGTATAATTTTGTACTTTGATTTGGGATCCAATCGACTTAATCTTATTTTCTATGGATGCTTCTAATGTTTTTTCGTTTTCAAACTTCGTTATAATTGTGACGAACTCATCACCACCATAACGCGCAGTAAACACATGTTCATCATTCATTTGTAATAACAATCTAGAAAACTCAATAATCACTTTGTCCCCAATCATATGTCCATAATAGTCATTAACTTTTTTAAATTCATCAAAGTCAGCAAAAATAACAGCATACTTCTCAGTTGTGTTTTGAATACTTTGGATATACTTTTCTAAGCCTAAGCGATTTGGTAAGCCGGTTAAATGATCTGTGATTGAAATTTGTTCCATCCGTGTACGTTCTATTTTCAAATCAGTAATGGCACGTACATTAATGACGATCGACATTGTAAAACCAAATATCACAAATAATAAACCACCAATTATACTAATAAGTACTTGATATGTGAAAGTTTCATTATTGATTGGATCTAATATCATCCCTCTTTGAACGATAATAACTCGTGCAACCATTAACATTAAAAAAGATGCTCCAAATACCTTCATCGGTATACTTAATGATTTTTTTAAGTGATCATCGGCTTTAAATACCGTCAGCATAATTTCAACGATCATATATATGACTAATAAAGACATTAAATTTTTATAAAACATATCTGACAAATTAGAAAAATATAGAATCATACCAACTAATGCGGTAATACCTACTATAATATAAACTCTTTTGTAGTTTTGTGCACTACCTACATATTTGATTATGCCTTTATGTAGTAATAGTGTGCCAATAACAAAAAGCCCATTACCAACAAAAAAAATTAACCATCCTATATCGATGAGTGTTCCTGAATAGATTGCAAAGCCAAAAACATGACAGACAATGCCAATCGCTAAATAGTCGATACCACGATAAATTAATTTTATATGATGGTGTGTTATAGCTAGTGACAGCGCAATCATAAAAGCAAACAAAATCACCATTGAAATTAAAAGATGTTCAATGCCCAAAGCTCAGTACCTCTCCCGTACTAATACTATGTATTATTCACATGTTAGTTATTTTAACATGAATAGTTATAAATCGTTTAAATTTAAACTCAAAAAGATTATATTTGTTTTTGGTAACAACGTCTTTTTTTATAATTTGTCGGATTAAAATCTTTCCATTGTGCTTGAATTTTTACATTATCTTCTAGTTCTGGACCAGTGAGTGCACGTACAACACCATACTTGTTGCCTTGTATAATGCCATCTTCGATAATCATTGTTAACACACCGCGTCCTTGATGTTTTGGTTCAACTGCAATAAAATAAAAATCAATCGTATGAAACTTCTTTAAACTGTGTAATAACCGCAACCAACCAAATGGTAATAACTTACCATTTGATTTTTTATTTGCTTCTGCTAGGCTTGGCATCATTATGCCAAAACCAATGACTTGCTTATCTTTATCTAAGACAAACCATAAAAAATCTAACTTTACTAAAGACTTTACTTGTCTTATATAATAATCCATAACAGGCTTCGAGATCGGATAAAATCCGTATAACTCATTAAATGCCCGATTATATACATCAAATGCATCATAAACATACTTATCTATATGTCGTTTACTTTTTAGCTTAATAAGTTCATAACCAAAACGACTTCTGGCAATATGTGCACCTCTTTTTATTTTTTCAGGTACGACTTTAGGCCAAAGAATAACAGATTCAATCCAATCCGCATCTTTTTTCAATCCTAACGATTCTAAATGTGTTTGGTAATAAGGCGGATTCCAAATTGTAATAAACATATTTAAATAGTCAAAACCTTCAATTAATAGACCCATCCTATCCATATCGGTAAACCCAATTGGACCAATGATTTTAACCATTCCTTTTTCTTTACCCCAATTTGTTACTGCTTCAATTAATAGTTTGGTCACTTCGATATCATCAATCATATCAATTCGACTAAAACGCACAACTTTTGTTTGAAATTCTTTATTGTATTGGTGATTAATAATTCCTGCAATACGGCCCACTATTTTTTTACCATCATATGCTAAAAAACGTACACTCTCACAATATGAGTGTGCTGGGTTTTTAGCCGGATCAAAAACATGTAGCTCATCTAATGTTAAAGCAGGTACATACGCCGGATGTGATTTAAATAAAATATTAGGAAATTCCGTAAATAATTTAGCTTCTTTTTTTGTTTCAACCTTTTTTATATACATATACTTACCCCTAGTGCTTGACACACAAATTATAGCATATTTTAATTAAATGATTGCACATATGATGCTTTGCTATCCTAAATAAATATCACTTCATTTTAAGTTTCCATATTAATTTGTACTTTGTTTTTCCCTTGTCTTTTGGCTTCATAAAGTGCCTTATCTGCCCGTTCAAGCACTTCATCAACATTTTTATCCCTAACGTCACTACAATATGCCACACCAATAGAGACGGTAACTGGGCGATCAGGCACTTTAATTTTTTGGGTTTGAACTCTAATTTTTTCTGCAATCTCTAAAAACATTTTCACAGATACTTCTGTTGAGATGCCAATGAACTCTTCACCACCAAATCTGTAAAAATAAATCGGGTATTCTTTATTGATATTTTTCAGTAAACTTGAAAAGTTTATAAGCGTTGTATCACCACTAATATGACCATATGTATCATTATAGTTTTTAAACTCATCAATATCCATCATCATAATTAGTAATTTTCTATCAAGAGCTTGTATCGTTTCATAGTGTTCAAAAAGTTTTCTACGATTAAATAAACCGGTAAGAAAATCCGTTTCTTTTTCAATAATCATCAATTTTTCAATTTCAAAATTATCTAAACGACTCATTAAAAATAGTCGGCCAAATAACATACCTAAGACTGTACTTGATAAAGTATTAATTAGGTCAACACCTGCAACTTCAGCAACCTTCATTTGATAAGACAAAACGATGTGGATTAAAAATAATATAGTGATGAAAATATTTATCTTATAAGATTTATCTATAAATAATAATGGTGCAACAACAAAATAGATCAGCAATATCCCAGCTGGACGATCATTGAAACGAAATATACTTAAATATATTGCTAGAGCATACCATATAAGACCAAGCGTATAAATGAGTATGAGCGGTTTATTTTGAATCGCTGATATTTGATTTAAGCATAGTAAAATAAAAACAGCTAAAAATGTTGAAAGATAAGCAGGTAATGTGGGTTGCATACTTTGTCTAAAGATAGATAAAGTCACCGGTATTAATAAAATGAACATCGATATTAAAAATGCTGGTACAATACTTTGTTGGTTATAGTTTTTAACAGCATTTTTATGAAGATTAAATAAAGGACCCGTCCCCTTTAGCGCTTTTTGAAACAAAGTTTTAGTTGTCATATACAATCTCTCCATTGTATGTTTAAAATTATTATACCATGTTTAAATATATTATATTGTCTTATTTAAATTGTTATCGTGTTTGAATTCCTATTTAATCCATACTGTTTTGATTAGATATAAGATTATTTAAGTAGCTAACGACCAAATTCGATGGTATAGAAAAACTTTCTACCTTTTCCTCATCTTTACCAGATGCAAAATTAATACCGACAATGTATAAATCCTTGTTAATGAGCATCCCGCCACTTGATCCATCATTGATCAGTGCATTATGAGTGATTGCATAAAAACTCATATAGTGGTTGTTGCCATCTTTATCCTCAACAATTGTTCTATTGTAACCAACAACCTTACCATCAGTAATCACATTTCTTTTTTTAAGGGGATTACCAATCGCATAAACTTTTTCATCAATTAACACTTGCCCATTGGCAAGTGTTAATACAGTAAGTTCTTCTTCTTTGGCAAAAACAATAACCGATAAATCTAATTCCAAATCTATGCTACCTTCATAGATAAACCCATCATACTTATTATCTTCATAGTCATAGACTTCAATTGCTTGAAATTGATATGATTCATTTTGTTGAACAACATGGGCATTGGTCAGTACATAATAATAAGTATCTGTTTCATGAAAAATAACACCACTGCCGGTATAAAGGGATGCATCAATTAATAACCATGGATTGTTATAAGATAAATTATGAATGAATACATTGGCTTTAACGGTATCATTTAGTTCTTCTTCTGATAAACTTTGATTTTCATTTGGAAAGAGTGGTTCATAAGCTATATAATTAAAATCTTTTATTTGATAGTCTTCAATAGGTGGGATAATAAAATCATGATTCACCGACGGTTGACAACCACTAAGCATTAAAATAAATAGATTCATATAGATCATATAGATAAGTTTTTTCATCGTCTTCATATCCTTTTGTTTATCATATACCTTTTTATATAGCATATCATATATTTAACCTACCTTATGCAGTAAAGAGTACTTTAAATTAATCCCTTTAGTGTATCAATTATATATTCTGTGTTATCATGATGTTCATAAAAACATGTTATAATAACCTTAACAAACAACGATTAAAAAGGAGTTGGCAAAATGAAGGTTATCGATCAGTTTTTTACATTAAACAACGGTGTTAAACTACCAAAAATAGGTTTTGGTACGTGGCAAATTAAAGACGGTGATGATGCATATAATAGTGTTTTAACAGCACTTAAAAACGGATATCGCCATATTGATACAGCAGCAAGTTATGGTAATGAACACTCTGTTGGTCGTGCGATTAAAGATTCAAACATACCTAGAGATGAGATATTTGTTACAACAAAACTTCCATCTCATATCAAAACATATGATGGTACACTAAAAGCTTTTGATGCATCTTTAAAAGCTCTTGATTTAGCATATATCGATTTATATTTAATTCACGCACCATGGCCATGGAATGATGTTGGTAATGCAAACCATAAAGGCAATGTTTTAGCTTATCAAGCGATGGAATCATTATATAGGGCAGGCAAGGTGCGTGCAATTGGTATTTCAAACTTTGATCCAAAAGATATTGATAATATTTTAAAGCATTGTAAGGTTGTGCCACAGGTCAATCAAATCGCTTATTATATCGGCTTAAATCAAAAAGAAACTATGGATCACTGCAACAAACATAACATCTTTGTTGAGGCATATTCACCTTTAGGCACTGGCAGATTATTAAATCACAAAGACATTGTAAAAATGGCGAAAAAGTATGAAGTGACACCAGCTCAATTATGTATTCGTTATTGTCTACAAAAAAATACTGCACCGCTTCCAAAATCTACACATGAATCCCGTATTATTGAAAATAAAAATGTGGACTTTGAAATATCTTTAGATGATATGAAGTTATTAGATCAAGTCAAACCAAACTTCTAACATTTAAAAAAGACCTACTTTCTAAAATGAAGGTAGGTCTTTATCGTTTTAAATTATTTTATTCTTACAACAAATGCTTCATAAGGTAATAATTTATCTGCATCATGATCAACATTTATTCATAACGTGGTTTTAAATTCAATTTCAACTGCCCTTAAGTTACATACAACTGAAATTTCATGTTCTTCATAACTTCTCATATAAGCTAATATACGATCATCGTTATAATCCACTTCAATTGTATCACCTAAAATGAGTGTCATATTATTTGATTTTATTCGTTTGATTTCTTTATAGCAGTTTAAAATTGAATCTTTATCATCCAGTTGACTTTCTACATTTATTTTTTCATAATTTGGATGAACCATCATCCAAGGTTCATGATTAGAAAACCCGGCACATAATTGATTATTCCACTGCATCAGAAGACGTGCATGGTCACGTGCTTTTTTTAGTATGCCAGACCAAGCAGCATCACCTTCGCCTCTTTTTTTGTGCGACTTTATCATATTTAATACTTTCAATATCCCTTAATTGATCAGGACTTGTAAATTCAATATTTCACACGATTTAATCGTTAAATTGTAGGTAATCGTTAAATCGTAACACCTAAATCTACAAAAGCACTATAATACACTTAAATAAACACTTTCATAAAGTTTAGGCATGATTATTCTACCATCTTCACCATGACACGAAATGATAATGTAATCAGCATTTAATTCTACTATATCTTCTAACACTGGAATACCATTAACATCGATTTTAAATTAAATTGCTAATTATATTGCTTCCATTAGTTGTTCTGGTATTTTTTTAGTGATATAACAAATTGGTTTAATAATCCGGAATATACTCGTGATGACCTCAAAGGGTCTACTTGCACAATGTTTTACCACTTTTAACAACAAAACTTTCATAATTTTATTCGAAGTTATAAACAGATTCGATCAATCAAGGCTTTAAACATCCGATAGGTACTACATAGACACCATCTTTGCGTTTCATTGCTACTTGTGTTCCGGTAACAACAATAAGTGCTTTTCGTGCACGCTGTTTATGTTTAATGAGTAGATTTTGAATTTCAAGTAAATGTCCTGCGCCTTCTTCAATACCCTTTTCTCCTAATTTTATTTCAATTAATGCAAATTCACCATTAGGATAATGAACAACCAAATCGCATTCCAACCCATTTCTATCTCTGTAATAAGACATTGAAGCATTTTCTGATTCCGTATACACTGATATATCTCTAGTTACCAAACTTTCAAAGAACAGACCAAAAGTGTTTGAATCTAGTTCTAACTCTTTTGGTGAGACATTAAGTACTGCTGCTGCAATTGAAGGATCAATCAAATTCTTTTTAGGAGAAGTTCTTATAGATGTTTTACTTCGTATATTTGGATTCCATGCTGGAATTTCATCAATGATATATAGTTTTTCAAATACTTCTAAGTAATTAATAATCGTTCTATCACTGACATCTATTTTACGCATGACATCTTCATGAATTGTTTTATTTGTGCTAAGTGTGGAAATATTTCTAGAATAAGATTCCAAAATATATCTTGCTAAAAGTGGATTTCTTCTAACATTATCAATTTCTGATAGATCAGTTTCTACTGTTGCCTTAACATATTGTTTTCAATTACTTGCGGATTAATGTATTTATTTGTTATAGCAGATGGCCAGCCACCTCTACACAAAACTTACGAAAGTCTTGTCTTTGTTAGTTCTGACATTACATCATCATAGTTCCAGTTTCCTTTAACCACTTCATTTAAAGATATTTTTCCATTTGAATCACCAGACTCAAACAAACTCATTGGTTTCATATCAATTCTTGCAATTCTACCCGCGCAACTATGCATTGTTTTATCAAACTCAAAAACAGTTGATCCTGTTAAAGTGAACTGCCCAACTTTATTTCGTTTATCTACTTCAGTTCTAACAGCATTCCATATTTTAGGAACAATCTGCCATTCATCAAATAATATAGGCGTTTCTTGATTTAAAAGCCCCATAATATTAGTATCAACTAAATCAACAAAGGCTTGGCCTCTTTCAGTATCCTGAAAATTGATTACAGTTTTTGCCATTTGTAAACTTGTTGTAGATTTTCCACACCATTTTGGCCCTCTAATATAAACAGCCCCCATCGAGTTTAATATTTCGGCTAATTGTTTATCAATAAGTCTTGATAAATATTTATCATTCATTTTTATAACCCAATTATATATTAACAAAAATCGTCTATTTCAACATTTTGGTGGAATCCATTTCAAACATTTGTTTAGTTTTGTTTCAATATTTTGGATTTTTAATTTTATCATATGAAATAGGTTCGTACTCGTGTCACATCTTTATTATCATTAGTTCAAACCCGTGTTACAAATCCCATCTTACTTAATGATATCTACTACTGGTCGGATTTGAACCATCATTTTTTAATCCTATATATACAAAAAATCAGCTGTTTTTAGCTGATTTTTGTTAGTTTTATTACTAATTCAATATGTTTTTGGAGTCTCTTCTCACCTTCATTGAAATGGCACTTTATAAGCGAAAATACTAAAACTACTGTGGATTTTCCAAATCAGGAAAAGTCCAGTAAATTCGAGTAATGATGGGTAAATAATGGAAAATAGTATAAAGTCTACAACTGCTATGAAAATACGTCATAGGGTCGTTTATGAGTAAATAGTGGAAAATGGTGACCAAAATTTCGACTGATAAATCTAGTTTTGTTTGTTGCCGTGTTTACTAAAATCATAGCTACTACTCACAGCATTCATATGATATTTCTTTTCTATTAGGTAGTATACTGACTAAGTTTATATCATATTCATCATAAACAATGTTTGATCTAACAGAAAAGACAAAATCTGCATAGTTGTAGGATAACTCAAGATGTTCTACTAGTTGTTCAAACATATCATATGTAAATGGTGCATTTGAAACAAAGGTTTCTCCATTAGGTAGCATAAGCATGAATAGTGGATTAGAGAACTCCTGTCCACAATACATGCATGTAGTTGGTTGTCCAGGAATGTGCAACGTACCTACACACGGAACCGTTACAGAGTGACCACATGCACAATATGAAGCATGCATTGCTATACCAGACGGTGCAGTTCCCAGTGGTATATGTTCTACATTATGATTATGATTTGATTTACTGACAAATGTTCTACATGTATTACATAAATGACCATGTTGTGTATAGTTAATACTCATGAATGTTGTTGATGTGTGGGTGCACAAATTGCCATTTAGATAAACAGGATTTCCTGATGCATTCCAATGGATGTCAAAGGTACTTGGTGCACTTGTTCTACCTTCTAAGTATATCGGTGCATTGTTTGTATTATGAAATACATTGCTACCAATATGAGTTACACTTGATGGGATTGAGACTTGAGATAATTGGTTTAGTCCACTGAATGCTGAATCAGAGATATATTTTACACTTTGACCGCCTATTGAAGAAGGAATCGTTATTGAGGTGAAACTATTATTTGATAGTCCATTAATCCTAAGAGTGATAGGACTTCCTGATACACCTTCAATTAAGAAGTTACTCTCTACCACTTTATAGCATCTTGTACATTTCAACCAATGTCTATCACCATGAGAAACCATTGGCCGATAGTTATGTGTGCAGGTTGATGCATTTACCATTGCTGCTGAACCAGATTTTGCTGATGTTACACTATCAACTGTATCACAGTAAAAACAAAAATGTAAATAATGATTCCCATTAACTACATATCTATTCCAGTGGTGAGTTGTATGTCTATTATTAAGTACTGCAAGTCCTTGAATGTCTTGATATTTTATTGCTGAAACAACAGTCAAAACGGTTGTACCACGACTATAACCCATCAAAGTTTTATGAGTTCCATTAGTATGACCATCATCTAGATCATATAAACCCAACAAATGTCCAAATTCATGCATAGGAGTATCAACATTTCTACCTGGTCTATCACCGCCTCCTGAAGCATTATAATTGATTCTAATCTCAATGGCTGGACTAAACAGCCATGGTGGTTTAAATTGTCCTGCATAATCTCCATCACGACGCATAACTTCTACGACCCTTCTACCGTTTATATTTGCAGGGCGAGTATTTGAGCCAATTCCAACTTCATAAAGATTTACAATTTGACCTGTTCCATCATGCATAACAGCATCATTCCAAAGAGCCGCTTGCGTTCTTATATCATTAATCAATATGTTACGATGTGTGGTATTTGATATCGTGTTCATACTTGGCATATCAATCCAAAATGGTATATCGGTGGCACCATAATTTCCGTATGACCATCCTTCCCAGTTTCTGCATCCTGTTGATAGAAAGGTGGAACTGAAACCATTTTCACGACCCGGACCACAACTTGTGGAATGTGTATCACAGGAATTATTACTCTGAACCGCATTTGGACTCATTATGCCAGCTTGGGCTAATGCTTGCTGGTATTCCTGTTCTAGACTATAACCGGAACCTGTATCTCCTTCTAATATATCCCCTAAGTCATAGACGTGAGAATCGAGTTCATAGCACTCGCTTTCATTTTCGCATTAGTGTGAATAAGCATATACTTGTTGACTCATTGATATTGTTAAAAATACTAATATCCCTAAACAACATAATATTGCAACTAAAAAACTTTTTAACTTACTCTTGTGTTTTCTCATATTCATCCCCATTCTTTCGTTTTATTTTTTTAAAGTGTTATTGATTCGTGTAAAAAGGTTATTAAATCTTTACCATTAGTAGGATAATACCAGCGCTCATTATGTCTTCTTAATCCTAAATCCACTGTCCATTCCTCCCCATCATCAGTATAAAAAATCAAATAGTTAATTATCGGAGATAAATCAATAACTGTTCCTTTCGGATATGCTTTATACTTGATGTCAAATAATCTTTCTATTATCTCAAAAGATTTTTCGCTTTCTATCTCATATTCAATTGGTTCACCATATATGCCGTTCTCGTCGTCATAATTATTTGAATTTGTTCCAAATACAATTCTACTTGGATTCCTAGGCAAGTCTGCTAATCCATCAAAATCTGTAATACTAAGTGTTTTTTGACATGCTGCTAATAGTCCTAAACTCATAATAAGCATTACCCCAAGTAAAATATTTTTCTTAAACCAAACCTTGTTTTTAATGGTTCTCATGTTTATTTCCTCCGTTCTTTTGATACAATTAAAGTCTTTATTGATTAGATTTGCTGTGGTAAATGACGTTCAATTGACTGTGTGTAATCTTTAGTTAATATTTTTCTACCATATATTACTTTAAATTCATAGATATTTCCATTATTCCAAACTCGAATAAAATATCCATAAAAGTGTGTAAAATACATTCCCTCAATGATAAGTCCAATCTCTTCTTCCTAATATATACATGTAAGACAATTTACATGTTATTTTTTTATCTGTTGTAGTAAATATTGTATATCATTATTAGATTCTCTTTTATCAAAAAACCTTGTTCATATGCATGTGGTAATTCATAAACATTACCTCTATTCCAAACAAGAATTGGGTACCCTTCTGAAAAAACAAATTCTAACTCTTCAATCACATAACTAATTTCAACATCTGGAAAATCACCGTGATATTTTCCACCATAAAAAACTGCAACAAGACTATTATTGTATATTCCGAGGTAAGGTCTAAAAGTAACATCCTTTAAAGTAGATTCAGGATAATTTTCTTTAAGAAAAGTGTCCAAATACGACTGTTTTGCAAGTCTTTATAAATCCATTTTATTATCTCTCCATATTAAAATACTATTACTATTGCTATAATTAAAGGTAACTCCCGCAATATCAACACTTCTTACTACGTCCATATAGTCATAATAACTGTCTTGTAGCATTATCGCAAAACAATCACTATACTTACCAAAGTATCCTATAATCATGACATCACTTACTGTTGCTTCAGGTTGTTTCAGTGTACCATCTGAATAAGTCTCAACTCGTAGAGTAGATGCTCTTGTTTCTTTGATTGATTTTTCAATTTCTGGACTTGAAATCTCAGGTTCCTTAGGTGTTGGAACAAAAGTTCCCCCAACACTATCAAGAGAACCATGATAATAAGCAATGCTCATTAAATCCTGTTCATTTAAAAAACCGATGTCGTAAGCTTCTTGTAAATTATAAAATACCCCAAAATTAACATCATCTGGACGATTACACGCTACTAAGGAAAATAGTAAAAACGCCACTATCATTAACCCTATAACCTTTTTGGTCATTTTAACAAATCCTCCTTATTATTTTTCGCAATTATAATATATAGATCTGTAGGTGTTCTCAAAGTTTGTATTGATTACTAAAATCGACACCTTATCTTCTTCATAATTTAAATCTCCTAAATATTTAGGTATTTCAATGGTTAAGGTCACACCTTGAATCTGTGCATCAAACAAGGTATCTTCTTTATTTGCTGGTGACTTCACACTAATATCAATATATATATCATGATTTACTCTTCTAGCTTGAGTGAGATTAATTTCGCTTTCAGAATAATGTGTATTAAATCTAAATATAACAAGGTCTTTTTCAGCGAAAAAATTGTCATCATATTTTTCTAATATTGTTTCATCCTGAACTAATTCAAGTAATTGTTCATGTGAGTATATAACGTCTCTAAAATTCACACCATAGTCTTCTTCAGACAAATACTTAAACATATCTCGTTCTTCCACAGATTCTTCTCCTTTATTGAGATGACTTTCGTTGTATAAATTTACATTTGAGCAAGAAACCAATAGAAAAACAAATCCAAATAGTATCATTATATATATTCTTTTCATTTTTCCCATCTCCTTTATGATGACTGATTTTCATCTCAAATTTATCATTTCTATAAAAAAAAAAATCAATCTCCTCTATAATAAGTTACATTAACTTACTTACAAGTTACATCAATTTATGATTCATTTATTATTTAATAACTATCTCCCCCATTTCCAAGTACTCTTATCCCACTATCTATGCGAGTATTAAAGAACGGCGATACAATTTGGTCTTGTTGCCTTTAAAATATCAAGTAGAATTTTAACAAGAGAAGCGTATTTTCACTTGTACCATATCATATCTGTAATCAATTATCAACTAATTTTATAATGGAAATGAATCCAAAAAATGAAAAAAACTTTTAAAATACCCTTATAATATCACCAATTTTCTTAGAATATTATATGATTATGTTACTATTTTGCTTTGTTATATCTTAGATATCTTAATTTATATTTTTCTATGGAATGTCAAAGAAAGTTATAATTAGTGTTTATTTTCATAACTTTCTATCAAGTCTCCTTTTTCATCAAACATATATTCATCTTTTTTACCGTGTGTTTCTTTATTATGACACTCTCTATATAAACATTCAAGGTTATCAAGATTTAATGATACATTAAAATCATTGACATTTTCTTCTGTTAGTTTGATTTTAACATGTCTATTCTAATTCTGTCCAACTTATTGTAGCCTATCCACGTAAAGTAAATCGTAAACTTTATTATAATAGATATCTAATTTAGATCCTTTATTTCTTGTTTTCTTTGGTTTATATCCTCCCATATATTTTCTTATAGTTTTTTTGTTACTCCAAGTTCTTTTGCTAATTTAGTTTTATTTACTTTTACTCCTGCCATATTTAATTTTACTAAATCGTTAAACATTCAATTTCAAAATCATTGTTAATACTTACATTAATTATCATGTCATATCTCCTCATCTTTTAATGTAAATATTATAATATAAAATTGTGTTTATTTAACAAAAGTGGGTCCTGTTATACCGTCATAACTGGACCCATTTATCTTATCATTTATAACTAATTCAATATGTTTTTGGAGTCTCTTCTCACCTTCATTGAAATGGCGATTTATAAGTGAAAATACTAAAACTGCTGTGGATTTGCCAAATCAGGAAAAGTCCAGTAAATTCGAGTACTGGTGGGTAAATAATGGAAAATAGTATAAAGTCTACAACTGCTATGAAAATCCGTCATAGGGTCGTTTATGAGTAAATAGTGGAAAATGGTGACCAAAATTTCGACTGATAAATCTAGTTTTGTTTGTTGCCGTGTTTACTAAAATCATAGCTACTACTCACAGCATTCATATGATATTTCTTTTCTATTAGGTAGTATACTGACTAAGTTTATATCATATTCATCATAAACAATGTTTGATCTAACAGAAAAGACAAAATCTGCATAGTTGTAGGATAACTCAAGATGTTCTACTAGTTGTTCAAACATATCATATGTAAATGGTGCATTTGAAACAAAGGTTTCTCCATTAGGTAGCATAAGCATGAATAGTGGATTAGAGAACTCCTGTCCACAATACATGCATGTAGTTGGTTGTCCAGGAATGTGCAACGTACCTACACACGGAACCGTTACAGAGTGACCACATGCACAATATGAAGCATGCATTGCTATACCAGACGGTGCAGTTCCCAGTGGTATATGTTCTACATTATGATTATGATTTGATTTATTCACAAAAGTTCTACAGTTATCACATAAATCTCCATGTTGTAAATGATTTGATTTGGTAAGTGTTGTTGAAGAATGTGTACATAGATACCCATTTAAATAAACAGGATTTCCTGATGAATTCCAGTTAACATCAAACGTGCTTGGTGCACTTGTTCTTCCATTCAAATATATTGGTGCATTATTTGTGTTTTGAAATGCATTACTATCAATAGTGCTAACACTATTAGGAACTATTATTTGGGTTAGTTGTGTTTGATTAGCAAAAGCTAAATTACTGATGGATGTCACAAGTCTATTAGTAATGAAAGATGGAATTTCAATTATACCAGTTATTTGCACTCCGAATGTATCTATAATTTCAATAGTGTTATCAGATAGTATTCTTGTATTAAATCTTACAACATTTTTAACTGCTTCATATGCATTCAATCTTCTAACCACCTGAGTTTCAGTACCACCTATCCCATTTGGTATGGTTATTGTTACGTTATCAGCACTATCTATAATTATACTTTTTAGTTCTGCAGCCGTTAAGTCAGGGTTAATTGATAAAATTAGCGCCGCAACACCCGTTACATGCGGAGCAGCCATTGAAGTTCCACTATATGCTCTATAATATTTCCAGCTTTCCCAAATCCAATTTCTCCATCTTGGGACAGTACTCATAATATTATCCCCTGGCGCGTATATATTAACATTTGAATTATTTTGAGAATAATTTGAATTACTCCATCTTTGTCCAGTAGAAGTTGATGCACCGACAGATATTATATTTGGAAGATCAAATGTTCCATTATTTGCTACTCCAACATCGATATTATCTGCAGAATTTCCAGCAGCCCAAACAAATAACCCTGGATAATTACTAACTTCTTCTCTAATAGCTACCAATGTCCCGTATCCGCTAATACTAAAATTTAATATATCAATTTGATTTTCTAAACCCCATAAATTTGTTGCATAATTAATCGCTTCAATTATATGTGGCAATTGAAAGGTATCTCCTATACCGTTATTTGCTTGAATTGGAACTAATGATACTTCCCAATTTAATCCAACAACTCCAATATTATTATTCCCAACTGCACCAATAGTTCCAGCAACATGTGTTCCATGTCCGTTAGCATCGTTATTAGTTACAGCTGAATTACTATAAGTACTCCAACCAGTGACTAAATTATCTTCCAAATCTTCGTGATCTAAAATTCCAGTATCTATTATGCCAACTCTAACATCGCTTGAACCGGTACTAACATCCCATGCATCTGGTGCCAATACTCCATTAGTTCCGTTTAATCCCCATAAATCACCATTAATAAACAATGGATCATTTGAAATCTTTTCAATTTCAATAGTATAAGATGGTTCTACATAATAAACTCCAGGCAAATCATATATGTCATTAATTGTTTCCTGTAATCTTTCGGATTGATCATCATTTAGTTTCACTTTATAAATTTGTTTATATTTATTTTCATCAACATATCCTCTTGCATTAACTGAAATTTTGTTTATATGTTTTACATCACCACTATTAAAATTACTAAAAATTGTATCTGTATAATCATTTTCAAAATCACTTATCTCCGAATTCAAAGTTACTATTACTTCATTATCTATATAACTTTGATTTTCTAGAATTTGAACGGAACTAATTATACTATTGTGCTTATCATCTTCATTAATTTTAGAAAACGAAAAACTCATTCCAAAAAAAACTAGAACACTCAAATTAATAACTAAAAACATTCTTTTCAACATTTTTAACACTCCTTTTTAATAACTAATTTTCCTTCCACAAAATAACGGTATTCCCACCCTTGTATGGATAGATAAATTTGAATCCACCTATATTTTCCTCACCTGATACAGCCGCTAGCACTTTATTATCTTGAAATCTTAAAGCATAATAACCGTTATATACCCCACAATATACCGATAATTTGATATCCGAAATTTCTAGTTCATTATTATTAAAATACTCATCTTTCATTAACAAGTCAAAATAATCACTAATGATCATGTCTATTAAGTCTTGGCTAACCGCTTTAATAGGTACTATTCTTTCAGGTATAAAAGCAATTTCTTCGCCATCTTCATTGTATAAGTGACCTTGATTATTTCTATATGCAATATTTAAAATGTCTCCATCATTGATTTCCTTACTTTTATATAAATCACTTACAAAATAAAAACTTCCATTAGACATTTCTATTCTCCCATTATTTTGATCATTATGGCATCCTAAAAGAAATAATAACAATGATATTGTAAGAAGTATCAAAATATTCTTTTTCATTTTCTCGCCTCCTTTCTATTATTTGTATAAAATTTTATTTATTTGAAATGTTATATTTTTTAAACATTATTAAACTCTGGTAGTGTCAAGAAGTTTGTGTAAATGATATGTCAAAATATATGTGTTAAATGTTATAAATGTATAAAATTTTTATTCAATTTTCATTTACACAAAATATTTTACGCTATGTAAACTCTAAAGCAAGTTGATAGTTAAATTATATTTTAATTTAAAGCATTTTGCAAACTTAACTATAAAAACAAATGCAAACATCTTGCTTTTTCTCCATTTTGTGATTTAAAAATTGGAGTGATGTTAATCATTCATCTTTTAATCGTTTTTAATAAGGATTAATGTCTCCTTTTTCATCAAAGGTTATGTTGTACTTCCTATGTGTTTCTTTGTTATGACACTTTCTACATAAACATTCAAGGTTGTCAAGATTTAATGATACATTAGAATCATTGACATTTTCTTCTGTTAATGTTATTTTATGATGCACATCTTCAGCCAAACCACCACATCTATTACACTTATAATTTTCAGCCATCATCTTATACTTACGTTGCTTTTGCTTACCATTAATAGTAATTACATGAGCATGATGTAATAATCTATCAACTATTGCACTAGCTATTACAGGGTCTTGAACATAGTATAAAATATTTACTAATAAAAATTTACATAAGTTAATATTTAATAATTTATTTATTAATTTGTCATCTCTTAATATCTTACTATTGTAATTTAGTTTACCTTTCGTATTTTTTCTGACCTTTCGTGTTCTTAATAGCCTATCGTGTTTTTATTGGGTATAAAAATAAAAAAGTCTACAAACCAATTACATTATGTGATTCATAGACTCGTATTTTGTAAAGAAAAAAGGGATATTCTCCCTATTTTCCTAATCTATAAAGTTGATACTATTGTATCAAACCTAATATTCAAACATGGCGGAACAAGAGGGATTTGAACCCTCGCGGCTTTTACACCCTACACGCTTTCCAAGCGTGCCTCTTCAGCCTCTTGAGTATTGTTCCGTATAAGGACTTGTTATTCAAGTCCTTTTATATAATTGTTAATTAAACTTTCAACCGCTTCATGATGATCAAGTATTAAAGCTTTTTCTACGATATTTTCTAGATCCTCTAGACTAGTTTTAGAAATTAAATACTTGTTTTCTAATATGAGGTTAGCGTGCATACTTAAGTGCTTAACACCCATACCTATAAGCAGTAAACTTTGAGCTAAATGGCCTGCCATTTCACCGCACACGCTAACTATTATACCATGCTTATTTGCCTTGTCAACAATAGACTTTAACGTGTTTAAAAATATCGGATTGTATGGTTGATAAAGGTGTGCAACGCGCTCATTCATACGGTCTGCAGCAAACATATATTGGATTAAATCATTGGTACCAATACTTACAAAATCTAAGTGTGGTAAAAACTTTTCAATACCGACTGCAACCGAAGGCACTTCAACCATAATACCAACTTTAGGATAACTTATTTCACGCCCTTCTTTGATAATCTCTTCATATGTTTCTTTTAAAATATCTTTTGCATCTAATAATTCTTTTAGCGTAGATATCATAGGAAACATCATTTGAATATTATTATGTGTGTTTGCTTTTAAGATAGCACGTAATTGGGTTTTAAATAATGATGGGTAACTTAAACTATAGCGAATGGCACGATTACCTAAAAATGGGTTTGTTTCTTTACGCATATTTAAGTAGCTTAAGTTTTTATCGCCACCTATATCAAGTGTTCGAATCGTAACAGTATTATCTTTAAATGTACTTGATACATTTTGATAAAATCCAAATAATTCTTCTTCAGTCGGGAAATCGTCTGATTCTAAATACTGGTTTTCAGTACGTAATAACCCAATGCCATAAGCATTGGCATCTTTAGCATCTTCTAAATCTAACCTTACACCAATATTGGCAGCTAAATAGACTTCATGGTTATCTTTAGTTTTTGCTGGTTCATCTTTAATATCTTTATAAAGTGATCGAAGGTTAATAAGTTTTTGTTGTTTTTCTTTGTAACTTGCTAATGTATTTTCATCTGGATTTGCATAAACAATTCCAGATGCACCATCTAATATAGCAACTTTACCAGTTTCTAAACTAGAAATGTCAAGACCAGTAACAGCTGGAATACCTAAGTTTCTAGCAAGTATTGCGGTATGACTTGTTTTTGATCCTTTTTCAGTAATAATACCTTGGATATACTTCGTATCTAAATGCATTGTCTCAGAAGGGATTAAATCAATAGCAAGCAATATCACTGGCTCATCAAACGTATAACGGATATCATCTTGACCTAATAAAATATTTAATACACGATCTGTAATATCTTCTAAATCTGAGATACGCTCTAAAATATAAACATTATCACTGAGCTCAAATTGAGCAATCATTTCACTCATCGCTTGTTTAAAAGCATAAGGTGCACTTAAGTTAAAGTCATTAATTTTAACGAATACATTTTTAGATAATTCTGGGTCTTTAAGCATCATTTGTTGAGCACTAAAAATTTGGGCATGTTCATCGCCAATGCGATCTTTAGCTTGTATGATGAGCTTTTCAAGTTGCGCATCACCTAGTTTTAGTGCGCTTTCAAAACGCTTAACTTCTTCTTGTCGATTGGTAGCATATGTTTTAAAACTCGTTAAGCTTTTTGGTTTAAAGTGATGAAGTTTAGCAATCGCTATCCCCTTAGATATCCCAATGCCTTTGAGTTTCATCTATTATGCTACCTCTCTTTTAAATGCTTCAACAATTGCAAAGTCATTGTCTTTAACTATTGCTAGTGATGTTGTTACATAGTTTACAATATTGCTGACTCTTTGTGGTGGTACAGCGATAAATAATTGAATACTTAATGAGTTATAAAACTTCATCATGGCATCAATTCTAGATTCATCCATGTTATTAAATGCCTCATCAAATAAGACCATACAACCTGCATCAATACGTTTATTTTTACTTAATAGTTGCTGGAAACTTGCTGCAATAACAATGTAGAATGGTACTTGGGTTTCACCACCGGATTTTTCTTTACTAACTTTGCTAAAGTAAGACTTATTACCATTTTCAGAAGTAACTTCAATATCATAGCTCATATAATATCTATAATCTAAAAACTGTAAAGCAAACTTGTCATTTTCCGGATCAAAAGATGCAATCTTATTAAATAACTCCATTAAAACCACTTCTTTACGTTTCGATAAGTTTTCTGTAAATAGTGTATGTTTTGCGATAGCATCAGAATCCATAATAATATCATAATATGTTTTAAATTCAGGGTTATCCGATGGTCTTGTAATAATTTCATACGTATCGGTACCAAAACGTTTACCTTTTAATGCTTGGTTTAATTCTGCAATTTGAATTTGTGCAGCTTCAATCGATGCACGTAATTTACCAACAAATTCTTCTCTAAAACCAGTTTCTGATGCACGACGTAAATCAATGGCTTCTTGTTCATAACGCATTAAATTATTATCATTAATCAAGTGATATTCTTTTTCGAATTCAATTAATTCTGATAAGTCTGGCGCAGCACCAAAGTGATAGTTTGTAATATATTGACGCATTAAATTGACAACATCACTTTCTGCCTTTGCATTTTGAGATTTAATTTGAATGGTAGATTGTGCTAAGTCTTTAGATATAAGATCATAATTTGATTGATATCTTTCCTTTAACGCACTAAATTGTGTATATGCAACTGGTAATAATGTTGGATATTTTTGGCTCCAAGATTTTTGTTCTTCTAAGTAATTAGATAAATCATCTCTTGAGGCTTCAATTTGTTCTAAAATCCTTGTTTTTTCACTACGTAAGTCTGCCATTTGGTCAGCTAACTTTTCAAAGTCTAGACGTAATTGACGTTTCTTATTTCTTTCTTCATCTAATTGAGATTCAAGTTCTGCAATCTTAGGATTATTTGAAAGATTGGTCACTTTTTGTTCTAACTCAATATATTCTTTTCTTGTTTGTTTTACAACTTCAAAATATCTAATTTGATTTGAAGAAACAATATGTCCAAGTTTAGATTGTTGTAAGATTCTTAACGCTTTTTGGTTTCTTTCTAATCGATCCACAACTTTATTTAAGTCCTGGGTTAATTCATCGACTAACTTTTCATCCATCTCTACTTGAAGTGCAGTTGAAGATTGACCAATATATGGTACTTCATATTGCTTTGGATTAATTTGTCTAGCGGTATGGTTGGAATAAGTCATTGCTGTTTTAGTAATCGATCTTGAATGATTTTTTAAATCACTTAACTGATCAACTGTGACCACATAACCCATCGTCATATTGGCATAGTTTCTAGCGTAAGGATGATCTGTTTCTACTTTAGCAGCTAAACTATTCGGTAAAAACGTATTGTACTCACCAATTTTAGAAGTGTTGACTAAACCAACACCATAAATAGATAATTCATTTTTAACACGGTCATATATTTCTAAGGCATCATTAAAGTAAATTGGATCAACAATCAAGTCAAAACGACGTGTGTTTAAATAACCTTCTAAAGCATTTCGCCATGCTTCATCTTTAACTTCAATTAAATCTGAAAAAGGTCGAACACGGACATCTTTTTGATAGTAATCTGATAATTCTTCATTAATTTTATCCATTAATGCTTGTACATTTCTTGGATAAGTTTTAACATTTTTACGTAAAGCTCTTAATCTTGCTTCTGCTATTCTTAGTTCACTTAAAATATTTGAACGTTCTTTTTCTAAATCTGATTTTTCAATATTTAATGCTTGTAGATAACCACTTGCTGCAGAGTGTGCCCCTTCAATATAAGTACTTAATTCTAATACATTGGCATGTTCTTCATGTCCTGAATAATATTTTAAAAATGCTGATATATTTGTATTCGGGTTTAATTGAACAAAATCACGGTAAAGTTCTAGTTCTCTATTTAAAGTACTTTTTAGATCTACAACAATTTCTTTTTGTTCATGATATTGTGCACCTGTATTAGCTAGTTGTTCTTTTAAGTTCGTTAAAGTTCTTGTCACATCATCATTTTGTCGTGATGTTTCAAGTTCTAAAATCGTATCGTCATTGGAGGTAATTTGTTTATCCAAATCATCTTTTTGACGTTTTAAAATTTCATATCTAGAATTGACTTTATCTAATAAATCTTCTGAATGACTTAAAAAAGTTTCTCTTTTTTCAATAAACGCCATTTGTTCAATAAGTTCATTGATCGTAATTTGTTCTAAGTTTTGATTTAAAGATTCACCTAAGGTAATAATTTTGTCTAGTTTTTCTAATTTTTCTCTATCTTGTCTAATTTGAGCTTCGACACGCTTTAATTGTGTCACGTTGTTTTTAAGACTTTGAATATCAATTGGTTCATCATCTAATAAAAACTCAAAAACAAATGATTGTAAGTCAATCGGTCTAAAAGCGAGTGCTTTTGGTAAAATTTTAGCATATTTTTTAGCATCAATACCAAAGTATTTTGCCAGCGCATCACGATATTGACGTTGTGTGTCAAATGGTTGAAAATCAATGTCTAGTGTTTTTAAATAGGCCTTCATTGAGCGGTAATCTCTTGGTGTGTTTTTTTCCATAAAGATACCATCATGCATATTTAAATTATCTAATAGGTAAAATCTTTCTTTTAAATTACCCATTTTAGGTAATTCTAAAATAGCACCTATTAGACCAAATTCATCACTTTGTTCATCATAAAACTCTAATGCTATATGGGTAATCACATCGCCTGAACGAATAAACTCTTTGTTTTCTGCACCAATTCTTCCACGAATATATCCTTCAAGTGTACGTTTTGCATCATCGGTTGCTGCAATATTAAACTTAGCCCCTGACTTTCCACCAACTAATAAATATTGTAAAGCATCCAGTAAAGTAGATTTACCAGATCCATTTTCACCGGATATTAAAGTATTACCATCTATTTTGATCGTTTGATCGGTAAAAAGATGCCAGTTTAATAACTTAATCTTCGTCAGTTTCTTCACTATCAGCACCTCCTACATAATCATTTAAATGATCTAATAAATCTTTAATAGAATCCGTTTTAATAACAAATAAAATGGTTGGATATATTTTGATACGTGCATCATCATTTAAACGACGATCCATGTAATCAATAATATTATAATTTCTTAAGAGTTGTAAGCTTGGTTTCAATGTTTCTTTTGTCATACGCTTATTATCTAAATACCCTACTTTAGCCAGTTCATCATGGACTTCATATAAATAGATTTCAACATTTTCATCCAGTGTAATAACATCCATTTTAGATTGATAAAGCATACGCAATACTAACAACAGCACACTTTCTGCTTTTCTTAGGCGTAAATGGTTAAAGTTAGACACATTTTTAATATATAAAACTTCTTCATGACGTTCAATATTTAACTCAAAATCTGCCAAACTAAAATAAGCATCAAATAACTCTTTATAGGCTAAGACAAATCGGTAATCATTTGCATCAGCAATCTTTTTTCTCGTAATAAAATTTACTTGCAGTAATTTGTTAACAATTCTAGAAAACACAGTTTTTTCTGCTTCTTTTAACGTAACAAATTCTTCATTTAATTTTTTTACGGCTTGATTTTTATTCATCATAAGCTTCGTCCTTTTTTAAATATTTCAAAGTCTGTAAATTTAATATGCCCTATTTTAGCATCATAATTTAGTAATCGAACATCATAGGACATACCGACGGATTTACTAAATAAAAATACTAAAATGAGTTTAACAAAATCATCATTACTTTCTAGTTCAATTTGGCTTGCTAAAATTTTAGCATCATCGCCTAATTGGTAGTTTACATAGTTGTTAATCTCTTTTTTAGAAAAGATATTGGCTTTAAGTAAACTTGCCATCTTACGCTCTTTAACTTCTTCAGAAATTTCTTGATCATAATCAATGGGCTCAGCCACAGCATCGACTCTTGGTCTACGCACTGTTTGAAGTGAGTTATCATCTAAGTTTCTAACTCTAAAAAGATTAAATATTTGTGAGTAATCAATCTTTTTATCACTTAAAATCACTTTAAATAATCGATTCATTAATCCTTCTAAATCTTCTGACGTGTTGGTTAAAAACATGATCTTAGATGCTGCAGCATTAATGTATAATTCGTTTTTAGAATCAATGCCTTCAATTAAGTATTCCATTGCTTCCATGGAGTTCGCTATATAATAAATGCGTTCTTCAACATAATTATATGCATCGTTATATTCTAATGCTCTTCTTTTTTCTAAAGCTTGATTGGTCATGATATCCATATATTTTTCATCTTGATGAATACGGGATATCGTTTCTAAAATAGTTCTTTTATATCTTGGTAAAGAATCTGTCGTCTTTAAGTGATAGTATGCACTATCAAAGAAATTCTTTTTATAGTCTACAAGTAGTCGTTCTAAGACTAATTGTAAATCATCTGTTTTTTGTTTTTTAACCAAATCAAAATAGTAGCGATAAATATTGGCTCTTAATGTTTTAAGTTTTCTTAAAACATCATCTATTTTTCGATAAGCTTGTTCGATAATCGTTAAGCCATCTAATATATCAAACGATGATAAAAGAGAGTATACAGTATATATTTCGCCTGTGTACTCGTTTTCCTCGCCCATTTGAATACGTTTTAATAAATCGATAATTTTAATGGAATAATCAAATAAGTTTAATGATGTTTTATAATCCCCTAATTCTTCTTCACCTAACCAGCCATTGTTTTTTAACACATTAATGACTGCAACTGACTTTTGACGTGAAGTTGAAACCTCTTGGTCTTCTTCTGAATATTCTTCTTTTAATTCATCAAAATAGTCAATGAGTTTATCGATGACGTAACTACGTTCACCTTGAAATGCGTTTTCGATGGAGTTGGTTGCATCATATATGATGAACAAACAATCTATATAGATATATTTGTTAGGGGATGATAAGACATTAAATAATGTATCTGGGATATTATCAAAAAGATGCAAAATTTAATCCTCCTATTGCCTATGCTAATTTATTGTATCATTTTTAATGTTTTTTTTCACTAATTCGTTGTTTATTTATTCATTATAAACTATTATTTTGTTGTTTTTGTTTTATGATAATAAAAAATAGCGTATTTACGCTATTTATTTAACGACTTAAATTGAATATGACGTCCTTGATATTTGATAGATTTTTTCGTGTTGATACGTCTTTCGGCTTCTTTTCTTAAGCCAAATACAGTTTTATTTTTTAAGTGTTTAATATCACCAATGTTTTTAGAATAAATGCCAAATTCTTTTTCCATGATTTTAAAGAGTCCCGGTGGCGTTAAGTTATCTACTTTACCAAGGTTCACTTCATAATCAATAAATTGTCCACGACCACGTTGTTGGTTTTTAGGTTGACCTTTTTTACGTTCTGTTGTCTTTCTTGAGTGACTTGGCCTAACAATATCAATGTCTTCATATGTTTTTTTAACTGGTAATTTGTCACTTAATAAATAATTAATGAGTTGATCTTTTTGAGTTTCATCAACTATAAGGTCACTAATGAATGCTAAATTGTTTGGATGCTCCATTTTTAAAGCCTTTTTAATGTCTTGTTTAAATGCTTTAATTTGTGCTTTATAAATAGATTCTGCTGTCGGTATTTCAAGTAATTTAATCTCTGCTTTGGTAAAGTGTGCTAACACTTCAATGGTGCGTCTTTTTGATGGTGTAACAAATGTATATGCTTTACCTTTTTTACCGGCTCTTCCGGTACGACCGATACGGTGGATATAAATCTCATCTTGTTGAGGTAGATCATAGTTAATAATGACTTCAACATCATCCACATCGAGACCTCTAGCTGCAACATCGGTTGCAACAAGTAAGTTGAGTTGTTTATTTCTAAAACGGTTCATGACATTCGTACGTTGTGATTGTTTTAAATCACCATGTAGTGCATCTGCAATAAATCCTTGTTTTTGTAGGCGTTCTGTAATACGGTCAACACCTGCTTTGGTGTTGACAAATATAATACCAGTTGCTGGGTTTTCTAAGTCTAATAAACGGTTTAATAAATCAAGTTTACCTTTTTCTTTTACTAAGAAATATGCTTGTTCAATACGGTCAACTGTCAATGATTTAGCTTCAATCTTAATATGGACCGGATTTTTTTGATAGTTGGTTGCAATCTTTTTAATAAACGGTGGCATGGTTGCTGAAAATAACACAGTTTGTCTTGTTGCAGGCGTTGTTTGTAAGATGCGTTCAATATCATCTTGAAAACCCATTTTTAACATTTCATCCGCTTCATCAAGTGTTAATGTTGTAATATGACTTAAGTCTACAGTACCACGGTCAATATGATCAATGATACGACCTGGTGTCGCAACAATAATATGTGGTTTTCTTGCTAATTCTTTGAATTGACGTTCATAAGATTCACCACCTACAATCGTGGTGACACGTAATTCCGGGTAAAACTTAACGAGTTTAATAATCTCTTTATATACTTGATTTGTTAATTCTCTAGTCGGTGTTAAAATTAAACCTTGTGTTTGTTTAAGACTAGTGTTTGTTTTTTCAACCATAGGTATCGAAAAAGCAAACGTCTTGCCTGTACCGGTTTGTGCTTGACCGATCATGTCAAGCCCTTCAATCATTTTAGGAATTGCTTGTTCTTGAATGGGTGTGGTTTCTGTAAATCCTAATTTTTCTAATGCGATTTTTGTTGTTTCTAAAATTGGTAAATCATTAAATAATATTGCCATTGGTTATCCCTTATTTCTATTTCGTTTTTTGAGCCTTATCAAGTATACCACGCCAAAGAGTTTTTCTAGTCTTTTTTACAAAAAAAGATGATTTTCACATCATCTTTCACAATCTTCTTCAATACAATATTTAATTCCAGAGTCTTTTTCATACATTTGAATCAATGTTTTTTCAATATCCTTAATAGAACTTACACCCACTAATCTAAAACCATGGGTAAATGTTAGTGTAGGTGCGACCGTTATTTTTTGTAAACCAGCATGTTCTAATTGGTTTTTAACAATTTTTAACGTACCATGGTTTAAAAGATTCATTTTAGCATCTTCTATATCTAAACCATAATGAGCTAATTTTGTTTCAATACTACCTACTAAATCTAATTGGTGCTGATAAATTTCAAAAATATCACATAAATATGGATGTCTTAAACCTTTTTTTCGACCATACTGAAATAGTTCATGATATGGAAAATTTGTTTCTTTTTGTGGAAAAGATCTAAATAAAACATCAACATCTTTAGCATATTTAAATCTTTTAAATGCATTATTTAAATTATTGATGACTTCTAAACTGTCTTTGTTGAAGTCAAACCAAATTTCTACTCTCATCTAATCACCTAATTTTATTTTAACATGTGTTAAAAAATATGTCCCCATAAACGATAATTTATGGGGACTTTGTGTTATTTTAAAGTTTTAGATAGTATTTGATACACTTTTGATGTTGTATTTGCTGCTTGTAGTGCATCTTTTGTCGCGTCATCTAAATATAGGTTTGCTATTTTACTTAATGTTTCTAAATGTTCTTTTTGATAGCTATTTGGCATGGCTATTGAAAATACTTCTTTGACCGGCTTTTGATCTAATGCATCATATGCAATAGGTTCTTTTAATCTAATATATAAAACCGTTGGAAATAAAACGGATGTATCGAGTGCATGCGGTATCGCTAATCCATCTCCAATACCTGTTGATATTTCGCTTTCACGCTTATTTAATGCACGTATAAAATCTTTACTTTCTGTTACTCTACCTAGTTTTTTTAGTGCTTCACCAATAAAGTCAAAAAGTGCTTCTTTATTTTCGATTGCTAAATCTAAATAGATATGTGTTTGTTTAAAAATATTCATAACTATCTCCATAACATATTTATAAAACCTTAGTGATTATATATGAATTTATGAATGAAGTCAAATAACTGATTCTAAAACCGATATCAAAAACAAAAGCTTAGATAGCTTTTGTATTTGATTTAATGACATCATATCCAAGTGATTGGATGGCATTTTCAATGTCTTTAATATCTAGTTTTTGATCATCAAAGTTTAATTTCACTTTACTTGCGTTAAACATCACGTTCACACTCTCTTTATCGACACCATCTAATCCTTTCACTGCATTGTTAATTTTTTGTAAGCATGATGGACATGATAATGTTTCTAATTGTATTGTTGTTTTTTTCATGATTGGTTCCTTCCTTTCATTTCTAACTCTATTATACATAGTCTTTATCTATTTATCCTTGATATAAATCAAGATTTTTTAATTTTAAATCTTAATAAGCGCATTGCATTTAAGATGACAACCAATATACTTGCCTCATGAATGAGCATACCTAAGCGCATATTGAGCCAGTCACCAACAAATAAACTAACTAGTAACACTGCAACAACACCTACTGCAATAAATATATTTTGACGCATATTGTTGCTGGTAGCTTTTGTAAGTCCTAAAGCATGTGGTAATTTGTTGATATTATCATTGGTTAATATAACATCCGATGTTTCAATTGCAACATCTGTTCCACCACCCATTGCAATACCAACATTGGCCAGTGCAAGCGATGGGCTATCATTGACACCATCGCCAACAAAGGCAACCACATGACCTTTAGCTTGTAGATCTTTAATATAAGCAGCCTTATCTTCTGGTAACATATGACCGATTGCTTTGGTTAAACCTAATTCTTTGGCAATCACATCCACTGTACCTTGGTTATCGCCAGATAAGACTATTAAGTTTTTAACACCCATTTTCTTAATACGGTCTAAATCTTTTTTAAGTCCTGGTCTAATTTCGTCACGAATACCCATTAAACTCACTACCTTATTGTTTAAGGCAGTTAATACAATCGAGTGACCAGATTGTTCAAGGGTTTTAATTTCAGTTTGAATCTCATCACTCAATGTTAATCCTTCACTATCCATTAAAGCTTGATTACCGACTAAAATAGTTTTACCTGAAACTTCTGCTTTAATACCACCGCCTTTGATAACATTTGTATGATCAATAGTTAATTGCTTAACATCTTTAAAGTGGTTGACAATTGCTTTAGCCAGTGGATGGCCAGATTCCTTTTCAATACTATATAAATAAGGTGCAACATCTGCCTTTTTCATACCGTAATAATGTTCTTTTGTAACAACAGGGTGTCCAACAGTTAAAGTACCTGTTTTATCAAATACGATTGTATCTGTTTTACTAAAATCACCTATGACTTCACTACCCTTTAATAAAACACCTTGTCTAGCCCCATTTCCAATACCAGCAACATTGGATACTGGAACACCAATAACAAGCGCACCAGGGCATCCTAATACAAGAATGGTAATAGCTAGTGGTACATCTTGTGTCATAAGCCATACAACAAAGGCAATTACAAGTACAAGTGGTGTATACCATGTAGCAAACTTATCAATAAACTTTTCTGCTGCACTCTTAGAATCTTGAGCTTCTTCAACAAGTTCAATAATCTTACCAAAAGTTGTATCTTCACCAACCTTTAATGCTTTTAATTGAATCGTACCATTTTCTAAGATTGTACCGGCAAATGCATTTGCATCTACTTCTTTTTTTACCGGTATACCTTCACCGGTAATACTTGCTTCATTAATCAGTCCACTACCAGAAATAACTACACCATCAACCGGTACTTTAGCACCAGTTTTAACTAATAATATATCACCAACATCAACCTCATCGACATCCACTTCAACAAACGACCCATCTTCCATTTGTTTTAGGGCAGACTCTGGTGCCATATCTGTTAATGCTTTAATAGCCGATCTGGTCTTATTTAAAGTACGTTGTTCTAAATACGCACCAAATAAGAATAAGAATGTAACAATAGCAGATTCTTCATATTCTTGAATAATAAATGCACCAATCACTGCAATGGTAACCAGTAAATCAATACTAATGACTTTTACTCTTAAAGCTTGAAAAGCTTGTAGGGCAATCGGTATGATACCGATTATAGATGCAATGATAAACGTTACATTAAAAATAGTTTCATTATCATACCCAAAATGTGCAAAAAAACCTGTAACAATCAACAAGAATGATAGCACCATAATTCTATTTTTTTGTTTATATATAAACCTTACCATGGCTTATCACTCCTTTTGATTGTTATATGCGTTGTTTAAGTTTTCCAACATATGATAAACAGCCTCATAACTTTCACATACATCATTTGGAACTTCATAATTATTCGTAATTGTTTTAAGTTCTTTAAATTCATTGTCTAAAATAAAATCTTCTTTTTCAATTTTATCCTTCATCGTTTCAAATACACGACGTACATCGTGAAACTCTGGGTGATGTTTTCCATGGACCTTATCCACAATTGGGACAAACATCGCTAACCTATCTAAATAAGTTTCCTTATCTTGTAAAAATTCATTTTTTTTCATAATTCTTTCCTCCAATTTATTTTTCTAACTCTATTATAGGCAACATACCAAAATAAAAACTTGACCTAAATCAAGTTTTCAATTTTAATTGCTTATTTACTTAAATATGAGTATTTATACTTTCTACATCTACAAAATATTTATTACTGTCATTTCGATCAACATAAACATGAACATGCGTTGTACCCGGTTTAATTTCGTGGTCAGCAGGTAACCAAAACTTAGCACTTTTAAATACTTGTTTAGCATCTGTAAAGTCATCTGTGTGCTCACACATAATATGACTTCTATAACTTATATTTCTATTAACACGCATTGTTATAAGGTGATTTATGTGTAGATCTGTAATGACAGCAATTAACTTTTTGCCTTGCATTATATAACTTTTTTTCTTATTTTTATATCTTATGTTTAAAATAAAGCCACTAAAGCCAATAGCTCCAAATACAACTGCAAATATCCCTGGAAATATAATATAAAAGAAAAAGTCTGGTTGATAGTTTATATTTGGACGACTTGGATCGATATAAATAGTGATTGTATCTCCAACTTTAATCCATGATTTATAAATATCGGCATTATCTATATAATCTGTTTCCTCATATTCATATCTGATAACTATATTGTCATTACTATCAATAAGTACTACTGTACTTTCAATAGCGACCATATGACTTTTAATCCACTGCATATATATAAATAAAGAAATCATTACGATTAATGCGGTTACCGCTATAATAGAAAATACAATTGATATGACTTTAGTACTTTGATTTGTTTTCATCCATATTCCCCATTAAACTTAGACTTTAATTTATCATATCACGTTCTAAGTATATTAAAGTATTTTATTTATCATAAAAGATATTTTTTTAATAAAAACCACCCAAGCGGGTGGTTCTTACCTTCAATTTATAATAAATAGGCTAAATCATCATCGTCATCATCATCGTCATCATCATCGATATCGCGGTCATACCTTTCTTCATAAGTTTCATCTTCTATCGTAATAAAAACATCATATTGATTTAAATTAGCGATTTGATCAATGGTAACAAATACTTTCATTTCACCACTTGTTTTTGTATTTAAATTAAAGTCTTCAATTTCAAATTCGATTTCAATGAGTGGTCTACCATCTTCAGTTTCATAGTTTAATTCATATTTGGCCAACTTATTTTGATTATATATTTCTAAGCTAATTTCAATTTCATCGTTTTCTATTTCAATTTCTAATTGAGATTCATAAACTGTTTTATTATGCTCAATGTATTTGATATAATACTCTGATTCTTCTTGATCAAATTCATAGACTGTTTCAATGTAACTTGTTGTATTTAACATGCTTCGCATGGTAATGGTTGTTTCATCTTCTTCAATTTCTTTTTTACCATACATTGGATAATCTATACCATTTTTATGAATAATACCTTCTATTTGATAAATAGTTTCATCATCAAATTTTTCATATTGAGTCACATGATAATACATCTTATAAACTACTGGGTTGCCCACCAAATCAATACTTGTTACCTCAATATATGTATCATACTCCGCTCGATCTGATGGTAAAATCTCAACAACTGTACCATTTGATTGCGTAATAATTGATTCTATTAAGTTTAAAAACGGTTTTAATTGATCCATCGGTGATATTGGAAGAGCATTATTCAATAGATGATAGTTATTGTTTACATTAAGAGATAGATTGTGGTTGATAAATTCGTCACCTTGATTTGGTATCATGGCTGCATTCGATAAAAAGGAAAGCGCTAATACATCTTTGTCTTCTGCTAAAACTTCACTACCTTTTGGTAGTTTATGCGGTGGTGTTTTTCCTGTATCGGTTAAAAACCAAACGCTTGCTGCAACAACAGCCATCAAAAGCACACTAAAAGCTAGCCTTAAGTTAAAAGTTTTAGCACTGTGTTTTTTTGGAAGTGCGACACTTTTATCTTCTTGCTCTCTTAAAGCTTTGATATATGCATAGTCCATTTTAGGTGGTGTATTTGGAATATATGCATCAATTTCAGATTGAATTTGTTGTTTAATCTCTTTTTTACGCATCTTTTTCACCCTAATAATTCTTTAATTTAGCGATTGCTTTTTGATATATCCAAAGCACAGTTCCTAATGGTTTATCAACCACTTTTGAAATCTCTTTATGTGTTAAATCATCTAGTACTTTTAATACAACAATGATGCGTTCATCTTCATCTAATACGTCTAACATCATTGCTACTTGTGTCTTTTTATCCGGTTCATCGTTTGAAGCTGGTGTCATCTGTTCTAAGACATCATCGTCAACATGCACTTTGTTTTTATTTTTTCTATACATATCAATAGCGTGATATTTAGCAATTTGCATGAGCCAACTTATAAAGTTTGAACCTATTTTATATTGGTTAATCTTAATTAACATCTTCATTTAAACTTCTTGCATCGCATCATTTGTTTGATCATGGTCTCTTAAAATAGAAAAGATAATACCATAGACACCGCGCTTGGTGTCATGGTATATTTTTTCAAATAATGCATCATTACCATTTTTAAGTTGTTCTATCATCGATTGACTTAGTTTCATACGATGCCCTTCTAATATATTTTAGGATATGTTTATTATACATGAATATTTATCCCACATCCTATATTATAAAAATTCTATGAATTAATCATTATGCTTTGTAAAGATTACTTCATATTGTGGGTTACCCGCATCATCATAAGTAACATTGTAGTAAGCCTTACCTTTGGTGTAGTTACCATCAATAGTGGTTTCAAATTCAATTTTTAATAACATCTTGCCATCTTTATTTTCTAATTCAAACTCGAATTTACCACTTTGATGTTCGGATGTAAATTCAAGTTCTATTTCAATTTCTTTATCATCATTTTCATCTTCTATTTCCAATTTAAATGATGAGATTTTCTTACCATTTTCGTAAACTTCATATTCAAATTCTAATTCATCGGTTTCTGCTTCATATTTAGTAAGTACATAGTTATTATCATCTATTTTTGTAATAAATTCTAATTCAAACTCATCATCTTCGACTTCTTGTTTACCATTGACGTTATATGTATGATCGTTATATTGGATAATACCTTCAAAAGTAAATGATACTTCATCATTATCATCATCTTGATCGTCGTCATCGTCATCATCATCATCGTTATCCATTGTTACCACATTATAGTACATGACATAGTCTTCAAATTGTCCTTTTTGATTTGGCATAATAAATACTTGCATATGCGTATAACCTTCAATATCTGATGTGGTCGTTTCATGTGTGAATCCATCACTTTGGCTTAATAGATTTTCAAACATACCAATATATGGACTTACCTCTTCTATCGCATCTATTTGATCATCTGTTGGCATTTCTGTTTGAGTATCTATCATCGGATTAACTTTCGTTTGAACACCTTCTGCAACTTGAACCGATGTCACAGCTTGAAATGCCATCACATTTTCTTTTTCTGCAAAATCTAATAATTTTGCCCCTTGACTATTACAGCCAACCAGTGTGATGGCTGTAACTAAAATAAGTATAAGACTCATTGTTTTTTTCATTGTTGCTTCCTACCTTTCGCCCTATATACGAAATAGGGTGCTACTTTTATTGGAAAAAAATAATTAAATGTTGATTTGTTGAATTCATGGCTTAACAAAGCCATCAAAAAATGTGTGTTTTTATGATATAATATGTAAGATGAAAGTAAAGGTAGGTAATTACAATGAATTGTCCAAGTTGTGGCTTTGAATATACTTATGAAGATAATAATTTAATGGTATGTTCTGCATGTCAATATAGTTGGGATCCAGCTCAATTAGAAAAAGAAAGTCAATTTAGTGTGATGGATGCCAATCAAAATCCATTATATGATGGTGATGATGTCATCGTGATCAAAGACTTAAAAGTTAAAGGCTCTAGTCAAGTCATTAAGCAAGGTACAAAAGTAACCGGTATACGCTTAATAGAAAATGCAAAAGATGGTCATGATATTGATTGTAGAATTAAAGATTTTGGTCAAATGAAATTAAAATCTGAATTCGTAAAAAAAGCAAACTAATTAAAGTTTGCTTTTATATTGCATATGAACTTATTTCTTTGAAAAATGTTCTGATATTTCACTTAAGTATTTGTTTCTTGATGCTTCAATGTGCACTGTTGGGCAGTGTAACCATGTAACGTTATTGACCCCGACAGTTTTTAAAATACCGTTTGCTAGTACATTTTGGATGGGATCTCCTAAATATGAGAAAATTGTTTTATCGATATTTGCAGTTGTTAAAATTGTTGCTTTGTCAATACCTAAGACACCTTGAAGTTTACCATCAACTTCTTCATATGTATGACCTTTTAGAAGTACTTTTTCATAAAAACCTTTTAAGATTGCTGGTTCTCCGTACCACCAAATTGGGAAGATAAAGACAAGTTCATCTGCATCTTTCATTCTTTTTGCATAATGACCCGCTAATTTATCAGCATACTCACCTTTAGCAAATTCTTTTAAGTCTTCTTGACGCATCACCGGATTAAATCCATCTCTATTTAGATCGATTAAATCAACGCTATGTCCTGCTTCTTCAAGTAACTTTGTTGTTACTTCTAATACATGGTGGTTAAAGCTTCCTTGCCAAGGATGCGCATAAATTATTAATGTTTTCATTTTGTTTATTCTCCTTTTCTTTATCGCTAAAACAAAAAAATTCTACATTAAGCGTAGAAAAACGACATGACATCTCTTTTGTTTTGAGGATGAATATGTTGCTTCTACAAGTGTTTCTATACATCAAGTTTACGACCATTTTAGTTGTTTTTCAAGTTGTTTTAATCTTTTTGAAAAATTATGTCATATTTTCCTGAAAATCTTACATTTATATAGTTATCTTTGTTACAATTGTCGTTTATTTAACACAACCTAAAAGTAATTTTCATAAATTGAATAAAGCCATTTCTTCTTTGATTAAAAATTGAGTTTTATTTACCCCTTCATTATAATGAAGTTATCACGATTACTAAGGAGCTTTTATGAAAAATATTATTAAAGATTCAAGTCGTCTCTTTTTAGGTGGTAATGTACCTGAAGTTTATCAAAATCCCTTTGGTCCTAACAAAGTATTCGGTGTTGTTAAACCAGCAGCGAAGATGAAGTTGTTGCATGTGTAAAATATGCAAATGAACATAACATACCAATGATTGCACGTGGTGCCAATACGGGTGCTGCCGGAAACCAAATACCGATAATCGGTGGAGAATTAATCATTGACTTAAGTTTAATGAACAAGGTCATAGAAATTGATTTAGAAACAATGACTTTAACTGTTGAAGCTGGTATCACACTTGAAACTGTACAACGTATTGCTAATGAGCACGGTTTTATGTATGCACCAGATCCTGCCAGTAAACAATCTACTATTGGTGGTAATGTATCGACCAATGCTGGTGGTATGCGTGCCATTAAATATGGTGCTACAAGAGAAAACGTCCGTGGCTTAAATACAGTACTAGCAGATGGTCGTTTATTAAAACTTGGTGGTAAAACTATTAAAGATGCTTCAGGTTATGATTTACTTGACTTATTTATTGGTAGTGAAGGTACATTAGGTATTACAACTCAAGTGATGTTAAAACTTATCAAAAAACCTAAGTTTGAACAATCTATGGTCATCGCATTTAACGATCCATTTGATGCTACAGATACAGTAATCAACATCTTAAAGGCAGGTTATATACCATCTGCTATAGAGCTATTTGACCACGCTTCCATTCATTTTAGTGAAACACATTTAAAAAAAGATTTCATTAGTCAACAAGGTGAGGCCTATATTTTATTAACTGTTGATGATAACCACAAAGATCAAATAGAATCTACATTAGCAGGTATTGAGCAGATTGCACAAGAAAAAGCTTTAGAAATTATTGCATTAAATGAAAAAGAGGCCGTCGATGCATGGGCAATGCGTGATGCTATTTTATACGGTATTATGTCTGCAACTTACTTTGAGATGCTAGATGAAGTGGTCCCTATTAATAAATTTGCTGATATGATACGTTACACTAAAACTTTAGAGAAAAAACATGGTATCCGTGTTTTAAACTTCGGTCACGCTGGTGATGGTAACATTCATACCATCATTATGAAAGATGATTTAACCGATGATGTATGGCAAGTTAAACGTCAAGCATTTTTAGATGATCTATATGATGAGGTTTACAGGTTAGGTGGACTTATATCTGCAGAACACGGTGTTGGATTCTTTAAAAAAGAGCACTTCTTAAAGAAAACTAACAACAATAATATCGATGTCATGCGCAGTATTAAACAAGCATTAGATCCAAAAAGCTTATTAAATCCAGGTAAAGTATTTTAATCAAACTTATAACCGCTATAGACAACAACTGTTATCTATAGCGGTTTTTCTTTTGCATTTTGTTATTTTTTTCATATTTTAGCACTCTACACTTGACAGTGCCAATTTGTGTGATATAATATAAGTGGACTTAGAGATAGGTCTTGTAAATAAAAGAAAGGGAAGTGATAATTTATGCTAAGTTTATTTAGACGTAACAGAGGGTTCTTCGATGATTTCTTTGATGATTTCAATCTATTTAGCCCGACAACTTCATCCAACCTGATGAAGACCGACATTAAGGAAACGGATAAAGGATATCACTTATCTGTTGAGCTTCCTGGTTTTACTAAAGATGATGTCAAGGTCAGCTTAGAAGACGGCTATCTCTTAATTGAGGCACATACATCCAAAGAAAGTGAAACCGAAGATAAAGATACCAAGTATATTCGAAAAGAAAGATATGCTGGTACCATGAAACGTAGTTATTATGTAGGTGACTTAGACCTAGATGATATTGAAGGTACATTTGACAATGGTATATTAAACATTGATATTCCGAAAGCCTCATCAAAAGAACCTGAAAAGCGTTACCTAGAACTTAAATAGGTACATAAGATATGAGGCATGCAAAGTTTGCATGCCTTTTCTTTTATTTTTAATGTAGTTCTAAGACTATCATAAAACATGGTTTTCATGTATAATATATAAATAGTTTTGATATTCAAAACAATTTATGAAAGATGAGGTAATATAAATGACAATTAAACCTTCTATACGTAGTAACTTTTTTACAAACTCTAATCCTTTAGGTGTTCAAAAAATGTTACAAAACTATATCAATGACGTTCAAAAACTTCCTAAATATAAGGGTCCTAAAAATGTATTAATTATTGGTGGGTCATCTGGCTATGGACTAGCCACAAGATTAAGTCTAGCTTTTGGTGCTGGTGCAAATACAATCAATGTATCTTTTGAAAGTCAACCACGTGGTAATAAAACTGGATCTGCCGGTTTTTGGAATAACTTATTTTTCCAAGATGCAGTTAAAGATTTAGACCAAAAACATTTAGACTTTAATGCCGATGCATTTATACCAGAAACTAAAAAGAAAATTTTAGAAACTATTCAAAAGGAATTTGGTCAAATTGACTTATTGGTTTATTCTCTTGCATCCGGTGCACGTAAAAATGTAGAAACTGGTGAACTTGTTCGTTCTTCTATTAAACCATTAGGTGAACCTGCGGTTGGTCGCACCATCGATATCAAGTCAATGCATGTTGAACCTTTAACTGTGGAACCGGCAACCGAACAAGAAACTAAAGATACTGTATTTGTGATGGGTGGCGGTGACTGGCATGATTGGGTACGCTATTTAGATGATGCTGGTGTCTTAGCCGAAGGATTTAAGACCGTATCTTACACATACATTGGTGGTAAAAATACCGATGCAATCTATAGATCTGGTACAATCGGTCAAGCAAAACTTGATTTAGAGGCGACTGCCGATAATTTAGATAAATTACTTAAAGATAAATATGAAGGTGAAGCCCTCATATCTTCTAGTAAAGCAATTGTATCTAAAGCGAGTGTCTTCATTCCGCAAATGCCAATTTATGTTTCCTATCTATTTGATGAGATGACTAAAAACGGTACTCATGAAACAACACTAGAACATAAACATCGACTTTTTAAAGACATGATTTACGGTAACCATAGAATCTTAGATGAAAACGGTCGTATCCGCTTAGATCACTTAGAAATGGATGAAGCCCTACAAAACCGTATTAATCAACTGATGCAACAAGATATTAATCAATCCTTTTTAGATCTTAATGGCACTAAGTTATTTTTAAAAGAGTTTTACCAAATTAATGGCTTTGATGTGGTTGGTGTTGATCCAGAAGCTGATATAGATTTAGAAGCCTTATTAAATAAATATCAAACAAAAAATTATGTTGATTTATTAGCTGTTTAATAGACAAAACCAGATGGCATCCCATCTGGTTTTTTTATATTAGTTAGGCCAATAAGTGCCAGTATTAGGTTTAAAATTGTAAAATGTTAAGTGACTGCCATTCGTTTCACCAACTGTTTTTGGTTCTAAAATTATATAGATATCATCTCTTAAAAATAATGATAACATCGGAATCGATATGTAAGTTTTATGACCACTGACAAACATATGGGTTTCTAACCGGTTTTGATTAAAATCCATAAAGCTAATATCATAATACTCACTATCAAACTCGACATAAAATATATTTTGATGCGTCAAATTTTTAATATGTACTTTATAAATTTGTATTTGATTTTCTTCAACTAAATTATGGGTTGTGTTTGGTTCGAGTCGTACGACATTTTTTTTAATGAGTGTTACCTCTTCTTGATGTGATTGATTATTATATATTTCAACGGCAGCATTCATCCAACTAAACATACCAAATCCTGCCTTATGCGGTGTTATCGAATGCATGATATCGTTAATAAATATATTGGGGTTATAATCTTTTAATGTAACATAGCTATCACTTTTCATGAATGAATTAAAGTTAAAATTATAGTACGTATGCGCTTTTAATGTAACGGGACTATTGAATTCATTGGATTTGGGCCCTATAGAAAACTCTACATTTTCATTTGGTCTATACTTGATAACAAACGTATAGCGATGATTTGTATAGAATACATGGCTTTGAACTTCCATACCTTTGTATGTTTTAATTTCGTTAGAACCTTCTACAACAATCATAAAATCATCGATAGCAGCAATATTATCTAAATTAAAATAAAGTGGTCCTTGATTGATGAAAGTTGCTTGATACTTTGCATAACCTAATGCATCAGTTCTTAATGATATTGTTTGATTTGGATAGTAATAAGTGTCTGCCACTAAAGGTGTCGTTGGTACCGAATAAGTTAGGATGTTTGATGTCTTATATCCTCTATGAAACATCGTATCATAAACTGCATTCACATAAACTTGATTGTCACCATATGTGTATGGTGTGAGTGGATATGTCGTATGTGTGGTCGGATAAATATGATCATCTATGATTACTTCATAGTACTTTGCATATTGTAGTGGTTCCCAAACAACGACGTTTTCTTTGATTTCAATTTTAGGAGCATCTAAATTGCTTGGATGACCCATGGTATATGAAACACTTATAAATAAGATTAGTGCACCAAGTAATGTAAAAGCGGATATCAGTATATAACGCTTTAGATTCGGATATTTTTTTAAGGTTAACGCACCAGCAATCTCATATGCATAATCGTTAGTCTGCAGCATGGATGCCGGTATTTCTAATTCGTTTTCTTGCATACTATAAAGCATATTAAACAAATCATCACTTGCTTGTTTGTAGGCATCATCTTTAATGACCAATGATTTTAATTGACTATTAATAGCTTTGTAGGTATATAAATATACATCTTTTAACTTTAGTTTTTCTTTCATTTTACTTATCTCCTAATAGTTTATCTGTAATACTTCTAAATGTTTTCCAAGAACCTTTTATCTTATCTTTTTCAGTTATGCCTAGACTTGTTATGGTATATATTTTAATTTTAGGTCCATTAGGATTATATATATGTTTAGATACCACAAAGCCTTCTTTTTCCATTCTTAACATCAGCGGGTACATCGTACCTTCTGATATTTCTAAAGTAGATATCTTTTTGATGTGATGAATGATCTCTGAACTTGATAAGGACTTTGTTGATAGTGCTTCTAAAATAAAGCCTTCAATAAATCCTTTAAGCATTTGAGTTTTTTGCATATATAATCAGTTCCTTGTTATACAATATACTGAAATTATAAATCTTATATCTATTGATGTCAAGCATTTGTATAAACTTTTATTTATATTTTCATTTACATATTTTTTTATTAATTATTTGTTATAATTAGTTAGGTGATATAAATGGAAAACCAAACAAAAAAGCGTGCAATTATTACAATTTCAATAACTATTGCAATTATTGGTGTCTTTGTTGCTCTTTATTTTTTATTAGGCTTAGATAAGTATTTTACAGATGCTGAATTTATTAAAGAAGAAATTGAAAGCTATGGAAATTTTGGTAAATTTATTTATGTAGTGATTAACTTCTTACAAACAACACTTATTCCAATTACAAATATTCCAACTATCTTTGCTGGTACATATGTCTACGGACCATTTGATGCAGCAAATCTTGCGATTATCGGTGTATTAATTGGTAGTGTTGTTAGTTTTTATATTGGTCGTATTTTTGGTACTAAACTACTTATTTGGATTTTAGGTGAGGCCAAGTTAAACAAATACCTAGATATGATGAAAGGTCGACAAAATGTTGTCTTCTTCTTAACAATGTTACTGCCAGGTTTTCCTGATGATATTATTTGTATGGTTGCCGGTATTACACCGATGCGTTTTAGATTCTTTGCTATCACTTTGTTAATTACACGGACCCTCCCAATTTATTTAACTGCTTATGGTGCGTCCGTGATTCCACTTAACTCCGTTTGGGGCTGGGTTGTATGGATTGCAATCTATGCTATCGTATTTTATGCCGGTCAAAAGATATTACGTAATTGGGATGCAATTCTTGCTTACTTTAATAAAAATAAAAACGGAAAATCTTCTTAAAGATCTTCCGTATTTTTTTACTCTAATTCAAAGCTACCTGTAAATAATTGATAATATACACCTCTCAAATCGATTAAATCATGGTGATTACCACGTTCAATAATGTTACCACTTTCTAACAATATAATAGCTTTAGAGTTTTTAATAGTTGATAATCTATGAGCTATAACAAATACTGTTCTACCTTTCATTAAGCGGTCCATACCATCTTGAATTAAACGTTCTGTGTATGTATCAATCGATGATGTTGCCTCATCTAATATAAGAACTGGTGGATTGGATATAGCAGCTCTAGCAATACTTAAAAGTTGTCTTTGACCTTGACTTAAGTTTGCGCCATCATCAGTGATGATCGTATCATAACCTTTTGGTAGTTTTAAGATAAACTCATGTGCATTAGCTAGTTTTGCTGCTGTGATGACATCTTCATCACTCGCATCCAGTCGACCATAACGAATATTTTCTCGTACGGTTGTTTGGAATAAGTGTGTATCTTGTAAAACAATACCTAATGACCTTCTTAGTGATGATTTTTGAATATCTTTAATATCAATACCATCAAATGTAATCGTACCACTATTGATTTCATAAAAGCGGTTAATGAGATTGGTAATGGTTGTCTTACCTGCACCGGTTGAACCAACAAAGGCAATCTTTTGACCTGGTTTTGCAAATACTGAGATATCTTTTAAAACCAGTTTATCTGGTTCATAACCAAAGTTGACATTACTTAAGCGAACATCACCTTTAAGTCTAGTTAATTTTCCATGATCGTTCCATGCCCAAATATCGGTTGGTTCTTCTGATATAACAAGTTCTTTATTTTCATATTTTGCATAAACTAATGTTACATGGCCTTCATCAACTTCTTTTTCTAAGTCCATAACTTCAAAGACACGTGCTGCACCAGCTAGTGCCATTTGAACTGCATTCAGTTGCTGACTCATTTGATTAACTGGTCCCATAAATTGTCTTGTATAAATTAGGTATAATACTAATCCTGAAACAGAAAGATAACCATTTAAGACAAGCATTGCACCTAAAACTGCTGTAATTGCAAATCCCAAGAAACCCATATTAATTGAAATTGGTATTAACATACCACTTCGGCCCATTGAAATTCTTGCTGCATTTTTAACATTTAAATTCAGGCCACTAAAGCCTTCAATGGCTTCTTTTTCATGTCTAAATACTTTAATAACTTTTTGACCTTCTATCATTTCTTCAATGTATCCATTTAAGATACCTGTATCTCTTTGTTGATCATCAAAGTATTTTCTAGTTTTCTTACTAATAACACGGGTAATGACAATAAGAATTACTGCAAATATAAATGTAAAGATACCAAGTATCCAAGATATTAAAACCATCGCGATAAAGTAACCAATCATCAGTAACAATGAAACAGTTAACTGCGGTAAACTTTGAGAAACCATTTGACGGGTTGCATCGACGTCATTGGTAAATCTACTCATCACATCACCATGTTTATTGGTATCAAAATAATTTAATGGTAAGTCCATCATATGATCAAATAAACTCGTTCTAATATAGACTAAACTGTTTTGACTTACATGTACCATCAGTCTTAAATGCATAAATGTAAAGACAATATTTAATATATAATACATAATCATTGTTAGTAATAAGTACATAACACCGCTAAAGTCACGACTACCGGTTTCAAATAAATGTAGGCCTTCATCCAATACTTTTTGTATGGTGTTTAGGCCACTGACATTAGCAATGGTAGAAATGACCATAAATATAGCGACTAAAATTAAAGGAAGTTTATTTCTAACAAATACAAGTTTCATCAAACGAGCAAATGTTGTTGATTTTTTTAGTTTTGGTTGTTTGTTTGCTTGCATATTATGCTACCTCCTTTGATCTACTTTGTGCATCATAAATTGTTTGATACATTTTATTTTGTTCATATAACTCATTATGCTTTCCAACTGCGTTAATACCTGCTTCATCCATTAATATAATCTGATCTGCATCTTCAATCGAACTTAAACGTTGACTAATAACTACTTTTGTCATATTAGGCATGTCTTTTTTAAATGCATCTCTAATTAAGGCATCTGTTTTAGTATCCACAGCAGATGTAGAATCATCTAGTATTAAGATTTTAGGGTTCGCAATTAAGGCTCTAGCAATTGTAAGTCGTTGACGTTGTCCACCACTTAAATTGACACCACCTTGTTCAATATATGTATCTAATCCTTTTTCCATATCCATGACAAAGTCATAGGCTTGAGCTTGTTTTAATACTTTAATAATTTCTTCATCCGTTGCATCCTTTTTACCCCATTTGATGTTTTCTCTTACTGTACCACTAAACAATACATTTTTTTGGAGTACTAAGATGACATCTTTTCTTAATGCTTCTAAACTATAATGCTTAACATTTTTACCACCAACTAAAACATTACCGGCAGTTGTGTCATATAATCTTGCTAGTAGTTGAACTAATGTTGACTTTCCGGTACCGGTGGAGCCAAATATACCAACATAAGACCCACTTGGTACATCTAAATTAATATCTTTTAGGACATACTTATTAGAAATTTGACCGTATTTAAAACGAACATCTTTAAACTTAAATGACCCATCCTTAACTTCATGTATTGGATGTTCAAATTCAACTAAGTATGGTCTTTCTTCTAACACTTCTGTAATACGACCAACTGATGCTCTTGACATGGCAAACATTAAAAATATTTGACTAATCATTAGTAAACTAAACAATACTTGGTTTACATATGTAATTGTATTCGCAAACTGTCCTTCTGTTAAGTTACCAACACTTAACATCTGAGCACCAAAGTAACCAATTAAGACGAAGCTTAATCCAATTGAAAATTGCATAAGTGGTCTGTTAAAGGTAATGACTTTTTCTGCTTTAACAGAAATATCTCTAACCTCTTTGGTTGCCTTATCAAAGCGTTCGGTTTCATAATCTTCTCTAACAAATGATTTAACAGTACGAATACCAATTAAATCTTCTTGTAGTGTTAAGTTTAAATCATCAATTTTAGTAAACATTTGCATAAAATACTTATGTGCTCTACTTAAGATTAAATAAAACCCTACAATGAGTATTGGAATAACAATAACAAAGATCGCTGCTAAAGGCCCTGCAAATATAGCAATACTTACAATTGAAAATATAAGTAATGCAGGTGATCTTAATGCGACTCTTAACACCATGTTTAATGATTGTTGAATCATATTCACATCCATCGTCATTCTAGTAATTAAACTGGATGTTTTAAAGTTATCGATGTTTTCAAATGAATAGGTTTGAATCTTTTCAAATTGTGCTTGACGTAAGTTATGACCAAACTCAGTAGAAACTTTGGCTGCTGTTTTAGTCACTAATACACCAAATATTAAAGCGATAATTGCAGATACAACCATCAGTCCACCATACATAAGGATAATGTCTTTATTCGGTTCTACTATACCTAAACTGTTGACGGCATTAATACCGTCATCAATGAGTTTACTCATAAATACTGGTATTAATATTTCAAATAATACCTCAATAATTATAAGTATTGGAATCAAAAATAATTCTTTTTTTACTGTGCTAAAATATTTTAATAGTTTTTTCAATTTGCTTCCTCCTCATCTATCCATAGTCCTACTTTAGATATCATACTGTCTAAAGCACTACGTTCTGTTTTATTTAGTAAGCCATAAATTTGTTTTTCTAAGGTTCGGGTTGTTTGGATCGCTAATTTACTAATCCTTTGACCTTCATTTGTTAAAACAATTCTTTTCTTTCTTTTATCTAGTCCTGAATCAATACGCATAATAAAGTTATTCTTTTCAAGCGTATCGATCATACCGGTAACTGTACCACCACGTATTTGAAAATGGTTTTCAATATCCTTTTGGTAAATCACTTCATCACCAGTCCTATATAAATACATTAAGACTCTTGCTTGACCTGTATGTACACCGTGTTCCTGGTATTTTTTATCCAGCATTCTTTTTAATTTATTCGTTAATATAAATAGTTCTTTGATAATCATCTTATCCATATCATCACCTCTTTATTAGTTAGGTACCTAACTATTATAGATAATAAAAAATGATTTGTAAACCTTAAAGCACAAATCATTTTTATATAAGCGTTAATATGGGATTCAATACCACAAACCGCCTAGTTATCACATATTTAATTTAGATAGTAAAGCATTAAGTGATGCCAAATTTAAGATAAAACATGATATCATTAAATTATAATAACATACATAAAGGGGATAATTATGAAAGAAAATCAATCTCAAGCAAATGATTTAAATAAATTAGCACTCAAATTACTGGAAAAAAGAAAATCCTTAGGATTAACTCAAGATGCCATGGCTAAAGCACTGGATCTTTCAACAACAGTTTATGGCGGAATTGAGCGTGGTACATATAGACTTAATTTAAAGTTATTAACTAGAATAGCTAACTTTTTAGATATTTCTTTAAAAGAAACAATGTACCTTTATATGCATTAGAAAGATTTTAGTTTGATTTTTTATTGCATACTAAAAAATATGATAACAAAATTCTAGGGGGTAACAAAACTTAAATCTATAATATCTACAATATCATCTAAAACTAATCGAATACCATTATCTAAGAGTAAGAACCTAAAATTACGGTCTACTCTTTTAACAAAGCCATAAACATTTTTAATATAACCATCATAATAGTAGTATATTTGTATCTCGCTTTGTTGTTCGATGGCTATTTTTAAGCTCTCATCTAGTTGTTTTAATTTATCTTCTAATAAAATAGGTTTTTCTTTTTTACCTTTTTCATACTTATAAGCTTCAATGGTTTCATGAAAACCATTTAGGGCATCAAATGGTGCCCATTTGATAATACCACGATCTTTATACATGGTGACCACCAATTTGTTTGTTTCTTATTTTTGCTGTGGCGTGTTCTTGTTCAGATGAAGTGCGAATGACTGCATTTTTACCAAATTTATCTTTAATCTTATCAATCGTTTCATGTAATTTATATTCTTTTTCTAAACTATCTGCATCTTCAAATAAAGAGTATTGGTATGTTTTACTATCTGTAAGTTTAGATAGGTGTACACTCACTGTTCTAATTGGATAACCTTCGTAATATAAATCAAATAAATCAAGACATGTTTGATAAATGATGGATGCTGATGCTGTGGGTTGTTCAATGGTGACTTGTCTAGAAAAACCACCACCATAAGTTTTTGTATAACCTATGGTTAAACTTATGGTTTTACATCTTTTTTTAGCAATCCTTAAGCGTCTTGAAACTTCATCGACCATTTCTAATATAATGGTCATGACTTCAGTTTCATTATAATCTCTAAATAAGACTTGTCCCGAACCAAAAGATTTTGGTTTGGCACGTAGTCTATCTTTATCTTTAATATCACTTAAATCAATGCCATGGGTGTGATACCATAACTCTTCACCAAGGACCCCAAACCTGCGTTTTAACTTCTCTTTAGGGTAGTTTGCGATATCGCCTATAGTAAATAGGCCAAGCTTATTTAAATGAGCCTCCATGCGGTGACCAATGCCCCACATCTTAGATAGCGGTGTTACTGGCCACAACTGTTTTGGAATATCATCATAGGTCCATTTAGCAATGTTGGATCTGTTTTTTTTAGCATCAATATCCATGCTTAATTTTGCCATTAGCATATTCGGCCCAATACCACATGTAGCCGTTAAGCCTAATTTTTGTTCGATATCATTTAAAATATCTGCTGCCAGTGCTACATCGGTTTTCTTATAATATTTTAAATAGTTTGTAATATCTAAAAATGCTTCATCAATCGAGTAGACATATAAATCTTCTTCACTCATATAATCAAGATAAACACCGATTACTTTTGCAGAATACTCTAAATAGGTTTGCATTTGTGGTTTGGCATAGATAATATCCAAATCTTTAGGTAGTTCAAAAATACGACAGCGTGATGGCACGCCAAGTGATTTTAAGTAGGGTGATACGGCTAAAACAATGGAGCCACCACCACGTGATTCATCACCAACGACCAAAGGTGTCTTAAATGGATCCAGCCCTCTTAATACACACTCAACAGATGCATAAAAACTTTTAAGATCGATACATAAGATGTTTTTATTCAATTGATAATCTTTTAATGTTTCCATCTTTTCACCCGCTTTTGTGTCTACATTATATACAATGAATTCTATGAAAGCAAGATGAAAACACACCGCATTTTTATACAAAAAAATCGCCATAACAGTTAACTGCTTTATGGCGATATTTTGTTTGTATTTATGAAATTTTTATCACTTATTATGTGTTATTTCATACCCAATAAAGTTTATCTTTCACCGTTGTTAAGCGCTATTGTGCTTAAAGTTAAAATAATTGGATGCGTTTCTTTTTTTTAGGTAAAAAACACGTTAATAATGCGATTTACGTATGTTTCATTTTTATATATTTATTTTAATTACTGCTAAATAACTATATGGTTAAATTTACATTTGATACATTTTATCTAAATTAAGCGCACGTTCTTTAACAATAAATAATGAATGACCCTTTAATACTTTAAAATTATTAACGTCTGCAGGAATAAGGACTGACTCATCTTGATCGATGACATATTTTTTATCATCAATTTCTATTGTTGCAGGTGCACCCTCTGCAAATAAAATCGTATATAGTTTTGTACCATTTAACACAGTTGTTTCTTTTGTAAACTTTAGTTTATCTACTGTAAAGTATTGATTGGATACATAGCGTGTTACATCTTTAAAGTTTTTTATTTCATGCTTAGGTCCTCTGACATCATAATCAATAACTTCTAAGCTTTCTTCAATGTGTAGATCACGCTTCTTACCATCTTTATCGATACGATCAAAATCATATAAACGATAAGTGACATCACTAGATTGTTGAATTTCTAAAATTTCTATACCTTTACCAATGGCATGAACTGTACCCACTGGTACATCAAAAAAGTCACCTTTTTTTACCGGTATATAGTTTAATACTTCATCCCATGACCCGTTATCTATAGCCGCTTTCATCGCTTCTTTTGTTGGTGCTTTTTGACCATAGATAATGGATGCATCCTTTTTAGCATCTAATACATACCAACATTCATTTTTCCCAAAATCATTATGATGTTTTTTAGCATATAAATCATTGGGATGAACTTGGACACTTAACCATTTTTGTGCATCCAGTACTTTAATAAGTAATGGAAACTTTTCTTTAAAAGATTCTCCAAAAAGTTGTTTTTCATTTAGATATAAATCATCTAAACGACGACCTTCATAGATTCCCTTTCGAACGATCGATTGTCCTTCTCGGTGTCCTGACAAGATCCAAGCCTCACCAATGCGTGCATCCGTTTGTTTTCCATACTTACTCGCCAGTGTTTTACCGCCCCATAATCTTTCTTTTAATACAACATCAAAATATAATACTTTATCCATAATCTTTCCTTCCTTTGTTGGTATATCTCATATATACCATTTTAAAATATATTACCCCATAAATACCAGATGTTTCATCATGGCCTTTTATGGGGTATTATATCATATGATTTAAGCTTTTTTTAATAAGATTGTTTTTATTTCAAATGGTTTGAATGTTAATGATACTTTATTACTTGTTGCTAGATGTGCTTCTGGTATTTCTAATAGGTCTGTTTCATAAATTTCAAATGTATCAAACAACTTTAGATTTGTTACAACATGATTAGATGATGCCTCATATAATCTTAAGATAACACCTTCTTCTTCAGCCAGTTTAATTGTTAATAATTCTATTTCAATAAATGGATCTAAAAGCTCATTTAAAAGCTCTCCTATCGTGATAACTTTCATAACATCGCCTTCTTATAACTATATTTTATCACCTAACCTCATAAAAGATGTATTTAATTGTATCTATCTTTAAAACAAAACGGTCTAATTTGGATTTTACCAAACGAGACCGTAAGTCATTTTAATAATTTAAAATAGATTGTAATAGATATTTATTTCTTAAGATATGGTTTTAATATATTGGTTATTACTTCATAACCTGTATCATTCATATGTAGTCCGTCTCTTGTGTATTTTGCATTAAGTTTTCCATCTTTTAATAAATGCTTATGCATATCAATATAGACTACATCTTTTATACCACTGATGAGTTTATTTAAGGCTGAGATATTTTCATTGGTACGTTGATCACTTTTAGCCATCTTAGCTGGTTCTATGACCGGGTATACAGATTGTAAAATAATTTGAGTATCTTTTAGTTGTGACTGAATTGTTTGAATGATGTTTGTGATACGTTCGTAAATATCGGTAATTTGTGTTTGAAGTAAAGCTAAGTCATTGGTACCTATGAGCAAGACGACTACTTTAGGCCTTAAGTCAAATACGGACACATCTAAACGTTTAAGCAACCCTACTGTTGTATCGCCACCAATACCACGATTATAAACTTGAAGTCCAGGATAAAACTCATAGACATTATATTCTTGTGTGATGGAGTCTCCTAAAAATACGATACCATTTTTCGATGCATACTTATTTTGGATTTTAAACTGCTCAATACGCAGCTTGCTGGCACCTGACAAAATAGCATCTAAAAATTCATTCGCACCCTTTTTCTTACCAAACCTATATGTGAAATGATTTAAGATGATAAGAGTAATTGATAAAATTGCTAGTATAATTGCCAGTATGTCCATGTTATTTAACCTTTGCAGTAATAATCATTGAAAACTCATTTTTCTCTTTTGGTTCTATCGTATATTCTGAAACGCCTGCTGGGATAATAAATGTTTCTGCATAGTTGACTGTAAATGGTTTAAATTGATTGGTTGGTGATTTAATAATGGCTGTTTTACCTTCAACTAAGTTACCCATTGTTACTGTACCATCATTTTGAATATGTAAAGGTTTTTCAAAACTATATCTAGTTGTTCTTAAGAATTGACGTTCATGTAAACCAGTAACTTCTGTATGTTCATTGACTTTAACAAATGGATTGACTAATTCTTTTTCCACCCAAGATTTTGTCCGACTATAATCTATATTTTTTAAACCATGGTTTAAATGTACTGGTCTTGGTCTACCATCTAATCCTAAACGATTCCAGTCCCATAGTTTAAATGTAAAGATATAGTTACATGCACTAATTTCTAAGACCATAGTGTTTTTACCACTACAATGAATGGTACCTGCAGGAATTGAGATATGATCATGCTTTTTAGCAACAAATTTATGAATGTATTTGTCATCATCAAGCGGTTTGACACCGTTTTGTGCATCGATTAATGCTTGTTCAAACTCTTCTTTTTTGACACCTTCTTTAAAGCCCAAATAGATGAGTCCATCTTTTTGGGTATCTAAAATATAGTAGGATTCATCTTGTGTATATGTCATACCAAACTTATCAAATATATATTCAGTAAATGGGTGTACTTGTAAACTTAAGTTACCACCCTCAAAGGTATCAAGTAAGTCAAAACGAATGGGAAACATCTTTCCAAAACGCGCATGCACTCTAGAACCCATAAGTTCCATCGGATAATGTTGAACAACATCTTGGGCAGGTAATTTAATGGTGTCTTTACCAAATTGTAATTGAATGGCATTTTCTTCAGGTACACCATCAAAACTCCATGCATAGTTCGAATTGTTTTCTTCTAAATTACACACTTCTTTCATCCATTGACCACCCCAAACACCTGGGTCAAAATAAGGCAGCATTCTAAATGGTTGTTTGGTCACCATCTTTAATGCTTCATGATATGTTTGATTGTCAATCATGACCGGTTGATCTAAATTGTTATAGTCAATTGTATATAAAAGGTCAACTTTGATTTTATCTTTAATGCGGTCAGCAATACGCCATTCTACAAAGAAGCCACGTTTATATTTTCTTAAGTTATCTTCATCTGCATTGTTTGCTTTAAAGTTACTTAAACCTTTTCTAAATCTTAATTGAATTTCCCAACGTGTTAAACTTACATGCACTAAATGCGTGCTATCAACTAATGATGCACCAAACCCATAAACAATGGTTAAGCCTTGGTTTGACTTAATCTTTTTATTTAATTTATTGACCTTATCCATGCGATATAGTTGATCAATGGTATGGTGTGAATACACACCAAAGACACGATCATCGGTTAAGTTATAGGCTAAGTAATCATTTAGTTCTTTAGTAGATTTCGAATAATCTTCTATCAAAACTAAATGATCGGGCTTAAGCGGTAATAAAATTTCTTCTTTTAGTCGTTTTAAGTCTACACCTGGATAAGTTTCAAAGACTAATACACCTGATTTAATCTCACTTAATCTTTGGACAATTGCTTGACTACCAGTCATCAATTTATTTTCATTAGAAATGAAAATCTTCGGGTCTTTGTCATAAGCTGATTTAAAATTTAAGTAACTCATAATCGTCTCCTTTATTAATGGTTGTTATCATTTTTTTTATGTAAGGATTTAAAGCTGCTTTTAGATGGTAAGCAATTAAAAAACCATAACTTGGCACTAATAATAGGATAAATACACTTGGTAGATAGATAAATCCTAAGAAAAGTAACCCAAAACTACCAACCAGTTTGATATTTGTTATTAAATGCCTATTTTGTAATAGTATCGTATTCCTAATTGTGTCAAACATTGATCTTGATTCAAAGATTGCAATAATTGGGAATATGTAACTAAAGAATATGAACAAATTGTATATACAAACAATTGAGGCGATTAATAGAAAGATGTTTTCTACATTAATCGAATACATTGTCATAAAATATATTGGAACTGCAAACAAAACGATGAGCAGCCAAACGCATGTAGACTCTTTAAACTCTTCATAAAATGTTTTAAAAAACAAGGAAGTTACATGCGTTGGCTCATCTTTTTTAAATACTTGGAATATTACCTTATAAAGTGCAGTTGTTGATGCACCAAAGGTAATGAGTATACCTAAAAAGCTTACAGTAACCCATAAGAAGTGTGCATATATAACATCTGTAATTTGTCTGTAAAAATCTTTAAAGGTATAAGTCATTTTCTATCCTCTTTTTTTAATTAGGAAGAATGCGCCCAATCCACCTAATACTAATACACCTGCAACGATACCGACAATTAACCATATGTTCGTTGTAGGTACTTCAAATTCTCCTGTTGCTTCAAATTCTTGAGATTCTACAAAGATGACTTTTCCAGTATTACCTGCATCATCACCTTCTTCAGCATCTGGATCATAATGTCTTTCTTCTTTAAATTCACCATCACCTAAAGTAACTTTAACGTTTGCTAAAACCCAAATATCAGCTTTGGTTACAAATCCAGCTAAGTCTGCTTCATTGTATAAATCTTCATAAATACCAGAAATTGCCCAATCTAGTGATGCTTCAACCATGACTTTACTTTCAGTAAAAGTCATTGTCTTAACAGAACCACTTGTTGAAGATGTGAGTGTTGGTAATTCTGATGCATCAAAGTCATCCCAACTTAAGTTTGGTGATAGATTAACTAACAATTCATACTTCGCTAAGAAATCATCAAAACTTTCAAAGTCAAATGATAACTTGAAGTATCTATGATAACCATCGACTGTTGCATCATGTACTGTCATAAAGTCTGGTGCATTATCTTCTAACCATGCTTGGATAGCAATGACACCACCATCTACGTGTTTATCATTTAAAACTGCACCTTTATCTTCGGTGCCTTCTGGATCATCCGGGTTTGTAATTGGGGTTGTAGATAAAGTATCATCCATAATATCAATGACAAATACTCTCGTACCGGAACCATCCGCATTAAATGTTGTTTCTACGCCAATCTCTGCTGGCCAACATGCTGCGAGCATTGAAACGATTGCTAGCGCAACAATACTCATTAAAATTTTTTTCATTTTCTTTCTCCTTTTTAATTTTCTTCTCCTAAATAAACAACATATTTATTTAGTTTTAAGGCTATCATTGTAAACACTAACACGATGACAAGTAAGATCCATGCCATGGCAGATGCCATACCCATATTTTGATCAGCCATCATCAGATCATATAGATAGTATGCAAAGTAATAAGTTGATCTTGATGGTCCACCACTGGTCATAATATATGCTAGTGTAAAGACTTGGAATGAACCAATAATCCCCATAATGAAGTTAAAGAACATCGATGGTGTCATTAAAGGTAATGTAATATAAATAATTTTTTGAAACCAATTTGCACCATCAATTTCTGCAGACTCATAAAGTGTCACTGGTATATCTTGCATTTGCGCTAAGTAAATGACCATTGACCCTCCTGCAGTCCATAACCCCATTAATATCAGTGTCATTTTAGATGTACTTGCATCTGCATACCACCGTAAGGGTTCCATTCCAAATAAATCATAAACTGGTTTTAATACTTGGTTAATAATCCCAAAGTTTGGATTAAATAACCAAAGCCATAATAATGACATAGCTACGATGCTGACAACATTCGGTAAATAAAATAGTGTTCTATATACGCTCATCCCACGAATTTTCGAGTTTAAAAATAACGCTAATACAACACCAACAAACATACCTAATGGGACAGCAAGTACCACATGATAAATTGTATTACCTAAACTTTGGTAAAAAATACTATCATTAAATAGTAATATCTTATAGTTTTCAATACCAATAAACCTCGGTGCTGAAATCATATCGTATGATGTAAAACTAATATAAAGTGATGCTATGATTGGAAACGCACCAAAAACGATGAGTCCAAATATCCATGGGAATGCAAAGATATAACCCATTCTGTTTTCTTGTTTTTTTAGTTTACTTAAGGATCCCTTCTTTTGCATAAAGCCCCCTTTTAAAAATTGTTGTAAGTTAGTTCGTTGCTTCCCAGTTTTGTTTCTTTTGTATATAGTGCGCTCTTGCATCAGCAAGTGCTTGTTTAACTGTCTTTTTACCTTCTAATGCTTCTGTATAGAATGGTTGCCAATCATTACCATGCCAACTTGGTGCATAAGGTACATACACTTTATCCATTGCATAATCTACTTCTACTAAAATTTTAGCTAGTAATGGTTTATCTGCAGTATATTTTTCCATTGCAGATATATGACTCATAATCCAACCATTGGCTTCAGCTAGTTTAATTTGTGTTTGTTCACTCATTAAATACTTTAAGAATTCAAAAGATGCTTCTTTTCTAGCTAAATCATTTTTACCGTTATCATAAAGTTCTATTGAAAATCCTGAACCCCAATTGACGCGGATACCATCTTCATCAGGAATTGGAATTGGCGCAACACCATAATTAAATGTGCCACCCGCATCAACAATCTTTTGGTTTAAACCATCATCATTAACGATCATTGCAACTCTTTCTGCTGCAAACGGATCAATACCTAACATGTTGTTGGATTCACCAAATGTTTGAAGTTGTGCTCTTGTAAACTCACTGTTAAAGTCTTTAATCCACTGTAAGACAAATTCATGAGTTTCTGTATTTAAGGTTGGATTTAAATCTTCATCAAAGAAGTCTTCTCCGGTTTGCCACAACCAACCATGATAGGTTGCATTACCATAGGTTGGGTCAAACCCTAAACGCTGAATATCGCCACCTTCTACAACATCAAAGTGTTTCGCAAAAGTTTTAAGTTCTGACCAAGTAGTTGGTACATCTGCTTCTGTAAAGCCTTTTTCAGCTAAAATATCTAAGTTATAGTAAAGTACTCTTGCTGTGGATGTAAAAGGTAATGCGTATAAGTCCCCTTCATATCTTGCAAATTGTTTTTGACTTTCTCTAAACTCATCTAAGTCAATGTTGTTTTCACTTGTATCTGCTGCAATCATTTCAGAGATGTTATATAACACGCCACCTTTTGCGCGTCCGTAAACATCATCGATTGTTGATAAGCCTAAATCTGGTGCAGTTCTTGCAGAAATTGCTAGACTAATTTTGTCCCAATAATCCCAAAATGAGAAACCAGTACCTTTAACAAAATATTCATCTTGTGAGTTATTAAACTCATTGACGATTGCGCGCATTTTTGAAAAAGTTGGTGACCCGACTGGACTCATATGCCAAAAGTCAATAACGACTTTGTCTTTGGTGTCTGGGTTTTCACATGCTGCAACCATAAGTATTGCTGGTAACAACATCAATAGCATCAATAATTTTTTCATATTTTCCTCCTTTAACCTTTGATTCCTGTAAAGGAAATCCCTTCAATAAATGATTTTTGTGCTGCAAAGAATATAATAAGTGTTGGTAACATTATGAGGATGGATGCTGCCATCATCAAATCATACCTACCACCATATTGGGTTTGAAACGATCTTAAACCTAACGCTAAGGTCCACTTTTCTGGATCAGTTAAGAAAATAAGCGGTCCAAAATAATCATTCCATGTTGCCATAAAAACAAAGAGTGCCACTGTAATTAAAGCCGGTTTTGAAAGTGGTAGCATAATGTGCCAAAAAATTTTAAAGTGCCCTGCACCATCAATGATGGCAGATTCTGATAAATCTTTAGGTATGTTTTTGAAAAATTGACGCAACATGAAGATATAAAATGCTGCCCCTCCACCAAAGAATGCTGGTACCACCATTGGAAGGATCGTACCCAACCATCCAATTTGAACATACATAATAAACGATGGTATTAAAATCACTTGCATTGGAATCATCATCGTTCCTAACATGACAAGAAACCATTGGTCGCGACCTTTCCACTTTAATCTAGCAAACGCATAAGCTGCCAGTGTTGCTGAAAATAGTGTCCCAATCATCACTAACACAACGATGACCAAACTATTTTTTAAATATAGAAAGAACGGTATTTTTTCAATTGCTTCTTTAAAATTGCCCCATTGTGGATTGGTTGGGAAAAATGATTGTGTACCTTGCAGTAATTCAGCTGGTGTTTTTAATGCTGTAAACAACATCCATATAAATGGGAAGACAAAGATAATTGATGTTAAGCCTAAAATAACGTGTAAAACAGCACCAGTAACTTTCTTCTTTCTTTTTAAAGTCCAAAACGGTCTTGTCAACTGTTTTTCTTTATCGGTCACATCCCTCACTTCCTTTCCGTATCTTTAAAGGTTAAAAACCTTGGTCGATACACACGGTAATCACTCATATTGTGATCAAATGAATAAGTGTTTGTATTGTAAGTTACTAAGATTTCTTTAGATTTTGATAAATGTGGATGTGCTTTGGCATTGTATGTATACGTTGTCGACTTATAAATGGATGGCTCTGGTGTAAGATAGATTGTTTGAGGTTCACTAAATGGTCCATATGGACTATCCCCTATAGCAAACGCCACCTCAGGTGTATTGACATCATAGGTAAATACACACATGAATTTACCTTTATTATGACCATCTCTTAATTCAGTAACAGATAATTCGGTGGATACATGACCTAATAGTGGTGTTGCCTCACTTATTTCTGTCACCCATTTGCCGTCACTATAAAACTCATAGTCATCAAAATATGCATAGTATTGTTCTTTTACACGTGCAACTACTAATTCACGTAATCCCATTGTTGTTTTACATCCATATAAGTATATATAACCATCTGGGTTTAATGTATTTGCTTGTTTGGTGTTCGCAAACACACCGGCACCAAACATCCATTCACTATGTCCTACTTTTTTAAGTAGAGGTGCCTTTTTTTGTTTGGTCGTTGAAAAATCTAACTTTTTGTTCTTAATTTTGGTTTGCATCATCGTAATACCAGCAATTCTAAATTGAAGACCTTCTGGTTGATTTAAATCTGTGTTAACAATAAATGGGTAGAAAAACAATGTATCTCCAACGACTGCACCATCTTGTAGCCAAATCCATGCATGTTCATCTTCTTCAAGTAATACGGAGTTTGCATGTGCATAAATATCTTTATATTGTTGGGTATTGTTATAAAAGCGTACTTTATTTAAACCAAATAAACCTTCTTTAAAATCCTTGTCGTTATAGTTACTTAATGCTTTGATTTGTAAGTATCTAGCTACTGCATCAAACTTTAAGGTTTGTATGTGTTGACCATCTTCGTTCAAATCTAAAGTATAAGTTTCATGTAGTTTGTAGTCTATACCATCATTTGAAACATAGATTTCAATAGCTTTCATACCACGCTTAGATAACATATTAGATTGCTCATTATAGTAGTTTTCTATTTCTAAATGAGTAAAGGGTCTTTGCTTATGAAAGTCAAAAGTGATAATAACTTCTTTAGGGTTATAGCCTGAAACATAACCAAACTTTTTAACCGTTAAATCATTAACAAGTTGATCTGCTGTTGTACCTGCTTTATCAAACTTAGGATCTAAATGATAAAATGCTTTAATCGAACCATCTGGTTGTTCATTGAGTTTAAACTCGATTTTTTTATCTTTATAATAACCAACCGAGTTATTAATCATTAAATGCGGTTCTAATCTTTGGTTCGTTTTAGGATCTGATCTACCAACAAAGGTATCACCAAATATAAAGAGTGTTTCATGTTCTTTTTCTTGATCAAAGTTATCTTGACCATTTTCTAAGTTAAATGAGAAAATACCATCGCCACCACTCCAACCATTGTGGTGTAAAAACTTATTTGTCCATGCATCATTTTCAACTGCAACATACCCGAGTCCCATATAAATAGAAATGGTGGTTTGTTCTTTAAGTTCAACTTCGATGTTGTTGGCATAAATTGAATTGTTGCTTGCTTTATCACCTATAAAGAATTTAGTTTTAGGTTGTGGTTTGATTTCACCAATTGGATAAATTCTATCTAACTCAATCCTATGTGTTCCTTTGTCTAGTGTAACTTGTTTAATTAAATCGCCCTTTTTCATGAGTTTTCCTTTCTTTTTACTTCTATAAGTTCTATAAATCTTGGATAATAAATTAATGAATTCCTAAGTGATGCAAAATTATTTGAATTGACATTGTAGGAAATGATATATCGTCCTGGTTTAGATATACTTGCTTGCATCTTTGCATTGTATGTAAAAGCATCTAAGTACGTATGTTCATAGGTTTGAAAGATTTGTTTGTATGGACTAAATGGTCCATAGGGTGTATCTGATAAGCTATAACTTACTCTGCCAGATGTTGTATTTTCCATAACAACCAACATATACTTACCTTGATGTTCTCCAGTTTCTAAATAAGTAACTGATAATTCAGCAGAGACATCTTTAATGAGGGGTTGAACTTTACGAATATCTTTAACAAATGTATTACCATCAAAGAATTCATATTGGTTAAAGTCTTTAACATGTTCTGGTTTAAAGCGACCTACCGTTAAATATCTACCATTTAAATCTTTATATCCATAAATGTAGACATAACCATCATGTTCAATATGATTCATAATACCTGCACCGAAGAATACTTCACCACCATCATCGGTATTAAATTGTAGTGGTGTACTATAATAAGTTGCCTGATCATAGTTAATTTCATTGTTTATAATTGGTACTTCAATTAAATTAACAGAATGCACCTTAAATAAACCCGGTATATCTTTAACTAAGATCGGATATACATAAAACTTATCACCTATAACAACACCATCTTGTAACCATAGTCTACTTGATGATTCTGTTGAATTTAATTCCGGATCACTTGGTGTGCCGGTAACAACACCAAATAGTGGATTATTACTCGTATCTTCTATATAGATTTTTCCTAAACCTAATTTTGCTTCATCGTTTTTTATAACAAATTTTATAAATCTTGCTTGATCTTCTATTTCAACTGCTTTGGTGTAAGGTTCTTCTTCACTCCCTGATGCTAAAGCCATTGTATCTGTCGTGTGATTTATAAAATTAGTACCATCATCACTTAAATATATTTCATAACTTGATACCCCAAATTGTGGTTCATCATTATAGTTCCAAATATATAGATTTCCGATATTTTGATTAGATTGTAAGTCAATGATCAATTCTGCTTGATTTGTATCTGTTAAAAACTGATGACCAAAACTTTCTTTAACCAATAGTCCATCTTTACTTAAACTTGGGTATATACCATCATTGTCTAGTAAGTTTCTTAATTGTCTACCGGTATATGCTTCTGGTGTAAAAACTGTTTTAGGTGCACCTAATGAAGATTCCTTATATTTAAATCGCATCGATTCTTGAAGTGGTTTACTTGGATCATGGTATCCAATGGAGTTATTAATCATAATCATTGTCTTACGATAATCCGCTTCTTCATAAAGTTCACCAACAAATGTATCTGAAAATATAAATAATTTTTGACTATCATTATCTAGATGGGTACTACCATCTAAATTGAAAGAAAAAATGCCATCCGCTCCAGTCCATCCTTTACGTTGATAAAAAGCATCGAACCAATCATGTCTTTCCTTAACCATCATGCCAGGAGCAAGTGTAAAGTAAATATCATCTATGGTATATTTTTTATCGTCTGGGAATACTAGGCGAATAGCATACGCTAACACGCCGTCTAAAGGTATGGTTGTTTTACCTTTAGAAAGCGTCTGATTATTTATATATTTTGTAAACTTAATTTTATCTAAGCTATATTCAATCGAAACTTCTTTTAAGTCATCCGTATGGATGATCATTGTTTGGACAGGGTAAAGTGCATCAAACTCAAAGATTAATTGATGTGTTCTTGTAATGGATTCATTAAAGGTCACACTAAATTCATCTACTTGTTTCTCATAGCGAGCAAAGGCTTCTAGCTGTCCGGTAATATCTGATTTAGGCGCACTAACAGTCTTTACAATGAGTTTATCACCCTCGGTTTCTTTAAACATGGAAGCATCGTTACCGGGTAGTGGTTCTTTGGTCTTTGCACATGAGAAAAGAAACAACGATATAAACATAATGAGCGATAAAGACTTCTTCATTTCGTTTCCTCCCAAATGTGAAAGCGGTTTCTAATTAGATAATATCACAACTTAATTAATATTTCAATACATTTTTAATACATTTGTATTTTTTATTAAAAAACCGCAATTTTATTTGCGGTAGTATATCTTAGTTCTATATTCATAATGTTCAGGATTATAAAAAGTTTCTGTGTATTCTATGAGTTTATTACGATCATCATAGCTTAATCTTTTACGTTTAAGTTGTGGTGCTAAATCATCGGTAATATTTAATGCTTGTCTAATGACTTTTGGTGCACGTACTGCAGTAACTACTTCTTCAAAGTGTGAAAAGAATACGTTATGTTTTGTTAAGTAAGCATAAAGGGATCCTTTTAGTTTTTCTTCTTCAGTAGGAAGTTCAATAATTGGTAGTAAATAGGTGTCAGAATATTGAATAGGTATGACAGTTCCACGTACACGTATTAAATTATAAAGCTTATCACCTGGTGAGATACCGAAAATACTTGCTAAAATGACATCTGCTTCAATCATTTTGAGTTCTACATGCATTGTTTTACTAGGTAAACCCATTTCATTCATCTCATTAGTAAATGATCGAACCAAGGTAAAATGCGACATACTAGACTTATTAATAGCAACCGTTGTCCCAAAGCCTGCTTTTCTAACTAATATACCATCATCCACTAAGCCTTTTATGGCGGTGCGCATGGTTACACGGCTGACATTATAGAAACTTGCAAGCTCTTTTTCTGCAGGAATAACGTCGCCTTCTTTCCATTCACCAGATTCAATTCTTTGTTTCATGTGGTCTCTTACTTGTAGATATAAGGGGCCTCTACTAATAGTTTTCATAAATGTACCTCATATAAATTTTATCATAAAATAATACATTTTCAATACAAATATATTAAAAACCTTCCTATTAACAAGTTGGATACCCCATTTTTATAAAGATTTTACCATTCCTTATAATATAAACTGTGTTCAAGATAAATACTGATATGGCTTAATAATATCAACAGGCCAATCTCTTTGATGAATATCACTTGATCTGATTGAAACATGGTTTGACATTCCACTTCTTTTAAGTGATCGTAGATCCTTTTTCATGTATATTGTTACCATTCTTTCCACCTCGTATATTTATACATGAGCTTATTTTACTATGTTTCAATATACTGACCTAATTTCGTACCAACTTTATTTAATTGACCTACTTTTATATTATCAAATACAACTTAACCATTTCTCATTTGGATTTGATGCGAAGAATTCTCTATTCAATATATTTTGTCCAACTTGTTCAGGTTTTGTTTTAACGAAACCTGGACGTTTACGACGGTTAATAGATTTTAAGTTATAAAGACGCATCAAACGATAAATATAATTATCAGAATGTTGTGTTCCAGTATATTTATTGATGTTATCTCTAATAAGTCTATAGCCGTATTTTTTATCGAAATGTTTATAGTAGACTTGTATAACATCTAGCGTTTCTTCATTCTTTATTTCATATGCCGGTTTAATTCTGTTTGACCATTTTTAATATGCAGATCTTGCTATATCCAACAGTTCACAGAGCCACTTAATATCATATACATCTTTAAAATAATCTATTGTTTCGTAGGTGGCTTGGTTCCTAAGCTTGTTAAGCGGGCTTTTTCCTCCAAGTCTCGTTTTTTTTGAAAACTTCTTTGGCTGCTTCACTTAAATATAATGCTTGTTTGAGTCTTTCATTTTCACGCCTTAATTGTTCAAGTTCTGATAGTTCTTCAGTTTACTTTTTTCGACCACGGTTATCATTAAGTCTATTGAGACCTAGGGATTGATACTTTTTGTACCATGTGTATATCTGTTGATAACTTACATTGAACTTTACAGCGGTGCCATGATAATCAAGTTCATACTTAATTAAATATTCAACAATTTTAGTTTTTCTTCATAACTTAATCGTTTGTTTTTCCTCAAAATAAAATACCTCCAAGTATTTATAGTAATAATATAGTTTTAATTTATATTATTTCCTGTGTCTACTTTAGAGGTATCATATCACCAGAGCGGCTTTTTTGTTTTAAAGACTATATCTATTTTATTTCGTTACAGTCCCTTTACTTACTTTTTTCTTCTTCTTAGGATAGCAACGGTAGTAATTGAGCTACCTATAACTACAAGTCCAATTGTAACTGATATCCATATAATTAATCTAGTGATGCGTTCTTGCTGCAATATTTCTTTTTCTAAATACCAATCAATGTAGTCATCTTCTTCTAGTGCTTCGCTTGAAAGTTTTCTATCATAGAATGATAAGTTATCAATATAAATATCACCTTCATATAATAAATGGTTTGTTACAAATCCTAATACAAGTTTTGCATGATTACTGGATGCGTTATAGCGTATCATAACATGTTGTTTTAAGTATGATTTACCATCAATTTGAACTTCTTCAAGCTCATAGTATTTAATATTATGCTCATTAAGCCCAATTTTCATCCACCCTGGATCTAGCGCAGCATAATGTCTAAACCCTGGTGCTGTCTCATAAGCTTCATCCGTCGGCTTTAATACACCTTCAATCAATTTGTCTTTTTCATAGTATATATCAAAACTTAAACCATAACTTGATCTGAGTAAGCTTGAACTTAAATTCATCACTTCCATTTTTAATTCTGACCAAAAATGATCTCTGTTATGATCAACTGAAACTTTAATCATACCATCATTAAGACTTGTCCATTCCGAATCTATATAATCTGCGTTATAAGCCCCATAATAAATTAATTGAATATCATCAGGTCCAAAACTATGATCAAAAGTAAAGGTTTCATTGATAAAATAATCAAATTTAAGTAACCTTCTGATTTCAATTGTCTCAGAGTCTATGACTGTGTTACCTAAATATGCTTTAAACTCTAAAAAGACATTACTACCTCTAAATATATGTCGCATATTAAAGTCTGTGGTATAGGCATTTAAAGCAGTATCAAATTTGAGAGTAGTGTATAATTCATCATCTAAGTACATCTCTACTTTATCAACTTTTCTAGTCGTTTCAATATGAACTTGAATTGGAAAAATTTGATTTTCATATAAATCACTTTCAATTTCAATAAAACCTGATGTTGTATATGGACTGATGATATGTATTTTTTCAACAAAAGGTATTTCAAGACCGCTAAAGCGTTTAGCAAATTGTTTTAAGACTTCAAGTTCTGGATACTTATCCGGTATTTCTGCCAGCCTAAAACCATCATAATCCGGATAATACCCGCCATCTACTGCATGTTCAGATGTATCAATGCTCGCATACATCCAAAATAAGACGCCAGCACCATCATGATCATAAACAGCTTTTAGCCAGTCTGTATAAATTAACTCTCTATTTCTACCTAAGTTTGCACTAATTCCAAACTCTTCTAATATCACGGGTTTATTTAAATTTTTACCAACATTGATATGGTCTATAATAAATTTTCTACCCCACTCCATATGAGAATGATTAATACCCCATGATTCAGGATATAAGTGATATGTTCCAAAATCAATTGCATCTAATGCAAGTACCGCTTCAAAGTCTACGCCTTCACTACCATCATAGAGGTGTTGGGCTTGTTGCATATAATCCCAATCAGAACGGTTATTAAAACTACCTTCATCCCCTAATGCAACCATATGATTAGGATCTAGGCTTTTAACAAACTTACTCATTTCATCGGCCCAGTTAGTTACATCTTCTATCTTGCCACCATCTAACTTAGGATTTCTTGGTTCATTCATTAATTCCCAAGAAAATATTGTTGGGTCTTCTATATACTTTCTACCATTAAATTGATTGGTTCTTTGTATCAGGTGACGCACATAATCTTTATAGTATCCTTTAACTTCTTCATTAGTATAGAAGTCTTTTTTCTCTAAAAATCCGATATCACCTTTTGTATACCCATACTTTTTGTTATACCAATTAACATATTCTATAATGCCACCAAAATCATCCCAGTAATTTGTAAAGACAATGATCAGACGAATATCTCTTTTAGCAGCCTCAGATACAGCATAATCCATTTGATCCCAACCGCTGACAAAATCATGTTCTGCCCAAGTTGGTCTCGTATAAACTCCTTGACTCGGTTGCATATATGCTTTATTTTCTACTACCGAATTGGAGTCCCCATCTAAAAACCCCCACATTCTTATGACATTAAATCCCGCAGCTTGGGCATCATCTAATACTGCATCAATCATGAGTTTATCTTTGTAGTGTAAATAATAATTATTAGTACCAACAAATCTAAACTCATCATCTCCAATATAAAACTTACCATCTTTTGTTGTGACAAATGGTGTATTTCTTGTAATTGTAGCCTGTGTAACGCTTATCGTTAGGAGTATACTAAGTATGGATAACATTAATAGTAACCCCCTGTTTATTTTTATATACTTCATTGTCCTATATTTTGTACAAGGAAGATACTTTCAATGACCACTGTACCGCTTGTTGTTCCTTGTTCTAAGTAACTTGCAGCAATGGATACTGCTGCCCACGCAGCGTATCCGTTTGGTCCTACAGGTAACATCCAATATTGCAATGAACCATCTTTTGTACCATTAAACTCAAATAAGTCTGGCGAATTCCAATCCGCTTTAGCTTTTACAATTGCACCTGCACTTACTGAAAGCTTTATGACCACAAATTCAACATCTGTTAATATGAGTTGTTCCCCTTCACTATTTTTATCAGGCACTCTAAACGCAACATTTGCCCAATCATTAAATCCATTATTTTCTATCGTCACTCCAACTGATTCATCATATTCAATTGTAACGAGTCCACCGCCAGCTTGTCCATTTTCATCAAAGCTGTCATGTTCATTGGATAGGTTAGAAATATCAAGTGTATAAATTGTTTTGAAGTTGTTTTCATCATATTCAAGTTTTTCATTCGGTTCTTTATCACCTTCAAACCATATGCCTGAAATAGAAACACTACCCGCTAATGGTGTTGATGTTGGGCGTGGTGCATAAATGAATAATTCTAGATTTTTGTTTAATAAATGTCTTTGAGTTTCAGGTATCTCAATTAAACTTTCACGCCAAAACATTGTAGAAGCGACTTCTCTTTCTACTAATAATTGACCTTCAGCAGTCATTAATTTTATATAAATAGATACACCACTACCGAGCACATTAAAACCTAAATGTGTTTTTCTTGTATAATTATTAGAAGCAAGTTGTAGTACATGATAGGTTTGCCATGTCAGCTCGGTTGATGTTGCCTCATTGTAGTTGATATGAATTAATGGTGGCATTGCTTCTAATATTGCATCATCGCTGCCTATTAATGTATAACTACCCATATCTGCTTTAATTAACCCTTCTTTGTCAGGGTAGTTTGGCTGAACAAGTTCAACTATATCGGGAGGTGATACGTTGACTGTCGTTGATACGGATGCACGGTTTCCAGATTTGTCGAATGCATAATAGGTGATTTCATACACGCCTTCTTCGGCAAGATTGACACGTCTTGTATCGATAATTAAACTGTCTGTTACATTGCCATCTGTTTCATCAAATGCAGAAACTGACCCCATATAATTTGGTGTTGGTTGTCCGATTTCATGATAAATTGTTTTAACACCATTTATGATTGGTGCTTGGAGATCAGCATCTGTTTTTCCATTATCTGATGGAGTTGTGCAGGCTACGAGCATAAATAGCATGAATCCTATAATACCTAAACTAAACTTTTTCATTTCGGCTCCTTTTGATTATTTTTTTTAATTAGATTGATACGCTGTAGTGTAGAATCATATGTGTTGAATGATTCTTTAGGGTTGTTTAATAAATAGTCTAACATCGCTTCTAAGCTTATAGTGGCAACATGTAGTTTCGTATCAGATGATGCATAGTATAGATAAATGGTTTGATCTTTTAGTATCGCCCCATTTGAAAATAAAACATTGGATACATCCCCTACACGCTCTTCTTTGATGGGCGCTAATAAGTATCCACTTGGTTTGGCAACAATTTTTAAAGGATCATTTAAGTCTGTTAAAAATGCATACAATACATATCTAAGGCCAGCTGCTGTTTGTCTAACACCATGTGCAATATGAATAAAGCCTGCCTTTGTTTTAATTGGTACAGTGCCGCCACCATTTTTTGTCTCATAAACCGTATGATAGATTCTTTGATCGATTAATATCTCTTTTGAAACTTTAGGGTTTTTAATATCTTCAACAAATCCACATGAAATGCCACCTGCTTTACCAACATCAATAAAACCATCTTGAGGTCTTGTATAAAATAAATATTTTTCATCAACAAATTCAGGATGTAAAATAACATTTCTTTGTTGAGGGCTTGGTGTTTCTAAATTAGGTAACCTTTCCCATGTTAATAAATCTTTTGTACGAACTATGCCTGCTTTAGCGATTGCATCCATCATGAGTTCTTGTTTTGGGTTTAGTGATTCACTACAAAACACACCATAGATATAACCATCTTCATGATGAGTTAAGCGCATATCATATAGATTTGTTTCATGATCTAATTTATCAAATAGGATGGGTGTTATCCATTCAAATTTATCAATACCAGACTTGGATTTTACAAGTGCAAAAAACGACTTTCTATCGGTGCCTTCAATGCGTGGCACCAAATAAAACGCATCGTTAAAATAAAGCGCACCACTGTTAAAAACAGCATTTACTCCAAGCCTTTCTATATTGAACGGATTCGTTTTATGATCCAAATCAAAGCGCCATGAAATTGGTACATGATCCGCGGTTAATATTGGATTTTTATATCGCGTAACAACGCCATTATAAAATGATTTGTCAACTTTATTTTTCTGATTATTAAGTCTTTTTTGTTCTTTAATTAGTCGCTTAAATAAACTCATTTATTTAATCCCCTTTATCAGTTCAATATACATTCGACCATTGTGATATGGACACTTCCAATTTGATACCAGTGGTCGTTCTAAATTGGGTTCATTTTCTATATTTAGTTCCCAATACCATTCTTTATGTGCATGATGGATAAAATGATGGTGTATAAAGTTTAAGATTTGATCTCTAGCTGTTTTGTATGGCCTTAAATGGTTTATTTCATATGCCTTATGAAAACCAACAACTGCTTCAGCTTGGCACCACCATACCTTTGATTCACTAGCTATACCCAAAACTTTTTCAGAAATTACATAACCATTTTTATAGGCTTTTTGATATACTTCACTTACAAGAACATCCGATATATTGATGATTTTATTTTTAAGGTTTTGATTATCGATATATGGCAATGTAAGTCTTAGTAACCAACTCGCTTCAATATCATGTCCAAATGAATGATAATCGACTAGACTTATCATGTCATGATTAAACATGACTTCTAATCTATTTTTAGTCGGGTTATATATTTTGTTAGAGATCAACTCCAAAGCATATATAAGTGCTTGATGAACTTTTTTATTTTCACTTACTTCATAAAGTAACGTATAGGCTTCAATCATGTGCAAAATAGAGTTCATCGTTCTGTCTGCATGAAATCCTAAATCTGCTAGTCGATTGCCTTTTGTTAGTTGTTCAATATAACCATTTTCATCTCTCATGGATTCCATAACTTCAAAGATATTTAAAGCCTTTTTTAAGGCATTATCATCTTTAAATGATTGATAATACTGACTTAATGCATAGACTGTAAATGCTTGATTATAAATATGTATGGTGTCATCTACTATGTAAAATTGATGATCGATTTTCCAAATGGTGCCTTGATGCGTCATGAAGTACTTAGTTACGAAGTCAAATGCATGTTGCGCATATTTTTTCACTTCTTTTGTTGGGTACACTGAATATAGTTTGGAGTAAAACCATAATATTCTTAACTGTAATAATACACCACGATCAGCTTCTTTATGTATGTTACCATCATTATCTACTAAACTAAAGAATCCACCATTAGGATCATATAAATGATTCCAAAACGGATAAATTTCTTCAGTTAGTATTTTAAATAATTCATTTTTGTGCATGTTTTTTTATGTAGTCAACGACAATATCAACCGTCGTAAAAGCAAGTCCGATATAACTATCAGCTGCACCATAATAAATTGCTATTCTACCAGTTTTTTCATCATGTAATGCAGAGCATGGGAAGATGACGTTTGGTACAAAACCAACTTCTTCATAACTTTCACTTGGTGTGAGTAACCAGTTACTACATCTATACTTAACAATTGATGGACGATTCAAATCTAATATTGCAGCCCCCATACTATAAACAAATCCATTGGCTGTGCCTGTAACTCCATGATAAAAAATGAGCCACCCTTCTTTGGTTTCTATTGGTATACTGCCACCACCAATTTTTACGTTTTCCCACCATAATTCATTTTTACCCATCATCCATTGATGATTACCCCAATATACTAGGTCTTTGGATTCACTAACAAACATATCACCAAATGGCGTATGACCAGAATCAGAAGGTCTTGACATCATGTAGTATTTTCCGTTAATTTTCCTTGGAAATAATACACCATTACGATTAAATGGTAAAAATGGATCAGCAATCTTTGTAAACGTCTTAAAGTCCTTCGTTGAAATTAAACCAAGTGTCGCTCCATAATTATCTGTACAAAATATTGCATAATATACACCTTCAATTTCAACTAAACGTGGGTCATACATATACTTATATTTAACCAATTTATTTTGATCATCATACACTTTAATCTTGTCTTCTTCAATCATCCAATCAATACCGTTACTTGAGTACCCTACATGTAAATAAGGAATACCGTCATGGTGTTCTGCCCTAAACACACCAACATAACCATTTTTATAAGGTACGACCGCACTATTAAAAACTCTAGCAACATCCTTTACAGGATATCTACCAATAATTGGATTTTTACGATAACGCCATACTGGCGAAACATCATTTTCTTTTCTATCTTCCCAAGGAAAATTATTCATATTCATTTTACTTATCTCCACTTTCTCTTATTCTTTAACTGCACCCAATACTAAGCCATTATAAATCCACTTTTGTGAGATTAAAAATATGACTAAGATTGGTAAAGCTGTAATAATTATGCCCGCACTTATCACTTCCCATTGCGCTGCAAATGGCCCTTTAAAGTTAAATAACGCTGTTGAAATCATAGCAAGTTCACTGCTTGGCATAAATAAATACGGTGTTATAAAATCATTGTAGATTGCTACACCTTTGATAATGCCAACGGTAATGGCTGCTGGCATGAGTAAAGGTAATATAATCTTAAAAAATATCTTAAAGTAACTGGCACCATCCATCATGGCTGATTCATCTAATGATACTGAAATATTGTCTAAAAACTGTAACATGATATACACCGAAATAATATCTGTCCCACTAAACAATAATATACCGACGAACCTTGTATTGAAGATACCTAATCTTGAAACAATTTGAAATGTTGCAATATTATTGGTAATTGAAGGTAGTAGTGCTGCAATTAAAAACAGTGCTTTAATTTTTCCGTGACCTTTAAAGTTGAATCGATGCAAAACGTAAGCTGTCATTGCACCTGTCAAAATTGAAATTGCTAGCGATATGACCAATATCAACACTGTATTTATAAATCCCATCATCATATTACCATCTGTAAATGCTGTTACATAGTTCGATAGTGTAAATGATTTGGGTAATTCAAAAACACCTGAGGTTTGAAATTCTACACTATCTTTAAAAGATCCTAATACAATCGGTACAATTGGAACAACTACAACTAATACTGCCATAATCATGATGGTATATTTTAAGATGTTGGTTATAACTTGTTTATATTTATAGTTTTTCATACCGAACCCCTATTTCAAGTGATTTTCTTGTTCTTTTTCTTTAAACAAGATTTGTTGTAATCTAGTAACGAGCATGATGATTGCAAATAATACAAACGACATTGCAGATGCTAGTCCAATTTGTAAGAATCTACCATTAATACCTAGCTGAATCGTTTTAATGACAAATGTTGATGTATTCCATTGGCCACCAGTCATGATATACGGTAATTCATAAACACTGACTGCACCTTTAATAGCGAGTATTAAATTAAGCAATATGATATTCTTAATCGATGGAAAAATGATATGTCTAAATATTTGAAACTTATTGGCCCCATCAATTTCTGCAGCCTCATAAATATCAGAAGAAATTGATTGGATAGCCCCAATAAACATCACCAAATTAAAGCCCATATACTTCCATATAGATACACCAGCAAGTAAGCTGTTATTTAGTATATTTATCCTTAACCAATCGGTTGTCGAATTGTGGCCAAACCAACTTAAGATTTCATTTAATACACCATTTTCTCTAAAAAAGAAGGTGAAAATTAAACCAACAGCAATCCCATTAATAAGGTAGGGGAAAAATAACATACCTTTAAAGAAGTTTTTAAATTTTATCTTAAATGATAAAACAGTTGCTAAAAATAAAGCGATTGCCATTTGAATGAGTGCACCGATAAAATAATATACACTATTTAAAAGTGGCATAAATATATCTGCACTTCTTACAATTGCTATATAATTTTGAAATCCTACAAAAGTTGCATCATCTGTTCCAGACCAATTCAAGGTTGAAAAGTATGCTACCAATACGGTTGGTAAATAAGTAAACATCAACAACAGTAATATCGGTATACTTAAAAATAGGATGATAATCAAATTTTTTTGTTTTTTATAACTCATAAGATCCCCTTTAAGTTATGTTTTATTAGCGACAGATTCCTTTTCTACTAATTTAACTGCTAGGCTTACCTTTTCGGTAGCTTGTGAACCATCAAGAACTTGTTCTATGACATTGATTGCAGACATAGCCAGTTTATCCCTACCAACTTCCATTGTTGTTATACCAATACTAAATGCATCATTTGGATAATTATCAAACCCTACAAGTGATACATCACCAGGAACTTTGTAGCCTTGTTCTACTAATGCATCGTATAGTTTTCTGGCAGAAAGATCACTATTACATACAAATGCTGATGGCATATCTTTGGGAAGGACCGGATCAATTAATAAACCTTCTTCATTTCTATCAGAAATATACCAATTGTTTCGTAATATTTTACGGTAATCTAACATTGCTTTAAAATAGCCCATGCCACGATCCATAATCGAGGTCGTTGCATGTATATCGCCATAATAGACAATATCATCATGACCCTTTTTAATTAAGTATCTTGTCAAGCCATAACCACCATTGTAGTTATCTGCAATAACACTGCTAACTGGTAGTTCAACATCATAAAAGTCTAAAAACATTAACTTACCATTTGATTCCTCATATAAATGTTTTAAATACGAACGCTTTAATTGACCGACTACAATAATAGCATCCACTTTACTTTCTAATATAATTCTTGGCGTTTCCAGTTCTTTTTCTTGTTCTGAATTAATGATTTCTAATATACCAAAACATTGTTTTTTACCCAATTCCAAAAGTATATTTTGATATAAACTCCAGTAGTAAGAGTCTTCTTCTAAGTATCTTTCAGCAATTAAAATACCGATGTTGTTTTGTCTTCCTGTACGCATCGCCTTTGAAACTGAAGAAATTTTATAACCCATTTCTTGAGCTTTGTCTTTTATTTTTTGTCTAAGTTCCTCACCAACACCTTCTTTATCCGATAGTGCTTTAGAAACTGTTACTGTACTTACATTAAGTGCTTTGGCTATATCACTCATTCTTACTTTTGAATTCATATGTCATCCCCTTGTTCTATGGCTTTGAACCAAATGTTTTTTCAACTTCCTCAACGCCATTATTCCATTTTTGTTGTATTGCTTCTAATAATGATTCGACAGTCGCTTGACTTCGATTATCCCGAACATCAAATGCTGTTGTCGCAAAATCCATGATCCAAACCGAATCCCAGATTGCAATTCTTTTTTCATCTGTTACACTACTTGCAGCATTTTTCTCTGCTAAACTTAAAGCACCTTCATATTCAAATGGTGCTGGAGTTTCTTCAACTAATATGGCACCACTATCCCTAAATGCTTGTATTTTTGCTGGATAGTTCGCATCTGCTTTAGGTGGGATATTTCCAGTTTTTTCTGCAAAGTTATACGTTTCAACAAAAAACCTTGCAAATGTTTCTGCTAACTCTTTATTTTTTGAATTTTTAGCTACGCCAATTGTATAATCTGCAGATATGGATACATAAAGTTCTCCATCTTCATTTTCAAATGGATATGGCATATAACCAATATCTTCACTTTTTCCTGTTTGATACATTTCTGCAGCTTCTTCAAATTGAACAATGGCCCAACTTCCCACTGCCATCGCACCAATTTTTCCTTGAGCAAACCAAATCTTGCTTTCTTCCCAGGCATCTGTTGTTGGACTGGATTCAACTAAATCATTCGTAATTAAGTCATATAATAATGCATACATTTTACCGATAGTACCCGGTTTTTCGAGTTCATTATTGTAAAAGGCTTGTTTATCCCACGGTAAGATAAGGTTCATATAATCTGCATCGCCAGCTGCTGTTGTAATACCTGCTGCCCATTGGCTAAGTCCCCAACCTGTTGCAGTATGTGTATAAAATGCCGCTTTAAAATCTGAAATATTTTCCTTACCATAATTGTTTATTTTTCCCATTGCACTTAAAAACAATTCTGGTGTGGTTAGTTCAGCAACATGAACATTTGCCTTGTTAAATATATCTAAGTTAATTAAAATACCAGATGATTGTAAAGCAATCGGTAAGCCATAAACATCACCTTGATATGCTTTTGCATGAATTCCTTTCCAACCATCTTCAGTCATTTGCTCTGTTGTCCCAAGAACCTCAAAATACTTATTTAAATCTTTGTTTTCAACCGTTTGTGGTATCAATAGTACATCACCATAATTACGACCACTAATCCTTGTTGAAACAACATTTTCATAATCCGTAATTGTTTCTACCCGAACCTTCCACCCTTTATCTTTATAAAGCTTTTCAAATTCATTGGTTGCATCTTTTAATATGGTGTTTCGTAAGTCGGTTCTATTGGTTAAAAAAGTAATTGTATTTGGCGTTTGTGTACAGCCGATCATTATAATCAGTGCACAAATTAAAATAATTCCTAATGTAATTTTTCTCATATTGACCCCTTAATTTAGATTATGGAGAGTAATTTATACTCTCCATAACCATTATTTATAACTTTATGATGGTACTTTATTGAGTGTGATTTTACTTCCAGTTAACTCGACTTCTTCACTAATATTTTCGGTTGTCACTTTTGAGATATTAAATGCCACATATTCATATGTGCCCCACATTGTCTCATCTAAAACGACAGTGCCTGTTAAGTTATCTGTTCTAAGTAATACAACAGGCACATTGTATTCTACATGAATGAATACAACTCTAATTTGGTATCCTTCTTCAATAACAATGGTCGTATCTACCCCAACAAAGTCCTTACTAAGTACATTGGTTGCTACAAAGTTAACATGATTGGCAGAAACTGAGTCAATTCTGGCAGAATTATTATTCCAATACCCTAGTTTAAATGTCATCGTATCACTCGTTGGTTCTAAGTTTACAAATTGTATGACATCTTTTAATTGTTCTAATTGTTCTGAAAGGTCTGAATTAGGTATCGTAGATAAATTAAATGCAAGATATTCATATGTGCCAAATAAATTATCATCAATGACTATTTTACCATTGGTGCTATGTGTTCTATGCATCACCTTATATGTACCTTGGCCATCATAACTTAAAAATACAAGTCTTGCTTGATAATTGTCTGGTATCAGGATATGTGTATATTCCATGACATAAGCTTTGCTAAATATATTGGATGCAGCAAAACCTTTGTCAAATGTAGAGCCACCATAAGTTATAGACGTTGCACCATCAGCATAATATCCAGCTTGATATTCAAAATCAGTATCTATATGTGGGACTTCATCTAAAACTTTAAATGTTAGTTTTTCAGGTAACGTAGCTAATTGATCTGATAGATCAGTTGATGGGGTTGTAGATATATTAAATCCTAAGTATTCATAACTTCCCCAAAACTCATCATCCATCACCACTTCACCTGTTATATTTGCAGTACGGAAAAGTACTTTATAGCCATCGCCTTGGGTTGTAAAGAATACAAAGCGAACTTGATATCCCGCTGCAATTTCAATAGAGTCAATATCTGTAAATGTATCTTTTGGTAATGGGTTTGATGCTGCAAAGCCTAAATCAAATGATCCACCATTGTTGGTAATTTGAGTTGCATTATCAGCCCAATAACCAGAAACAAATGTATATTGAATACCTTCATCTTCAGCTGCTTCTCCAAGTGTAAACTTACTTGGTAAAGTATCTAATAACTCTGATAAGTTTGAAGATGGTATGGTCGAAATATTAAAGGCTATATATTCATAAGTACTCCAAAATGCTTCATCCAGTTCAATTGTACCTTGTAGATTTGCTGTTCTATGTAATACTTTATAGCCACCAAAGCCATCATAGGATAAAAATACAACACGTACTTGATGGTTTGGTGCAATTGTTATGGTTCCATATGCATCAAAGAAAGACTTACTTAAAACATTGGATGCTGCAAAGCCTAAATCAAATGAAGTGCCATTATTAGTAACTTTTGTTGCAAAGTCTGCCCAGTATCCAGATATAAAGTTTAACGGTTCGTCTACATGCGGTACTAAAGCTTCTTCACTTAAGTTGACTTTATCTATTAGACTATCTAGTTCTACACTTAAATCGGCTGGTTCAGTCTTAGTAATTTCAAATGCAACAAATGTATGTATGCTCCAAAATGCACTATCTAAAGCAAATTCAGTTGTCGTTGGATCTGTTTTATCAACTGCAACATAGGATCCTTGTCCATCATATGTAAAGAATACTGCTCTAAGTTCATAACCATCTACCACACTAATTGTAATGATGTCATCTAAATATGCTTTAGAGACAATATTGGTAGATGCAAAATGATTATCATCTGTTTTACTTGAATCATCGACCGCCCAATAACCTAATTCAAATGCTAATGGTTCATCTTGATGTTCAATCATTTCAACTTCGCTAAATGTCAATAATTCAGGTAAAGTATCTAATATACCAGAAATATCTGATGATGGAACACTTGATATATTAAATGCTACATATTCATAGTTACCCCAGAAAGTTTCATCTAAATCAATTTTACCTTGGAAATTAACAGTTCTACTTAAAACCTTATAACCACCAAATCCATCGTATGTTAAATAAATCACGCGTACTTGATAACCATTGGCTACTGTAACAGCAGTATAATTTTCAAAATACGCCTTACTTAAAACATTCGATGCTGCAAAGCCCAAATCAAATGATCCACCGTTGTTAGTAATTCTGGTTGCATTATCATTCCAATATCCTGAAACAAAGAATAATGGTTCATCTACATGTGGCATCGGTGGTATTTGTGCACCAGGCGCAGCATAAATTTTAAATTTATCTGCTACCTCTTGGTAAGAGTTCGTAATATCAATGCTATTGCCTTTGTGTGCCACATTAAATGCAACATACTCAAAGTCGCCCCACCATGCTTCATCAATTTCTATAAACGCTTCTGTTATGTTATCCGTTCTTATATTATCCGTTACTGGACCTTCTAATGCAGTAAAGAAATTCACTCTATATTGATATCCATCTTCTAATAATAAGACACTACCTACCGGTAAGTTTTCTTTACTTAAAATGGTATCGTGAGTTGTAAAGTATACTGAATTTGCTGCATCATTATAAAGCTTATAAGAACTCGTTGACATGTAATAACCAATTACATAGTTTAATTTTAGTAATGTATGATCATTTAAATTAATTGGTGAACCACCTTCGTTATGTGTAGATAAAGTTACTTCTAGTGGTTTTTCAATGGCATGATTTACACTTTCTTTAATGGCATCAGCTTGTTCAACTGTTACACCAGATGGACGATATTCGATATCGTCTATTGATAAACCTGTGATTGCTTTAAACCATGTTAGCGCTGCTGTAAATCTTCCTGTAGTACCATTTAAATGGTAACCATCAGATGTTACAGTATCTCCAATAAAACTTGTTCTAATATTTTGAATTGCGGTACCCGCTGGAATTAAACCTTGAATATCTTCTTTAGTTTTGACTTGTTCATTATAGGTTGAAATAATTGACTCATACATAACATCTTGATCCGATTCATAAAATGGGAATTCTCCATGTGTTGAATCTTGTTGGTATGCCCATGTTAAATGCCAATAGATTTTTGCATTTTCATTCGTTTTATTTTCTTGAACAAACTTCAATATATTAGTGAGGTGTGGTTCATAGAACGTTGGTCTACCACTTTTACCACTTGCTTGTTGAATAGTAATAATATCCCAATCTTTATTTTGTAATCCATATTTAAGTGTTTTATTGTGTTCTGTTTGCCATGTACCGCTGGTATTTTTTTGGAATGCATAACTTGCACTTGCATTAGCGATATTGTTAGCATGTAAACTTAACTCTGCACCACCAATATATAAATTACCTAATATAATTTCTTCTACACCGAAAGACTCTGCAACTTGGTATAAATATGCCATACCATCTTGACTAAAACTATTACCTATTGCTAATACTTTAAGCGTTTTTGTAAAGTCAACTTCTGTTGGTGGTTCAGGTTCTTCTCCAGTTTCCTTAGTCACATTAATACGCACATAAACAACAAGATCATCTTGTCCGATTGTAAAGTAATGCGTTCCCTCTTTAAGCGCTTTAACACTTAAATTAGTATTTGAGTTGTTTGAAGTAAACTCTAAACCGGCAACATCACCTGAAGATAAGTTCTCAAACTTGTCACCAACTTTTTTCTTTAATGTAAACTTAAGATCTCTTATAATGTCTTGAGGTGATACTGTAATTGTAGATGTTATAGTCTCACCTTCTTCAAGCGTAAACGTGAAAGGATCACTTTCAGTTCCTTGCCCAACTGTATCACTTAACATAATACCAGTAACCTTAATGTCCGGATCAGTACTTGTAGTATCACAAGCGACCAAGACTAGTAAACCCAATGTACTTAAGAGTACAAAAATTACCCGTTTCATTGTTTCCCCCTTTAGGAATTGTTCATTAACTTCATTTAAGTTAACGATTAAGTAAATATATTATATATTATTATGAAAGCGCTGTCAAGAAATTTGTTTTTGGTTGATTAAAAATGATATGTAAATAATTATTACATAGTATAAAATCTATAATACTTTTGTATATTTATATATGTAGACTTATTTTTAAATCCAAAAAATATGGAGGTGTTTATGATTTTTTTTAATTTATTCAATAAAATTGAGAACAATAAAATAGAGTTTGAACCCGAATTTCAGTCTCTACCTACAGTAGTAAAATCATTTCGTTCTTTAGATGATAATGAGATTAAAGATTATAAAGTACCGGGTAGTTTAAAGTATAGATTAGACGTCATCCTAAAAGGAATCAATATATTAAAGACATTGAAAAATTGGGATTACTCATATATTACCTCTGATGATTATGAAGAAATAGTTACTTGGTTGAATAAACAAAATGCCCTACAAAGTAAAGTGATTGATATTGGCAGTGGTGCATTTTGTTTGTTTGACTTAAATATCATAACAGATAGTCTTTTAATTAATTTTTTTAATAAAAGACTACAAGCAGTTATCTATACATTACTTCCACATAAGCGAACACCATGGACAGATTATAACGGTATAGTTTCTACTATCTACATTGGATCACATACCAATTTATTAATCCCTAGAAAAAAACGTAATTACTATGATAATTTTAGAAACAATGCAAGATATAACATACAAGTTTATCGTAAGAAGTTTTTAGAACGTTATTATAATTTATGGCCACACATACAAGATATCACCGTTGAGGAAGGCTTTGTAGCTAGAAAACTTGTTAGATATCCTAGACACCTAGAATTTATTATCAACAACTTTGACAAACCACTAATTCAAGACATCTTCTTTGGTAATACTTGGTATGATCGAAGATTTAAACATGGTTATATTGGTGAAGACCCGATATTTGATATCATCGAAAAGCATATGGATTTAACGACTGCATTAGAACTTACATTAAAGGAACTAAAAACTATTATTCCAGAAAATCCTGAGGGTGAAAACTTTATTACCATTGAAACAAAATAAGTAAAACTAAATTAAATTTAACATAATTACCTATTTTAATTAATAGGCTTTCTTTTTCTTATTATTATCTATGAATCAAAAATAATTTTAAGGAAGGTGATTTTCACTGAATTATTCATATGTTAATCAATTACTAAAAGATTTAGAATCTTTTAGTGCATTAAGTGCTATGGATGAACATAACATTTCTAATATCATTTTACATGCATCTAATGCAGCAAAGATTCAAGAGGCTAGAACTCAGTTGGTCCATGCTAATTTAAAACATGCAGTATTCACCGCATTAAAGTTTTCAAATTACCGTGTAACTATCGAGGATTTAATCCAAACTGCGTTTCTTGCTATGTGGGAGGCTTCTGCTACTTTTGATAGTAGCCGCGGAAAGTTTTTCAATCACGCTTATACCTATATGCGAAAAGCACTCAACTTTATTGGCATTACACTACCAAACCTCATCACCGTTAGACCACTGATCAATGACATACCACGCATCAAAAAGTACCAACATCAATATAAACAAACTCACGGTGTAGACCCTGAAATTGAAGATATCGCAACAGCACTTAAATTAACAGAAAAGAAAACAGCTCTAATTCTTCAAGCAATTGCGCCAGTATACCGGGTATGTGACACCAACAGCAAAAACCATTACCAATTAAAATTCATTTAAATGTATGAAAAAGGAGACATCATGTCATTTAACAATCATCCGCTACATACCCCTTCTAATTTAAAAGGAAGGGGTATGTATGATTTAAGTTCATATCATTTACTAAGTTTTGAAGAAGAAAAAATACTTACCCGAATTATCAAAAACTACTTAACCACTCAGGATAAAGATGATTTTAATCTCTATTTAAAAGCACGTGAAAAACTTATATTATCTAATATGAGGTTAGTTATTAGTATTGCTAGAAAATATAAAACTAGATTTTTAGAACTAGATGATTTAATCCAAGAAGGTGTTTTTGGCTTAATGAAAGCTATCGATAAGTTTGATGTGGACAAGGGCTTTAAATTATCTACTTACGCTACATGGTGGATTGTTCAAGCAATTGCTAGATCAATTACTGAAAATGACCGTGTTATTAGAATACCATCTCATGTCTATGAATCCTTATCAAAAATAAATCAATATAAAAATACATATTTCCAACAACATGGTCATAACCCTACTGCTAAACAAATTGCTAAACATACTGGTTTAAAACTATCCTTAGTTACTTCTATCGAAGATTATATGGTAGATACACTATCATTAGATCATCAATATGAAAGCGATAGCTCTTTATTAGATACATTTTCAGATGAAAGATTGACACCAGATTTATATACCTTACAACAATCAACGAGTGACTATGTCAACCAATTATTAAAGTCTTTGAAAAAGAATGAACAAACTATTTTAAGCATGCGTTATGGTCTTAATGGAAAATCACATACCTTACAAGAAATTGGCAATCATTTAAAACTTTCCAGAGAAAGAGTGCGCCAAATAGAACTTGGTGCACTAAGAAAATTAAAAATATTCATGAAAAATTATTGAAACGTCTTAAATCTTTGTATATTTATATTTGTAAGACTAAAAAGGAGGTATTACATGCGTTATAATCGCAATCAATGGAAACTCAGTCCTGCCTTTAAAAAGGACATTAAAATTATAGGTAAAAAGGATAATTCAGCTCATGCTTTAGTATTTGAAAAATATAAAGTACCTTTAAAGCCGCTTTTCAATAATGAGTTTAGCTCAAACTCTATTGAGACTATTCGTTACTTTGCCAAACAAGTATTTAAAAACATCCCGATCAAAAACTTATATGAGCTATGTAATTTCGAAAGAACAGATATACCCACTTATAGTTTTGATACGCTTCCTATTTCAAAAGAAATATATTTTAAAATTACCAATCAAGATGATCAGTTAATCGTTGCTTTTAAAGTGAGCAATTATGATTTTTCACTTGAAGATATATTTGGTCACTCTGATGAACTCAAAGCATATAAAGAAGATATCAAAAACATTGTCGATAGTTATCATAAAATTATAAACTTAGATGTCAATGAAATTTATCAGTCTTTTGCTGATTATGAATTCATTATGCACACAATTGATGCGAAACTTCGCCAAATCATTACAACACAAGAAGATGTATTTAAACCTAGGATTTGTGACAATTACAAAGCATTTCAAAAGTTGCCATTACATTTTAATCATATTACTTATATAAGTGATACAAGAAAGAAAAAATCAAAACCAAAATTTGAAAAGCGTATTAAGTTTGATGATGTATTTGGTATGGATGATATTATTGGTCAATTTAAAGAGTTAGGCTCAATTATGAAGGATAACAACTTTATAGAACAAGATGGTATTTATGTACCACGTGGTCTACTCTTAGTCGGACCTCCTGGTACTGGTAAAACATTGGTGACTAATGCCTTTATTAATGAATTTGGTTTTAATGTATTTACGCCCGATAGAATTAAATATAGTAATAAAGAAGATGATCGTTCTATTGCAAGAGCATTTGAACAAGCAAGAATGTCTATACCTTCTGTTGTTTTTATCGATGAGATCGACAAAATCGATGTCTCAGCAGATTTATTTACAGAAATGGATGGACAAATTAATAATGATGGCATTCTGGTTATTGCATGTGCCAATAACATCCAAAATATACCTAAAGCCTTGTTAAGACCTGGACGTTTTGATAGAAAGATTTTCTTTAAGCGTTTATCTAATGATACAAAAGCCACTATCCTTCTAAAGTCATTAGAAAAACATAACACACCTCATGATTTAGATTTTAATTATCTAGTAGAATTTATGGGTAATGTTAATGGTGCCTACATTGACACTTATGTCAATGAAGCCAAAATAAAAATGGCTACAAGAAATCTAGATCTCTTAACTAATGATTTATTAATTGAAGTGATAGAGGTTGTTAATAATGGTTATACAATACTACCTGAAATTTCCGAACAAGTTCTTGAACATACAATAGTTCATGAAGCAGGTCATGCTGTGGTTGCATTAAGTATATATGGTAAAGAAGTCATTACTAAAGTAGATGTAAGACCTAATAGTAGTTCATTAGGTTCTGTACAGTTTTCTAGTAAGATGCCAAGTCATAGATTTTCAGATATCTTAAACCGGGTAAAAATCAACTTGGGTGGTATTGTTGCTGAAAGGATGTTACTGAATGAACCAGGTGTAGGTGCTTATTCTGATATTGCCTCTGCAAGATATATGCTAGAAGACATTATTAGCAGACAAGGATTAATCCATACTAAATATTCAGATACATTAATGTTTAACGATCCCGGCATACTTTCAACAGAGCGTGCTAAGGAAGATGTTTTAGTTGTAGCCAATGAAATATTTGAATCCTGTGAAAAGGATGTAGAAAAAATACTACATCAAAATCAATATCTTCTACAAGAATTAATTGAGATGTTAAAAGAAAAGCCTCTATTGCTTCAAAGTGACTTGAAGCAATTAGAGGCTCAGGTTCATGTTTTAGATCATTATAAAACAACTGATGAAGTATCGCTTAACAAAGACAAATAAATTATAAATGATTTAAACTGCTATTTTGTGAAAATAAGAGGATATTTCGTTTGAGAATTTTATTATATTTAGGATTAATTCAAAATAACATTCATCTATATTTTAGATGTTATTTTGGGTATATTCTAACCTGATTACAAATTCTTTTATATTCACTAACACAGTATTTAGTACCGGACTTACTTTCAATCTCAGAGCTTATCTTTTCGAAAATCCCAATAAATTGATAACCTTTTTCACCTAGTAGATTTTCAGTAAGTGCAAAAGTGATACGATAATTGGGTTCTTTATTTGTACCATTATTATTCTTTGTATTCTTATTTTCTAAAGGTTCTGATTCATTATATTCACGAATATAATCATCTACTAGTTGATTATTCCAGTCGCCCTTTGCTTTAAATTTACCATTTTCTTCGACTGCCAATCTAGGAAACCATAATATATAATTATTTAACTCGGGAACTTCATTAAATATTTGGGGGCGATAAGTACCTTTTCTTACACCATATTTTTTCAAATCACCTTTGTACAATGAATTAACTATTGTATGAATGGTTGGAAACACAATATTATCCCCTACCTTAAGAACTTGTTCAGTCAAGCTATCAACTTGTTTCTGATAATCAACATACCATTCAAATTTTTTATTATTTATTTTTGATTTTATTTTTAATACAACATCATCAATCTGTTGTTCTAGTTGCTCAAAAGAGACACCATAGCATGTAATTCGTTCTTCTTTATACTCAGGGTGTTCTCCTGATATTGCATTTTGTGAAAATTGAAACTTTTTTTGATTAGACATATTTGAATAAATTTCTTTAAATCGTTTAATATCCGCTTCTTTATGATTTTTATGATGTTCTTCATCGACCTCGATACCAAAATTTATATTTGGAAAATACAAATCTATAAAATATCTTCCTTTTTCAGTTTTGACAACCTGTTGTGTTACTGGTTTTAAATCCGGTCTGTTTAATCTATTCCATATTGCGTTAACAACATAGTTTTCTATTTTATTGTTTTGACTTCGAGAAAATGTTCTAACTAGATAATTAGTCTTTGAATCTATCGTTTGGTTATCCTTACTCATATATAAATCCCCCCCTTATCTTTTATAAATATATATTTAAGTGACCATATCCATTTATCATGTGTTAATGTTTTTTTACAGTATAACTTAAGTGTCTTGCTGTAAATGAAATGCTACATACTTTCAACTTGGTGTGTTCATTTTGCAACATACTTAATAAGCAATGTGTTCAAAATGCTACATACTTTCAATCTGGTGTGTTCATTTTGCAACAGTCCAAATAGTGTCTGTGTTTATTTTGCTACCCAGTGATATCTTGATAATAAAAACTATTTTTCATCTTTTAATATTAAATCAATTCTTTCTAAAATTTCATCATAAGTCATGATAATTAAATCTTTATTATTGTACCTAAGAATATTTAAGTTTGCTCTAACTAGATCAATATCAACTTCATTGGTTTTTTCATTTTCCATATTTCCATATACCAATATTGACTTAGGGATATTATAATGGTACTCTTTACTACTTTGTGATAATTTTGTTCTCTGTATGTTCGTTTGGTGAATTGCATTTGAAAATTCATTTTTGACTCTCAATGTGTCAACTCTGTATTTACCACCAAACATTATAGCATCTGCTCTTTTCAATTCTACTAAAGTAACTCTTTCATTTTGTTCGTCTAGTAAAAATATATCTGGTTTTGTTGCTCCATCCCCAACTTCTTCAATTTTATATTCAAATTCTAATGTCGCGTCGTATCCAAGTAATACTAAAGGAAGCACTTCTTTATATTCTTTGAAAACTTTACTTATTTCATGTTCACTTTTATTCATAACATGTGTTAGGGCATTTTTAAAACTTGTCAAAGTTTTATTCAAAATTATTGTCCTACCCAAATTAAGATACTCTAAGTTATTTATTGTATTAATCACTTTTGAAATTTGGTCAATAGAATATTTATTTGAGTTTTCCACAACTACATAATCACTCATACTAGTAAAATCTATAGTATAGTCTTGCTCATTAAAATCTATATCAATAATATTGGATGAAATAAATGCTTGCAGTTTTGAAATAAAGTTTAATAAATCATTGTTTAAGTGAAATGTCTTATTAGCTTTTCTTTTGTACTTTTTTTTGTGATATTCTTTAGTGATATCATCTAACTTCAGTTCACTTACATCACATCTAACTCTTATATCGGTAATTTCATTACGACCAACAATATATTTACCTTCATTGTATCTACTATTATTTTTATAAAAAATTGTAAAGGTTGGTTCAATAGAATAAAAAGTTTCACCAGTAGTAAAAAACAAATACTCATTATTGTTTGGCTTATATAGTAACTCAGATACTGCTATCCTATTGGCAATAGAAAATATTAATTTATTTGACTTTGACATTATTTATAAACAAATCCTTTCACAAATGATTATTTATCCTGTTCTATAGTTTTATTAAGTCCCTTATTATTAATCTTGTTAAAAACTAAAGGTATTAATATTGCTGTTAAAAATACCATTATTATATCTTGTGTTTTGTAAAATTTTTCAACATCATTAATGAAAGATATATCAATTTCTGTGATATAAAGTAAACCAACAAAACTAGATATAATAAATATTAGAATCAAATCTTTTCTCTTAACTATCCAGATGCTATTTTTAATAAATTTTATTCTTAAATCTTGGATATATAAATACAAATTTAAGATTAAACTAGATAACAAGATAATCGGGAATAGTATAGTAAATGTATTATTAAAGAAATAGGAATTTGAATAAATGAACGCCATCATTCTCATCAAGCTTCCTTCTCCTAAAAAATAAATCAAAAATCCCAACTGAAACCAAAATAACAACATTAGAGTTTCTCTTACAACGGCTTCTTGACTATCGTGAATCTTTTCTTTGTTATAAAGAATTATTGTAGTCCAAAGAATTGATACTAAAATCATTATAGATAGAAAAATTAAGATGCCAAACCTCCAAGTATAAATAATACCCATAACCACAGGTAACCAGATAACTATGGTTGCTAAGGCAATTGAAAGAATCGCAATAACAACTCCAAAAATCAATGTTATGATAGCAACAATAAATGATTGAATCTTGTTTACTTCTTTTTCTATTATTTTATTACCCCGTTTTTGACTGAAGTTAATATTTTTCATTAGCTTCTTGAAATTACCTTGTTTAATCATTTTATTTAGATAATATAATAAATACACAAAGTTTATTGTTGTGAAAATAATTACAATAACATTCATCATTTATCACCTAAATATTTAATAAATCAACAGCAAATATCTTATCTAATTTTTCGATTATATGCTTTTGTTCTATGCTTGATGGTAAAGGTACAATTGATGTGTTAAAAATTTTAAAGTCTAAATGTGGAATTGCTGCTCCACGTTTATTATCTCTAAAGGTATTTTTATAAAAGTCAAGAATTAGTAATGCGTAATTATGTTCAATAATTGGATTGATTACTATTTTTCTTAAAGTGCTTCCCAAAAAACCCTTCTTACTTATTTTAAAAATTTCACCGCTATTTTGTCCATCTACCAAAATCGCATAATCTCCTGCTTCAACTACTTCACCATTTGTCCTGAAATTATTATATTCATTCTTCCTTAAAGACTTAACGTCAAGATAAGGAAGTTTATCTGCTGTTTTTTTCTTAATCATTTTAGTAAAATGGACAATATCCGCGAGTTCTATACTTTCCCATTCATCGGGAATGAAAAAAACTTCATTTTCTTCTATTGGATATTGCTTTTCTTTTCTAATAATATTGTTTTTTATTAATTCTTCTTTTTTATCTAAAATTTTCTTCTTTAGGATTGAAGACTCTTCTTTTGTTGTTATTCTTTGTGAAAGATTCCCTTGAATTGCCGATAACATTATCGCATTCTTAAGTTTTTCAGGAAATTTATCTTCCAGTTCTTTCAATGCTTTTTCATCTTGTTCTAGCTT
>CAZYKH010000005.1:0-91510 GCA_964648225.1 uncultured Acholeplasma sp.
CGGTCAGGGTTCCCCCCATTGCCGAAAATTCCCTACTGCTGCCTCCCGTAGGAGTTTGGGCCGTTCTCAGTCCCAATGTGGCCGGTAGACCTCTCAGTCCGGCTACGCATCATCGTCTTGGTAGGCCTTTACCCCACCAACTAACTAATGCGCCGCAGACCCCTCTTAAACCGATGAATCTTTAAATGTGTTTTTTTCATGCACACATCCTATCCAGTATTAGCTCCGGTTTCCCAGAGTTATCCTCGAGTTTAAGGTAGGTTATCTACGTGTTACTCACCCGTTCGCCACTAACTACCCGAAGGTAGTCCGTTCGACTTGCATGTATTAGGCACGCCGCCAGCGTTCATCCTGAGCCAGGATCAAACTCTCCATAAAATTTATGTTTTAAATTTGATTTTTAGCTCTTGTTTTGTTTTCTCTTGTTCATCATCATTCAGTTTTCAAAGACTTACTTTGTCGCACTTTATTTTCAAGCGCTTAATCATTCTATCATTATAAAATAACCTTGTCAACAACTTTTTTACTTTTGTTGTCGATTAAGTTTTATCTTATAGATAAGCTGTTTAAATTCGCTATCGAAGTAGTGGACCTTTCTTATTCTATCACATACAATTATAATGTCAACCTTTTACTTTATAATTATGTGAAAAAAGTTTATCCAATCCATTTTTTTCATAAATCGATACTTTTTCATTATAAAGGGGCACAATTTATTCAATTGTACCCCTTATCTTGATATTTTAAATTATGTAAAGATTCTAGAAATGTCGCCAAATGTCACAAAGATAAAGAGCACTAATAACAATATAAAGAATACATTATTGACTGCTGCTTCAAATTTTGCAGGTATTTTTTTCTTAGTGACCGCTTCATAACCTAAGAAAAGTAATCGACCACCATCTAATGCTGGTATCGGTAGTAAATTCATTAAACCAATATTGACAGATAAGAATGCTACAAATGCTAATAAATTTAAGATGCCACCTTGAGCTGCATTAGATACCAAACTAAAGATACCGACCGGACCAGCCAAATCACCAACACCCACACCACTTGATCCATCAAATAACATACTTAATGTGTAAAACATTTCTGTAATGGAACTACCAAATCTTTGGAATGGATTATATAACATATATAATAAGTCAAATTCCGTCCCATTTGTAAATAAGAATCGAATCGACACACTTTCATGACCTAACTTTTCTAATGTATCATGTGGTAAAACATCATAAGTAAAACTTAAAGTTTCACCTTCACGGTTGACAACAACCGTCACTTGATCATTGTTATAATTTCTAGCTAGTGGAATAATATCCGACCAGCTATTTACTGGTGTATCATTAATTTTTATAATTTGATCATTTAACTTTAATCCGGCTGATGATGCTTTTTGGTATAAGCCACCGACATAGGCACCATCTTTATAATCATCACCCATATGGTTGACTAACCCAATATTTAATAAATGTACCGATATATATAAACTAATAGATTCACTGCTACCTTTACGTATCACTTCAATCGGTACAACATGACTATGAATTGATGCATATGTGGCTCTAATATCATCAATATTTTCTACTGAAATACCATTAATACTTGTAATAACGTCACCTGCTAATAGTTGTGGATTTTGTGATTCATGGACAATATTCGTATCACTTGGTTTACCTTGAAATCCGGCAACAATAATAAACAAAAAAATTGCAAGTAAGAAGTTCATCATCGGCCCCATAAATAGTACTAAAAATCTTTCCCAAATAGATTTAGATGCAAACGATGATTCTTCTGGTGTAATTTGAATTTGTTTTTGTTTACCATAATGGTATTTCGCATCACGTGTGACTTGATAACGACTGATTGTACCATCTTCTAATTTAAGTTCGATAAATAATTCACTTAAATTTTTACCGTATAAATCAAAATCAACAACCTCACCAACTACTAATGGCTTTCTTTGATGACGATCTAATAAAATATCTGTTACTAAACCAATCTCATTTAAACAAATACCAATAACAGAACCTTTAGAAATGAGTGAAAAATCACCATTTTCACCACTCATAGCAACATACCCACCTAATGGGATTGCTCTTAAGGCGTATTTGGTATCACCTGTTTTTCTGGCAACGATTTGTGGTCCCATCCCAATTGAAAATTCGTGAATTAAAATACCCGCTCTTTTAGCAAATATAAAATGCCCAAATTCATGGATGGAAATAATTGCGGTTAAAACAATTAAAAATGTAATAATGTCACCTAATAAACTTAACACTTGTAAAAAATCCATATTGATTTTACTCCTTTTAAAAGACTACATTGGGTAATACTGCTTAATTAGTATGAAGACGCCCAGGAAAATAATAGCGATAAACATAATTGAATCAAATCGGTCTAATACACCACCGTGACCTGGGAATAAATTACCAAAGTCTTTTATGTCATAATTTCTTTTGAGTTTTGAGGCAATTAAATCACCTATTTGTGCGGCTATTGAACCTAAAAAGGTAATAGGAATGATGATGAGTGCTTGTATACTTAATGGTTCATTACCTAAACTTGTAAAGTTATCAAATATTGTTCGATAGCCTTCGGCATTAAATACATCACCTAAAAATCCGTCTGGTCTAAAGATTTGTCCATAAAATATTGCAAATCCAGACGCAATTAATGTGCCAAATAATGTACCTGCAATCGCACCTTCCCAAGATTTTTTAGGTGAAATCCTTGGAGCCATTTTATGTTTACCAAATGCGATACCAAAAAAATATGCAAAAATATCTGTAATCATCGATATTAAGGCGACATAGACAATAAATCGAACCCCTAAATATCTAAGTATTGTAATACTTGCAGCCCCCATACCAACATAATAAACAATGGTGAAGGATTTACCTAAATCAGCACCACTAAAATCATCAATAAATACTAATAAACTTAATAACACAACCGAAACAAATGAAATAATGATGACAGGGTTTAAAGTTAAAGTAATTAAAGATAATCCTGGAAATACTTGTGGATTTAAAGGCTCAATCATCCCACCAACATTCATATAGGTTAATAATGCTAATATGATTGTTACCACTTGGACCATTGGCCGCATCGGCTTTTCTTTTTCATACATATGTATAAGTTCTAGTGATCCCATAATAACGAATATAATCATAACTAATTGAAAGACATTAAACATCCATATTGGATAGTTTAATATGGTAATCGGAATTAATATAAGTCCTAATATGAGTGCTGTTACAATTCTTTTTCTCATCAATTAAAGTCCCCCAAAACGTCGATGTCGTTTTGAAAATGATTTGATTGCTTTATCAAAATGTTTTTCTTTAAATGCTGGCCAATATTTTTTAGTAAAATAAAGTTCTGCATAGGCTGATTGCCATAATAAAAAGTTTGATAAGCGTTTTTCCCCACCAGTACGAATCAGTAAATCTACGGGTTCTTGTATCATCAAATTATTGGTAAAGTTTTCTAAACTTAAATCCTTCGTATTGGCAGCAGCTTGCAGTATATCATCATAACTTCCATAATCTACACAAACATTTAATACCATACCGTCATGATGACTTGTATCATCTGTAATTTCTTCCATTAATTCAAGCATTTCTTTAGATAACCTATCTTTTCTTCCAATAAAACGAATACGTATATTCGCACCTAAAATACGTTCTTTATATTGATTGACAAGTTCTAGTGGTTTTGTCATTAAATAATCAATTTCTTCTTGAGGTCTTTTCCAATTTTCTGTTGAAAAAGCATACACTGATAACATTTGAATGCCACGCTTATTGGCATGATCTGCAATTTTTGCTAAATTAAAGCCACCTTCATAATGTCCTCTAGACCTAGGTAGTTTAAATCGTTTAGCCCAACGACCATTACCATCTAATATAATTGCTACATGTTTGGGTAGGTTATTTTGTTCCATGGATGTTTCCTTTCAATACTTCTTTATTATAACAAACTAAACTTCGATGACCCAACCAAAATCGTCTTTTATGTCGCCAAATTGAATACTTTGTAATAAATCAAAGAGTTTGTGTAATTTTTCATATGATTTAAAGCGATAAGTGGCACCTTCATCATGAATAGATGATATTGGTGTAATGACTGCGGCTGTTCCACAAGCACCTACTTCTTCAAAATCGTGAAGTTCTTTAACTTCAATCGGTCTACGAATAACTTCCATACCTAAAAGTTTGCTGGCAATCGTTTGTAAACTATTATTTGTAATACTCGGTAAAATCGAATTGGATTGTGGGGTAACGAATTGATTGCCTCGAATCGCAATAATATTGGTGGCACCAGTTTCATCTATTTTCGTATGTGTTTTAGGGTCTAAATAAAGACAATCATCAAAACCTTGTTGTTTTGCTAAATGTTTTGGATATAAACTTGCGGCATAATTGGCACCAGACTTTACATGCCCTAACCCATTGGGTGCAGCACGGTCGTATGGTGTGGTTGTTAAATCAATTGGTGCAAAACCATCTTTAAAGTAATTACCTACTGGGGTTGCTACAATACAAAATAAAAACTCATTTGCACTACGAACACCCATCACCGTTTCAGTACCAATTACAAAAGGTCGTATATATAAACTTCCTTTTGATTCATAACTTGGTACTAAATTACGATTGGCATCAACAACTTTTTTAACTGCATCTAAAAACATTTTTACCGGTACCTTAGGCATTAATAATCTTTCACAACTACCTTGTAACCTTTTAGCATTGGCATCCGGTCTAAATAATAAGATTCTATCATCTTTGGTACGGTATGCTTTTAAGCCTTCAAATACGGATTGGCCATATTGTAAGGCAACCGCCATCGCAGATATTTCAAATTTTATGGAAGGATCAAGTCGGCCTTCCTCCCATTTTCCATCTTTATAGTAAGCATAGTATGCTTGATTTGTTCCGTGATATTTAAATCCTTCTACTTTCATCATGTACCACTTCGTGTCATAAATTAAAAACACATTCCTTTCTTTGAACGTTTTAAATATTAAGGTATGTTGCCAAATAATTATATTCAATTATACCACAAAGAAAAAGCATACCTTATAAAGAAGGTATGCCTAATATACTATAGCGGATCTGTTAAAATTGGTTTACCTAAAACAAGTGTTGTCACTAGGTCTAAAATCCATAAAATGGACCAGCCTAATACTGCCCATAAAATACCGACAACAAGGAGTCCTACACTATTTTTTTCTGCACCTTTTACGATGCGATATATTGCCCAAATTAAATCTAATCCTGGTAAACAAAAAATGATTTTAACGATGTATGGTAGATCATCCATCCATTCAACAAATTTCATCTTAAAAAAACCTCCTATGATTTATACATATATATTATATAACTATTTATTTGAAACTACAATTTATAAATAAAAACTGTAAGCCTTGTTGCTTACAGTTTTTAATCATTATTTATGTTAATAAAACTAGGTCGCCTTGTAAGATGAAGGTCACTAAATCTACAATATAGAATAATGGTGCAATAAAGAAGTTTAAAACTGCCCCTAAATATTACCACGTTGTACTCTAGTAACAATACCTAATATAACATTTGTAAGTGGGAAGATTGCAAGTATTAATGAAACAATCCAACTTAACCCCAAATACACTTTTGCTTTTTTAGCCATCGTGACAACCTCCTTTCTTAATATTTTTTTACTTTTTAAATATTAATCATGAAGTAAGTCGTCAGATTTTTGCTTAGTGAGTTCATCGACTTTTTTAACAAATTTATCTGTTAAGGATTGAACATCTTCTAAGTAGCCTCTTTCATCATCTTCTGTTAACCCAAGTTTTTTAAGTTCGTCATTGCCTTCTCTTCGAATATGACGAATTGCCACTTTACCAGTTTCTGACATACGCTCAACATCTTTAATTAAAGTGCGACGTCTTTCTTCAGTTAATGCTGGTAATGTTAATCGAATACCTGAACCATCATTTGCAGGTGGTAATTCTAACCCTGATGTGTTAATTGCATATTCAATATCTTTTAAAATGGATTTGTCGAATGGTTTAATATATAGTTGCTGCGCTTCAGGTACTGAAATGGCTGCAACTTGTTTTAATGGTGTATCAACACCATAATAACTTACCATGACACGGTCTAAAATATTTGGATTTGCACGTCCAGTACGTACGGATGCATATTCACGTGCTAAAGATTCTATACTCTTTTCCATTTTTTCTTCAATTTCTAATAAAATCATATCTGCTTGTTCGTTCATAAGTTCACTCCGTTCTTTACAACTGTACCAATATCTTCACCTTTAGCAGCTTTTAAGATGTTACCAGGTTGATTCATATCAAATACAAGTATTTCGATGTGATTATCTTTACATAAGCTTGCTGCAGTTGAATCCATAATTTTTAAGTTTTTTTCTAATACTTCTTGATGCGATACTTTTGAAAGCAAGACTGCGTCTTTAAATTTATTTGGATCTTTATCATAGACACCATCAACACCATTTTTAGCCATTAAGATGACATCTGCACCAAGTTCTGCTGCACGTAATGCTGCAGTTGTATCAGTTGAAAAGTAAGGGGACCCCGTACCGCCAGCCAATACGACAACACGTCCTTTTTCAAAATGTCTAAGTGTGCGTCTTCGAATATAAGGTTCTGCAACAGCTGCTATTTGAAGTGCAGTCATAACACGTGTTGGTATGCCAATATCTTCAAGTGAATCCTGAAGTGCTAGGCCATTCATAATGGTACCTAACATACCCATGTAATCTGCTTGAGCTCTGTCCATTCCTAATTCTTCACCAGTTTTACCACGCCATAAATTGCCTGCACCAACAACAACAGCAACTTCAATGCCTGCTTGGTGAACGCTTTTTATTTCTTGAGCAATTTTTTTAACGGTTTTTGGATCAATCCCATATTGACCATCACCCTTTAATGCTTCTCCGGATATTTTTAAAACGACACGACGATACATTTTAATCAGCCCCTTTTAAAAGATTTTATTTTTTAACTTGTGCCATAACTTCTGCTGCAAAATCATCTACACGTTTTTCAATACCTTCACCAACTTCTAAACGAACATAATTTAGAATGTTGTTGTTAGCTTGTTTTAAGTGTTTTGCAACTGAAATAGATGGATCTTTAACAAAACCTTGATCTAAAAGAACAATTTCTGATAATGTTTTGTTGAGCCTACCTTGAACAATACCTGATAAAATCTTTTCTGGCTTGTCTTTTAATGATTCATCATTAGCAATTTGCTCTTGAATTAAATGTGTTTCTGTATCTACTGTTTTTTGATCTACATCTTTTTTACTTAAGAATTGTGGGTTGAATACTGTCACATGCATAGCAATATCTTTACCAAGTTCTTCATCTGGTTTTTCAAGTACAGTTAATACTGAAATGCGTCCACCCATATGTTTGTAAGCACCAAAACCTTGACCATCTTCCTTTTTAACGCGAACAACTCTTCTTAATGAAATTTTTTCACCAATTGTTGCTGTTGCACTTAAGATAATGTCTTCAACGGTTTTACCTGATTCATCTTTTAATTGCAATGCAGCTTCTGCTGAATCTACATCTGAATTAATAAAGATTTGTCCTAGGTTTTCTACTAAATCAATAAATTGTGCGTTTTTAGCAACAAAGTCAGTTTCTGAGTTAACCTCAAACAATACTGCTTCATTGTCTTTTATCGCAACAGAAGTTAATCCTTCTGCAGCAATTCTATCTGCTTTTTTAACAGCTTTTGCCATCCCTTTTTCTCTTAAAAGTGTAATTGCTGCTTCAATATCTCCATTTGTTTCTTCTAATGCTTTTTTGCAGTCTAACATACCTGCACCGGTTTTTTGTCTAAGTTCTTTAACCATTGCTGCTGTAATCGTCATTATATAATTCTCCTTAACTTGTTTATCATTATTATTATACTATAATTTTTATCCTTTTATAAAATAAAGGGGATGAAAGATTCATCCCCTTTGTTCCATTACTTGCTTAAAGCTTCAATTAATTCAGCTTTTTTCATTGATGAGTAATTTGAAATTCCCTTTGCTTTTGCTAACTCTCTAAGTTCAACAACTTTCAAAGCGGATAGATCTTCAGTTGGCTGTGTAGCTTCTTCTACTTTCGTAGCTTCTTTTTCTACTTTAGGCTCAGCTTTAACTTCAGGTTTAACTTCTGCCTTTGGTGCTGCTTTTGCTGGTTCTGGTTTTGCCTTTTTAGCGAAACGATCTTCTTTTTGTTTTGGTTGTGGTTTTCTTGGCTCATCTTGTTCAAATGGTGCATCTTCTTCTTCAAACTTTTCAACGACACCACCGTTTGCTTCAACAATTGCATTTGCCATAACCCATGTTAATAATTTAATTGCACGAATTGCATCATCATTTGCTGGAATGATGTAATCCACTAAATCTGGATCACAGTTTGTATCCACAATACCAAATACTGGAATACCTAATTTACGTGCTTCTAATACTGCAATTTCTTCAGTTCTTGGATCGACTACAAAGATTGCTTGTGGTAAACGTTGCATATCTTTAATACCACCTAAGAATCTTTCTAATTTAGTACGTTGTCTTGTTAATCCTAAAACTTCTTTTTTAGGAAGTTTATCCCAAGTACCGTTTGCTTCTGCTTCATATAAGTCATGTAATAACTTAATATGTCTACGGATCGTTTTAAAGTTTGTTAATGTACCACCTAACCATCTGTGGTCTACATAAAACTGTCCTGCGCGAATTGCTTCTTCTTTGATTGCTTCTTGAGCTTGTTTTTTTGTACCTACAAATAATACACGCCCACCATCTTTAGCAATGTCATACATTGCTTCATATGCTTTTTCGATTTCAATCGCTGTACGCTTTAAATCGATAATATGAATGTCTTTACGTGATGTAAAGATATATGGTGCCATTTTTGGATTCCATCTTCTTGTTTGGTGACCAAAATGTACACCTGATTCTAATAATTGTTTCATTGAAACTACTGCCATTATATATACTTCCTTTCGATTTTTAGTTGTTTTCCTCTGCAACACTTAGCTCATGCCACTACACACTACAGTGTAGCACCCGACATCAGAAACATGTTACATGTGTATTTAACAGCCTTATTAATATACCATAAAGGTATGTCATTTGCAACATTTTTTTATACTTTTTATGTTCATTTTTCATCAATTAACATATTTACATTCAATTGACTACGCTCCTGAACTACCAAAGCCACCTGTGCGGTTATTTTCTGCCATATCATCGCTTGTTGTTAAGTAAGCTTGGAAAACGCCTTGTGCGATGCGTTCACCCTTCATAATATGTGCAGGTTTTTGACCAAAGTTATACAAAGGAATCATAATATGACCTTCATTTTTAGGGTTATTATAATAATCTTTGTCAATAATACCTACAGCATTCGACATAATTAATCCCTTTTTAATACCTAATGAGGATCTAGGATAAATCATGAGTGCTTCATGGTCTTGCATTGCAACTTTAATGCCGGTTTCAATCATTTGAATTGTACCAGGTTCAATAACATAATCAAAAGCACTTTCAATATCATAACCTGCACTATATTTTGTTGCACGTTTTGGTAAATTAATTTGTTTGTCTTTAAATGTTGTTACTACTTCAAATTTTCTCATCTGCTTGCCTCTTTTGTAAATATTTTTTAACATCTTTTAATACTGCATTTTCTCTTGGTAAGACAGTTTGCATACCACGTTTTTTTGTACCATGTTTGATAGCTAATTGGTTGACCTTTAAAGCTTTGTCTATATCTACCCAAACCGGAATGACACCATGGTCAATTTCTCTTTCGGCTAATTGTTGCTTTCCAAAGTCAGATACACTTGCCATATAATAATATGATGTTTGTAAATAAACGGTTGGTAACTTAGATAACCCAAACCTTTTTTCTTCAATATAACCATAAGGTTTTATATTAAAAACTTTATTGGCACCTAATTCTTCTTTCATTTCTCTTTTTAAGGCATCGATATGATCTTCGCCTTTTTTCATCCCACCACCAGCAAATGTATAATCTTTTAGTTTAGGTGCATAAACCATTAAAAGTTGTTGATCTTCGTTGATTATAATCGCACGAATTGTTGTCCTGGTTTTATCAATTTTTAATTCCTTTGTCCCTGGCTCAATGATGGTCTTACTTATCTTTTTCATTGTGCTTATTCCTTGGGTGTGTTGCCATGTATTTTTCTTTTAATTGCTTTTGAGATACATGGGTATATATTTGGGTGGATTTTAAATGTTCATGACCGAGTAGTTCTTGAACCACTCTTAAATCTGCACCATGGTTTAACATCGTGGTTGCAAACGCATGTCTTAACATATGCGGGTGTATTGCATAGGTTTCACCACTATTTTTAATGATTTGATTTAAAATGACTCTTAGGCCACGAACCGTTAGTGGTCCACCTTTATAATTAATAAACAATTTTGTTTCGTGTGTATTATCTCCTTTAGATAATAAAGTGATACGAACAAAGGAAATATAGTGTCTTAGGGATTCAATGAGCTTATCATGTAAAATAACATAACGATCTTTGCCACCTTTACCATGAATTAATATTTGAGCACTGGATAAAAAGATATCCTTGATGTCAATATCGACTAATTCACTTGCTCTTAAGCCACAACTATACAGTAAATCAAAGATAACATAATTTCTATAACCTAATGGCGTTGATGTATCGATGGATTTAAATAAGTATTCAATCGCCTCATCATTAATAATATGTGGTAAGTTTTTAGGTATTTTAGGTGCTTTAATATCTAAAAAGACATTGACATCCATTAAAGATTTAAAGACTAAATAATTATAAAAGTTTTTTAAACTAGATATTTTTCTAGAAACAGTTTTTTTCGTATAGTTTTGTGTATCTAAAAAAGAAATATAGTTTCTAGCTAGTCTTGGTCGATTGACACTTAATAAATCTTTAGCTAGTCCTTCACCAATAATAAAGGCTTCAAATCCTTTAATATCGGTTATATAACTTTGAGCTGTGTGCTCGCTATAGTTTTTTTCAATCATTAAGTAATCGTGATAACGCTGTAATATATCGCTCATAAGGCTGTCTCCTTTAAATACTTATCAAGACTGCGCATTGCTCGATCATAATAAAGTTGTTTACGTGTTTGTTTATTACCTTCAACCGAATCAAGTAGTCCAAAGTTGGCATTCATCGGAACAAAATATCGGTGGTAATTAGAAATGTAACGTGCCATAGCACCCATCATGGTATCCACTGGTAATGGTGCAATCTCACCCTTAGTAAGTAGGTGATGTAAATTCACTGCCACTTGAATACCTGATGCAGCGGATTCAACATATCCTTCGACACCACTAATTTGACCTGCAAAAAACCATTTGGGTTGATTTTTTACTTGAAAAGCTGCATTTAAGTGTTTTGGTGATTCTAAATACGTATTTTTATGGATAACACCATAACGTAATATATTAGCATTTTCTAAACCTGGAATCATTTGGATGACACGCTTTTGGTCACCCCACTTCATATGTGTTTGGAAACCCACCATGTTATACATTGTTTTATTTAAGTCATCTTGTCTTAATTGAACAACCGCATATGGTTTTTCACCATTGGGTTTATTTAAGCCCACTGGTTTTAATGGACCAAATCTTAAAGTATCAATACCTCTTTTGCCCATATCTTCTACTGGCATACAACCTTCAAAAACATTATGTTCAAAGTCTTTAGGTGCTACAGATTCTGCTGCCATTAATGCTTTATAAAATGCGAGATACTCTTCTTTGTTCATTGGACAATTAATATAGGCACCCTCATCTTTATCATAACGAGATTTGATGTAAGCAATATCCATATTAATAGAGGTTGCTTCAATAATTGGTGCTACAGCATCAAAGAAGTTTAGACTTTCTAAATGCAGTTGATTTTGAATATCTAAAGATAGTTGGTCACTAGCTAGTGGTCCAGCTGCAATAATTGTGTATGCATCAGGATTGAGTGATGTGACTTCTTCATGAATGACTTCAATATTTGGATGTGCTTTGATTTGTTCAGTAATATAGGCAGAAAATAAATGCCTATCAACTGCTAAACTTGAACCAGCTGGTACTTTATAAATTTCTGCTGCTTTTAATATTAATGAATCAAATTTAGCCATTTCATGCTTTAAAAGACCCACAGCATTGAGTGGATCATTTGAGCGAAATGAATTGGAACAAACCAATTCTGCAAAGTTACCTGTTACATGCGCAGGTGTTAACTTTTTAGGTCGCATTTCATAAAGTTTTACTTGATAACCTTTGTTGGCTAAATAGTATGCTGCTTCACTGCCAGCAAGTCCAGCACCAATAATTTTAATCATATTTTCACCACCTTGATTATATCATGAAATGATTATATTATTATTTGGTATAATGTATTTAAGAAAAATAAGATTCATAAAGGAGATGTCAATTTAAATGAAGATAAAAAGTTATATGGCAGAATTTATGGGTGCATTTGCCCTTGTATTAGTAGGTTCTACCGCAGCAGTATTAAACAATGAGTTATCATCGATTGCGTTAGCATTTGGTTTAATACTGATGGCAATGATTTATGCAGTCGGAAAAGTTTCAGGTGGACACTTTAATCCAGCTGTATCGTTTGCGATGTTATTAACCAAAAGAATGAACGTTAAAGATTTTGGAATGTATGTGTTATTCCAACTACTTGGTTCACTCATCGCAGTCTTATGCTTAGTACCATTTGTAGGCGATTTAAGTAATCTTGGTGCCAATGAAATCTTTGTTGATTTTGGTGGTCAAACCACATTACTCATTTTATTATTAGGTGTGTTGGTTGAAGCAGTTGGTACATTCTTATTTGTATTTGTTATTTTAAGAGTGACTAAAAACCCTGACTTAAAAAACTTAGCTGGTTTAATTATTGGTCTAACTTTGACAACATTAATCTATTTTGCAGGGCCATTAACCAATGCAGGATTTAATCCAATTCGTTCCATCTTCCCAGCATTATTCCAAGGTGGCACAGCATTAGAACAACTATGGATCTTTATTGTAGGTCCAATGATTGGTGCATTCTTAGCTGCTGTTGCAGAACCATTCTTTGATGAGACTGAAACATTACAAGCTGAGTAACATCGTATGATATTGCGTAAAAATCATTACAAAATAAGCTTGATTTTACAAACAATATTCATTTTATTATTTAGCGCCTATATTGGTTATACCTTTGGTAAATATAGTGAGGTTGATTTTATTGGTGATTTTATCATTGCTGTTATATTTCTTGCAATATTGTTTCTGGCAACCGTTCTATTGTATCGTGATAGTTATTACGAACAAAAACCTTCCATATATTTAACCATATATTATTTATCCCCTGTTGTCTTAATTGGGTTATCCCTTATCATGACACCAGATGTAAATTTTAGCGTTGGATCAGGATTTGGTACTATACTTATCATTTTATATCTTATCAATGGTCTAAACCATACATTATCTATCTTTGGAAAAGAGACAAACTAAAGAAAAGGACATGTTCAAACAGTGTGTAAACTGAACATGTCCTTTTTTTAGGTATTTTTTTTACTATTTTCTGCAAAAAACTCTATATAAAGTGGTTCTAATCTTGTGTTCACTTGATAGGTAACATAACTAATAATGACAATATTAACTGGCATCATGAGTAATCTAAGTGGTACATTTGCAAATGCAACGAGTAACGCTTGATCCACTGCCTTACCTAAAGTTAGATAATGAAAAATAAAATCAGCTGTGGTGGATAATGTTGAGGCAACAAGATGTGATATAAAAATTGCCAGTGTCACTCTTAGAGGTTTAGAATTTCTTTTAGCTAGTAAAAATGGTACAACTCCCCAACTTATGGCTTGAAGCGCAAATATAAAACTATAATCCCCTCTTGGTGCTGCAAAAAATCCAACAGCATCCGAAATAAAGGCCATGGTACCACCATAAATTGGTCCTAAGACAATTGAGCCTATGACAAGTGGAATTGCATAAAATGGAAAGCCAAAACTTTGTGTAGCAGGAACTAGTACTTTAAATGCGATATCTAATACGATTGAAAGTGCTGTAAGTATGGAAGCTAATGTAAGTTTTCTTAATTCTTTTTTTACCATCAAAAAAGACCTCCTTTAGTCGAGATCCACCAACTTAAAAGCGGACCGAAGAAAATATACCGCCATAATAATTTATGTTCGTTCAATGAACCATCCACGCACTCATTGACACTTGACGCATACTTTCCCTTGATAAATTATATCTATTATACCTTATTTGATTTGCCAGTCAATCGGTTTGACTTTATGCACAACTAAAAATGCATTGGTCTTTGAAAAAGGTTTTGAACCAAAAAATCCGTTACGTGCAGAAAATGGCGAAGGATGCGGACTTTCTAAAACTAAATGCATCGAATTTGTTAATAAATGCTTATATGACCTTGCATAGTTACCCCATAAAATATAGACAATGGGTTGGTTTAATTCATTGATATGCTTCAGCATATGTTCGACAAATTTTTCCCAACCAATGTTTTTATGAGAAGATGGTCTACCAGCTTCTACTGTTAAAATAGTATTTAATAATAAGACACCTTGTTTGGCCCAAGGTGTTAAGTCACCTGAGGTTGGTATCGTTATATTTAAATCATCCACAAGTTCTTTATAAATGTTTTTTAAACTCGGTGGTAATTTTTTATCTTTGGTTGAAAAACTAAGTCCATGTGCTTGGTTTGGTCCATGATATGGATCTTGACCTAGTATGACGACTTTTAAATCTTCAACCGGTGTTAATTCAAACGCTTTAAACCAATCTGTTTTTGGTGGATAAATAGTATACTTTAAAGACTGTTGGTTTATATAGTTTTCTAATGCTTCATAATCGATTTGTTTGAGTGCATCAGCAATCCACTTATGCCACATGATCATCACTACTTTCGTTATCGTCTATATCTTGTGTCATATCTATAACTTCTTGATTGGATTTCTTTTTCTTATCGTGTTGTAATAAGACAATCAGTCCTATGAGTAACCCGACATTAATGATAATTACTGCAATACCATAAGGCGATGTAATAAATGCTGTAAAAGTTGACATCTTAATGGTTGATACATGTTTTCCAACCAGATCATCTTGGGTAACATAATATCGTGTTGTACCATTTTGTTTCCACTCATCTAACTCAAAAAGTTGTGGTCCGTTTTCATGAAACTCATGTCGATAAGTTCGAATATAACCTTCTTCTGTCACATCATAAAAATGATGGGTAACAACATCTCTTATATATGTGCCCACCTCCACATTATAAAAGTGTGTTTCAAAAATAATAATGTCACCTGTTTCATATGTATCTGGATTCGTATCGTTGGTGACAATAATGAAATCCCCTTTCATAATCAAGGGTTCCATAGATCCAGAAACAACTCGGTACCAACCAACCCCAAATACTTTAACTAAACCATTTGGAATGAATAAAGACACCGCAATTACAACCAATAAAAACAAAATAACAACATAATATAAGATATTCGATATCACTTTAAAGATACTTTTTTTATCGCTCATAAGATCATGCGTTCTCCTTTTTACGTTTAATTGTTTTTAAGCGTATAAATTCTTCTTGATCTTCTGCTTCTAGGCGCTCTTTAATCCAATGTATATCATTTTTAAGATTAGGTAAGACAACATTTTTAAGTGCGTTATGACGCTTTTTCGTTTGGCGTATTGCGTTGGCTAATCGATAAAGTGTTGATTCTAATCTTGCCAGTTCAATCGTTAAATCTCTAGCATCTTGAAATGTTTTATAGGCATAGTCAAACTTCGAGTTTGTTGCACGTAACCCATAACTTAATCGAATGTTTGGCCTTTCATATAAGATGACCGGTAAATCAACACCCATAAGTGATCTATAGGTAATTTGTAGGTTTTGATCTAGTGGAATAGCTTTGGCTATTTCACTGACAATACCTAATGTAATATTGGCATCTTGTAGTGCTTGATAAGCTCTTTTATAAGTGATATTTAATTGTTGTCTTGTTTCTTGTATTTGGCCAACTAATGATAAAACTTCTTGAATCAAAATGTTTTTTTTCCTATCTAATAAAACCTCACCATTCATGGCTAGGGTTTGTTTAGATTTTAATTTGATTAAGTTACCCTTGGTTGGAACCACTTGTTTCATATACTTATCATTACTTTCCTATGATATGTTCATAACGACCATCTTTGGATAAATTAAAACGGTCTAATGCTTTTTCTTTATGAATATAGGTTTGAATATCTTTATGACTTAATCTATTTAATGCTTGTTCTGGTAATAGACTTAATAAATCCCATCCTAAATCCAGTGAATCACCTAAACGTCTTGGTTGAGTACCTTGATTTAAAAACTCAGATTCAAAAAGCTCACCAAACAACATAATTTGTTGATCAGTTTCACTTAATTCATCGGTGCCAATTACTTGGCTTAATGCGATAACTTCTTTATATTTAGCATAAGATGCTAATAATTGATCTGCAACAAGAGCATGATCTTTTCTTGTATATTGAGCACCAATACCGTCTTTCATTAAACGTGATAGTGATGGTAATACATCAATTGGTGGAAATATATCTTTTTGTTTTAAATCTGTATTTAATACAATTTGGCCTTCAGTAATATAACCTGTTAAATCCGGAATTGGATGGGTCATATCATTGTTTGGCATGGTTAAAATTGGAATTTGCGTAACGGAGCCTTTTTTACCTTCAATCATACCTGCACGTTCATATAAACTTGCTAGATCAGAATACATGTACCCTGGATAACCTTTACGACCTGGTATTTCACCTTTAGATGATGAAAACTCTCTTAAAGCCTCACAATAACTTGTCATATCCGTTAAGATAACCAAGACATGGTAATCCAATTCAAATGCTAAGTATTCAGCAGTTGTGAGCGCTGCACGTGGTGTTAATATACGTTCTACAATCGGTTCTGATGCCGTATTAACAAACATGGATACTCTATCCATGACATGGGCTTGTTCAAATTGTGATCTAAAATATTGTGCCACATCATGCTTAACACCCATTGCTGCAAACACGATACAAAACTTTTCGTGTTCTTTTTCAGCTATTTTTGCGTGTTTAACAATTTCAACAGCTAACTCATTATGCGTTAATCCAGTTGCTGTAAAAATTGGTAATTTTTGACCTCTTATTAAAGTAGTTAAGGTATCAATTGCTGAAATACCTGTTTCAATAAAGTTTTTAGGATACCTTCTAGACACTGGATTAATGGCTTGACCATTTAAATCTAAATTCACATCAGAAAAGATAGGACCTAAACCATCAATGGGTTGTCCTGCACCATTAAAGGTACGTCCTAATACTTCTTTAGATAATCCCATTTTTAATGGATGACCTAAAAACTTAGTATAAACATCTTTAAGCATCATCCCATCCGTACCTTCAAAGACTTCAACTGCGACAATATCTTTATGAAGTTCAATAACGCGTCCATGACGTATATCGGTTGGTGAAACTTTAATTTCAACCACATCTTCATAACCTATATTTTCAGAGCCTTCTAAAAAGATAATGGGACCTTTAATTGCTTTTAAGCCTACATATTCTAAACTCATACTATTATCCTTTCTTCTTAGAAAATTGCGTCAATAATTTCGCTAATTTTTGTCTTTAATTCTGAAAATGCCTCAGTCGGCTCATTGTCAATGGTATATTTCATTTGAATGACATCTTCAAAGATATTTGTTTTTAAAACTAATGATAATGCGCGACCCTTTGAAATAAACTTAAATGATTCATCGTATAAGTGAAGGATACACTCCATCATTTGAAGTTGTTTTTCAAGTGGTACAAATGTATCAATTGGATCAAATGCATTTTGTTGTAAAAAGCCACTACGAATAACGCGTCCAATTTCAATGATAAGTTTTTGATCATCTGGTAAAACATCACTACCCATGAGGCTTGCGATTTCATTAAGTTTGCTTTCTTCGGCTAATATTTTTAAAAATCGTGAACGATATTTTAAAAATTTAGGATCTAACGTATTATCAAACCAACTTGCTAAATCATACATATATTCTGAGTAACTTAAATTCCAATTAATCGCTGCAAAATGTCTTTGATGAGCAAGTGCTTTATCCAGTGCCCAAAAAACACGGACAAAACGTTTAGTGTTTTGTGTCACAGGCTCACTAAAGTCTGCACCTTGTGGGGATACTGCACCAATAATTGTAACAGAACCTTTACTTTTATTTAGGTTTTCCATCATACCAGCACGTTCATAAAACTTTGAAATACGACTTGGTAAATAGGATGGATAACCTTCTTCTGCTGGTATTTCTTCTAGACGTGCTGAGATTTCTCTTAAAGCTTCTGCCCAACGTGATGTTGAATCGGCCATAATCGCCACATCATACCCCATATCACGGTAATACTCTGCAACCGTTAAACCGGTATAAATACTTGCTTCTCTTGCAGCAACCGGCATATTGGATGTATTGGCAATTAAAACAGTACGCTCCATTAAAGTCTTACCAGTTCTAGGGTCAATGAGTTCTGAAAACTCATTTAAAACTTGAGTCATTTCATTACCACGTTCCCCACAACCAATATAAACAATAATATCAGCATCACACCATTTGGCAAATTGATGTTGTAACATCGTTTTCCCTGTACCAAAACCACCAGGAATCGCTGCTGTACCATCTTTAGCAATTGGAAAGAGTGTATCAATAACACGTTGACCAGTAATTAAAGGTTCTAAAAGTTCTAATCTTTCTAAGACTGGACGGGCTTTTTTAATTGGCCACACTTGATATAGTTTTAACGGGTAATCGCCTGTAGCTGTTTTAACTACTACAATTGTATCATCTAGTTTATATTGACCAGATTTTTTAACTGACTTTACAATACCCTCAATATGTGGTGGGACTAAAAGTTTATGTAAAATACTACCAGTTTCTTGAATGGTTGCATAAACCATACCAGGTCCTAAGTAAGCGTCTTTTAAAGCAGTGATTTCTACATCAAATAATCGCTTAAAATCAAGACTTGCAACATTACTACCTGGTTGAATGTAATCACCATCTAAATCTTGTATTGTTTTTAATGGTCTTAAAATACCATCAAAAATATTACCCATTAAACCTGGTCCTAACATGACTGAAACAAGCTCACCAGTAGGATATACTTGATCGCCTACTTTAAGCCCTTGGGTTGTTTCATATACTTGTATAATTGTTTCTGTATCAGAAATGGAGATGACTTCACCAATCAGTTTATTAGGTCCTACATGTACCATTTCTAACATTTTAAATGCATCGGTGGAACCAAGTTTTACAACCGGTCCATTAATGACTTGAATTGTATTTTCCATAATCATCTACTCGCTAAACCATTTGGCATTTTCATAAAAATATTTACGTGCCTCTTCTAAATTAGACGCTATTGTTTCTACAACAATGCGGTTTTTCTTTTCGTTTTTTAATATAAATCCTGCCCTTATATCATCATTTTGGACAACTTTTAAAGTTTCGGGTGTAAACTTTACATCTTTAGGATGCACCTCAATGGTATCAAACTTCTTTAAGTCATATTGACTTAATTTTTTCTTAAACCATTTGCCACTTTCGGCTGTATTTCTAAAGTTTTCTATTTGTTTTTCTAATTCTACAAAAAGTTCATCAATTAAGTGCATTCTTTTTTCCATCACTAAAAGATCAAGCGTTCGTTGCTTAACAGATAGTTCTTCTTGGTATTGTTTATAGATATCTCTTGCTTTAGAAGATAAGATATCTAGCTTTTCAGATTCTAATTCACGTTTAAATGCTTGGCGTGCTTCGGTTTTCATACCTTCTATTTCTTCAGTTAATGCATCAATTTCAATTTGAGATTCTTTTTCAATAGCCTCTTTAAAATATTTTGCTAAATCTTCTTGATTATTATATTTCATCATACACCTACTTTGTTAGTTTTACACCAATTGCTTCGGATACATAGTCATCGATACTTTCACCCATTTTTGCATTACCATGTCGATCTGGTATTTCAATAAAAAGTGGGTTTTGATTTCTTAGCTTTAACTCAGATATAATATCCGGTGCTAATAAAACAACTTTGGTCGTCAGTAAAACCATGGCAATCGAATCATCTTCTAAAATGGATTTTAAAAGACGAACTAAGTGTTCTTTTTCATGAACAACTTCTCCTTCGATACCAACAAGTCTTAAGCCAACTAATGTATCCACATTATCACTTAAAAGATAAAACCTCATAACAACCTATCCTTTTTTTATGCGATAGCTGGTATGGTATTTAAAATTAAAATAGATACTAACATACCGTAAATTGCAACACCTTCGCCAAGTGCCACAAAAATTAATGACTTACCTAAGTTTTTAGGGTTTTCAGAAATAGCACCAATCGCTGCTGGTGCTGCTGCTGCAACGGCAATACCGGCACCAAGTGCAGATGCACCTGTTGAGATTGCTGCACCTAAATAACCAAATGCTGCAGCTTGATAAAAGAATCCTGATTCTGCAATACCTGGGTCTGCAAGATCAGCTGCAAATGCAAACGGTGCGACAACTGCTACTGCAAAAAAGAATGTCGCAAATAAACCAATATGCAAGATAATTCTTTTTTTAGCAGATAATGCTGAAACTGTTCCTTTAAAAACTTTAATGAGTGGTAAGGCAATAAATATAACGCCTAATACTACAATACTTAATAAAATCCATTCCATTCTTTTTTCCTCCTAAGATATTGGATTAAATACGATACCGTCACCATCATAGTAACGTGAAAACATTTCATAAAATTCTAATCTTAATACTTGAATACTTACAAGTAAGCCTTCAAGTCCCATCACAAATAAGTTACCTAAGATCAGTACCACCATATTGGTGCCATCTCCGGCAAGTGAATTTACAACCATCATTAGCCCTGCGTGTACTAAGACAAATCCAGCAACACGTAAGAATGATAATGTATTGGTTACAAAACTTAATATGATCTCAAATAATTCAAAGATACCTTCTGTTAAGAACCCACCAATACCATCAGGAAACATTTTTTCCCCATGGAACTTACGTTCTATTGGTTCTTGTAAGAACATTAATAAAACCGGTATGACAATAAACAATATGATTGGAATAATGGATAGTAATCCTGGTATACCTAACATCATAGATCCTAATATAGCAACCAATACATAACCATAAAAGATAAAACCTGCTAGACCATTTGGTGAACAAATGGCTTGTGCGTAATGCTTTTGTTTAAACTTATAAAAAGTTCCAACACCAATCGATAAGAGTAATAAGAGTGCACCAAAGCCAACCGCTAATAAGACTAACGTCATTGTATTGGCTGAATCCATAGCATGAAACGGTAGCCATGAAATACCAAGCCGTTCATAAAGCGGTTTTAAAAACTCTTGATTACCAAAAAACTCACCATAAATTAAACCAAAAAATGCGCCACTTATACCAATTCGGCTAATAATTGGACCCAACGTCCAATTTTTAAACTTACCTAATAAAAAGCCAATCAGTGATAGTAATAAACCTTGACCTAAATCCCCAAACATCATACCAAATAATAATGTATAGGTAATCGCCATTAAGTTTGTTGGATCTACACCGCCATAGGTTGGAATACCATACATTTCAACATATGTCTCAAATGGCTTACTAAACCAATTGTTTTTAAGTTTAGTTGGTGGTGTAAAGCGTCTGTCACTTAAGGCATCACTATCATCAATACTTACATTGGCTAAGCCGGTAAATAGCTTTTTAAAGCCTTCGACGTCTTTTTCTTCAATAAACCCAGATAAAGACATACGATCACCTAGTAAGACAACATGTTTTCTTGCTTTATACATTAAATCTAAAAACTCTAACTCGCCTTTAATGATACCTAAACGTTCTTGATACTTTAAGCCTAAATCAATTAAGATTTGTCTAAATTGATCAATTTCTTTTTTATTATGATCAATCATTGCTTGTAAGGCTTCTTTAGCATTTTTAGGTGTACCATGTACAAAATCAGGAATATAGACACGTTCGAAATGCAGTGAAGTAAATAAGTTATCAATCTCTCTTTTAAACTCATTGGTTGTTAAGTATAGACACCATAACTCTTTTGTATCTTTTTCTTCTGAAAAAGGTATAAAGATAAATGGTTTATGACTATAATAACTCATGCGTTCAACACTATCGAAAGGTAGTTTACCAATACGGACACTAACAAACTTTGTAGAGAATAAGTCGTCAAAAGATAACTCCATCTCGGCTAGGTTTTCTAATTGTTTTAATGCATCCAATATATTTGAGTTTTCTTGTTCTAAAGCTTTAATGTCATCAAACTCTACTTTAAATTCTTTATGTGACTTTAAAATATATTGGTGCATATCATCTAAAGTTGTTTTTAATTTTCTTGTTTTAACAGGTAATAATGTGAGATTCAGTTCTTCTTCGATTTCATAGATTTGTTCTAAAAGTTCTGTTGCAGGGTTTGTGCCTTCAAATGTTGTAGAGCCGTGGACTGTCGTTAAAATCTTTTGGTTATCAACTGGATGAAACCCTTCATAGTCTATGAATCGTCTAAGTACTTCATCGACCATTGATTTATCAGCTGTTAAATTAATTAATCTCATTTTTGTTATCATATGGACCTCTAAAATACCATCATGGTTCGTATTTCACTTTCAGGTACTTGATAGCGTATACCTTCGATTAAGTGAATTAAATTTTTTATTTCTAAATCAGATAAAATCATATATCCTAGAAATACTTCTGAAGGGTGGGAAGCAAAATGCATTAATTTATTCGCTATTTTATATTGCATATGGTCTATAAAATATTCTAAATAAATTTGGTCTTGCTCACCGATATATTGTTGGTTACCCATATCAATAATCATCGATAGGATATCTCCAGGATCTTCAATTTTTAATATTTCGTCTATATTTTGTTCACCAAGCCGATTTGTCGGCATTAAAGTGGACTTGATTTCTAATTTGTCGACTTTATAATATTTCTTTAAACGATATATTTTAGTAATGTTTTCAAGTTCTATTCTTGATTTAAATACATCTTCTAAAATCCTTTTTTGACGCCCCTTATAATGCTTATTAATGTGTTTAAAGGCATAATCATAATAATCTTTTTCAAACAGTGCTTCAAATTCATAGTATTTAATATCTTCGTTTTTTATATGACGATATGGTTTAAGCATTGCTTCATATTTTGTACCTTTTAAAGCATCTACAAATTCATCTAAATTTGTTGTTAAGGCAATCGCTTCAAAATCTATTTTGGAATACTGGTTAAAATAAACTGGTAAATCTTTAACAACATCATATGCTTCACTGGAAATAAAACTACGTATCATTGCCAGTAAAACTTCATGTTCTTGATGTAGTAAACTGAGTAAATAAAAAGATTGATCTTTCATCTTCAAAAACTTAATGACACGCATTAAATCATTAAACTTTTGACGACGAATGAGCCCTTCTAGACGACTACGATTGACACTATGTTCGGATACTACACTTAACACATCCTCATAACCCGGATGTTTTTTTAAATAGTGTGCAATATCTGAAACACTTCTTTTCTTTAATAACTGCTCATAATCACTAGGTTTAAGATCATTGGCGTGGATTGCTTTTATTTTAGTGATTAATGCATTATGTGCACCGATCACTTAGTCTCTCCTAAAATAAAATCCATGAGTGATTTAAGCCACGCATCTTTATTTGCCTCATATTGTTCAAGAATTTTTTGTTCTTTTAAAGTTGTTTTTTCTTGATATTCTTTTAAACGTTCTTCAAATAGGTTTTTTGCATCAATTTCTAGTTGTTTAGTTTGTGCTTCAATGTCTGCAAGTTGCTGTTTTTTTAGTTCTAGTTTCATTTCTTTAAAAGACGAAAAAAGGTCTTCTTTTTCTTGTTGAAGTGCTTCAATTTTTTGTCTTGCTTGTTGATCAAGTTGGATAACTTCACGTATTAAAGTTTTCATAAGCTTTGACTTCACCTTTTCGATATATAATATATATAATTTTTTTAATATATATTCATATTATCATACTTTCATGCCTTTATCATTATATGCCTAAGTTTTTAAAATTACAAGCGATAAATGCCTTATAATAAACAAAACCCCGCAACCTAGGTTACGGGGTAATTGTCGATTGCTGATTTTAATTACTTAGCTAATTCTGCCATTCTTGCCATAACTCTAATTAATTGAGCTGTATATGACATTTCGTTATCGTACCAACCCATAACTTTAACAAATCTTGCATCAGATTTTAAGATTTGAGTTGTGTTTGCATCGTAAATTGATCCATAGTGTGAACCAATCACGTCAGCAGATACGATTGGGTCTGCTTGATATTGTAATGTTTCGTTTGCAGCTGCTTTAAATGCTGCATCTACTTCTTGTAATGTGACTTCTTTTTTAAGTTCAACTGTTAAGTCAACAATAGAACCTGTAATTGTAGGTACACGTAATGCTGTTCCGTCTAATTTACCTTTTAATTCTGGTAATACTAAACCGATTGCAGCTGCAGCACCTGTTGATGAAGGAATAATGTTTGAAGCTGCTGCACGTCCACGTCTAGACATAAATCCTTTTCTATGTGGTTGATCCATTAATGATTGGTCATTTGTGTATGCGTGTACAGTTGTCATAAATCCTTTTTCGATACCGAAGTTATCGTTTAATACTTTAGCTAAAGGTGCTAAAGCATTTGTTGTACATGATGCAGCAGAAACGATTGTTTCTGAACCATCTAAGATATCATCGTTTACGTTAAAGACTACAGTTTTTACACCGTCACCTGTTGCTGGTGCTGAAACAACAACTTTTTTAGCACCTGCTTTAATGTGAGCACCTGCTTTTTCAGCTGATGTAAAGAAACCAGTTGCTTCTAATACAACGTCAACACCTAATTTTGCCCATGGTAAGTTTGCTGGATCTTTTTCTTCGTAAACAGTAATTGATTTACCGTCAACAACTAATTTATCTCCATTTGTTGAAACTTCATGACCATGGAAAGGTCCTTGAGCTGTGTCATACTTTAATAAGTATGCTAATGTTTCTGTGTCAGTTAAGTCGTTAATAGCTACAACATCGAATGCTGGATTATCTACCATCAAACGAAATGCCAGTCTACCAATACGACCGAAACCGTTAATCGCTACTTTAATAGCCATATGTAATTCCTCCTAAATTTTAGTTTTGATTTTTCTTCACATATATTTTAACACATTATTTAAAGATGTGCTCCAATATGAGAATTGTAAACGTTTACTTAACATAATCTACAAGATTTAAAAATTCATACGATTATGATATAATCTTTATGTGAGGTATAGTAGAATGCACATGAATGTAGAAATTGAATTTAAAACACGTATTAGTAAAGCAAAATATGAAAAATTGCTGCATGAATTCGAATTAGAAGAAAACGTCTTTAAACAAACCAATTTTTATTTCGACACAGATGATCTTCAATTAAACAAAAAATCCATGGTTTTAAGAATCCGTCAAAGAAAAGATACCTTCAAATTAACACTGAAGTCTCAAAGTGAAACTGGTGCTTTTGAGTATCATGTATTTTTAGATGAAAAGCAAGCCGAAAAAATGATAAAAGAAGGTTTTCGAACAAAGGATTTCTTTGAACAAATTGATTATCAAGTTAACTTCCAAGCTTCACTTGATAATTACCGAGCTTCTACACCATATATGGGTGGAACACTGTTTTTAGATTACTGTGAATATTGCGGTATTAAAGACTATGAACTAGAATATGAAGCCGACCATTTTGAAACAGGTTTGGATATCTTTAATAAGATGTTAGAAAGATTTGATATTACATTTAAACAAACCAAAAGAAAAAGTGAGCGTGCACTCACTTGTGTCGTACCAAAATAATCAACTTAGAACATATCACTTAGATATGTTCTTTTTTATATAAAAAAGAATAGCATTTAAGCTATTCTTTATCATTTTCTTCCGATTCTATGGCTGCAAAATATCTATTTAGTGTATCTTCATAGTGTGTAAAATCTGCCTCTGAGTTTTCACGCATAATCATTTCTCTTAGTTTTTTAGGAATAAATACGCGTATCTCTTCATCATTATAACCTACTTGCATGCGTTTGGCATCCACAATAATTGGACGCTTTAAAACCGATGGGTGATTAATAATGAAATTTTTAAGTTCTGAAACAGACATATCTTCTACTTCAAGTTCTTGTTCTTTAAAAACTTTAGAACGCGTTGAAATAATATCATCAAAACCATTTTCGGCATGATGCAACATCTTTTCAATATCGGTATCGTCTATGCGGTGGTTAAATAAATTTTTTTCCTCATATGCTACCTTATGCTCATCAAGCCACTTTTTAGCTTTTCGACATGACGAGCAACTTGGAGTCGTATAAATAGTAATCATTCTTAGCCTCCTCCTATTATGCAACTCTTTACATAAAGCACAAATATATATTCAAGAGTGTGTAATTTTATTATATAGTTTTGTCAACTAATTTACAATAGCAAACCCCAAAATTACAATTACGCCTTACGTGAAAACGTATTCATTGCCAAAAACATGCTGTTATTGTCAATTTTCTTTAACTTTCCTTATAAAAGTGATACAATTGGTGTAATTTATTGGAGGAGAAAAACATATGTCAAAATGGGACTTATCAGTCTTTTATCCAAATGATGAAGCATGGGAAAAAGACTTTAACATATTAAAAGAACGTGTATCAAAGTTTAATGATTTTAAAGGTAAACTTCATGAATTTGAAACATTTAAAGCATATCATCAATTTGATGAAGAACTTACAAAATTAGTTTATAAAGTATATGCTTATGCACACTTAGCATCCGATCTGAATTTAAAAGATACTAAAAAGATGCAAATGAACCAACAAGTTGGTTTGGTATTATCAAACTTAAGTCAAGTGACTGCATTTATCTCACCTGAAATTATTAATTTAGGTGAAGAAAAAGTGATGTCTTTTATTGAAAAAGATGATTATTTAAAACCTTTTAAATTCCCTTACAAAAAGTTATTTAGAGGTCAAAAACATATCTTAGATGAAAAAAGTGAACAAATTATTTCTAATTTCTCGCCAATTCGTAATATTCCTACGTCACTTTATCAAGCACTTTCTACGATTGATAGAGTGGATGAAACAATTACTTTATCCGATGGTAAAGAAGTTACCGTATCTCAACCATTGTTTAGATCGTTAATTGAAGATGCACCAACAGCTGAAGATAGAAAGAAAATTTTTGAATCTTTATATAGAAAATATGTTGATAATAAAACAGCTTTTGCAGCTACATATAATTTAGTATTACAACAATTATCTTCTAACATTAAAAACAGAGGGTATGGTTCAACGCTTGAAGCAGCATTATTTAATAACAATATACCCACATCTGTTTTTATGAACTTAAAAGATACTGCTTATGAAAACACACATACACTGAAGCGTTATATTGACTTAAGAAAGAAAGCATTAGGTTTAGATGCATACTTTACATATGATCGTTTCTTACCGCTTGCAAAATCTGATAAGAAATATCCATATGAGGAAGCTAAAGCATTATTCTTAGAATCCATCAAAGACTTTCCAAAAGACTTTGTTGAAAACCAAAAAGAAGCACTTGCTGACGGCTTTGTAGATGCTGCGCCAGCAGATGGTAAACGCAGTGGTGCTTACTCTTCTTCTATGTACGGTCATCATCCATTTATATTACTTAACCATAATGATACATTAGATGCAGTCTTTACACTTGCACACGAAGCAGGGCATAGTGCACACTCAATTTTCTCAAATGATGCACAACCAATGCCAATTGCAAACTATACCATCTTTGTTGCAGAAATTGCATCGACATTTAATGAGCATGCCTTATTAGACTATTTACTTGAAAAGAGTACTTCTAAAGAAGAAAAGATTGCATTACTATCTCATGCAATTGACAACATTCATGCCACATTCTATCGTCAAACTTTATTTGCAACATACGAATATGAAGCGAATAAATTAGTGAGTGACGGTCAACCAATTAATGATAAAGCATTAAGTCAAATTATGATTGATTTATACCAACACTACTATGGCCTAGATATTACTAAAGAACCAGGTAAAGCATATGTTTGGGCATATATCCCTCATTTATTTTATACACCATTTTATGTGTATCAATATGCAACAGCATTTAGTGCATCCTTAAAGATTTATGAAAATGTTAAAACAAAACAACCAAAAGCATTTGATAACTACATTGAAATGCTTAAAGCTGGTGGATCGATGTATCCAGTGGATGAAGCAAAACTTGCAGGTGTTGATTTAACTAAAAAGTCTTCTTTCCAAGCAGTTGTTACACGTATGGAATCACTACTTGATCAACTAGAAGCATTATTAAATGAGTAATTCTTATTGACTAATTGTAAAAAAGTTATAAAATATATACAAGCGATGATAAGAACAAGTAACTACTTTCATTATGATAAAGAGACCTATAGTTTGGTGAAATATAGGCATAATACTGTAGCGAATGGGCCTTGGAGCTTTTAAACTTAACATTTAAGTGCACATATTTATGTGAACTAAGGTGGCACCGCGAATTTTAATTCGTCCTTAGAAGTTTATACTTTTAAGGACGTTTTTATTTTAGAAAGGATAATTATCATGAAAAGACTTGTATCAGGCATTAAACCCACTGGTGAATTAACATTAGGTAACTACATTGGAGCAATCCAACAATTCGTCAAACTCCAAAATGAACTACCCGACACAGAATTCTTTATTTTTATTGCTGACCTACACGCAATAACAACCCCACAAGATAAACAGTTGTTAAAAAAACGTATTAAAGATATTGCAGCTTATTATATTGCATGCGGCCTAGATCCAACCCGTGTGAACTTATTTGTTCAATCGGAAGTGATGGAACATACAATGCTTGCCTACATTATGGAATCTACTGCATATATTGGTGAAATGGAACGCATGATTCAATTTAGAGAAAAGCGTGCTAGCCAAACCGAAGGGGTTCGTACTTCTTTATTAACTTACCCAGCACTGATGGCAGCTGATATCTTATTATATGATGCAGACATTGTGCCAGTTGGTGAAGATCAAACACAACATTTAGAACTCACTCGAACACTTGCAGAAAGATTTAATCATCTTTATGGTAATACATTTGTTGTACCTAAAGGCTATGTTACTAAAGTTGGTGCTCGTATTAAAGACTTACAAGATCCAACTAAAAAGATGAGTAAATCCGATGACTTATCTTTAAAATCCTATATTTTATTAGAAGATAACATCAACCAAATTAATAATAAAATTAGATCAGCTGTGACTGATTCTGATAACCGCATCATCTTTGATGAAAAAAATAAACCCGGCATTTCAAACTTACTAACAATTTATGCAGCCTTAACCGGTAAAACGATTGAAGCACTCGAATTACAATATAAAGACCACACAAGCTATGCAACCTTTAAACGAGAGTTAGCGGATGTTGTTGCAAATCATATTGAACAAATTCAAATGAATTATAAAAACTTAATGGCTTCAAACACATTAGATGATATTTTAGACCAAGGTGCACAAAAAGCAAGACTATATGCACAAAGAAAAATATCGAAAGTCCTCTCTCGCATGGGCTTGAAACGAAAAAAGTGATTATGAATCACTTTTTTTGTTGTTTTGTTCATAAAATGATATTAACTTATTTGGCGTCAGTGGTCTTTGAATATAATAACCTTGAATGTAATTACAGTTTAATCTTTTTAAAATATCGTATTGCATCTTATTCTCAACACCTTCTGCAATGACTTCAATACCCATATCGTGTGCCATACGAATTAAGTTACCAATCATAATCTCATATTTTTCTTGTTCTATATGATCAATGAATGATTTATCTATCTTAATATAGTCCATAGGTATTCGTAATAAGTGAATAAAGGAATTATAGCCTGTACCAAAATCATCAATTGATATTTTAATATGCATCTTACGTAGTTCATTAAATAATTCGATCAGTTCATCTAACTTTTCTATGACTGCACGTTCAGTCACTTCAAGTTCTAATAAGGATGGATCAATGGCCTCATCACTTATAATATATTTTAAATAATTTAGGATATCTTTATTTTCAAAATCTTTGGCAGATAAATTGACTGATGTTTTAATTTGATAGCCTTCTTGTTTCCAAATATTACCTTGTTGAATAACCTTTTTTAAAACGAGTTTTGTAATTTCACCAATAAGCCCTGTTTCTTCTGCAATTGGTATGAATATCGCCGGATTGATAATCCCTCTAACTGGATGATGCCAACGTACTAATGCTTCTGCTTCATAGATACTTTTACCGGATAACGCGATTTTAGGTTGATACACCAAAGTAAATTCATCACGTTGAATCGCTTCTAATAGATCAGCAACAACTTCTGCTTGTTGCTTGTTTTTTTCATCTAATGCTTCATCATAGTCATTAATTTTGAAAGTGGTTTTATTTCGGTCTAAAATAATTTCTATTTTTTTAAACACATCTTTACTACTTTCAATTTGATCTGGATAATTTAAAATACTAGCACACATAATGAAACCAATTTTATAACTATCCACATATATCGAGTGACTAATTTCATCTAAATAAGCACGACCTATTTTAAGTGCTTCTTTTTTCTTATAGTTTGGTAATAATAAAATAATTTCATTGCCATAAATTGAATAGACTTTACCGGGTTGATATTTATCCAACATTTTTAATGCTTGTATCATCGCTTTAGTTCCGATGTCATAGCCGTAGTTTTGACGAATCGAGTTTAGGTTTGTAATTCTAAAACCAAGTACTGTAAAATCTTGATTATCTTGGATGATATGTTCAATATCGTGTTTAAGTTTGGTTAAATTAGGAAACTGTGTTAACTCATTGGTATATATTCTTTTAAGCTCTAAATTTCTAAAATAGGTTAACCTTTTCATTAAAAATGAGCCAAAAACACCAATTACTACAAACATCGATGTTCTAAATAGCCAACTTAAAGGTTCTTGAGCTATATTTAGTTCAACATTTTGTGGCATCAATGGCCCTAATAAAAGGCCAGCAAATAAAGCCATAATAATCGTTAAATATACGTTAAATCCAAATGCTGTCATTAAGATCGGTATATACATTAAATGTGTGTAAGCAAGTGATACACCACCTGTAAAATAAACAAGCAGTGTTACCAATACGACAAAAATCATATTGAAAACCCACAAAAAGATTTTTTTTTGGCGAATACTTAAACGCTTTTTAAGTTTCATATACTTTAACCCCTATATATCTATTTATGAACATCTTTATATGATGTCATTATACTATAACTTGAAATTTTTATAAATTGCCTTACCTATTTATATTATAGAAAAAAGATAGTCGCATATAAACAAATATGCAACTATCTCATTTAATATTTAATCACTTCAAATCTTTGAACTGGATATTCATCTTCACCATCACGTTGTAAATAACCTGGTTTATCCATTTCAACTTGGATGTGATTACCTTTATAAAACCTGACATAACTTCTAAATATTTTATGCCAACCTAAATAGATAGTTGGAAAAATAATGATAATCAGCCAACGTGGTATTTTTTTAATGACTACCAATTCAACATAACAATTTTTACGTTTTTGTTTAGGGGCAAGTTTCATACCACCACCAAAATATGGTGCGTTCATTGCAGTAACAAACCAAACCTTATCTTCTTGCCACTTTTTGCCGTCAACATCAATGCTAACAGACATTGGCTGATAACTTAAAAATGACTTAAAAGCATTTTTAAAATAGTTTGATTTATTTTTAGCAGCTTTGGATTTATTGACGTTATGACACACCAAACCATCTAAACCCATACCAGCACCATTTAAAAATAATTCTTCTTTACCGTTTACATGTAAGACTGGTAAATAATTAATAAAGGGTTTAATATTTGCGATTTTACGTTTAACGGGTACGCTACGCATAAAATCATTACCTGTACCTGCTTTATACATGTAAAGTTGTGGTTTAATTTCAAAGCCTTTAATTTGATTTACGACACGATTTAGCGTGCCATCCCCGCCGATTAAGATCATACAATCATCTTTAGTATAACCATTTAAAAATTTTTGAACATCTGTAATTTCTAATAAGTTTACTATTGTAGCTTTTCTATGTTTTTTTAAAGCTTGACGATATAATTTTTTAGCAACTTTAAGGTTTTTCCCTTTATTGGATAAGGGATTATATAAAATAACATCCATAGTCATTACTTAAATACGAGTAATGCGTATTTTTTCTTTCCCCTTCTTATAATACTATAACGATCAAATGCTTTTGGAATTTGTTTGGGATCATATGTAGTATCTTCTATTTTAACACCATTGATGCTAATTGCACCGTTTGATACAAATTCACGTGCTTCACGATTTGATGAAGCAAGTTTTGATTGGACAATCAATTCAATAAAGTTTTGGTCAGTAACTTCTAAAACCTCTAAAACACGTGCTAACATATTGTAAGCTTCAAGCGATAAATCATCAAAGTTACCACTAAATAATGCATCTGTTACTTTAAGGGCATTTTCAAGTGCTTTTTTACCATGTACTAATGTAACAATATCTTCTGCTAACGCTTTTTGAGCAAATCTTAATTCTGGTTTTACTTGATGTTTGCTTAAGATGCTATCAATTTCTTCTTTTTCTTTAAGTGTTAAAAGTTTTAAATAGGTCTCAATATCTTCATCACTACTATTTAAAAAGTATTGGTACATCTCATATGGGCTTGTTAGGTTTTCATCAAGCCATATTGCACCACTTTCAGATTTACCAAATTTAGTGCCATCTGCTTTAAGTAATAGTGGACTTGATAAACCCACTGCATCATTTTTACCAACGACTCTGCGTATTAATTCTAGACCAGAGGTTAAATTACCCCACTGATCCGATCCACCAAATTGAATTTTAACATCATGATTTTGGTATAAGTGTAACCAGTCAATCGATTGTAATATCATATAAGAAAACTCGGTATAAGAGATACCAGTTTCTAATCTTTTTTGTACAGTTTCTTTATGGAGCATATAAGATACACTAAAATGCTTTCCATAATCTCTTAAAAATGAAATAAGATCTATTTTAGATAGCCAATCATAATTATTTATAAAAACAACATTACCTGCAATTAACTTTCTAATTTGTGTTTCAATCTTTTTAGCATTTGCTAAAGATTGTTCTAAAGTTAATAAAGAACGCTCACTTGTTTCTCTAGGATCCCCAATTAATCCGGTACCTCCACCAATTAAAACAACTGGTGTATGTCCATGTTTTTGTAGGTATAACATACGTACAATTTGGACTAAGTGCCCAACAGTCAATGATGATCCAGTTGGATCATAACCCACATAAAATTTAATTTTTTCTTCATTTAACAATTTCTTTGCCAGTTGGATATCACTGACATCTTTAACCATACCACGGTATTGTAGTTTACTGAATAAATCCATAAAATCACTTCTTTCTTCTTGGTTTAATTATAATATATTTTCAAAATAAAAGTCCTTAGGTTGAAAAACCAACCTAAGGACGAAGTTAAATTTCGCGGTACCACCTTAGTTCATATGTTATCCATATGCACTTCATATACTTTATTTATCTCATTAGTTGTATTTCGTCTATATAATGAACTTTTAGCCTTCCACCGATAGCTAAATCTCTGGTATTTAGTTTATATATACTACTTAAGTCTAAATCATCGATAGATTAAATTGATTCTCTAATAATTATTCTATGTGGTAAGATAATACGGGTATTTTCAACATCTTGAGATTGCATAAGTTTAGTTAGTAAACGCATTGAAACTGCACCAATATCATAAACTGGAATATCAATAGATGTTAATTCTGGACGTGCTAAACTTGCATATTTCGTATTTTGAAAACCTGCAATCTTTAAATTTTCAGGTACTTTTTTACCGTTATTAATTGCTGTATTTAAAAATGATACGGCAATCGAGTCTCTAACAGCTATTGCACCGTCGACATGTATATCTGCAAAGAATGTTTCAAAGTGAGGTTTATTAATGGTTGTATCACCACTTGTTCTAAAGATCATTGGTTCAAGTTTTGCTTCAACCATTGCCTTTGTATAACCTTCTTCTTTTTTGTCATTGACACTATAGCGTCTAGCTGTACTGAGTAAATAAATATCTTTACAGCCTTTATCAATAAGCTTTTTAGTAATTTCATAACCTGCTTTAACATAGTCAATGGATACTGTAGGCACAATTGGATCTGACGTTGCAACATTAGAAAATACATAAGGAATTTTATTTTCATTAAACATGCGCTTGATCAGTTCAACATCTTTATCACTTAATTCATCATTTAAATAAAGAATGCCATCTACCTGTTCTGCAACAATGTTTTGAAGCGTATCTAATACATCAGATTCATCATGAATAGTAAATAGTTTGATTGAATATTTATAGGTTTCTGCAATATCTGCAATACCACCTAACATTTCAGCCACAGACGCTCTTGTAATATCAGAAATAACAACCCCAACTGTTGTTGTTTTTCTACTTGCAAGTCCTCTAGCAATCACATTTGGTCGATACCCCAATTCTTTGATCACTTTTAAAACGCGTTGTCTTGTTTCCTCTTTAACTTTTTCCGGTGAATTTAACACTCTAGAAACGGTTGCTAGTGAAACGCCAGCTGCGCCAGCAACGTCGTATATAGTTGCATTACTCATAGATATCACTCCTTTAATACTATAAATTATAACACATATTGTAAGCACTTACAATATGTAATGAAACAAAATGTAAAAACTTTCATAAAACAATCATATTATACAATATTTTAATCCCTATTTATACAAAAACACTTGAATGGTATCAAGTGTTTTAATTTATGGTATAAATGGTTGGTATATATGTATCCAGATGTAAGAATTGAATTATTTTTCTTTTCTTTCTCTAATACGTGCACCTTTTTTACTTAATGTACGGATGTAGTTTAATTTCGCACGGCGTACAACACCACGACGAATAACTTCGATACGATCAATGGATGGTGAATGAACTGGGAAAGTTCTTTCTACACCGATACCACTGGACATTTTACGTACAGTAAAGGTTTCTCCAACACCGCCACCTTGACGCTTAATCACTAAGCCTTCAAATAACTGAATTCTTTCTTTTGCGCCTTCTTTAATTTTTACATAAACACCCACTGTATCCCCTGCACTAAAGTGTGGGCGATCTTGTAGGTATTGTTTAGTAATTTCAGCGATTAACGCTTGACCTTTTAGTTTTGCCATATAACGATTCTCCTTATTCTACGTCTGTTCATAAGTGTAAGAACTTAGCGGACCAGCGTGCCTTTTAAATTATACATGAATCTTTATTTAGATTCAATGTTTTTCTTAATTTTGTCTAATATCTTACTTTCTTCTTCAGTAAGCTCTTTTGACACTAATAAATCTGGACGTTTTAAATAAGTTTTTTCTAAACTTTTTTCCAAACGCCACAAACGTATATTTTCATGATGCCCTGATTTTAATACTTCAGGTACCGACATACCTAAATATGTATCCGGTTTTGTATATTGTGGGTATTTTAATAACCCTTGTTGGTGTGTATCATCGATATAGGATGCTTCGTTAATCACACCTGGAATGAGTCGAACAATGCTATCTGTGATAACCATTGCGGGTATTTCACCACCGGTTAGTACATAATCACCAATACTTATTTCTTCATCAATTAAGTTTTGAATACGCTCATCTATACCCTCATAGTGCCCACAAATTAAAATTAAATGTTTTATTTCATCACGCCACTTGGTTGCTGTTTGTTGATTATAAACATTGCCTTGTGGTGAAAGTAAAATTGTATAGGTATCTTTGGTTTTTAATTTAGTAATGAGTTTATGAAATGGTGGGTAAATCATGAGCATCCCCGCACCACCACCATAAGGTGTATCATCAATTTTGCCACCTTTTAAATCGGTATACAATCTAAGATCATGGATATTAATTGTTACACGACCATCTTCAATGGCGTGTTTGATTTTAGACGTTGTCAAAAATTGATCAAAAAATGATGGAAATATCGTAATAATGTCGATTATCATACTAAGCCTTCTATAGTTTCTACCACAATGGATGTCGCTGTTACTTCTTTAATAAAGACATCTTTAAATGGTATTAAAACTGTTTTATCACTGTTTGTACGTTGAATCCTCAACAAAAAGCCTTGCGGCACTTCCATGAGTTCAACGACTTTACCAATCAAATAATTATATTGATCATATACATTTAAACCAATGAGTTGTGGTAAATGAAATGTGTCATCATCCAAATTCTTTGGTTGTTCATCTGTATATATTTCTTGTTGTTTTAAGTGTTCCACTTCAGTTAAAGTTGGATAATCTCTAAATGAGACTATAAGCATATCTTTGTGTTTTCTTACAGTTTGTATGTCGTAAGGTTCATTGTTTATATAAACTGTTTTACCTTTAACAAAACGATCAAAGTCTGTAAGGGGCTTAATTTTCACTTCACCCTTGATACCGTGGGTTTGCACCACTTTACCAATTAAATATAACATGTGATTAATATGTATCTATATCTAAATGGACACGTTTGCCAACTTTAGATGCTCCAGCATAAACAATTGTGCGGATTGCAGTTGCTATCCTGCCACCTTTTCCGATAACACGTCCTAAATCATTTTCATGTACTAATAATTGCACATGAATGATTTGTTCGTCTTCAGAAAGAATCTTTACAGAAACATCTTCTGGGGAAACCACTAATGGCGTAACTATTTGTTTGATTAATTTTGCAAAATCGATTGCCATATGTATGACCCCCTTTTATAATTATTTGTCTAAAACATTAAACTTTTTAAATAAACTTTTCACTGTGTCAGTCGGTTTAGCACCTTTGTTTATCCAAACTTGTACTTTTTCACTGTTGACATCAACAGTACCTTTAATTGGTTCATAAGTACCTACGATTTCTAAGAATTTACCATCTCTAGGTGCTTTTGAATCTGCTGCTACAATTCTATAGAATGGACGCTTATGATTACCAAAACGTTGTAAACGTAATTTAACTGCCATATTGTTTTCTCCTTATATGTTAATTTAATTCTTAACTATTTTAACACAATAAACACCGCTGTCAAGTACTTTTGGTTGACAACGTTAAATATTGGCATTTTCATCATAAAATAACGAAGGATACACACGAATAAACCCACGTACACGTTTTAAATGATTGATTAATAGTTTTTCGCCTTTTTGTTCATCTAAATAAACAACCGCATAATTAAACTTTTTAGATACATAAGCGACATTCACATCCATTTTATTCAGTTTTTTAGGCACTTCCTTACCTTTAAAGTCTACAATATATGCACATCTTTTAATTTCCATAGGTCTACCTTTCAAATATATCTGATATTTCAATTTCTTTGTATGCACCGGGTGCGAGATCTAACATAAGCTTTCCAATTTGAACACGTTTTAACTTCAAGACTTCATAACCTAATTTTGAAAACATATTTTTAACTTGATGAAACTTACCTTCATCAATTGTTATCGTTGCTAACCTTTGATCATATGTTAAATTTAATGCTTTTGCCTCATATGGCTCACCTTTACCATCGAGTAAGTTAAAACCTTTTAATAACTTATGCGCATCTTTTTGTTCAAGTGCTTTATCCAAAATAACTTCATATACTTTTTGCACATGTCCATTTGGATGCGTAATTTGATGAACAAGTTTACCATTTGTTGTCAAAATCATTAACCCTTCGCTATCATAATCAAGTCGCCCAGCAATTTTTAGGTCAAATTGATTATATGGTGCTTCAATCCAGTCAAATAGTGAAGGATATAATTCATCTTCATGGCTTGATAAATAACCACTTGGTTTATTAAAGGCTAAAATGATGTTTTCTTTATAGAAAACTTCATGGCCATTAACGATTATTTTATCATAATTTGGATCAATTTTGATGTCTGATGAATAAGCCGGTATACCATTGACTAAAATCTCGCCTTTTTTGGCCATCATTTTAATTGTTTTACGGCTCCCATATTTTAAGTTAGACAGCAATTTGTCTAGTCTCATAAGTGCTCCTTATGTTATAATATTTATTAGAGGTGAATGACAATTATGATTAAAATGAACCATATCATTCGGGAAGGACACCCTAGTTTAACCACACCATCAAAACCTATCTTATTACCATTATCTCAAAAAGATATAGATTTAGGCAAATCTCTATTAGAATATGTGAAAAATAGTCAAGATGATGCCATGGTTAAAAAATATAAGTTAAGACCATCTGTTGGTCTAGCTGCTCCACAAATTAATCAACTTAAACGTATGTTTGCGATGCATGTGGAAGATTTAGATGGTACGCTATATTCTTATGTAATGATCAACCCAGAAATTATTGCACATAGTAAGGAAGAAACTTATTTACCTGGTGGCGAAGGTTGTTTATCGGTTGATAGACCAACTAATGGCTTAACTCCTAGATACTTTGCAATTAAGGTTAGAGGTTATCACTTAGATATGGACACATCTACTGCTCAACCAATTGAGCTTTCCTTACAGGGATATCCTGCTATAGTATTCCAACATGAATATGATCACTTAGAAGGTATTATGTTTACTTCTAAGTTATATCCTAAACTACCAAATGCCTTTCCGTTATTTGAACCAAATGAAGCGGATGAGGATGAGGAAAATATTTAAAATAATGGTTGTTGTATGTCATAGCTACAACAACTTTTTTTATAAAATAAGCAACCCAATCGGGTTGCTTAATCTTTTATACGCTCACACCTACAGATACAACTGGTTTATATCTAAATTCAGCGATGTTATGTGACTTTTGGATAATATCTTCATGACCGTAATAATCAAGTACTTGTACCTCAAGTTCTTCGATGCGATCAATTTCTTTATTTAAGTAATTGGTCACTTTAAGTATTGCTGTATCAACCCTTTGAATAATACCACCAATTCTTAAATCTTGAACTTCATAGCCAAATGCTTTATTGTCTTGATGCCATTGATGCATAAAGGCATTTTTAAATTCAACAATTAACTTTTTGGTTTGTTTTAAGTCTTTGACTAATTGAGCTAGTTTCTCAAAATTTTTCTTTTGATATGCTGCTCTTAATTCTACACCAAGCAACACTTTCTTTTTAAGTACTTTTAGTAATGCTAGTTGTGTTTCAAATAAGTAAGTATAATCACCATAATCATCCATATGTTTTTTCATGTTGCGGATATGACGATCATATATTTTTGGATAATGATTTTCTGTTGATGCGTCTAAAAGCCCTAATAAAATATCATTGTATAAAAAATGTTTATTCGCGGTGGATTTATGACGGAAATCATCTGTTAATTGGTTGGCACTATCAATGAGCATAAAGGCATCAAAATCAACACCTGTTACTGTTTTAAAACTATGTTTGAATGCATTATCTACTTGGTTGTGTCCGTACTTTAATACACCATTATATGCTAGTGATGGTAGTATTGAAAATGGTGATGCTTCTGCACCATTATCGCCCCATGAAGTAATAATGACACTATCAACACCTTTGTTCGCACATGCAATCATGCTGGCTTCGTTTGCTTTTAAACTAAAGCGGTTATCCGGTGTAAAGCCGATCCACTTCCAAGCGCCCCCTGCAAAGACAATTGGGTTGTTAAACTGTTGATGTTTTTCAATCATCATTTCATAGTGTTCTACATCTGTATGATAATAATCCCAGTACACCAAACTCACTTCTTTAGGTACTTGATTAATCGTTTTTTGTGGTATTTGTTTTTCCTTATTGTAGTAATCACCCCAACCACTTGCAAAAAACATATCCGACCACATCATCGGCTCTAAGTCGTATTTTCTACATATTTCTAATACTTTATTCAGGTGCTTAACCATAATATCAAATCTGTTATGGTAACCATTTTTATCCAAATACTTACCACGACCAAGCATATATGCTTCATCCATACCGATATTAATCTTTTTAGATTTAAACGTGGTTGCGACAGTCTTTATCATCTTTTCAATAAAGGCATAGGTTTTGTCTTCACCTACTAATAAAATATCTAACGTATCAAATAAATGACCGTATTGACGATATCTTGTAATTGCATTTAAATGTGCCAATGTTTGTATACAAGGAACAAGCTCCATACCCAACTTTTCAGCAAAACTTTCAATAGTTTGTAATTCTTCTTTTGTATAGGCTCCACGCATATAACCAAAGAATGGTTCATCTTCCATTTCAAATGTATCTTCTGTATAAAGCTGTAGGGCATCATAACCAAAAATAACGAGATTTAATAAAAAATCTTTAACGGTAGATACTTTTGCTACTGCATTTCTGGATGCATCTAACATGAAAGTTAGATGTTTTATTTTTTTAGGATAATCTATTTTAAAGGTTTCTTTATCTTTATTTTCTTTATAAAGTCTTAATGCAACATAAAGTTCATTGTGGCTACTGATACCAACTTTAAGCTGTTTTCTTGTCTTTTCAACACTTAAGCTTGGTGCTAAAAATACTTGTAAATCTAAGCCTTTTGAATTCAGTTTTACACCTAATTTTTGAGCAACTAACTGAAACCCTTCTAAATATTTTGAATCTAATTGGTTGATATTAATCATGTCTACATCCTTTCTTTAACCAAGTGCTATTTTTTTGTTTAAAAACATTATGGATAATATAGCCATTTGTAATCTTAATACGCGATACATATCTGTTGAACGGTATCGTTCAACAAAGTCTTCATAAATTTTAATATCGTGTTTTGTTTTTTTAGAAACGAGTTTTGAAAACCATCCTTGGTTGTTAGCCCCATAAAGGAGGTCTACCAAACTAGAATCTAATACAACAAACCCTTCATACTTTCTTTTAATAAACCTTTTAGCAATCCCAGTAACATCTATATGACCGCCACTACCTAAAACACGACCTGACCCCAATTGATCTATATCATCCATGATGAGTAAATCAATATAGTTTCTTAATAAGCGATATGCTGTGACATGAGATTCATTCAAGCCATATAAATAAATGTAATCAAATATGATCGACACTTGCTTATCATTTAATGCCTCTAAAATGTAGCGATACATTTTAGGGGCATGTCCATCATTCATTTTAATAAGTATTTTAAGTTTATGTTTTTTTATAATTTTTATTTGAGATTGGATTACTTCAATCACTTGTTTGTAGTTTTTAATTGTTTCATCAAACTTAGGGATCGTGTATATATAATAAATCGGTTTAAACTTTTTAACTGTTTTTAACACATGGTCAAGCATTAAATTATAAGATGTCAACTCTTTTTCTTTATCCATTGAAAACGACTCTAATAAAGGATCTACAGCAATCACTTTATATGTTTTTAATGCTTTAACATATTGGTTAATTTCATGTTCATCTAGTTCATAAATGCGTTGTCCATTGATTCGACGTATCATTAAATATTCTAAATTGAGTTGTTTGGCAAGCTCTAGTTGTTTTTCCATACTATTTTGTTGGTAATCAAGAAATGTCGATAAGATTGGTTTCATTGTTGTTTACTCCATTCATACATCAATATAGAGCCTGCTACGACAACATTTAAACTTTCAACATGTCTGGTTTTTATGTTAACTTTACCATCGAGTAAAAGATTGGTCTTTTCACTTAATCCTTGTCCTTCATTCCCTAAAACTAAAATGAATGGTTGTCCAACTTGGGGTTCTAATTTGGATTGATGTGCATCTGCACCAAATATTTGATAACCTGCTTGTTTTTTGGTTTGCATAAATTCGTGGATATCGCATCTTTGAATGTATAAGTCAAAAAGTGCACCTCCGGATGCACGTATGGTCTTATCATGATATAGATCAGCTGTATGATTTGAAAAAACAACATGTAAAAAGCCAAATGCCAGTGCACTACGTAATATAGCACCAACATTATCAGGATTTTGTATATCATCTAAGACAAGTATATTGTTAGATACGATTGGATTGCTTGACTTTTTGCATACTGCAAAAACATCATACGCAGTTTTAGTAACTTTAAGTTGTTGCATAAGTTGTTCACTAATAAGTGTACCTTCAACATTTGGATTACTTGTCACTGTTTCTTCTACTACACCTTTTTTTAACGCCAAATCTACAAATGTTTGGCCGTATACAATATATGTATTAGTTAAATCGCGATATTTTTTTTGTTGTAGTTTCATCCATGATTTAAATTTAGGGTTGTCTTTAGATGTGATCATGATTATTAGGACTCCTTTAAATAAGTATTTAAGGCATCTTTAACATCAAATCCGTAAAGCGCAATTTCAAAATCAGTATCTGGGCTAATGACCATTGTTTGAATATGAGATAATGTGTCTTCAAGTAGATCATCAAACTTAAATTTAGCTTCTTCTTTAATGGATTGTTCAATCGTAGGTTTAGTCACCGGGTTTCTTGGTACATAAATTGAACAACAATCTTTAAACGGTATAATAGATATATCATATGTATCAATTCTCTTAGATAAATTGATAATATCATTTTTATCATAAGTAATCACCGGTCTTAGAATGGGTATGTTTGTTACTGTTTCAATTGTTTTAATACTACTTAAAGTTTGGCTTGCTACCTGTCCTACCGATTCACCTGTAATGAGTGTATCAATGCCATGTAAATTGGCATATTTTTCTGCGATTCTAAAAAACATACGTCGCATGATTGTAATTATGTAAGGATCTGCGACATAACTTAAAATCGCTTCATGTAGTTTGGTAAATGGTACAAAATGTAGTTTGATTTTATTATACGGTGTATAAAGCGATAACTTTTTTGCTATATCAATAACTTTTTGAACAGATTCCAGTGGTGTTAATGGTGTGGATTCAAAATGAAACAGTTCAACTTCAATACCTTGTTTCATCATTAAATGCGCAGCAACTGGTGAATCAATACCACCAGATAACATGACTAGGCCTTTGCCACCTAGTCCAATTGGAAAACCACCGAGAGCTTCCATTTTACCAACATAAATATAAGTACCTTCACTTCTAAGTTCGATATTCAAAACTGTTTGAGGCGCGTGCACGTCAACGGTTAAACCTTCAAAACTTGGTAAAATTAATGCAGCAATCTTTCTAGATATTTCTAGTGAAGTTAATGCATAATTTTTATCAGTTCTTTTTGTTTCTACTTTAAAGGTTGTTGGTAATTTAATTTCTTTTTGAATGACTTCTTTAGCAAGTGCTGCAATATCATCAATGTCTTTTGTTGTTTTATATATATAGCTAAAAGAATGTATCCCAGATACATAACCTAGTTGTTTGATTACTTCTTCGCTATCTTCTGCTTGAAAATGTAGGAATATACGATCGTGTTGAAATGTATATTCAACATCTAAGTGTTTTAATTTATTTTTAATATTCTTTTTTATCTGGCCGATGAATCTAGGTTTATTTTTACCTTTTAAGACTAAATCGCCAAAGCGAATTAAAATTGCTTTTTCCATAATATCACCTTCTTTATTATACCATCTAAATTGTGTAACTTTCATTCCTTAATCGTATATTTATTTCATAGCAATATAAAACTGGTATAATATGGCATACAACAAGAATAAGTGAGGTTAATTTATGGATTATAAAACATTATTAGAAAGTGCTGAAGGCTTACTTTCAAGTGAACCAACAAATTTATCTTTATTAAGTAATGCATCTGCTTTTTTAAATGATGCTATTTCAAATTTAAATTGGGTTGGTTTTTATATGTATAAAGATGGTGTCTTAACACTTGGACCTTTCCAGGGAAAAGTTGCTTGTAACTTGATTATGCCAGGTAAAGGGGTTGTAGGCACCAGCTATGTAAAAAAAGAGGTTATTGTTGTTAAAAATGTACATGAAATTGATAACCATATTACATGTGATCCCGTTTCAATGTCTGAAACAGTTGTCCCTATTAAAAATGAAAACGGTGATGTTTGGGCAATCTTAGACTTAGATAGTCCACTTGAAGCTAGATTTGATCAACAATTAGTCGACTTTTTACAACAATTTGGTGCATTACTTGAAAAGTATATTGACTTTAACAGTGCTTTAATATAAAATAAGAAAGCGGTCAAAAGCAGGCCAGAACTAGATTTATAAATATCCCTTCATTATATGGATGCACTGAGTAACTTTCTTCTGCTAGAAAGCGAAAAGGAATTGCGGATTATATAGATTTATAATGGTGTGTTTACCCAAATATAAAAGGAGGTAAATTCTATGTCACGTTTTACAGGATCAACTTGGAAAGTCTCAAGACGTTTAGGTTATTCAATATCTGAAACAGGTAAAGAATTAAAGAAAAGACCTTACGCACCAGGACAACACGGTCAAAGACGTTCTAAATTATCTAACTACGGCATTCAGTTACAAGAAAAACAAAAAGTTCGTTTTGTTTACGGTGTAAGTGAAAAACAATTTAAGAAAACCTTCCTTGAATCTGCAAAGATGCAAGGTAAGCAAGGTGAGAACTTCTTAAAACTTTTAGAATCTAGATTAGATAACATTGTTTATCGTTTAGGTTTTGCAAGAACTCGTGCCCAAGCTAGACAATTAGTCAACCACGGTCATGTCTTAGTTGATGGAAAGAAAGTTGATATTCCATCCTACAGATTAAGCCCAGGTCAAACTGTTCAAATGAAAGAAAAGAGCAAAAATTTAGCAATCGTTAAAGAAGCTTTAGAAAATCAATTTGCACGTGTAGACTATGTAGCGTTAGATGATAACGGTGTGGGAACATTCTCAAGACTACCAGAAAGAAATGAATTCTTATTTGATATTAACGAACAATTAATCGTTGAATTCTACAACAGATAATCATAGATTTCAAGCAAAAAAGGATACTTTGAAGTATCCTTTTTTTATGCTCTTTATTTAAAAACTTTTTAAAGTTATCTTTTTGGATAATGCCTCAACGTTAAAACTTTCTGCATATTGAGTTCTTGCCTCACAACCACGAACAGTCATAAGTGCTTCATAATATCGTTTGTATTGGAATGATTTTGAGTGAACAGCAAACCAGTGGGTATCGATTGCTTTTTGCCAAAGCTTAAACCCTGCTTCAGATACTTGCACATAAACATAGGGTTTAAAGTCTACTGGATCTTCCCAGTTTTCCGCATAATAAGGTCCACTTGCATAATGTGGTGGGTATGCACTTTCAAATCCTTTAATACCTGCATAAAACTGTGCATCTTTCACAATGTGGTAAGTTGCTTCATGATCTTTATGCATGGAGTTTTTCCAATGTGTAATTAACACATCTGGTTTATATTGTCGTATAAGTTCTGCCACTTCAAACTTAACCTTATCATCAACAGGTAGTTCACCATCCAAATAAGGTAATACAATACTGATGCCACCCAACATATCTGCAAACTGTTTGGCTTCTTGTTCTTTTTGTTTTCGATATGCTTGAACACTTAAGTGTGGTGGATTACCTTTTTCACCACCAGTTAATGCAACCGTAATAATTTTATGTCCTTCTAAACTCATAGTTGCAAGCGTACCACCTGCAGTAAGTTCCATGTCACCAACATGGCCCCCAATCGCCATAATTGTTTTCATCTTAAAAATCCACCTTTCTTAAATTAATATATGTTCTTACAATTTCAAATCCTTCTTTTTCATATAACCTTCTTGCCGGATTATTTTCTCCTGTAAAAAGCGTCATATAACTAGCACCTATATCCTTTAAACCATGAATGAGACGGGCAAACAATGCCTTACCTATCCCTTTTCCGCGTACATCAGCGTGTGTACCTATCCCTGCAAAATACCCTCTACCAGAATCTTCAAGTATTAATGGTCCTGTAAAACCTAATACTTTATTATCAAGTGTTGGTACAAGTAATGTATTTTCCTTACCCTTTTGTTTAATATGATTTAACACTTCATTTTTCCAAACCAAACTACCTAAATGATCAAGTAACGCTTCTAATCCATAGTCATTTTCAACATCATAATAATCAATTTTAAATCCCGCTTGTTCAACTTTATTTAAAACCTTCAATGTTTCCGCACTGTACCGATAGTTTTTAATTTCCATGTAGTATACATTTTGAACTGCAAAATCTATATATCCATGCTCTTTAAAAAATAAGTATGCATTGGAAAGTTTATCAATACCCGGGGCATTCGGGTGTAGGGCATTTGTATTAGGAATATGCCAAGATAAATTAAGTGGATTAAAGAAGACTATTTCTATTTTTCTTTGTTCGAGCGCTTCTTTAAGTAATGTATATTCTAATACCTCTAGCAACTTAGAACCAATACCTTTTCTGCGGTGTTTTTCATCTACAATTATTATCGTGATATAAGCTTTCTTCGTTGTTTTATCATAAACACCGCTGATAAAACCTAATGCCTGATTATCTGATTTGGCCACAAAAGTATAGATATTATAAGCTTTATTTGAATTCATAAATTTTAATTTAAACGTATCTTCATTTAAATTTTGATATAAGAATTCATCACTCGAAGTTTGTTTGTTAAAAAGGCTTGTTAAACCTTTAACATCTTTTGTATGTATCGGTAGTATTTGCATATAGTTCACCTACTTTATGAATGTATATATATTTTAGCATGATTAGTTGTTCTATTCTATCAATATATAATAAAAGGCATGCTCAGTGCGAACATGCCTAATCGTTATTATTTTACTTTTTCAATTTCTGCTAAAAATGCATCAATGGGTTGATTACCTAAAAATTCATATTGATCATTAATAATAATTTTAGGGACACTGCTGACATTATATTTCATGGATAGTTCATTAAATGTTTGAGCTTCAAAAGCATCAGCAGTAATGTTGGGGTTTGTCATTGCAAGTCTAAATGCGTTGGATACTGCACCTGGACAATGTGGACAGCTTAATGTGACAAACACTTTAATATTGATATCTTTATCTACTTTTTCTAATCGTTTTAAAGTTTTTTCATCAAAAAACGGTTTAGTCGATGAACTATCAATGAGTGCTGTAATTAATGAATTGATTTCGTGCCCTGCAGGTATTCCATTAAATCTAAAGTTTTTAAAGTTGCCATTTTGGTCTAATATGACAAATGTTGGTGCATAACTCACCCCATATGCATCAGCTTCTGCTTTATCATCTGTAAGTGATCTTTCTACAAATGTGATTTTATCATTTAAGATACTGACCTCTTCTAATAATTGTAAAGTTGGTTGACATGTATCACAATCTGGCTTTGTAAATAAAATAACTTGAATAGGGTTTTCCATCATTTTTAATACTTCTTTAATTTGTTGTGTGACATCCGGTGTTAATAATTGTTTCATATTGTTATTCTCCTTTATATTTTAAATATTGATTCGCATTAAGTGCAGCTTTTGCACCCTCTGCTGCTGCAATAATAATTTGTTTATGTGGTTGATCAACCATATCTCCTGCTGCATATAGTCCTTTAACGCTTGTTTCTTGTTGATGGTTAACTAGGACTTCATTATACACGTTTAACTCTATAAGATCATTAACATACGCTGTATTAGGTAACATACCGATAGCAACAAAGAGTCCATCTGCTTTAAAATAAGATGTTTGATTCGTTTTATTATCTAATATAGTCAGGCCCTCAACTTGAGTATTACCATGGATTTCAATGATTTTAGTTTGTATCATGTATTCAATCTTATCATTTGCATACATTTGTTCTAATAAGATTTTATCAGCTCTAAAGTTAGATCTTTGTATCACTGTTACTTTTTTTGCCCACTTTGCTAGATCAAGTGCGGATTCAACAGCAGAGTTACCACCACCTGCTACAACAACATGCTTATCTTTAAAAAATGGTGCATCACAAATTGCGCAATATGAAATACCTTTAGCATTTAACATCTGTTCACCTGGTATGCCTAATTTTTTAGGCACACTGCCAGTTGCCAGTAAAACAGTCTTAGCTTTTACAATATGGCTATTATCTAAGTAAACATGAAATAGCTCGTCAAGCTTTGCTACTTTAGTTACATAAACATCTTCTAATATCGGTATTTGAAATTGCTCAACATGGTTTATAAACTTTTGAGTAAGCCCACTACCAGAATCATTAGGAAGACCAATATAATTATCCACGTCATTGGTATTTTTTAATTGACCACCAATATCATAAGTCACTATACCTGTTTTCATACCTAATCGGTATGCATATAAACTAGCATTTAACCCGGCAGGTCCACCACCAATGACTAAAAAGTCATAAACTTCATTCATATCAAATGTGTTTTTAGGTTGTGTATCAAAATTAAACTCAAACATGTTAATCACCTGTATTTTCTTTTAAATTAATTTTACATACCCCTTTATGTATTTGCCATAAGACAATCCATAATCCAACTAAAATGAGTGCTAATGACATAAGCTTATATGGAAATCCTGCTAGCGGTAGTGCAATCACACTTAATGTAATACCAATACTTGCAAAAAAGGCAATCACACAACTTGTACAACCATAGGTTAGTATGCCAAATAAAACCGATACAAAGCCTAAGTTAGACGCTTTAGATTCTTTACCCTGAATTTCTACCATAGCAGTAGAAAGACTCATTAATAACGTTGATAATAGCGCCATTAAGATATTCATAATTACATTAATAACCACAAGATATGTACCAAATTCAAATGCCATTTGGCTATAGGACATATTTAAATAATCTACAATAAAATAAATTATTAAAAACAACAACATAAAGATAATAGATTGAATAATATACTTGCGTGTTTTTAATAAAGTAAATGCTTGTTTAATCATCACTACACTCCTTATATGTCATTTATTATACCACGCAGGGTATAAATGGGTGTTCTAATGCATAATTTTATAAAAAATTGATAATATTTACATATTTACAACAATATATGCATTTTATTGTGTATTAATACCATAAGGGGTATAATAAAATATACTTATAAGTACAGGAGGTTTATTATGAAGTGTAATTCATCTATTATAAATCGTATGAAGCGCATCCAAGGTCAAGTAGCTGGTGTGCTCAATATGATGGAAAATGAAAGTTCGTGTAAAGATGTCACAACACAACTTAAAGCCATTAGATCAAGTATTAGCAAAGTGATGAGTTTGGTTGCAACAACAAACCTCATTCAAACAATTGAACAAGATTACAACATTGAACTAGAAAATATTGATGAAGCAGTTGATATTTTACTTAAAAACGCATAATAAAAGGGGCTGTTCTCATTAGAACATGCCCCGTTTTCATATTATTTTTTTTGAGCAACCTTTGTAAATGTTAAGAAGTTTTCGTGTTTTAATGCTGCCCCACCAATGAGTGCACCATCAATGTCTGATTCGTTTAATAAACTTTCGATGTTATCTGGTTTAACAGATCCACCGTATAAGATACGGATCTTTTCTGATACTTCTTTGCCAAATAAGTCTTTTAGTTTTGCACGAACTTCTTTAATCGTATCATTTGCCATTTGTGGTGTTGCAGTTTTACCAGTACCAATTGCCCATACAGGTTCATATGCAACAATTGTATTTAAGGCTTGTGCTTTTGAAACACCTTTAAATGCTAATTCTAATTGTTCATCTAAAACTTGTTTTGTTTGGTTTGCTTCTCTTGTTTCTAATTGTTCACCAATACATAAAATTGGTTTTAATTCATACTTAAATGCAGCTTGCATTTTTAAGTTGACATCTTTATCTGTTTCACCAAATAAATTACGTCTTTCTGAGTGACCAATTAAAATGTATTCCGCACCAGCTGTTTTAACTTGTGCTGGTGAGTTTTCACCAGTAAAGGCACCTTCATCGGCATAATGCATATTTTGAGCACCAATACGAATGTGTTCACCTTCGCGTTTTACTAATAAATTTAATAAAATCGCAGGTGCACAAATAATAGATTCAACTTCATCTTTACTTGGAACAAGGCCGTTAATTGCAAATATAAACTCTAAAGCCTCATCTTTAGTTTTATACATTTTCCAGTTTGCTGCAATTACAGGTCTTCTTTTTGCCATTTAACTATCCTAAGATCGATGAGATGTCTTTAATAGCTTCTTCGGCATGAGGACCTGATGCAACTATCTTGACGTTCTCACCTTTCGGTACTGCTAAACTCATAAGTCCTAAAATTGACTTTAGGTCAACGACTTTATCTTTATAGTACAATTTAATGTCAACTGCATATTTGGATGCAGTTTGAACAACTTTGGCTGCTAATGTAGCATGTAGGCCGGCTGTTGAACCAATGATTATTTCTTTTTCCATATTTATTCTCCTTTTTTAAAACATTGGTGGCGTTGATATCCACAATATTTTTGCAACTGAGTTGCCTAAGTTTTGTAAGTAGTGTTCTTTGTTTGCCATGTAATAAAAGGTTTCACCTTTTTTTACGATATGCCTTGTTTTATTGAGTACTAAGGTGATTTGACCTTCTAATACATAACCAAATTCTTCACCAGGATGTGAATCATCAATTGTTGACTGTCCACCTGGCATAATTTCGATAATAATAGGTTCCATCTCATATTTTAATGCATTTGGAACAATCCATGAAATTTTTGATCCTAATTCTGGATTTTCTTTTTCATAAAAGTCTTCTTTGGTAAATACAATTTTAGCATCTTCGCCTTCCGGTTTAGAAAAGAATTCGTGTGTTTCAACACCTAACACTTCCAGCAAAGCAAATAACGTTTGGATAGATGGTGAAGTTAAATTGTTCTCTAGTTGTGAAATATAACCTTTTGTTAATTCTAATCGGTTAGCAAGTTCTTCTTGAGTCAGGTTGTTACCAAGTCTGAGCGCTCTGATTTTCTTGCCGATGTCTATCATTATTTTTCGTCTACAAGTGCAACCCCTGGAAGCACTTTACCTTCTAAGTATTCTAAGGAAGCACCACCACCGGTAGAAATATGACTAAATTTATCTTCTAGACCAAATTTAGCAACTGCAGCAGCAGAGTCACCACCGCCTACAATTGTAATGGCTTTACCATCTAAGTTTGCTAAAGCTTGTGTAATTTCAAGGGTACCGTTAGCAAATTTTTCCATTTCAAATACACCTTGTGGTCCATTCCATACAACTGTTTTAGCATCTTTAATAATTGATTTAAATCTTTCAACAGTTTTTGGCCCAATATCTAAGCCCATTTCATCGGCAGGTATTGCATCAAATGTACGTATATTGGTTTCAGTATCTTTATCAAATGCTTTACCTGTAACAACATCCACACCTAACTCTAGTTTGCCATCTGCTAATGCTAATAATTCTTTGGCTAAATCAACTTTATCTAATTCGACTAAAGACTTACCTACTTCATGGCCTTGTGCTTTTAAGAAAGTAAATGCCATACCACCACCAATTAATACTTTATCAGCTACTTTTAGTAAGTTTTTAATCACTTCAATTTTATCAGATACCTTTGCACCACCTAAGATTGCTACAAATGGTCTTGCTGGATTTTCTAATGCGCCACCAATAAAATTGATTTCTTTTTCTAATAATAAACCCGCAACAGATGTTTTCATGTTGTTTGCAATACCAACATTGGATGCATGCGCACGGTGCGCAGTTCCAAATGCATCATTAACAAACACATCACCTAATGAAGCCCAGTATTTACCTAGTTCTTCATTATTTGAAGATTCCTTTTTACCTTCTAAATCTTCAAACCTAGTATTTTCAAACATTAATACATCACCAGATTCTAATTTGGATACTGCATCTTCTAATGCTTTACCACGAGTTTCCGGTATAAATGTAACTGGTTTATTAATAAGTTCTGATAGCCTTTTTGCTACCGGTTTTAATGAATTAGAAGCTTTATCTTCTTCTGTTTTAATACGTCCTAAGTGAGAAAACAAAATAAGTTTTGCTCCTTGATTCATTGCATACTCTATTGTAGGTAGTGCAGCAGTAATTCTAGTATCATCCGATATAGATCCATCTTTGTTCAAAGGTACATTGAAGTCTACACGCATTAATACTTTTTTATTTTGTAAATCTACGTCTCTTATTGTCTTTTTTGCCATGTTACGTCTCCTTAATATAAATCGTTTTTCTAATAGATATTATACCATGAACACAAAGAGGTTGCCAATATATTATAAGCTGAAAGTGCATTCATTCTAAACTTGACTTGTATTTAAGGACTTTAAATATTAGACTGACTAATCTTTGGTAGTTTTTTGATGATATTTCTATTTCTAAACGATGATGCACATCAAATATAAACATAATGGTTTTTTCTAAATATATAATTTCTTTAACCGCAAAATAATTTATCCATATACTGTCAATGTTTCTCATTGCTTTTGTACTAAAAAATGCATATTTGCTACTTAAGACAATTGGTATTCGGTATCGACTATCTAAAATATTTTTAACTGCCTTTAAATAACTTTCTAAACTTGTCAAATGTTCTATACAAATGTTTTTAATCACTGAAAGTGCTGTAAACTTAGCTCTTTTTTTGTTTGGATAAATATAAGCACCATCGTTTTCATTTTGAATATAGTAAATCATTTAAATTCACCCTTTCTACTTAATTATAAAGTGTTATAATTAAACATAGTAGAAATTAAGAAAGGTTTCCAATTATGCTTCAAACCAACGACTTTAAACAAATTAAAAACAAACATATTCGAAAGTTATATCAAAATGTATATTATCATCTAGATCAAATTGCTTCTATGACCAACAAAGAAGATGTGGTTGCTTATCAAAATCTATTTAAGGCTTATAAAAATGGTTACACATCGAATCATAAAATGTTTAAAAAGTTATTAAAATCGAATATTAAATTTCCTCATATTTATATTGATTGGTTTTTTGTCTATATCGATAAAAAACTTCAATATTTAAACAAACCAGAACTTAAACGATTAGACGATTTATATGTATATGCACAACTCCAATCAAAATTGGGTTTTTTATTGCTTATAACACATCAAAATGCCAAACTCAACTTAGATATGATTAATACATTGTCAGTCATTGATATTTATACAGACATCTTGTTAAATGATGATACATATCTATTAGAAAATAAAATACATTACCCAACTGGATTAATTGAAGATTTCGGTGTTGAAAAAAACTTAGATGGTCACTATTTAAAAAACGAACAATATGTTGGACTTTGGGAGTATTTACTTTTTAAAGTTCAAAGTGATATGAAATTAATTATGCCCCAACATATGTTATTTCAACCTTATGAGGCACAAATTATAGATACCGTACTTAAACGCGCTAAAGAAGGTTTAAAGTTAAAACGTCAAGCACTCATTGATCACTTAAAAACAACATAAAAACACCTTATACACACAAGATGTATAAGGTGTTATATTTTAAAAAATTAACCTAATGAACCTTCCATTTCAAGTTTAATGAGTTGATTGAGTTCAACTGCATATTCCATTGGTAGTTCTTTAGAAAACGGTTCAATAAAGCCCATTACAATCATTTCTGTTGCTTCTTCTTCAGTTAAACCACGACTCATTAAGTAAAAGAGTTGTTCTTCTGAAATTTTAGAAACAGTTGCTTCATGTTGTAAGAATACATCAGCATTTTTAATGACGTTAATTGGTATGGTATCCGATGTTGATATACCATCTAATAGGATTGTATCACATTCGATATTTGATCTTGCACCTTTAGCTTTGCTGCCAAAGACAACTTTACCACGGTAGTTAACTTTACCACCACCACGAGCAATCGACTTAGAAATAATATTCGATGTCGTGTTTGGTGCCACATGAATCATACGCGCACCAGCATCTTGCCATTGGTCTTTACCTGCAAAAGCAATCGAAATAGTTGTACCTTTTGCATGTTCACCTAAAAGAATACAAGAAGGGTATTTCATGTTCACATTAGAGCCTAAGTTACCATCAATCCATTCCATATGTCCATTTTCATAAACATGGCCACGTTTTGTTACTAAGTTAATGACGTTATTACTCCAGTTTTGGATTGTTGTATAACGGCATGTTGCATCTTTTTTAACAATGACTTCAACCGTTGCAACATGTAATGAATCTTTTTGATAAATTGGTGCAGTACAACCTTCAACATAGTTAACATATGCACCTTCATCAACAATAATTAATGTACGTTCAAATTGACCCATTTGATCCGAGTTAATTCTAAAGTAAGATTGTAGTGGTTTTTCAACACGTACCCCTTTAGGTACATAAATAAATGAACCGCCTGACCATACTGCAGCGTTTAATGCTGCATACTTATTGTCTTTATTGCTAACAACTGTACCAAAATATTCTTTAACGAGTTCTGGATACTCTTTAACTGCTGTATCCGTATCTAAATAAATTACACCAAGTTTTTCTAACTCTTCTTTTGAACTATGATAAACAACTTCAGATTCAAATTGTGTAGATACACCAGCTAAATAATTTCTTTCTGCTTCAGGAATACCTAATCGCTCAAAAGTTTCTTTAATTTTTTCTGGTACATCATCCCATGAATTCATCGCTCTATCGGTTGATTTAATATAGTATACAAACTCCTGAAAATCAATAAAACTTAAATCTGGACCCCAATCCGGATTTTTAATTTCAACAAAGTTTTTATAAGATTCCACTCTGTAATCTGTCATCCATTGTGGTTCATTTTTAATTGCTGATATTTGTCTAACAATTGCCTCATTAATACCTTTACCAGTATCCATGATTGGTGTTGCATCGGTTTTAAAACCGTATTGATAATCACCAACAATTGCATTTACTTTTTGTTTTGTGTCACTCATTATTTTGTTCTCCTTCCAAAGGATTCAAACCTTTTTCATATGCTTTCCAAGCAAGGGTAGCACACTTGATTCTTGCTGGAAATTGGCCGACACCTTCAAATGCGATGGCATCGCCTAATATTTTCTTATCTTCTATGGGTTGACCTGTTAACATATCGTAAAATGTTTGTATTAAGCTTAACGCTTCATTAACTGTCTTACCCTTTAACATTTCAGATGCAACAGATGCTGATGCACAACATATGCTGCAACCTTTTCCTAATTGTCTTAAATCTTTTATTGTGTTATCTTCAACTAGCAGTTGTACAACTAAATCATCACCACATGTAGGATTATTTAAGTGGACTGTTAAGTAGGTATCATCATTTAATAATCCTTTATTTTTAGGATTTTTATAATGATCCATAATGACAGAACGATATAAAGTTTTTAAGTCCATATTTTAAATCCTTTCTTATAAACTGTGAAAAAAGTCTCTCGTATCTTTAATGGCTTTGATCAGTTCATCACAATCTTCTTTAGTATTATAAATTGCTATCGATGCTCTTACGGTTGCATCTTGATTTAAGTAGTCCATTGTAAGTTGATTACAATGATGCCCTGCTCTTACAGCAACCCCATGTTGATCTAAGAAACTTGCTGTATCATGTGGATGTACATCATCAATATTAAATGTTATTAATGGAGTCTGGCCATGCCCATTAAAAATGGTCATACCTTTTTCGCCTTTTAATTGTTCAACTACATAATTTCTTAATTCAAGCTCATGTGCATGAATATGATCTAGCCCAATATCTTTTAAAAATGTTAGTGCTTTAGATAATCCGATTGCTTCAGCAATTGGTGGTGTACCTGATTCAAACTTATAAGGACCAGATTTCCATGTAGAGCCATCTAAATAGACTTTATCGACCATTTCACCACCAAATTCAGCAGGTGATAACTTCGCCATAAAATCCTTTTTCATATACAATACACCAATACCATTGGGTCCGTATGCTTTATGGCCACTAAAGGCTAAGGCATCTACATCCAAATCTAGAACATCCGTAGGTATATGTAAAATAGACTGAGCAGCATCCACAACGACAAGTGCACCAACTTCATGGGCTAACTGAGTCATTTGTTTAAGTGGTGTAATATAGCCCATCACATTGGACATGTGGTGGGTTGCTACAACTTTAGTTTTTGTATTTAACACTTTCTTAAATGCTTCTATGGTAATCATACCTTGATCTAGTTCAATAAAGCGAACAACCAATGCTTTTCTTTTAGCGAGCTCCAACCATGGTAACAAATTAGAATGATGTTCTAATTTAGATACAATGATTTCATCACCGGCTTGGAGTAAATCCTCTAAGCCTCTTGCAACCATATTTAAACTATGTGTGGTTGATTTTGTAAAAACGATATTGTCGTTTTTAGCACCGATAAAATCCGCCGTAATTTGTCTGGCTTCTTCATAAAGGTTGGTTGCTTCTGCTGCTAAACCATAAACACCACGATGTACATTAGCACCGTTATATGCAAGATATGCATGTATCGCATCAATGACAGATTGATGTTTAAAAGCAGAAGCTGCAGAATCAAAATACCTCATTTGAGGGTATTTTTTAAATACTGGAAATGCTTCTTTAATTTTTAAAACATCAATTTTTTTCATATTATATTCTTTCGTTAACTAATCTTAATACGTTTTCTTTGATGAGTTCATCATCAATTTCATCGATAATTGGTTGTAAATAACCATGAATAATTAAACGTTGTGCATCTTCTAAAGTAATGCCGCGGCTTCTTAAATAAAATAAAACTTCTTCTTCCATTTTACCAACCGTTGCGGCGTGCCCTGCTGTCACATCATGCTCATCAATAATTAATATTGGGTTCACATCAATTTGGGCTGCATCATTTGTGATGATACCTTTAAGAGTTTGGAAAGCTGCAGAACCAACCATGCCTTGATTAATTTCTCCCACACCATTAAGTCTAATAATACCATTTTGACCTGCAATACCAACATTTGTCATGTCTGCTGCAGTGTGTGGTGCATGATGGATCATATGTATATCTAACTTTTGTTCATGATCTTTACTGGATACTGTAATGGTTCTAACTTTAGCACCAGAACCTTTACCGACTAAGTCAAAGTTTAATCTTGCGTCCATAACATCATTGATAAAGCCACCAATAAATTCTAAATTACTATCTGCTTGGCTTGTTGATGTTAACTTAAATGATGCACTTTTTGATTGTATTTCAGTAAGGATTAAAAATTTTACTTGACTGTTTGCTTTTAAATCTAAGTTTAAATCATATGTTACATCCGAAGTATCGTTATCAATGAGTTCTATAATAACCTTTGCTTCAACACTTTCTTCAACAACAAGATTAAACTTTGTTTGATTTCTTTGGCTAAGTTTTAATGTTATCGCATCACTTTGTTTATATTTTTTAGATAAGGTAAGTTTTTGGTCTTCAATCAAAAGACCAATTGGTAGTGCATCCTTATCTAGTTTTGTCATATCGATAATGCTCATTATGCTTCTTGGCCAGTATCAAATTCGATACCTAGTTCTTCTTTAACCCATTCATAGCCTGATTGATCAATTTTTTCAATTAAGTCACTACCACCAGATAAAACAATTTTTCCATCAATCATAATATGAACGTGTGTTGGTTTAATATAATCTAAAATTCTTTGGTAATGCGTAATGAGTATACACCCAAAATCTTCACTAACCATATTGTTCACATTTTCACCAACTATACGTAAAGCATCAATATCTAACCCTGAATCGATTTCATCTAAAATCGCGATTTTAGGCTTTAAAGTTTTTAATTGAAGTATTTCGTTACGTTTTCTTTCCCCACCAGAAAAACCTTCGTTTAAATAACGATGTGGTAAATCTTCACGCATTTTTAAATCATTTGCGTTTTGTTCATAATCCATAATAAATTGAATCAGTGGTACTTCTTTTCCTGTAACAGCTTTTAATGCTGAGCGCATAAAATCAGAGTTAGTCACACCACTAACTTCTTGTGGATATTGCATTGCTAAAAATAAACCTGCTCTCGCACGTTCATCCACTTCAAGCTCTAATAGATCTTCATCATCTAATGATGCCTTTCCTTGAGTAACTTCATATTTTGGATGTCCCATTAAAGCAGATGCTAACGTTGATTTACCGGTACCATTAGGACCCATAATTGCGTGTACTTCACCTGTTTTAACAGTAAGGTCAACACCTTTTAAAATTTGTTTTCCTTCAATTTCGACATGAAGGTCTTGTATTGCTAATACTGACATGTTTTCTCCTTCTACAAATTAATATATTTATCGTTAATTATTATAACACTAAACGGCTAATTATTCTAACCAAAGGTTTTATATATTTAAAATATCTTAAATTATAAAAAAGATGCTATAAAATAACATCTTTTGAGCTTAGGTATTAAAAATAGTAGGTATCTTAAAGCACTTTTTAATGAAGTGATTACTGTGACAAGACTCGAATCAACTCAGTTTTCACTACTTAACTTGAGTCAATCGAGTCTATCGCTTCTTTTACTATTATTTAAAAAATGTTATATCCTCATTACTTGCTAAATCAAATAGAATTGACTGATCAAAATGAACTATTTTATTTATTAAGAACATATATGAATCATTAAAAAATACAATATATGGAAAATCATCATCATGATAAATCGCATAGAACAATCTAAAGTATGCATCTTTAAATTTAGTATTTGCAGTTTTATCATTATATACCCTATTTAAGACATAACTATAGTAACCATTCGATTCAATGCCATCAATAAATGGACCCGGTCTATGACTCATTGTTGTATACGGTTCTATTCCATCAGCAAAAAACTGTAATTTCCAGGTGTCATCAACCCTTAAAATATCTGTAAAAAACCACGTGTTTTGAGAATAATTCCAACGTTCATAAATCGTATACAACTCTTCATCAAAGTATGCCCAAAACGGATCTACCTCTGAATATCTATCTGGTCTAGCATCCTTTACATACTCAATAGTTTTTCCAAATAAGGGATCAATTGACCCATCAATACTGTGTTCCCATGATGTATATGCTATAGATTCATCAAACCTTTGACTAAACCCCATTGAATCATAGTCAACATTTTTTAGTAAAGTTTGATGAAGATCATAACTTGCTTGATCTTGCCAAAATGCATTTAAAGTTAAATTTTTTGTTGTTTTCTTAGCAAAATCATACGGTTCCATATAATGTGTTGCATACCAATATAAAAATACATAATTATCCTTAATAGGTGTGTCAGGTTCAACTATCAACCCGTTTTCAACAACAAATTGTGCGTCTATATTTGAACCACCGTTAACATTAAAATTGATTTCATATTTCGTTGATTTTACGACTGTACACGATGTTATAAATAAAATTAAATAAATTATTATTGATTTCTTCATTACAAATGTCCCCATTCCTTAATTGAGAAATATTGAGATTATAATTTAAAGTCTCCGATTGTATAATAATGCTAATTGATTCAACTATATTTTCAAGCTGATTATAGCCAAATTGAAATCCCATAGAATTTTGTATATCAGTCTATAGTTTATCATTAGTATCTGAAATTATTTTAAAGTGATTTTTTCATTTTTCTATCTTCTCATATACTAGTAACATATCGTATGGCTTTGAATCATCACAAATATTTATTATTGCTTAATAAGTTTAAAGATTTGGAGTTAATACTTTAGTTACAGATATAACATAATAATTTACTTTTCCTCTTAACATATAGCGGTCATTCAATAGTATTTGAATCTATAAACGCTAACACTTTTTTAAAATATGATAATATAAACCGAATATTTATTGTTATTTAATAATTAACTATAGCAAAAAGTCCTTTTATTGTCAATGAAAGTAATAACAGTCACTTTGAACTTATAGTTATTCAATTTAAATATGTAAAAAATAGATTTATCGATAACAAATCTTGATACTTAGGAGTATACTAAACTATCTATCATTTAAAACTTAGTAATAATCATATCAAAAAATTCGTTATATATATGATTGATAATGTCGCTTTAGATGCCTTGGCAAGCAACATGAAATCAAAAATAATGGTCAAAAATGAAAAGTGTAATGACTTACAAAAAATAGTTAAATCATCCATAAAAACAATGATTAATATTACGTATTAACAGGATAAAGAAATCACTGAGATATTAGAAAATCGATAAAACGATCAACTTTTATCATGAAATGTTTGCAGAAGAGAATCTTTATTCTCCTAATTAAAACCAAGTTATGACTACAAAAAAAAGGCGCTGAAGCAGCGCCTTTTGGGTGTTTACGAACTATTTTAAAAGTTATTTATTCGAATATAATTGGAATATTTTGTGGGTTAAATTTTTCATTCCATGTGTCAGGAATTTCACTACCGACAATGTAAATTGTTAAGTTAGAATTATTAAAGAATGTATTATTACCAACTTGAATAACAGATTCATGCAGTCTCACCGTATTCAAAAACGCATTTGAAGCAAATGCTACACTCCCAATACTTCTTACAGTATCCGGTAAAATAGCTGTTTGAATCGCACTACGGTAAAATGCATAATCACCAATACTTACCAAATCATCGCCAAAGTCAAATGACTGTAACGCTGTTGTATTATAAAATGCATAATTACCAATAAACTCCACTGCATTTACAAACTGAAGGGTTTCAAGACGCGCAGCACCTCTAAAGCTTTGATGACCTATTGATGTAATTTGTCCATGAAATATCGCTGTTTTCAAATTCGTTCCATTATAAAATAAACCGTCTGATATTTCAGTAACTCCACTTGGCACTTCAATGGATGTCAGTTGTTTGTTTTCTGCAAACACGCGTACCCCTAAGGTATGTAAAGTGCTTGGAAGTACAACTGATTCAAGTGCAGTGGATTCAAACGCACTTGTGTTAATGACTTCTAAGCCTTCTGGTAATACCACTTCCTTAAGTGATGTAGCACCTCTAAAAGCACTATGTTCAATAACTTGAATACCTAAAGGTACTTCAATTTCTGTAATACTGGTTGCACCAAATAATAAGTATGATGATATCACTTCTAGATTTTGTGGTAATGTGATACTGTCTAGTGCGACCATGTTTCTAAATGCACTACTTCCTATATGAGTAATATCATCATGTAGGATGAGTGTATGTAGATTACTTGTACCCATAAATGCTTCTTCACCAATAGTTTGAATATGTTCTGGTATTTCAAATGTTTCTAACCCATTATTATTTTTAAATAATCTTGGTGCAATCATCTTCATTTGATTAGAAAACTTAAAACTTATTAAGTTGATCATATTTGAAAATGCACCTTCACCTACACTTACAACAGAATTCGGCAATTCGATTGTTGAAAGATTTGGGTTACCTGCAAAAGCATAAGCACCAATAGAGATTAAGTTCTCGTTAAAATTAAATGTATTTAAATTGGCCGTTTTATAAAATGCATAGGCACCAATATGTTCAATAGATGCATCTAAGGTAAAACTTTCAATACCTGTTTCATAAAAAGTATAGGCAGGAATTGCATTTATATTTGGTAAAACAACTTCTTTTAATTGACCACTACCATAAAATAACCCGTGTGCAATATCGACCTCTGGTGCGATTTCAACAACTTCTAATCTTCTCATATTTGCAAATGCAAACGCATGTATCGTCTTAACATGGTCGGGTACATAAATTGATTCAACACTCGTATTTGAAAATGCATACGGTGCAATTTCAATAACGAGTTGGTTATTCAAAGTACGTGGAATGGTTACATTTTTTTCATCACCATAATATTTTTCAATTAAGATACCACCATCGATTTCTTTATAATCATATTTAATTTCATTGGTCGGTACAAAATATACCCAAATAGATATGATTGTAATAAAGATACCAGTAATCAATATAACAACATTTCTTTTTTCAAAGTTTGCAATCAGTGCTACAATACCAAAGCCTAGGGTGAAAAATCCAATGATCAGCAATAATGCAGCTGGCAGTGTAGCAATCCCATAAGCATAAGGTAATAAGGTCGATGCTGGTATAAAGCCTACAATGGATAAGAAAAACATGGCTTTATTCACAATATTTGCATAACCTTTTTTATACCAATGACGATTAAAATCAATTAAACTTGCAACAAGCATCAATGCTCCGGTTATAAATAAACCAATCCATAAGCGATGCTGAAGACCACTTATAATGAGTGAGACAACCGATAAAATCATAACAGGTAAAACTAAATACCAGTTTAAATGCACATCTTTAACTTTTTGTATGCTTAAAACATGGCCTTCTGATTTGCCTTCTTTATAGTGATAAAGTGCCTTTTTATAGTCTTGTTGACGTCCTATACCTAATTCATAGTGTAGGCCTTCATCATAATGATCGTTATCGCCATATTTAATCGCATCATCCATGATTGTTTATCCTTTGATCATCCATAATGTTGTGAGTGCTGCAATCAACACAACAAGCGTTGTCACCCAACATACGATGATAATAAATTTTGGTGTCGGATTATCTTTGATTTTTTGCATAAATGTATAATAATCTTCTTTTGGACGTTTTCCTGCAAACATTAATAAGAATGTTTTTGTCCCATGAATCAGTGGTGAAAACAAGTTATAATTATGCATTAATATGACCCAAGATACCGTTAACCATAGTGCAAATACTAACCATAGGCTATCACCTATAGCCATGAGTGATGTAAAGTCATCTTGCCAAAATAAACCGAAAATAAAGACGAGTATAGTTATAACAAATGATATTGTAAAAGATATCGTATAACGTTTAATGGTCTTTCTTCGTTTAATTTTTCTTAATTCTTCTGCATCTGTTGTTTCTTTTTCATTTTCTTTTTCCGATGAAGTATCATCTTCAATTAAAAAATTATCTTCACTTGAATCATAGATACGTTTAAACTTGTCGTCTTTCATAAAAGTCCTCAATTATATTTCTAATAGTCTTTCAATCAGTAGGGTTCCAAAATAGTAATATTTATTAGGAAATCTTTTTTGTGGTCTTAAAAAATATACTTGTTTTGTATCTAACATCATACCACAATTTATATGTACAACTACATTAGAACCATCGACTAAATTAATTATTTTATCTAGGTTTTCTTTTGTTGTTTCATTGTATGTATCATATTTATTCATTTGAATAATAATTTGTTTTTTGATGTATTTCTTTTCTCTTGATTGAATATTTTCAAATGCTTTTTCTAGTTCAGGTACATAAAAGTTTGCATGTTTGTGTTTGGCTAATACAACTGCGATTAATGTTTTACCTTTACTACGTACTTCTTTAATGCGATCCACCAATTTATAGTAAATAACAAAGCTTGGTGTATTGGTAATACTATCTAAACCTTCTTCATTTTTAAGTTTATCAATAAAACTTTGAGTGAAAGGTTTTAATTGTACACTCCTTGGTTCAAGGGCATCCATGAGCATTAAGTAATATTTATAATACATAGAATACGTCAATATTTTAGGACGTAAATACACCATCAATATCGTTAAGATAACTAATAAACCAAGTGTAATGGATACAATTAAATTGAAATTAACTTTTAATAAATTCAGTATAATATATAAAATTAATGTAAATAACGCAGCCCCAAATAGGAAAAAGAGATTTAAATCTCTCTTTTTCTTATAAGTCTGGAGTTGTGATTGAATTAAGCTTCTATCCATATGCCATAAACTGTTGTTGGTTGTGTTCTACCAAACATTTCATTATCTAAGATGGAGTCACCAGAACCATCTGCTCTTGTGTTCCATTCTACAAATTTATAACCTTCTAACTCATCAAATGTTGGGAAGTTATCACCGTATACAACGATTGTATCATATGCATAACTACGAATTGGCGGATTACTTACAACGGATGTACCACCTGGGTGGTTTGCTCTAAATGTCACTGAAACCGTAATAATTCTCCAGTGTGCATAAAGCACTAAGTCTGTTGTTCTTGTTGAAGGAATTGCTGTCAGTGCAGCTTCACCCGGACGTGTACCATCCGTATTTGGATATCTATCAAAGTCTGGTGCATATTCATACCAACCTTTAAATGTATAACCAGTTCTTCTAGCAACAGGTAATACTGGTGTTTGACCCGATCTAAATTCTTCAACATAACTTGTAGATGTAATACGTCCATCTAATAAATTATTATAGCTTACTGTAAGAATTAAATCTTCCCACTGTGCAAATAATATAACCGATTCATTGCCAACGACATCATTGTCAAAATCCCATGGGTTAGACCCCTCATAATCTGTGGTCCATTCGATAAATATAAAACCTGGTCTGACTGGGTCTTCTGGCTTTTCAATTTTAGAACCTGGTTCTACATCAAAGATTGTTTCTTTTTTTTCAGCACCATCATTCGCAGTAAAAAAGTATACGTTAATACCTTCTTGTGGCATTTTTTTATCTTCACATGCTACTAATAGCAATGCAAATATAGGTATCATAAGTAATGCAAATATTTTTTTCATATGTGTATACCTCCTTACGCTTTAGACTTCGGGTTATTTTTTGCGTATGTTTTTTTCATCGCTTCAAATTCTTTGTCATTTGCATAAACCATATGACCATCTGCAATTTCTCTTAGTGATGGTTTATCCATACGGTAATCATGCTCTTGTCTTGGGTTGTAATGAATTCTTTTACGCCCTTTTTCATAATCTGGATCTGGTTGCGGTATTGCAGATAATAATGAGATTGTATATGGGTGCATCGGGTTATTAAATAGTTCTTCACTAGATGCTAATTCTACAATTTTACCATTATACATAACAGCAATACGATCACAGAAGAATCTAACTACAGATAAGTCGTGCGCAATAAATAACATGGTTAAACCTAATTTTTCTTTTAAGTTTGTTAAAAGGTTTAATACTTGTGCACGAATCGAAACGTCAAGCGCTGAGATTGGCTCGTCTGCAATAATAAAGTTAGGATTCATAATTAATGCTCTAGCAATACCAATTCTTTGACGTTGTCCACCTGAGAACTCATGTGGATAACGTGTTGCATATTCTGGTGCTAGACCAACGATTTCTAAGACTTCATCCACTAATTTAGAAATTTCATCTTCTGGTGTTTGGCCTTGGATGATTAATCCTTCTGCAATAATCTCACGTACAGTCATACGTGGGTTTAATGATGAAATTGGGTCTTGGAATATCATTTGCATTTTTCTAGATGCTACTAATGTATCTTTTGAGCGGTTAATACGTTTAGCCGCTTCAATTTTACTTTTTTCTAATTTAATATCCTCTTTTGCCTTCAAGTCAATGAGTTTAGCTTTTTCTTTCATTGCTAATTTTTCATCAACACTTGGCATATGTTTAGGTATTGCTTTTACTTCTGCATTAAATGCTTCTTTAAGTGATTTAATTTTTGCATTTAGTGCAGCACGTTTTTCCTTATATTTATTATTAATTTCTGCCCTTTTAGCTTTGACAGTTTCTAAGTCAGGTCTTTTAATTTCATTTCTAGCTTTAAGGTATTGTGCCTTAATGTCAGCAAGCTGCTTTGAAGTTTCAGATTTAAGTGCTTTAAGTTGTTGTTTAGCATCTTTTTTAGAAATAACTTCTGCTTCAGAAGATTCAACTTCTGATTGATATTTATTATTTAAAGCAGCAACATCTTGCTCATATGTTGATTTTAATTCTGCTAAACGTTTTTTGATTTCTTCCTTGGATAATGCAGCAGAATCTTTTAAACCATCTACTTTTCTTTCGTAGTTAGTTTTTAAAATATCTAGTTCATGATTAAGTTCAATTTTAGCTTTATTTTGTGCTTTTAAATGAATATCGCGTTTATCAAGTTTGTACTGGAATATCACTGCTTCAGCATCTAGCTTAAATTGTGTCTTTAATTCATAAAGCTTTTTTCTATGTTCAAAGATTGGTTCATTTGCTTGTGTTAGTTCTTCTTTTTGCAATTCTGGTAAATGTGCAAGATCATAATTAATTAAAGCAATATCTTGATCCAACTTTTCTTCAAGCGTAATAATTTGTGCATTACGTGGATCTAGCTTTTTAACATCAAGTTTTCTTTGTTTTTTAATCTTTTTGATGTTTTCTATATGGTTTGCATAACCGTTTGCTATCGTTACATCATTTAATTTAACTGTACCTTCAGTTGCTTCATAAAGTTTAATGATGGTACGTCCGGTTGTTGTTTTACCTGAACCGGATTCACCCACTAAACCAAAAACTTCTCTTTTATAAACATCAAATGTGACATCATCTACCGCTGGTACGATTAATTTGTTTCTACCTACACCAACTTTAAAGTATTTTTTTAAGTTTTTAACTTCTAATACTTTTTGGGAGTAATCAACAATGCTTTTACGTTTGCTCATTATTTTTTCACACTCCCTCTTTGTTCTTGTAGTCGTTTAACTGCTTCTGGTAGTTCAACTTTCGGTGCATCTGGATGTAATAACCATGTTGCAGCATAGTGTGTATCACTTACTTTAAACATTGGTGGTTGTTCTTCAAAATCAATTGCCATAGCATATTGATTACGCGGTGCAAATGCATCTCCCTTTGGTGGGAAAATCATGTTTGGTGGCGTACCTTGAATTGCATCAAGACGGTTTGAAGTTGCTAAGTTTGGCATGGATGATAAAAGTGCCCATGTATATGGATGTTTTGGATTGTAAAAGACTTCTTCTGATTGTCCGTATTCTACAATTTTTCCTGCATACATAACCGCAATTCTATCTGCCATATTTGCAACAACACCAAGGTCATGCGTAATGAAGATAATTGACAAGCCACGTTCTTCTTTCAGTTTATTAATTAATTCTAATATTTGTCCTTGAATTGTAACGTCTAATGCAGTTGTAGGCTCATCACAGATAAGTACTTCTGCATCATTTGCAAGCGCAATTGAAATAACAATTCTTTGACGCATCCCACCAGAGAATTGGAAAGGATATTGACTATAACGTTTTTCAGCTTCTGGTATACCGACTAGTGTCATTAATTCTATAGCACGTTTTTTAGCCATTTCTTTTGGCATACCCATTTTAAATATGAGTGCTTCAGCAATTTGTTTACCTACTGGAATAATAGGGTTTAAAGAACTCATTGGATCTTGGAAGATCATAGAGATTTTAGATCCACGTATTTCGTGAAATAACTCTTCTGGTAATTGAGTTAGGTCACGTCCTTGATACATGATTGATCCACCCTCATAAATTGCATTACCAGCTAATAAGCCCATAATTGCTCTTGAGGTAACACTTTTACCACTTCCAGATTCTCCAACAATAGCTAGTGTTTCTCCTTTATATAAATCGAAGGACACACCGCGAATTGCTTGTAAAATACCATATTGAGTTTTGAATGATATTGCTAAATCTTTTACTTCAATAATTTTTTCAGCCATTATTCAACACCTCTTAACGACGGATTAAATGCATCTCTTAATCCATTACCAAATAAGTTAAATGCAATCATTAATATCGCAATATATAGTGATGGCCAAATAAGTAGGTAAGGATATGTATGCATTGCTGCACGCCCTTGTTCAATTAACATACCAACAGATAATGCCTCTCGGTAGTTAATAATACCTAAGAATGAGTAACTTGCCTCACTAAAAACAAATGCTGGAATAGCAAGTGCATAACTTGTTACGATAAGTCCTAATGTATTCGGTAAAATGTGCTTGAACATAATTCTTGCATCCGATGCGCCTAATGTTCTAGCGGCAAGGACATATTCGCGGTTTTTAAATCGATAAAACTGCATACGACCAGTACCGTAAGAACCTATCCAGCCTTGTGCAGTAAATGCCACTAAGACAACCCACATTGCATTTCCATATCGTAGTGTTAGTAAAACTAAGACAGATAAAAACGGAATGGAGCCTATAATTTCAACCAATCGGTCAAATAGCAAGTCTAGCACACCACCATAATAACCAACAAGTGATCCTAGAGTTAAACCAACAACCGCATTAATAATAACAACGGATAAGGCCATAATAATTGATATTCTAGCACCCTTCCAAAGTTCAGTAAATAAGTCTAGACCATCCTTATTGGTACCTAGCCAGAAGTATGTATCTTCTGGTGATTGATTTAATGCCATTTTAAAACGGTCAACACGCACTTTATACTGATATGTAGGATTTCCTTGTGAATCTTGCAACTCAATGACACGGTGAATGTCAATAATATAGTTTTTATCTAAATAATTTTGTAGTTCTTCTTCGCCATTTAAGGTTTCCAACACCGGATCTAGTGGATCACCTGCACCACTTGAGCCAGATGAATAATACGTAATTGGCATATATGATTCTATATAGTTTGCAAAACCATAAGAATCTACTAATACAACAAATTCTGTTTGATTTGCATAATCTGGATGATTCACATCATCAATTAATTCTTGTGGGAAACCTGAAATAATAATACCTTCACCAAAATCAGAGTTTGCCATATGGTTCCAAAAGCGTTTACCAGCTTTCATTTCTTTTGTACCATCAAAAATACCAAAATTTTCTAGTCCAGGGATTTTAGGTTCTAAATATCTTAAACGTCTAGCAAGGTTAGAATCTCTAGTAGGTAAATCGTATACCTTTAATTCAGGACCAATAATAACAAACAGCATAATGAAACAAATGATAATAAACGCTACTAAAGAAGCTTTATTTTTCTTAAATCTATTCCATGAGTCTTTGTAGTATCCAATTTCTTTTGTTTCTAAAGGAACGTCAGTAATGACATCGTCTTTTCCGTGTACTAAAACTAATTTACTTTTATCTATATTCATCATGATATCTTCCCACTTCCAAATCTTACTCTTGGATCAAACAGTGTATAAGATAAGTCACCTACAATACCTGATAATAAAGCTACAAATTGTCCAAAAGTAGTAATTAACATCAACATTGCATAATCAGGTGGAATTGCCTGGAATGCTTCTAGATAAATACGACCAGTACCATCAACTCTAAATAGTTTTTCAGTAATCAAACCACCGTTGATGACGCCAATGATACCAATGAATATTCCTGGTAAGAAAGGAACTAACGCATTTTTAAGTGCATGACGATAGGTTGCTTGACGTTTGGTTAAGCCTTTTGATCTAGCAAGTAACATATAATCTTGAGTTAATTGTTCAGTTAACTCTGCACGAACACTTCTTGCTAAACCTGGTACTGCGACCAGTGTTAATACTGCAACAGGCATAATATAGGTAGATAGCGCCCACCAATAATTATTCTGGAAGTCTGTTGCAGTGGCTACAACGTAATCCGGTAACCACCCTAACTCAAAGTAAAATACGAACTGAATTACAACAATTACAACAAAATAAGGAATAGAAATAAATACCATAATACCAACTGATATGATATTATCAATCCATTTGTTTTTGTGTAATGCTGCCAAAATGCCTAATCCAATGGCTATCGGAATAGATAACAGATACGGAATAATGTTAATTTGAATAGATGCTGGCATCTTTGAAAAATAGTACGATCCTACATCTTGTCTTTTATTTAATGAAAAGCCAAAAGAACCTTCCGTAAATATATTTTTAACCCACATACCAAATTGAATTGGGATGGGTTCATTCCATCCTTCTTTGGCCCTCAATCTCGCCTCTAAAATTGGGTCATTTAATGATGGCTGACTGTTGGGCATTAATTTTATGAACATGAAGAATAGAAACACTGTAATGATAAATGTAATTACCATTAGCCCCATTCTTTTAAGTAAATATGAAGTCATGTGAACGCTCCTTTGTGAATTTATCTAATGTTGTCTATATTTTAGTGTATAGGCTATTATACATTATTTTAGTTATTATATAACATTCTTCTTAAAAAACAAAAATATTTTTGCAATATTTTTATTTTGTAAAAAAATATGTGTAAAGCCTATTTTAATGAAAGGGTTAACATAGAAGAAGGCGCCTGAATGAGTAACCTCAAGCAGGCGCATTCTGCACTATGTTTGCCTTTTAAATTATTTTAATTTAATAATTATTTATTTTCAAACGCAACTTTGTAGCTATTGTATAAGCCATCAGCGAACATTGGATCAGATGTTAGATAACGATATCTATTTGCACCCCAACCAAATGCAGCTGAGAATTCAGGCCATGTAATTGTTACATTATCTGCATATAATGTTGCAGAAGATCTTGTAACTGTTGGAATAACTGGAACATATTCGAAGAATGCCATTTCAAACATTTCAACGATGGTCCATAACTCTTGAGATGCACCAGGGAATGGTTCAACTGCTGTTCCGTCCCAAGGTACTGCATCTGCATATACCATGTAAGCCATGTCAAATGGAGTAGTTACGAAAATACCTTCTGGTTTATCACCATCTGCTTGTAGACCTTCATATAGTTCTACATATGCTGGGCGTAGATATTCCATTTCGCCATCTTCATTTTCTTCTGCTTCGTAGATATAGTCTTCACCTTTTTCTACTAGGAAGTCATAAGTTACTGATAAGTCTAATTCAACTTCTTCTAATAACCAAGGTTCAATAGTTTTACCATCAGCACCGTATGGCATGTGTAGACCAAATTGTGCAGCTAACATGCCACCTAAGAATCCGATACCACCATATTGCCATTGGATACCATATGAAGCACCAAATCCTACAGATGCTAAGTATAGGTCAAAGTCATAATCTTGACGTGCAGCGTTTGTTGCAGCTAATGTAGATTCTACAACATCCACTACTAATTTATCAGGGTTTGCTGGATTTGTATTAAATAGTTGTTCATAGCTATTCTTAATCCAGTTTGCTAAGTCTAATCCTAATGGAGAGTTATCCATAATGAATTTCAATCTTACTGGTCCTGTATGATCAGGGTTTTCAGCTTTGAAGTCAGCAAATGCTTGGTCAAATAATTCTCTAGCTTTTGTTCCTAAGAAACCGCCAGTACCCGGAGCAATACCAAATGCTTCTAATACACGTAAGTGGTTTGGTGATTGTGAGTAGTATAGTGGATCTTGGATAAATGATTTAGTATCTTGTGGAACCGGTTGTAATGCTGGTGTGTTTGGAGCATATACAGTGTTACCAAATTCGTTTCTATTAAAACCATAGAATAAAGCTTGACGGAATCTTGGATCTGCCGTAATTGCAGGTTTTTCATATGGATTTTCTGCCTTTTTAGATGGCGCATAGTTCACAATGAGATATTGTGGATAACCATCCCAAGATCTATAAACGTTTGGATTTTCTGCATATTCTTCATAGTATGGAGAAATTAAACCAACAGCAGATAATCCGCCTTCTTGGTAAAGTGCCATACGCGCAGCAATATCTTCAACAATTTCATAAACTACTGATTTGTAGTTAATAGTTTCTCTATATACATATTCATAGTTTTTATTGAATACAATTCTTTGGTTTTCATCCCAGCTCTTAATGACGTATGGTCCGTAAGAAACAAATGGATTTTGAGGTGTACCATATGTAGAGTTAACACCATTAGCATCTAATGATGCAGCATAAGCTTCTGGGTGTAATAATCTAATATTACCAAAACCAACTGCTGAAGCTTGTGACATACCTTCAAATGTTTCAATTTCAAATGTAAAGTCATCAATTACTTTAAATCCAACTTCGCTCCAGTCTAATTCTGGGTATAATTCACTTTCTTCATCTTCTGGATCAATTGGTGTACCTTGTTTGAAGTATTCTGCAGCATTTTTAATTGGATAACCTTGATTATTGTCAGCATCTTTATAATAAGAGTTTGATCTCGTATTATTTTGGTCTGGATCTAAGTATTGTTTTAATGAATACTCATAAGTATGTGCAGTAACTTGTGTACCATCTTCAAAGAAGATATCTTCTCTAATTTCATATCTCCATTTTGTTCTTTGAACTTGAGTTGCACCAGTACGGTCATACTTACCATCAACTGTAAAATCATTACCTTCTGAGTCATATGGGAAACGTTTTGCACCAACTAAAATTGTTTGGTAGTCAAGTGCTTCAATTGAGTACTCTTTAGCAACAATCTTACTAAAATCACCAACATAGTCAGCAACACCATCAGCAATTGCTAATTCCCAGTCAACTTCAGTAGAATATAATGATGTTGATAAATCAGCAATCATTTGATCTTCGTGACTGTAGTCATAAACTAATGGGTTTAAAATGACTTGTGTATCTGTGGTTAAACTTGTATAGTAAGTTTCACCTCTTGAATAGTTTACCGTTTTAGAGTTAAGTGGCTCAAAGTAAGCATATAATCTTACTTCTTCATCTGTCTCAAACGGGAATGATACAGGCTCCGGTTCAAGCCAGGTTAGTCCTGCCTTACCTCTAAACCAGCCAGCAAAACGATAACCTTCTTTTTCAGGATCTTCAGGTTTGTTTACTGTTCCGACTTTAGCGTCGAAATATACAAAGTCCGTATCAGTAGCTTTAGGATTACATGCAACAAGTACAAATCCTACGACTGCTACGAAAAATACAGCTAATATTTTTTTAATCATAATTTTTCCTCTCTCTTCTTATAATTAATTTGTATGCTATTATATCATGGAAATTTTAATTGTAAACCAATAAAACACATTTGAAAACGTTTTCTAGCACTTTTTCGGAGTTTTTATGCCCTTTTTGGCTGTTTTCGTGCCTTTTTAGTCTTTATTGAGGTGATATTTATTATATAAATTACCCTATTTGGGTAAGTTACATCGCCTATAAATGATAATACTGCTTTAAAATATTGAATAACGTGTCTTCATCATATATTTTTGACATATCTAATGGATAGTTTGGTTCAATACCAAATTCATTCGGATGATATTGGTATGGGTTTTGTTCAGTACCTTGACCAGTTCTATACGCATTAATATTATTAGATGACATTGTAAATGCTGTGCCGTTTGGTAATAACACCGGTGTAATACTTGATGCACCTCCACCAGTTTTCTTGCCAATAACCGGACCCAAACTATTTGCTTTGAAAATTGTTGCCAAACTATTTGCTGCTGAAAATGAAGTTGGTGTAACAAGTAAAGCCCAATTTAAATGATCATATGTCGCTACACCATCTATATATACATAATTAGTTGATTCTGATTTGGTATCACCGCTCATACTTGATACAGCAAATGGTTTACTAGTAATAAAACCGACCACACGATAAAGTGCCCCAACATTACCACCTGTATTCCAAGTAATATCTAGTATCACACTTTCTAAATTTGGTGCTAGACTACTCATTAATTCTAGTTGGAACTCCATATAAACTGCGCTATCAGATAATATAAGTTCATAACTATCATTAATAAATAGTGGTTCTTCGGCTACAGATGCATCTTGAATATTAAAACTTAATGTTAATGCTTCATATGTCTCATCATAGGATGCTGCTGCATAATACGTTAAATCATTTGTAGTTTTAACATAACTAAACTCTGTATCACTTAATTCAAAACCGGCAGCCAATAACGATGTTTCATAATCTAATTGATCATTTTTACTTAATCCTTTAATTAATACTTCTGCTACATACTGAGTTAATGAGGATTCATTATAGTAAAAGTATTTCGTCCCATCTGCTAACGTAGGGAAAACATGCGTTTCTTGTTTTAAGATATTTAATAGTACCGTATCATCCCAGTTGGTTGTTTCAACAATATCTGCTGTTGAAAAACTATCTAAAGATAATACTGCCGCTGTTTTATTATTATCTAAGAACCAATATAGTGGCCTGTTTGGATTGGATGCATTCCATGCATTGCCACTTGATTGACCCCACTTCGCACCAATGGCATCATCTGTTGCTACAAGACCGTCCATATACCAACTAATAAATCTAGGTCCAAAATCAATAATGTTACTAGTGGATGGACCACCATAGTTTCTACGGTTATAAAAACCTGGGTACCCGTAAGATGTATGTGGCTCATCTATTGTTTTAAGTAAAAACTCGCTAATTGCGGTTTCTACTCTATTTGCAGAAGTATTTAAAATTCTATCTTTAATATTAAATAGCAGATCGTAGAACGATTCAATTTCAAACACATCTTTTAAACCATAAAAGTTATCCATTGCAAATGCAAAAAAGTTAAATGTATGTACTAAAACATCATGAGGGATTGTCTCACCATTTTTAGTAGATGTTCGAATCATATCATAGGCATCTTCACCAGCAGACGGTAGTGAATAAATACCGTAAAGTGCATCGTAATTATAGTAGACGTTATAATAACTTGATCCTGCAAACAATTGGTTTGCAATATAATAAGGTAATACAACTTCACCTTCATAGATTAAAACGTCCAAATTATAGTCACTTAAATCGTAAACTACATCAACACCTTCTTTATAATGTGTATCTTTATGATTACGATCATAAAAGATGTGGCGACCAAAGTTAGTCGCTGTTGAGTAAACATATGCCCAATAAAAACCTGGATCAGTTGTAACAAGTGTGTTTGTTTGGCTATCTATAACAAGATCAAGATCATATGTTTTGTCCTCTTCTTCATCATAGTATTGATAATCAATACGAAGTGTTGTGTCTGTCTTTTCAAATGTCATGTCTATCGACGGATCAATAAAACCTTCTAAAAGCTCAAAAAAGTCTACAACTTTAATATATGGTACTTGACCATCTTCTTCAAATAATAATGTGACTTCTGAATCCTTTACATCATATTCTTCGGTTGTATTATAAAAAGGTAAAACTCTTTCTTCAGCTAATACTGGCTTTTCATGATGTTTTAATTCAACTTCTATTTCATAATTAACACTTACACCATCTAATTTATAGGTTGCAGATACGGTGGCAGTTTGTGGTTCGTCTCCTTTTAATAACGGTAATACAACACCACTTGTCGATACGTATTTGCTTGGTGATTTATAACTTACTACAGAGTTATGCACCAAACCTCTTGATGGCATATATATTTGCTCATCACTAACTACAAATTGTGCCAACAACGCTTGATGATCTTCAGCAATTTTAGCTTTAATAGCCTCTTCATCAACAGGTTCCGCTTCTGCTTGCCAAAAAGCTTTTAAAGTGATGTTTTCATTAATTGGTGTATCAAAATTAAATTCAGTATCTACATCAGATACATACCAATACATAAATATAAATCCGTCTTTTGTCGGATCTTCTGGTGGATCTATAAGTCCTCCTTTATTGACGGTTAAACTTGTAACATTTGTACCACCTAAACTATCAAAAGTTACGGTAAGTTTGTTATGATTGCTTGCACCACCACAAGCAACGAGTGTCAATATCAATGTCAACGACAATAATAAATTTAAAACTTTCTTCATCTTCTTTTCCCTTCTCCTAAAATTGATAATATCATAACACATAATAACCAATATTGTATAAAATATGTTCATTTAATTGTTTTATAGCTACATCGTTTGACAATTGACCTAACAGTGATTACAATAAGGGTATAACAATGTTCGCAAGGAGGCAACCATGTCTACTAAAGATAAAATATATGAAAATGCAATTGAGCTTTTTGCCTTACACGGTTACCATAATTTAGGTATGCGTGATTTAGCTAAAAGTGTCGGCATTCGTGCTTCTTCTATTTATAACCATTATAAGTCCAAGGAAGATATCTTAATGCAAATTGCAGAAGAACTTATACATGAATTATCGATTCATGTATATCCGCTTTATAAGCGCATGGATTTAGAGCCAAGAGCTTTCTTCTTGAACCTATCGATAGAAACCAATAACTTCTTTGAACATCCTAAAATTAATAAACTTACAAAACTACTTATACCATTAGAGTTTGAAATACCTAGATTAAAAAATTTGTTACACGTTGAGTTTATCCAAAAGCCACGAACAAGTTTTAAGTATTACTTTGAAACACTCATGCGTAAAGGCCAAATGAAACAAGCAGACCCAATGCTTGCTGCTAAAATGTATCACTCGTTTTTCGTTTATCATTTTTACGAAAAGTTTTTAACCGATGAACCTGAAGGATTTTTAACTAAGTATGAAACTTTATTTAGAAATCATATCCAACTATTTATGAACTATTTTAATATCAATTAATAAAAAACTGGCATGCTTTTGAAAGTATGCCAGTTATTTTTTTTAAATTAATATTACTTTTCCTTTACATGCTTCAATGGTTTCTTCATCCCATACAGATGCTTGAACTTCTCCAATATGGATTTTTTCAAGTAACACCATACAAAGTCTACTTTGACCAATACCACCACCAATTGTCAGTGGTAAGGTTTCATTCATAATCATTTGGTGATATGGATATTTTAAATCATCTAAGCGATTCGTTTTTTCTAGTTGGTTATACAAACTGTTTTTATCAACTCGTATACCCATACTTGATATTTCTACCGCCATATCTAGAGCTTCATGATAATACAATAAATCACCATTTAAATGCCAATCATCATAGTCTGGTGCTCGATTGTCATGTGGAAATCCAGATTTTAATTTTTCACCAATACGCATAATAAAGACAACCTTTTTTTCTCTAACGATGATGTGTTCTCTTTCTTTAGGCGTGCAGTTAGGGTATAAGTTTTCTAATGCTTGACTATCAATAAAAAATACATCATTAGGTGCTTCATAAGTAATACTCGGGTGTTTTAAGACAATCGCATTGGATGTATGCGCGATTGCCTTAACAATACTTCTAACTGTTTCTTTTAAGAACTCGAGATTTCTATCCTTTTTTTCAATAACTTTTTCCCAGTCCCATTGGTCCACATAAATCGAATGCAGGTTATCTAAAATTTCTTCTTTACGTACTGCATTCATATCGGTGTATAAACCGTTACCAATATAAAAATCATTTTCATAAAGTGCCATGCGTTTCCATTTAGCCAGCGAGTGTACAATCTCTGCTTGTTTGTTTAAGCTTGGTACATTAAATGTGACTGGCTTTTCACCATTTAACCCATCATTAATGCCTGTTTCAGATAAAACAAACAGCGGGGCTGTTACACGCTTTAAATTAAGTTCTAAACCCAAATTGTGTTGGAATACATTTTTAATAAAGCCAATGGCAGTTTGAGTTTCATATAAGTTGAGTTTGGATTGATAGTTACTAGGTATGATTGTCTTTTTCATGGATCACTTATCCTTTGTTATAATGATGTAATCTTAGCATATTTATGCAAAATATTCAATGTAAATATCTTAGTTAGAAAATAAAAACCCCTATTTTTGTCATACTTTGTTGGACAACTATTAGGGGTTTTTATGGATTTAAATATTTAGTTTATTTTTAGAAAAATATGTTGAAAACATTTGAAAATGATGGTTCTTCGACAACTTCAAATGTATCTAGTTCTGCTTGAGCAGGTAGTTCTAAACTGTCGGCATCAAAGTCAATATTAAATCCGAACTTGTTTAACTTCACAGTTAATTCTATCACCATCGGCATGCTTTCAGCATCAAAATTTGCTGTATCAAGTGTAAAGCCTCTAAATTCTCCGGTGACCATGAATTCCATACGTTTAATAGCCTTTTCGCCTTCTAGTTCACCTTCTAATATAATTCTAAAGTCAAAATCAAATGATTTTAATGCTGATAATACAGCTGTTTTAACTTGACTAAATGCTTCTAATTCTTCTGCTGGTAATTCACTTTCAATGGATTCAAATACTTCATCCATTAAATCATTTACCATTTGAGATGTAATGTTAATACGTAATGTATGTGTGTTATTTTCACTATAAATGCTTACATATTTATCTAAATAATCATAGAGATCATCACGTTCTGCTTCGGTTAAATCTAAGCCGACTGATGTTGTTAATGAAGCTTGGAGTTCATCTAACATTATCATTAATTCTTGATGCATTTCTTGAGTTAGACGACCTTCTAAAGTTTTTTCTTTAACATCTGCATAGGTTTCATTGGTTGTTTCACCAGTAACAATTTGGCCATTATCTTTAACTTCTGTTATTGCAGAACCATTAAGATTAATGTAGCCGTAATCACTGTTGATTAACATAAATGTATCGGTTAACGATATATTGGCTTTAGATTCACGATCTGTGACTTCTGATTGTCCATCAAAGCTCATTGCAGAGTATTCACTATAAAATACATCCACTTCAAATGTGTTATATGTTGCATATAAAAAGGTGTCTTCTACAGTATCTGCAATAGAAACATAGTTGGTTTGATCAAAATCAACATCAAAGGTAATGGTCATATCATTTTCCATACTCATACCTTCCGTGTTAAAGCTCATTTCACTTGTTGCTGCAAACTCTAAATCAATAAAAGAATCAAATCTAAAGTTATTTGTATCAGTTGTTGTAAGTGCTACAACCGATTGTAGGAATGTTGCTTTTTCTTCTGGTGTCATTTCAACTTTTGTATCTTCTTTTAAATCAGGTAATTTATTTTCTGGGGTTGTACATCCTACTAATGCAAGTAATAGTAAGACAAGTGTCATACTCAATATTTTTTTCATTTCAATAGTACTCCTTTCGATTTTTAAATACTATTTGATATCTTTAATTATACATGTTTTTATATGTATTGTGAAATAAAGCGTATCTATTATTGTAAAATTTTAATATAAATTTATATGAGTGCCTATTCATGGCTATATTTAAAAAATCATAAAAACAGCATAGTAAAACCAATAAAAAAGAACACCAAAGCCATTTTGATGTTCTTATATTATCTTACTCATTGACTAAATATTGTTGTAGGTTTTCATGGATTGCTTTATCCATCCGGGTTTTAAATACTAAAACATATTCATAGACATCGTAAGGTGGTAATTTTGGTGTCACATTTGAATTAAAGAAGTGAACATTGTTTTCCGTCTCATCGTTGTCTGTTGCCATATGTTTAGATAATATGTAGTAATCATCTGTAATAATGTCAAATGTTCTTGTATCAATTGAAAATGTATGCTCATCCGATAAAACATTGACCCCATAATAGAATTGGTTGGTCTCCACACCTAGTAATTCTACAATGGTACGATATAAATCGACTTGATTACGTAATCTTGATTGATTACCTCTAATTAAGCCTTTAGGTATTTTTGATGTTGAATCTGTATCATCAGGTGCGTAGATAAATGCGGTTGTTTTTAACATTTCATTACGGTATTCAAGTTGCGTTAAACTACGTCCTAATATCGTTTCTAAATCAACTTTAGAAATACCGGAACCATGATCACCATAAAATACATATACTGTATCTTTTAATTTTTTTGTCATCTCAATAAACTTTTCAAAAAACGAATCAGTGTAACGTTCATAGTTTAAAAATTTTAAAGCTGTACGATCAATATTCAATTGGTCCGGTGTAAACCTTGGTTCATCTATATATGGATCATACAAATAAGGGGTATGAGGTTGTATCATAATTGGAAATAAAAAGTAGTTTTGATTATTTAAGGTTGCTTTATTCGCTTCTATTTCTGTCCAATCTAGTAATGATAAGTCACTAATCCACGGACTTTTTTCATCCGTTTTTTCTAAGTGATTCGGGTATCTATATACACTATTTTTCAAAATGGATGTGTCTGAATCTTCAATATCATAATAGACATATTCATCAAATTCAAACATATTTTCATGTACATTTTGTCTGTTATAAAAGATTGGTACATCCGCATGTAAGGATGTCTTTTTATAGCCGTCAAATAGTTTAGGTAATGCATCAAACACATAAGGTATATCATTATAGTTCCAATAAATGGTTGTATCACCTCTTGGATATAATCCAGTCATGACCGAAAACTCTGCATCTGCTGAATTACCTAAGCCAACATTGGTGTAGAAATTATCTAATACATAGGATTCTTTCATCAATGCTTTTAAGTTTGAAAAATAAGTATCATCAAAATATGGGTTATTGGTATCTAGTAAAAAACTATTAAATGTTTCAATATGAATAACAACAATATTTTTATCTTTAAAGATTCCATTTAAAGTATCATCTACTAATAAAGATGGATCAACTTCAACAGTTGATGCATCTTTTAAGTGAAGTGTCTTACCATAGGTTTCACCAAATAGATTTGTATAAACTGCTGTATTGCGGTTATATATACTAAATAATGATTGATTATGTGCTTCTTCACTTTCAATACTTTCTAATAAGTTAATACCAATAAATTCACCTAAATAAAAGTTATACAATCCAGCAGATTGAACTCCATATAGTGGGCGTTCTGCACTTACTGGCCATTTAGTTTCCATAGAGACTTTGACAACACTCAATGTTGTTAAAGAAAGTATAAAGCCCATGATCAGTACCATAATTGGTACCATTGGACCATAAAGTAAACTTGTTTTTTTAGTGAAATTTTGTTTATCGGCTTTATATTGACGCTTTATGTGTAAATAAAGTCCAGCAAGTACAATCGTAGGTAAAAATACTAAAATTCTATAATATATAATAATTTCTCTTAATGCTTCTATAAATATTGAACCCGCTAAATCAAGTGCCGGGTTATAAAATAGCGTCATTTCATATATAGAAAACATTGTTTGATAGTACTTCGTAAAGATACCAACTGCAAAGATACCAACATTTAAAGCAAACGTAATCCAAACGATATAAAGTAGTCTACTTTTCTTTGTTTTAAAGATCATTAAACCAATAAAAAGCAGTATCGTTAACGCTGCAATATTACCAATAATTGAATTTAATTCAATCATAGGCGTACGTTTAAACGCGATTAAATAACGATTTAATACTGCTGTAGTTACAAAGTATGTATTGATAATATTAAGTAGGTAAAATAATAGTACAACGACTATGGATACCTTTGTTTCTTTTTTCACGTAACGTATTCCTTTACTAGTTTTAATTTAAGTTTACAGTATATTATACAACTATTTTAACAAATATAGCTCTAAAGTATCAAATAAAGCGGTTCTTATTGATAAACTTAGGTAATGTATTTGTTATTATGCATCAATTATCAGCATATTTTGATCATCAAATTGCCACATATCGCCATATGCAACTTCCCAATAATAGCCATCTAAATCTTGAAAGTAGCCACTATAACCACCCCAGGCAGTAACTTGAGCTACCTTCACTATTTTGCCACCTAAACTTTCAACTAAGTCCATAATATCATCTACCGCTTCTTTAGTTTTCATATTACACGCTAGTGTGATACCACTAAATCCACCATATTGAATATTTGGTGGATGCTCTTCATTAATATCTTTAGCTAAATTTTTAATTGGAAACAACTCTAATTTCGTGCCGTCATTATTAAAAAAGACAATAGTAGCACCGGTGGTTGCTTTTGTTTTAAATCCCAATGCCTTATAAAACGCCAGTGATTTGTCTAGATCTTTAACCCCTAAACAAATCAAATTAATTCGATTGATCATCATTGGCTACCCCAATTTCTTTGGTTTTTTATTTTACAATACCCGCTTTTTTAGGTACCGTACCACCTGATAATGTAACAACATCATTTTCTGCAATTAAAGCTTCAGGTTCTATTTTTTCTATACCCGCTTTGATATTTATTATATTTTTACGATGTGTATATAACATTAAAACTAAACGATTACTTTTTAAACCCTTCGCTTCAATCGTTGTTAGACCTATGTTTTGTTCTCTAATATATTTTGATACAGCATCCGCATTTTTAGATGGGATAATAATGTTTAACATGACTTTACCAAAGGCCATTTTCTTTTCTACAATAGAACCAACAATAACACCAACTGCATAACCTAATGCATATACAATACCTAAAAGTGGTGCTTTGTTGACATCATTAACTACTTGCGATGCAACAAATACCCAAATTAACACTTCGATAAATGATACAACCGCACCGGGAATTTTAAATCCTCTATTCACTATTATAATTCTTACCGTTGATAAGGTAACCTCAATGACTTTAGCAACAAATACAAATAATATGGTATACCAAGATGCTGCTGTAAAAAAGTCTACTATAAAATCTAACATGCTCACTCAGCTCCTTTAAACTATATTATAACAATTATGATTCATTTTAAAACTAAATAAATAAAAGATGCATAAATTAAATGGCTTTAAATAGATCCCTTGACGATTCAAGTGTGATTTGAATCCGTTATAATTAAATTCCTTTATGTCATAACCATATTTTTCTTTTATATACGCATAAGCTCCAATATTGAAACACAAGATCATAAGCGTCTTTACCATAAATCTTACATTGTAACCAAAAACAAAACTGCTCGTGGGAACGCATGTTAATCCTAAATTTAAAATATACGCCACTTTTATGTACGTGTGGTGGCCAAATGATACTATCATTAGACTACAGCTTTTTACCAAGAAATAGAGGTCCTACTTATGCAAACTAAAATCAAGCGCTACGGTAATGGTAATGCGCATTTGAAATGTATTATCTGTGATTATGAAGTATTACAAGATTCTGTTTGGTACATCAACAATTATGATGAGGATAAAGACGGTTGGTTTAAATGTCCAATATGTGATAATGATAGTTTAAGTGTAATAGAAGATTATAACAAATTCAAAATGTTCACTAAATAGCAATTAAATCTTAGTTTAACCCTATGCAGAATGGTTATTTTGGCTATGGAAAATCACAAAAATAGGTCGTATAGAATTTCCTAATTAAGAACTAAACAGCCCCCTGTCATGTAGACAGGGGGCTGTTCATAGAAGAAAAGGATTTCTCGATAAAATTATTATAAAAATTATACATGTACAGTTATATTTATATGTTCACCAACTTCTTTATAAGGCACAATACATCCTTCAAGTTCCATATCATCCATATAAAGTTTATAATTGCCGGTTTTTAAAACTTTGATATGATAAGTGTTTTTTCTGAATTTTCTAATAATTTCTAATGTTGTAATACTATCTGGTAATACAGGTTTTATCATAAGTCCATCAAAATCAGGATGTATACCTAAAATATATTGGCTGATTGCTACAAAGTTCCAAGCTGAAGTGCCGGTTAGCCATGAATTCTTAGCTTCCCCATGTCTTTTGGCTTCTTTACCTGCAATCATTTGTGAGTAGACGTAAAATTCTGTTCTATGTATATTAGAGATATCTTCTAAATATGCGGGTGCAATCTTAGAGTATATTTCAAATGCACGATTACCATTACCCATTGTTGCTTCTGCACAAGCTACCCATGGGTTGTTATGACAGAATATACCGCCATTTTCTTTATACCCTTCTGGATAACTTGAAATCTCACCAAGTTTTAATTGATACTTGGAATATGCTGGATAGTTTAATACCATACCATATGGTGTATCTAGATATTTTTTTGCACTTAAAAGTGCTTTTTTAGCCATACCATTATCTATACCAATGCCTGCCATGACACACATACCTTGTGGTTCAATAAAGATTTTACCTTCATCATTTTCATTTGAACCGACCTTTTGTCCAAATGCATCATAAGCTCTTAAAAACCACTGTCCATCAAATCCGTGTTTCTCAACACTTTGAATCATTAGACTTACACGGTGATCAACTTTTATCTTCTTATCCATTTCATTAATTTTTGATAACAAATTGCTATATTTTTTACCTACATATACGAAAAGTCCTGCAATAAAAATACTTTCAGCGGTTAAACCATCACCCTTATTTTGTACAGTTTGGAAAGACTCCCCAGGTTCATCAGAAAAACAATTTAAATTTAAACAATCATTCCAATCTGCTCTACCAATAAGTGGTAGACCGTGTGGACCTAAATTGTTTGCTGTTTTATAAAATGCTTTTTCTAAATGTTCTAACATCGTACCTTTTAATTTAGGGTTCGATTCATACATGATGACCTCATCAAGTATGGTGTAATCTCCTGATTCTTTGATGTACTGCACACAAGCAAGTATCAACCAACTTGGATCATCATTAAATCCACTACCTAATTCAGTATTGCCTTTTTTAGTTAAAGGAGAATATTGGTGATAAGCACCACCATCTATGAGCAGTGTTGCTGCTAAATCAAGTAACCTTTGTCTTGTTTTTACAATATCCATGTGCATAAATCCAAGTAAATCTTGGTTTGAATCTCTAAAACCCATACCTCTACCAACACCAGATTCAAAATAAGATGCACTTCTACTTAAATTAAAAGTGGTCATTGTTTGATATTGATTCCAAATATTTACCATACGATTAAGTTTTTCATCGTTAGACTTAATTTGGTAATTAGATAATGTATCTTTCCAAAATTGATTTAAGGCATTAAATGCAACTTCAACTTGTTGAGTTGTTTCAAAAGACTTTATCATTTCTTTAGCTTTAGTCTTTTTGATAACTTTATCTGACTCGAACTTATTTCCTTTATCGTTTTCAACATAACCAATCATAAAGATCAAATCTTTTTGTTCGCCTGGTTGTAACTTAATGTTGATGTGGTGTGACCCTACTGGTGCCCACCCATCAGCGATACTTTGTTTAGATTTTCCATCATAAACAACCTCAGGATGCGATAAATCATTATATAGGCCAATAAAACTTTCCCTATCTGTATCAAACCCATCAATTTTATGATTTACATGGAAAAATGCATAATGATTTCTACGTTCTCTATATTCTGTTTTGTGATATATTGTAGAACCTTCAATTTCAACTTCTCCAATTGAGAAATTACGTTGAAAATTTGTTTGGTCATCTAAAGCGTTCCAAAATGCCCATTCCACATAAGAAAATAATTCTACCGATTTGAAGCTATCTGTATCATTTTTCAGAGAAATTTGATGGATTTCTCCATTAAAATGTTTGGGTACAAATGAAAGTTGTTTAGCTATTAAGCCATTTTTTTTAGCATGGAACTTCGTATAGCCCATACCGTGCCTAACCTCATAACTATCTAACTTAGTTTTTGTTGGTTTAACACCTATATTCCAAACTACATCATTTTCTTTAATAAAAAAGTACCTACCTTCATTATCAATTGGTACATTATTATAACGATATCTAGTGATTCTACGATCTCTAGCATCTTTATAAAAACTATATCCCCCAGATGTATTTGACATTAACACAAAATAATCATCACTACCCAAATAGTTAATCCATGGATAAGGTGTGTAGGGTGTATCAATTACGTACTCCCTATTTAAATCATCGAAGTATCCATATTTCATAATAAGTCTTATACCTATCCTTTCACACTACCTGCAGTAGTTCCTTTTATAATAAATTTCGAGAATATTAAATAAATAATTACGGTTGGTATAATCGCTAAAAACATTAACATAAATCTTGCACCTTGGTCAAAATTCTTCGGATCTGACACACCAAGCTGTGCGATGATGATTGGTAATGTTCTTTTTTTACCATCTTGTATAATAAGTGATGGTATAAATAAGTTATTCCAACTTGCTACAAATGAAAATATAAATTGAACCGATAATGCCGGTTTAATAATTGGTAAAACAATTTGATTAAATGTTCTAAACTCGCTAGAGCCATCCACTCTCGCAGCTTCGATGATTTCATATGGTAATACACTTTGAATGTACTGTTTCATAAAGAAGAATGTTGCAGGAGATGCTATTGCAGGAATAATGATAACCCAGTAGTTATTTACAAAGCCAATACTATATAAGATTGTAACTAAGCCAATACCTGCTATTTGAGAAGGTATCATCATCACTGCCAATATAGCTAGATGTATAAACCTTCTACCTTTAAATTGGTATAGATGAATGGCATAAGCAGTCAGTGCACTAAAGTATGTCGTTAAAATACCTGATATAAAAGCAATGAAGAAACTATTTCGAATACCCTCTAAGACAAAAAGATTTTCTTGTGTAATTATTTTTTGGAAATTCCTGGTAAAAAAAGTACCGGGATATAAACTAAAACCTTTAGATATATCTATATGTGCTCTAGATGCATTGACAAATAGTGTGTAAAACAAAAAGATGATGGCTCCTGCAAATGTAGCTAGAATAAGGTAGATGAAAAATCTAAGAAAGTATAGTGGTAACTTATCAACAAATCTCATCTTTTTTAATATCATTGATTTGTTCATTTTTTCATCTCCTTTTTAACTCTTCGTTCTTCTCTGTATTCTGAAATTTCATCTTTATTCATGATGAAGAAACATATTAAACTGATGATCGTTGTAAGTAGAAAGAGAACGACTGATGCAGTACCTGCCATGTCATATTGTTTACTTGTTCTTAACAATCCACTAATATACATCATAACAGTTTGAGATGACCCTTGTGGTCCGCCTGTACCCCTTGTGAAGACAAACGGAATATCAAACATTTGGATGCCACCGACTAAAGAGGTTATTAAAACAAATAGTAAAATTGGTTTTAATAACGGGAGTGTTATTTTTGTAAATACTTGTCTACTGTTAGCACCATCAACACTTGCTGATTCTATTAATGCATCATCAATACCCATAATACCTGCCATGAGTAGTATTGTTGTATTACCAAACCACATAAGGAAGTTCATTGCAGCAATTAAACCTCTTGTTGGCCAAACTTTATCAACAAAACTAAATGTTTCTGGAATAACACCGATATCCATTAATAATGTAGTTAACCCACCTGTGTTTGAAAACAGCTGGACAAATAGCATTGAAAATGCTGCTGCCATAACTAAGTTAGGCATGTACATAATCGTCTTAAAAAATGCTGTGCCCTTTAGCTTTAATCTAAATGATGTAAACCATAGTGCCATAAGTAAAGAGACAATAACTTGAGGTATAAATCCCATCAGCCATAGAATCACTGTATTCCCTAGGTATTTCATAAACATCCCTTGACTAAACAGTGTTACATAGTTTTCAAAACCTATGAAGTTTGGTCCTACTTTTATAAAGCCACCTTGTGCATAATAGTACTCAAAGAAACTATAGTAAAAAGTAGATAATAGTGGGATGAGTGAAAAAATGACGTAGACTGTGATAAAAGGTGCTACAAAATAATATCCCCATTTATTGTAATTAATTTTTTTTCGCTTTTTAGACATAATTTATACCCTTCATATGTTACTTAGATGTTTATATAGTAACTTTTTGTTTTTCAAGTTATTGAATCATAAAAGTTTGATGAGGGAAGTTTACTCCCTCATCAACTTAATCTTCTACTGTTATTTAGGTTCTGCTGGTGTTGTTGGGAATTTTAGTTCTGGATATTTTTCAGCAACTATTTCTTTGAATCTATTCCATGCTTGATCAAATGTGGATGTATTTGCAAAATAATCTTTCATTGCAGTTTGAATACCTTCATTTAAACCTTGATCATATGGTGATGCATTACTCATATCAATTTTTTGAGCCGCTGATGTAAATAAAGCGATATGGTTTTGTCCACCTAAGAATGCAGAACCGTATTCTTGGTCTGTTGCAATTCTAGTCATTGCAGTTTTATTGTTTGTATAGTCTTCAGTTTCTCTTGTAATACTTTCTGCAATGGCTGGGTTTGCAGTTAATTTAATCATAATGTCTTTAACCAGTGTTGGGTTATCTGTTCCTTTAGCACCAACAATCCAAGTTCCACCCCAGTAATAACTTGCCGGACCTTGAACTACACGGTATTCACCAAATAGACCGTTACCTAATTCTTTAGGTGCGTCTGCATCATCAAGTGAGTTACCCAATAATGTAAAGTTAATACCCCAAGTTGAGTAGAAGAATCCAAATACGTCGCCTGATTTACCTTGGTCACTTTGCCATCCATCACTCCATAGAGCATTACCATTGTTATAACCACTGGTTGAATATGATTTTGTTTGTTTAATCCAATTTAGGATTTGTTGGTCAACGACTACTTCATTTTTATCATTCACCCATTTAGCAGATGTATTGTTAGAATATGCTCTAAATGCATCATCATATCCTGATAACATTTTGTACTCTTTTGCTTTCATTTCTGCAGCAACTGCATCAAATTTAGCCCAAGTATCAATCTTAGCTTGAACTTCTGATGGCACATCAGTACCTAATACTTCTCTAGCAATATCTGCACGATATGCAAATAGGCCAGGTGTTGCTTGCCAAGATACTGCTCTTAAAGCGCCAGTTTCATCCGTAACGATATCTTTAGTATATTGATATTGGTCAGCAAAGACTGATTCTTTAATTTTTAAATCTTCATGTACATCAAGTGCATAACGATCATTTGCATATTTTGTTGCATAATCTGCTTCGATTAAAAATATATCAACTTTATCGTTTGCTGCAGCACTTTCTTGATTAGCTAGTGCAGCATCTAATGCGATTTGGTATGCATTGTTATCATTTGCTACTTGAATCCATTTAACGATCGTACCATCGTCTAACAAATCAGTTCCATCTGAATTTGTTTTAACATATCCAGGATAGAAATCTCTGAAACGACCAATAAACTCATCATTCCAGACTCTAATAACTAATGTACTGCCTTCTTCTTTTGCAGATACATCACTTGAGTCACCGTTACATGCAACCAATACAAGTGCTGCAAGTAACACTAACATACTTACAAAAAACTTTTTAAACATATTTGTACCCCTTTTCTATTTTTTTAATTTTAAAAAGTGTTTTTAATATTTTTAACCGTACTTCCCTTTTGAATTTTTCCGCTAATAGTAATCTCTTTAGCTTCAAAATCTTTAGGATGTTCAATTTGTTCTACTAATTTTAATGCAGCTTGTTTACCAATTTCTGCACTGTTTTGTACATAAGTTGTTAAGGTTGGTCTAAGTATTCTTGATAAATAGATACCATCATAACCAACAACAGATATATCATTAGGTATATTTAATCCGTGTTTTTCAATTTCTGTCAAGCCACCCATATAAGAATAGTCATCGGGATATATAATACATGTTGGTGGTTCCTCCAAATCAAGTAACTCTCTAGTAGCTAGTCCACTTTCTTTAGGTAGATGATAATCTGCTTGTTTTATATACTCTGGTGGTATTGTGATACCTAATTTCTGACACGCCTTATAAAATGACTCTAGACGATCTTTAGTTACTTTTGTCAGTTCACCATGAATAAATGCTATTTTCTTATGGCCTTGTGCGTATATATATTCAACAATTTTTCCTAACCCTATATTATTGTCCGAAAGTATTGCTGTTTTGTTTGGGAAAACATGATCTATTGTGACAACTTTCATATCAGATGCAATTAATTGTAAGATTTCAGGATCATCATAGTCTGCAGTTGCAATAATAACACCATCATATCTGCGATATCTTGCATGACTTAACAATGTGTGTTTTGTTGAACCAACAAGATTAGATATAAATGTAAAGTCATAGCCCTTAACACGCAAGTTTTCTTGAATACTACTCAGCATTGTTGAAAAATATTCATGCTTCAAACCGGCTTTTGATTTATCTATATATACAACACCTACATTATAGGATTTGTTGGTTTTCAAACTTCTTGCTTGAGAGTTTGCAATATAGCCCATTTCTCTTGCAATCTTATGAATTTTCTTTGTCATTTTGATACTTATCTCATGACTATTACTTAAGGCTTTGCTCACAGTGCCAATACTTACACCAACAACATCTGCGATATCCTTTAGCTTAACCATACAATACCCCCTTTTTGTACTTAAACGTTTGCGCAACTATATTTTATCATTTCAAAAGCATATTTCAAGCAAACTTATCACTAAAATGTAAGCGTTTTATTTTTATGATTTTTGTAATTAGCTTAACCAAGGCGTTAACCTTATTTTTTTAACTTAAACGTTTTCGTATTTTCGTGATTTTTGATAGGTTCTTTTGTACTTATTTAGTCGTATTTTGACACAATATTGTCAAATATGAACGGTTATCCATCATTTTCAAGGTTATAAGTGAACTCGCCAAACCAAAGTATTCTTTAGTGTATCAGTAGGCTATCCCTGTAGTTCTACGGTTCTAATATTATTGTTTTAGGTTTAGACTTTAAGTGGTTCTAAACCTTTATTACTTATATTGATGGCTGCATTATAGTCTCTATCTATAATATAGCCACAGCTGATGTTAGTATAGTTTAGTAGACACAAAGAGTAAGAATCCTTCTTATGATAAGATATAAGGAAGGAGGCGATAATAATGTCTGACAGCAAAAAAGGCAATCGTTATTCAAAAGTTTTTGAAAAGCAGTTGTATGAGTTGAATTTAAACGGTAAATCCGTTCCTACACTTGCAAGCGAATATGGCATTCCAACAGGAACAATTTATAATCAGTCCTTCCTTAAATGCTTTACTAAACATATATAAGTCTTCTACACAATTAATCTTTTCTATTATTATTTTTGTCATATACAATCATCCTCCAATAGAGAATATTGTATCAAAAAAGAGTACGCTTTTTATGCTAAGAATTGGGGATTCTTATGTGCACAGAATTGCGTACTCTTATTTAACCATTTATATGAATAAAAAATAGTTTTCATAGATACCTATAAAAATCATTATCATACTTAGTAAAAGCATAAGCATAAATAATAAGCCGACTCCATTGGACCTTCTTCCTATTACTTTTAACAGATCACACCTACCTTTAGTTATATTGTGTCTTAAAATAAATATAAATTCTTAATTTTTTTAATCAATTTCAAACAAATACATCCATTTAATCATTACGAATAAATGGATGTATACTTTATTTTAAAAAATATTGTTTTATCTTTTTTTAAGTTTTATTCAGTAACTATCCTTACAACAACATCTTTAGCATACATATAAAAGCTTGCCTCATAATGATATCCATTATATTCAAAATCTTTGATGTATACATCATTTATATATAATTTAGTCGTACCAGGAGCATTACTTTTTTCAATTACTATATTCATATAATCACCTACAGCATAAACTGTTTTATATGTGTTTACTAGTGTATGATTATTTGAATCAATTGTTAGGTTGTAACCTTCATTATAAGTTGATAATATGTCATAAACACTTTCATCGATAATACCTACTTCATATGCATGTAGCTTTAAATAATTATCTATATGTACAGCATAATTAATAAATATATTATCTTTTTTAAGATAATACCACATTATTTTATCGTCCCCTAAATTATTTGAATATTTTACAGGAAAGTCAAAGTTATATTCAAAGCCTTCGTCCTTTAAGTATTCATAGATACTATATGTTTTTGTAATTCCTAAGGTATCATTTTTAAATACTATTGTTTGTTCACCAATACCAATTCCTAATAATGAACCATTATCATTATTAGAAGATACTCTAAAATAACTTAATATAGGTTTTTCATTGATACCTGGTATTGTTGTAAAAAGATATCTTTCATCTCCAGTTAGCGATTCATAAGTATATGTTGTTTCACTTGTTGATCCAAAAAGTTTCAAATGATCATATGTTGTTTTTGGATTGATATTATCATCAAATAAACCATATGCACTAAATGTGTTTTTATCTTGCAAGAATTGTGCTGGATTCATTAGTGCCTTCCAACAACCAGTTAAAAATATAAATATCCATGATATAAAAAA